>JBHORC010000016.1:0-163667 GCA_042408445.1 Chloroflexota bacterium
GGGCGCAGGCCCTGGAGCCGGCCCGGGCGCGGGCGCCGGGGCGGCCGCAGGTCCGGGCGCAGGCGCGGGCCCGCGCGCAGGAGTCGCCGCGTCCATCTCCCGGAAGCCGATCGGGGCGTGGACCGGGTCACCCGGCGCGACATCGAGCCCGGACTCGGCGAGGTCGTCGGCGGTGGAGTCCGGAGCCAGACCCGCGCGCTCCGCGACGATCCGGGACAGCTCGCGGACCTGCAGCTCCGGCCGCTCGTCGCGGAGGAGCGGCAGCGTCACCCGTTCGCGGCGGAGATCCGCCAGCGGAACGTCGACAACGAACAGCCCTTCCTCGAACAGCGGCGCGCCGAAGATCGCCTGGCCGTTCGGAGCGATGATCTCCGAGCCACCCCAGAACGAGATCGACTCGTCCACACCGACCCGGTTGCAGAAGATCACGATCGACGTCGTGAGCTGGGCGTAGGTCCGCATCAGCGTCCGCCACGAGGTCGCGGTCCCGAGCCCGACCTCGTTCGTCGCCGCGAGATCGCGGCCCGGCGACGACGAGACGTTGACGAGGATCTGGGCGCCGTCGAGGGCGAGGAGCTGGGGCACGGTGAGGTGCCAGAAGTCCTCGCACACCGCCATCCCGATCCCGACCCCGAGCCGCGACGGCGTCGCCCGCAGGAGATCGCCCGCGGCGAAGAACCGCCGCTCGTCGAACAGCCCGTACGTGGGCAGGAACAGCTTCCGATGGACGTGCCGGATCCGCCCGTCCTCGAGCAGCGCCGCCGCGATGAACAGCCGGTGGTCGGCCGACTCCTCGACGAAGGAGACGATTACCGAGAGCCCGTCGGTCGCTGCCGTGAGCCGGGCGAGACGCGGATCGTCGAGCCGGATCGCGACCTCCGACGCGAGGTCCTGGAGGAGGTACCCGGTCAGGCCCAGCTCCGGGAAGACGACGAGACCGGCACCCTGCCCGCGAGCGTCCTCGATGAGCGCGAGATGCTGCTCGAGGTTCTCGTCGAACAGCCCGAGCCGGGGCGCGATCTGGGCGAGCGCCACTCGCAACGTCTGCACGGCCGGAGCATAGCCGGGACGACCGTGATTGAACGATCCGATAGCCGTCCGAGTACCTCTCCGACAAGGCGTCGCAAGCATGGCTCGTCGCCGTGCACGCGTGCTAGGCTACCCGGCACCCGCGACCAGCGGCCCGTGGGCCGAACGCGCGCGGAACGGACGCTCCGACCAGGGACGCGAATGCGACGCAGCCCGGCCAGGGAGCCGTTTGAGGAGGAGTGCATGTCCCGAACCACGAGGTGGTCGCCTCTTGCCGCCATCGGCACGATCGCGATCGTCTTCGCCGCCTGTGGCGGATCGGCGAGCCCATCGCCGAGCTCCGCCGCTTCTGCGGCGACGACCCCGAGCACCGCCCCGGCCAGCCAGGCGGTCAGCGAGGCCCCATTCACCGGCTCGGTCTACCCGACGACCGGCGAGGCTCCGTGCGGCACCGCGCCGTACAGCGGCGAGTTCAAGAAGATCACGGCGGTCGACCGCCACACCGTCGAGTTCCAGCTGTGCTCGCCGGACGTCGCGTTCCTGTCGAAGGTCGCGTTCAGCGCCTTCGGGATCCAGGACAACGACTATCTGGACAAGCACGCGGCTGACAAGTCGTACCTCACGCAGCCGAACGGCACCGGCCCCTACAAGCTCAAGAGCTGGGAGAAGGGCAACCGGATCGTCTTCGAGGCCAACCCGAACTACTGGGGCGACAAGGCCCAGACCCCGGGCCTCGAGTTCCGCTGGAGCGACCAGGCCGCGCAGCGCTGGCTCGAGCTCCAGTCCGGCAGCGTCGACGGCATCGACAACCCCGGCACGGACGACATCGCCGCGATCAAGTCGAACGCGGACGTGAAGTTCTACCCGCGCGAGGGCCTCAACACCCTCTTCATCGGGATGAACGACACGGTCGCTCCGTGGACCGACGAGAACGTCCGCAAGGCGATCGCGCTCGGCATCAACCGGAAGGAGCTGGTCGACAACTACTATCCGGAAGGCTCCGAGGTCGCGACCCACTTCACGCCGTGCGCCATCCCCTTCGGATGCGAGGGCGAGGACACGTGGGACTTCGACGCCACGCAGGGCAAGCAGCTCCTGCAGGCGGCGAACTTCGACTTCAGCAAGACGTACAAGCTGTCGTTCCGGGCGGCCGTCCGCGGCTATCTCCCGGATCCGCCGCAGATCGCGACCGCGATCAAGGCCCAGCTGAAGAACAACCTCGGCATCAACGTCGACCTGGACCTCCAGGAATCCGGCGCGTTCCTCGATGCGAACGCGGCGGGCACGCTGCCGGGCCTGTGGCTCCTCGGCTGGGGCGCGGACTATCCGGACCCGACCAACTTCCTCGACTATCACTTCGGCTCGGGCTCGGGCAAGAAGTTCGGCAAGCCGTTCGACGACATCGTCGCGGCCCTGAACAAGGGCGCCCAGTCGGCCGATGACGCCACCCGCAAGGCGGCGTACACCGAGGCGAACAACCTCATCAAGCAGCACGTCCCGGCGGTCATCGTGGCCCACGGTGGCTCCGGCACGGTCTTCAAGGCCGACGTCACCGGCGCCCATGCGTCGCCCCTCAGCAACGAGATCTTCTCGGTGATGAAGGCCGCCGATCGGCCCAACCTCGTCTGGATGCAGAACGCCGAACCGCTCAGCCTGTACTGCGGCGACGAGACGGACGGCGAGACGCTTCGGGCGTGCGAGGCGGTCACCGAGTCGCTCTACGCGTACAAGGTCGGCGGCACGGACGTCGAGCCGGCGCTCGCGACCGAGTGCAAGCCGAACACGGAGCTGACGACCTGGACCTGCACCCTGCGGGACGGCGTCACCTTCCATGACGGCGCCGCGTTCGATGCGAACGACGTCGTGGCCAGCTTCGCCGCCCAGTGGGACACGAAGAACAAGAACCACGTCGGCCGGTCCGGCGCGTTCGAGTACTTCCCCGGCCTGTTCGGCGGCTTCCTCAACCCGCCACCGCCCTCCTCGTAGGCCCCCGGCTTCCGAGAGCACCACGAACGGGGTGTCGCGCAAGCGGCGCCCCGTTCGTTCATCATCACCGGGCCGGCAGCGTCGCCGGCCTGAAGCGTCCATCCGCCGTGTGCCGACCGGAGTGACGTCCCCGACGTGACCCGCTTCATCGTCCGCCGCCTGCTCGTGACGATCCCGGTCCTGTTCGGGCTCGTGTTCCTCGTGTTCGCCCTGTCGCGGATCGTCCCCGGCGATCCCTGCCGGGCCGTCCTGGGCGAGCGCGCGACCGACGCCGTCTGCGACGACTTCATCCGTCGCTACGGGCTGGACCAGCCGATCCCGGTCCAGTTCGGGATCTATCTCGGGCAGCTGTCGCGGGGCGATCTCGGCGAGTCGATCAAGCACTCGCGGCCGGTCACGGAGCTGCTCATCGAGCGCCTGCCGACGACCGTCGAGCTGACGGTCTGGGCGCTCCTCTTCGCCATCGTCGTCGGCATCCCGTTGGGGATCGCTTCGGCGATCCGGCGCAACTCACCGGTCGACGTCGGGGCGATGGTCGTCGCCAACCTCGGCGTCTCGATGCCGGTCTTCGTCCTGGGCCTCTTCCTGCAGTTCATCTTCGCGCTGCTCCTGAAGAACACGCCCCTGTCGCTGCCGGCGTCCGGCCGGCTCAGCGCGGGTGTCGAGGTCGCGCCGCTCGTCGAGGTGTGGGGCCTGACGGGAACGACCGGGATCGTCCGCGGAGTCCTCGACTTCCTCTCCGGCATCTACACGTTCAGCGCCCTGATCACCGGCCAGTGGGGTCCGCTCGTCGATGCGATCCGCCACCTGATCCTGCCCGCGATCGCGCTCGGGACGATCCCGCTCGCGATCATCGCCCGGATCACCCGCTCCAGCCTCCTCGAGGTCCTCGGCCAGGACTACGTCCGGACGGCCCGGGCGAAGGGCCTCCGCGAACGCGGAGTCGTGATCCGCCATGCGACGCGGAACGCGCTGCTGCCCGTCGTGACCGTGATCGGGCTCCAGCTCGGGGCGCTGTTCGCCGGCGCGGTCCTGACGGAATCGACGTTCAACCTGGCCGGCGTCGGCCGGACGCTCTTCGAGGCGATCACCGGCCGGGACTATGTCGTGATCCAGGGCTTCATCCTGATCGTCGCGGTCGCGTACGTCGTCGTGAACCTCATCGTCGACGTGTCGTACGGATTCCTCGACCCCCGGATCCGGCTCCGATGACCGCCACCACGGATCCGCTCCGGCCCGGCGGTGCGCTGCCGGCCGGTACGCCTGGGACGAGCGCGCCGACGCTCGCCGCCGATTCCCTCGCTCGCACCCAGCCGGCGAGCCTCTGGCGGGACACGCTCGGCAACATCCTCCGCCAGCGCTCGGCCGATGTCGGCCTCGCGATCCTGACGCTCCTGATCCTCGTCGCGATCTTTGCGCCGGTCATCGCCACCCACGATCCCGATCGACCACTGCTCGGCGTCGAGCAGGGAATCGTGAAGCGGGCAGCGCCGTGCATCCATCTGCTGGGCTGCCCGGCGGCGAAGCCCGAGCACCTGTTCGGTGTCGACGGCAACTTCCGGGATGTCTTCAGCCGCGTCGTCTTCGGTGCCCGGACGTCGCTCGCGATCGGGTTCGCCGCGATCGGCTTTGCCATCGTCGTCGGCTCGCTGATCGGGGCGATCGCGGGCTACGTCGGCGGCTGGGTGGACAACGTCCTGATGCGGTTCATGGACGTCATCCTGGCGTTCCCCTCGCTCCTCCTCGCGATCGCCATCGTCACCGCGGCCGGCCAGTCACTGACGAATGCGCTGCTCGCGATCGGCATCGTGTCCGTGCCGATCTATGCCCGGGTCATGCGCTCATCGGTGCTGTCCGTGCGCGAATCGGACTACGTGACGGCGTCACGCGCGCTCGGTGAATCGCCGGTCGGGATCCTGACCCGGCGGATCCTGCCGAACTCGCTCACTCCACTGATCGTCCAGGGCACGCTCGGCATCGGCGGCGCCGTGCTCGAGATCGCCGCCCTGTCCTTCGTCGGCGTGACCGGCGACCTCTCCCGGCCCGAATGGGGCTCGATGATCAGCATCGAGTCGCAGCAGCTGTTCAACGCGCCGCACGTGATCCTCGCTCCGGGCCTGGCAATCACCCTCACCGTGCTCGGCTTCAACCTGCTCGGCGACGGGCTCCGCGACGCGCTGGACCCGAGGCTGAACCGGTGACGACGTCGCCCCCGGCCCGGCCCGCCTCCACGCCCGAACCCGGACAGCTCGGCGCGGATCTCGATCGGACGGCGATCGAGGAGCTCGTCCCGGCGTCCCTTCGCCGACCGCGGCGCGAACGCGGCGACCGGCCGCTGCTCGAGGTGAAGGGCCTTCGGACGTCGTTCCACACGCGCGATGGCATCGTCCACGCCGTCGACGGCATCGACTTCCACGTCGACCGCGGCGAGATCATGGGCCTCGTCGGCGAGTCCGGCTGCGGCAAGAGCGTCACGTCGCTCTCGATCATGGGTCTCGTCAGCCGGCCCGGTCGCGTCGAGGCGGGCGAGGTCTGGTTCGACGGCCAGAACCTGCTCACGATCGGCCCGGACGCGATGCGGAAGCTCCGCGGCGATCGGATCAGCATGATCTTCCAGCAGCCGCAGTCGTCGCTGAATCCCGTCTGGGACGTCGGGCGACAGATCGGCGAGGTGCTCGAGATCCATCGCGGGATGAAGCGCGGCGCCGCCCGCGCGCGGGCCCTCGAGCTGCTCCGCATGGTCGGGATCCCGGATCCCGAGCGGCGGCTCAAGTCTTTCCCCCACGAGATGTCGGGCGGGATGGCGCAGCGGGTGATGATCGCGATGGCGCTCGCCTGCGAGCCGGAGCTGCTGATTGCCGACGAGCCGACCACCGCCCTCGACGTCACGATCCAGGCCCAGATCCTGGACCTGATGCGGAACCTCCGGGAGCAGACCGGAACCGCGGTCATCCTGATCACCCACGATCTGGGCGTCGTCGCCGAGATGTGCGACCGCGTGGCGGTCATGTATGCCGGCGAGATCGTCGAGCAGACCGATGTCACGACGCTGTTCCGGCACCCGGCTCACCCCTATACCCGGGGCCTGATCGGGTCGATCCCGGTCGTCGGGGACGTCCGCGAGGATCTCGCGGTCATCCCCGGCAACGTCCCGAACCTGATCGAGGTCCCGAAGGGCTGCCGCTTCGCCCCGCGCTGTGCCTCGCGCGTCGCCGAGGACAACGCGATGGCGATCGACGTCCATCCCGGGCTCCACCGGCTCTCGCCGGGCCACGACGTGCGGTGCTGGCTCTACCACGACGTCAACGGCAAGCTGCTCCCGCGGCCCGAGGGCTGGGTCCCGCGGACCGAGGTGCCGGCAGAGGTCGTGCTCGCGACCGGCGCGGCGGCGGACGGCGGTGTTGCCGCGGCTGGCGCGTCCCTCTCGGGAGAGCGCGGGGCATGACCGCGACGGTCGCTCCCCACAGTGGCACGAGGCCTCACGTCTCGGCGTCGTCGCCCCCGCTCGTCGAGGTCCGCGACCTCGTCAAGCACTTCCCGATCCGCGGCGGGGTGCTCCAGCGGACCGTCGCCCAGGTCCAGGCGGTCGACGGCGTCTCGTTCTCGATCCGACGCGGCGAGACCCTGGGGCTCGTCGGCGAATCCGGCTGCGGGAAGACGACGGTCGGCCGGGTCCTGCTCCGGCTGCTCGACGCGACCTCCGGCTCGATCACCTTCGACGGCACGGACATCACGAACCTCCGCGGCTCGGCGCTCAAGCCCTATCGGCGCCGGATGCAGATCATCTTCCAGGACCCGTATGCATCCCTGGACCCGCGCACCCCGATCGGCGACAGCATCGGCGAAGGGCTGCGGATCCACGGCCTGGGGACGCCGGCCGAGCGCCGGACGAGGGTCGCCGAGATCATGGATCTCGTCGGTCTGGCGCCGTACCACGCCCGCCGCTATCCCCACGAGTTCTCCGGCGGTCAGCGCCAGCGGATCGGGATCGCGCGGGCGCTCGTCCTGCGGCCGGACCTTGTCGTCTGCGACGAGCCGGTGTCGGCGCTCGACGTCTCGATCCAGGCGCAGGTGCTCAACGAGCTGAAGGCGCTCCAGCGGGAGCTCGGACTGACGTTCCTGTTCATCGCCCACAACATGGGGGTCGTCGAGCACATCAGCGATCGCGTCGCCGTGATGTACCTCGGCAAGATCGTCGAGCTCGCGGACCGGCGGGCGATGTTCGCGTCGCCGGAACACCCCTACACGCAGGCGCTGATGTCGGCGATCCCGATCCCGGACCCGGAGCTGCGGCGGAAGCGGATCATCCTCCGGGGCGACGTGCCGTCGCCGGTCAACCCGCCGAGCGGCTGCCACTTCAACCCGCGTTGCCAGCTTCGCGCGGAGCTGGGTGGGCCGCAGGTCTGCGTGACGACGGAGCCGGCCCTGGTCGACGCCGGTGGGGAGCACTTCGTGGCGTGCCACTTCCGCGGCGCCGCCGGCGAGCGCGGCGAGCCGATCCCGGCGGCGCCGGGCCCCGGCCAGGCGCCGAAGAACTAGCGGCCTCCGCGTGGAAGGGCGCGGCCCGCGTGGGCGCCGGCGCGCCGCCTACTCGACGAGCATGTGCTGCTGGTCGGGCAGCTCGTCCACCCAGTCGGAGAGCTGCGGCCGCAGCGCACCGTAGGCCTGCATCCCCTCGGTGATCCGTCCGACCGCCTGGACGATCCCCGAGGAATCCCCGCCATCGATCGCGGCGACGAGGCGCCTGGAGCCGTCCGACATCGGGGCGAGCGCGGCACGGTACTGCGACGCAAGACCGGCCATCGGCCCATAGCCCGCGATCCGATCGACGCTCTGGCCGAGCCCGGACACGAGCGCGTCGAGCCCGATCGCGGCGGCCCGCATCCGCTTGAGGTCCTGTGCCGCGACGGCCTCCGAGAAGTCCGCGACGGCCTTGGCGATCTCGTTGTCACCAGCGCCCAGGCCGGCAATGCCGTGGACGGCATCCGCCGGCCAGCGCGTCGGTTGTGGCGTGGGCCCGCTGCTGCCCGATCCCGTGGCGGTGGTGCCTGCAGAGGCGGCCGGTGACGGGGACGACGAGCCGACGCTCCCTCCGGTCGGCGATGCCGTCGCTCCGCAGGCGACCACGAGCAGGACGACGACGAGCATCGCCGAGGCGAACCCGACCACGTCGCGAGTGGTGAGCGCACGCCAACCCCGAGCCGCGCGGCGCGGCGAACCAGGACCTCGGCGTTCGCGGGGATGTGCCGACGACGCCGTCGGCCGAAGGGTCATGCGGGGTCGGCGACCGCGGTCTCGACGACGGATTGGGTCGCGACCGCCTGGCTGACCATCTCCGCGCTGATCTCCTCGGAGAAGTGGCAGGCGGCATCGTGGCCGGGCGTCAGCGGCCGGAGCGCCGGATCCTCGGTCACGCAACGCTCGGGATTGCCAAGGCGCTCGCGGAGCCAGCACCGGGTATGGAACCGGCAGCCGGACGGCGGTGCGGCCGGCGACGGCACATCGCCCTTGAGGACGAGGCGCTTGCGGCGGCGGCGCGGGTTCGGGTCGGGGATCGCGGAGAGCAGTGCGACCGTGTACGGATGGCGCGGATTCCGGTACAGCTCCTCGACGGTCCCGAGCTCGACGATCCGGCCGAGGTACATCACCCCGACCCGGTCGCTGAAGTACTGGATCACGGAGAGGTTGTGGCTGATGAAGAGATACGTGAGGTTGAAGTCGCGGCGGAGGTCGAGCAGCAGGTTCAGGACCTGGCTCTGGATCGACACGTCGAGCGCCGAGACCGGCTCGTCACAGACGATGAACTCGGGCTCCAGCGCGAGCGCCCGCGCGACGCCGATGCGCTGGCGCTGGCCGCCTGAGAACTCGTGGGGATAGCGGCGGGTGTAGTCCCGCCGCAGGCCGACGACTTCCAGCGAGTCCTCGACCTTCTTGTCGCGCGTCTTCCGGTCCTTCATCCCCTGCGCGAGCAGGCCCTCGCCGATGATGTCGCTGATCGGCATCCGCGGGTTCAGGGAGCCGAACGGGTCCTGGAAGATGATCTGCATCCGCGCGCGCATCGGGCGCAGCTCGTCGGCGGTGAGCTTCGTGACGTCCGTGTCGCCGAACTGGACCGAACCCGCGGTCGGCTCCGTGAGGCGCAGCAACGTCCGGCCGAGCGTCGTCTTCCCGCAGCCGGACTCGCCGACCAGGCTGAAGATCTCGCCCGCCTTGACGTCGAAGTCGACGCCGTCGACGGCGTAGACATTGCCGATCTGTCGACGGAGGAGTCCGCCGTAGATGGGGAAGTGCTTCTTCAGGCCGCGGATCTGGAGCAGCGTCGGTCCCGTGTTCGATGACGCGGCGGGCATCGCCATCGTGGCCGGCATCGCCGGAGCGGCTGCCGACATCCCCTGCGCCCCTGCCGGCATCGCCGATTCGCTCGCTGGCTGATCCGCCTGCCCTTCGATCATCGGACCTCCTCGACGGCGGGGCCGGTCTCCATCGCCGCGCGATGCTGGGCGAGCGCCGGTCCGCGCCGGCTCTCACCCTCGCGGGTGTGGAGATGGCAGCGGGCGAGCTGGCCGGGCTGATCGGTCGTGTAGAGGTCCGGCGCCTTCTCGCGGCACAGGTCCCAGTGGAATGGGCAGCGGGGTTCGAAGCGACACGCGGGCGGGAGGTTGAAGGGCGACGGAACCGTGCCCTTGATCGCGGAGAGCCGGCCACCGCGCTTGTCCACGGTCGGGATCGACTCGAGCAGGCCCATGGTGTAGGGCGCCCGCGGCTCGAGGAGCACCTGATCGACCGTTCCCTGCTCCACGACCTGACCGGCGTACATCACGATGACGTTCTCGACCATCTCGGCGACGACGCCGAGGTCGTGGGTGATCAGCATGAGGGCCGAATCCGTCCGGTCCTGGATCGTCTTGAGCAGCTCCAGGATCTGGGCCTGGATCGTCACGTCGAGGGCCGTGGTCGGCTCGTCGGCGATGAGGAGCTTGGGCTCACAGGAGAGCGCCATCGCGATCATCACCCGCTGCCGCATGCCGCCGGACATCTCGTGGGGGTACTGCTTCACCCGGCGTTCGGGGCTGGGGATCCCGACGAGCTTCAGCGAGTCGATCGCGCGGTCCCACGCCTCCTTGCGCTTGACCCTCTTGTGGAGCACGACCTGCTCGGCGATCTGGACGCCGACCGTGAAGACCGGGTTCAGGCTCGTGAGCGGCTCCTGGAAGATCATCGCCATGTCGTTGCCGCGGATCTTCCGCATCTGGTCGAGCGGCATGCCGAGGATCTCGCGACCGTCGAACCAGACCTCGCTGCCGGCCATGATCTCCGCCGGCGGGATGTCGAGCAGCCGCATGATCGTCAGGGCCGTGACGCTCTTGCCGGACCCGGACTCGCCGACGATCCCGATGCTCTTCCCTCGTTCGAGGCTGAAGCTCACACCATCGACCGCGGGGACGATGCCGTCGAGCACCTTGAAGTGCGTCCGCAGGTTCCGGACGTCGAGGAGGAGGTTGTCGGACTTCGGCGGCGCGCTCCGCGGCACCGGCGCCTCGATGATCGTCGTCATGCCCGGGACCGCGGGTCGAGGGCGTCACGCAGGCCGTCGCCGATGAAGTTGACGGCGAGGACGGTGAGGATGATCGCGAGGCCCGGGAAGAGCGGCCACCACCAGTTGCCGACCGGGATGAACGTCAGCGCGTTCGAGAGGATGTTGCCCCAGGTCGGGTAGATCGGGTTGACGCCGTAGCCCAGGAAGCTGACGAACGCCTCACCGATGATGTTGCCGGCGATGATCAGCGACGCCGAGACGACGATCGGGCTGATGGCGTTCGGCAGGATGTGCCGGAAGATGATCCGCCGGTCGCGGACACCCACCGCCTTCGCTGCCTCGATGAACTCGCGTTCGCGGATGGACAGGAACAGGCTCCGGACCAGTCGGGCGATGCCCATCCAGCTGAGCAGACCGAAGATGATGATGATCAGGAGCACGTTGCCGTTCCCGAAGAACCGGCTCGCCACGAGGATGATGAACAGGAGCGGCAGGCTGAGCATCACGTCGACGATCCGCATGAGGATGTTGTCGACGAACCCACCAAGGTACCCGGCCAGCGATCCCACGACCGTCCCGATCAGGACGCCGATGATCATGCTCGAGAAGCCGATGAGGAGCGACGTCCGCGCGCCGTTCACGACGAGGAGCAGGACGTCCCGCTGCAGGCCGCCGGTCTCGCCGAAGAGATGGGCGAGCGACGGTGGCCGGCCGGCGTAGACGTGCACGTCCGGGTTCGGGATGTCGTTGAAGACGAACGGAGCCAGGATCGGACCGATGATCGCGACGACGATCAGGGCCGCGAGGATCAGCAGCCCGATCAGGGCGAGCCGGTGCGTCTTGAACTTGCGCCAGGCCAGCTGCCACTGGCTGAGGGACTCGAGCTGGACCTCGTAGTCCGCGCCCGCCTCCTCGATGCGTCGCTCGACCTCAGCGGACTCGACCGCGAGAACAGCCTGACGTGGTTCGGTCACGCGTGCCTCAGTACTTGATCCGGGGGTCGACGACAGCGTAGGCGATGTCGGCGATCAGATTCGCGAGCACGGTCAGGAGGGCGGTGATCAGCAGCACGCCCATGAGCGTCGGGTAGTCGAACTCGCGGGTGGCATCGATCGTCAGCTTGCCGATGCCGGGCCACGAGAAGATGGTCTCGGTCGCGATCGCGCCGGTGAAGAGGAACGGGATCTCGAGACCGATGTTCGTGACGACGGGAAGGAGCGCGTTCCGCAGCGCGTGCTTGAACGTGACGGTCCGGCCGGGCAGCCCCTTGGCCTTCGCCGTCCGGACGTAGTCCTGGCTCAACGCCTCGAGCATGCTGGCCCGGACGAACCGGCTGTCGCCGGCCACGCTGACCGCGACGAGGGTGATGACCGGCAGGATCAGGTGCCGCCCGATGTCGAGCAGCGCGCCGATCGAGTTCTTGCCGAAGTAGGCCCAGTATGCGTCGCTGCCGAACGGCGGCGAGATGCGCGTCGTCGTGATGCCACTGGACGGGAGGATGTTCAGGCCCGGTCCGCTGAAGAGGTAGATCAGCATGATCCCGAGCCAGAACGTGGGCATCGCGAAGCCGATATAGGCGAAGACGGTCGCCGCCTGGTCGAAGAAGGAATAGCGTCTGACCGCCGCCATGACGCCGATGAGCAGCGCAAGCGCGATCCAGATGACGAATGCGAACCCGGCGAGGATGAGCGTCGGGAGCGCGGCCCGGCCGATCCGGCTCATGACCGGCTCGCCACTGTCGACGGATACACCGAAGTCGCCGTGCAGGACGCCGTTCGTTCCCCCGCCGAGGAACGTCGGCAGGAACTGCGGAACGCCCTTGTTGCTGATGAAGACGCCGAGACCCTCGCCGTCCGGATTGCAGACGCCGAGCCAGCGGCAGTACTGGACGGGGATGGGCTGATCCAGGCCCCAGGCCTTCTTGAACTGCTCCTTGTCCTCGTTCGTGACCCGGGGGTTGTTCGCAAAGCGAGCCGTCGGGCCGCCCGGTGCGAGCAACAGGATCCCGTAGACGACGATCGTGATTCCGACGAGGACGGGGATGGCCTGGATGAGGCGCCGGATTACGTACTTCGTCACGGTGAAGTCCGCCTAGCAGCAGGGGTGCCGTCGCCCGACCGGCGTGACATTGGTCCACCCGATGGCAGGACTGTAATGGGTTGCGACCCGGGCCGTCACACGGTGGCGTCCCGGGTCGCGTCGCTCGCGGGCGAAGCCCGCGCCTAGGCTCGGAAGCGGACTACTGGGTGATGCCCCAGTCGAACGTGTTCCACGTGGGACCGGTTGCCGTCGGGTTGCCCGTGAAGTTCACGACCTTCGGGCTGACCAGGTAGACCTCCTTGCGGAAGTACAGCGGGATCTCGATCGTCTTGTCGACGTAGATCTTCTGCCACTGGCCCATCAGGTCCTTGATCTGGGAGAAGTCGACGGTGCCCTTGACGCCTTCAAGGATCTTGTCGACGTCCGGGTCCTTGATGAACCCGTCGTTGCCGCCCTTTGGCTCGATCTGGCTCGAGTGATAGGTCGGATAGTTGGACAGCGGATCGAGCGGCACGGAGAACGCGTGCTCGGCCACGTCGTAGTTGTACTTGGAGAGGGCGCACGGCGTCTGGTCCGTGGCCTCGTTGTAGCTGGCGAAGATGTCGTTGGGCGAGACGGCGTTGACCACCGACGCGATCCCGACGGCCTTCAGGTAGCTCGAGATCAGGGCCAGCGTGTCCTGACGGACCTGGCGCGTCGTCGTGCAGAGCTCGATGTTCGCCTTCAGGCCGTTCTTCTCACGGACGCCGTCCGAACCGACGGTCCAGCCGGCTGCGTCGAGAACGGACTTGGCCTTCTCCGGATCGAAGGTGTACTTCGGCGGCTCGCTGTAGAACCAGGCGTTCGGCGAGACGTTCGTGAAGCCGAGGGCGGCGGCGCCGCCGAGGAGTCGGCTGTTGATCTCTTCCTTGTTGACGGCCCACCGGATCGCCTCTCGGATCGCGGGGTCGGAGGCCGGGCAACCCTTGCCACGTCCGGCGACGCCGCTGTTCGAGGAGCACTTGTCCGGGTTCCAGTTGGGGCGGAGGAACTCGTAGGTGAGCGAGTCGAGCTGCTTCACCTGATCACCCTGGTCGGTGATCTTCGGCAGGTCGGCGTCGTTCAGGTCGTTGGCGATGTCGAACTCGTTGCCCTTGTAGCCGGCGATCATCGCGTCGGCGTCGCTGTACCACTTCATGACGAGCTCGTCCAGGTTGGCCGGCTTGCCATCGATGGCGTTCTTGTACTGGTCGTTGCGGACCAGGTCGATCTCCTGGCCAGGCGTGACCGACTGGTACTTGAACGGGCCGGAGACCGGCACCTTCGGCATGTCGGCGGCCGTCAGGCCCTTGTGGGCGACGTGCTCCTTCATCGTGAACTTCGACATGTAGTGCTTCGGCAGCGGGACGGGCCACATCCCGAGATAGCCCTCGTAGACCTTGCCGAAGTGCACGACCATCGTCTGCGGGTCCGCGCAGTCGAACTTGGTCACGTCCTCGTAGCCGGACGTGCCGGCGTACAGGCCCGTGTTGTCCTTGTCCATGATCCAGTCCTGCGTGTACTTGTAGTCGTCACACGTCAGGGGCTCGCCGTCGGACCACTTCAGGTCCGGGCGGAGCTTCCAGGTCACGGTCATCGCGTCGCCGTTGTCGCCCGGGACCTTCACGCCGCCGTTGTCGAGCGTCGGGATCTCGGTCGCCTGGTCGGGCGCGTACTTGAAGTCGTCCGTCCCGAGGATGAGCCCACCCTGGGTCGCAGAGGACAGGTTGGCCTCGGTCGCCTGCGCCTGGTAGTAGTAGTTGAACTCCGTCGCTTCCTGCCAGTCGGCGAAGATGACCTTGCCGCCGCTGGGCGCCGCCGTCCGGCGCGTCGGATACGTCGTGTTGAACAGATCGACCTTGCCGGCCGCGGCGCTCGCGCTCGGCGCGCCACCGGAGTCGGCCGGCGCCTGGGACGGCGTCGTCCCGGTGCTCGCCTGACTGCTCGGCGACGAGCTCGATGCGCCCTGGCACGCCGCGAACACGAACATCGCGCTCGCGAGTGCGCCAGCTAGACGCTTTCGCATGAAGGTTCCTCCCACTCGAGTGTGTCTCCCCACACTGGCTGAACTGCAGGCCCGACGGGATTTCCTCGACAGCCCGGCTGCCATGCCGATGCGAGGCGCGGCCTCGGATCGAGCGGGTCAGGAACGGGATGCGCGGTCACCACAGAGCGTCTGGCTCCTGCGCTGCGCGTACTATCACCACCCCCTTGGGGCGTGTCAAATCGGCTCAGCTGGCCGTCCGGTCGGCTTGGCCGAGTGCACCTCCTTCCGAACTTGCCAGATCTCCGGCGGGATGTTCGCAGTGACGCCGCCCGAGGTCGCATCGGCCTCGTCGGCGGCGGCCGCGGAAGGAGTCGAGGTGACGCGCCGGCTCGAGGCCAGATAGGCGGTCTCGATGATCCGCTCCGCGTTCACGGTCCGGGCGTCCGGTGACGCCGCCGGCGCGGCGGACTCGTCGAACCGGTCGGCGCCGAGACGGAACGGCAGGACGAGCACGCCGACGATCGCGAAGCTCATCGCGACCCCGGCGAGCGGCGACATCACAGCCGGCCGCCGGCGCAACGCGGTGATCCGAGCGCGGAGTCGCGGCCACGAATCCGCGCGCGGCTCGGCCATCTCCACGTCATCGGCGAGGCGCCGGAGCGCCGTGATCGCCAGCAGCGTGGACTCGACCGCCTCGGTGCAGCGCGGGCACTGATCGAGGTGACGAAGCGCAGCGGCGGTCTCCGGGCGGACCTCGGCGCGATCGACGAAGTCGACCAGCACGGGCCGGTGGCGGGCGCAGGCGCGACCGAAATCGATCACGAGGCCTTCGCCTTTGCCTCGTCCTTCGGCGTCAGATACGCACCGCCGAAGCGGCGGTCGCGCTCCAGGTGCCCCCGGAGGCTGCGCAACGCGTAATGGAGCCGCGACTTCACGGTCCCGAGCTGGATGTCGAGCACCTCGGCCGTCTCCTGGAGCGACAGGCGCTGCAGGTAATAGAGGACGACGACGCTCCGGTGCTTCTCCGGCAGGGCGGCGATCCCGTCACGCACGATGGTGCGCAGCTCCGCCTGCTCGGCGTGATCGGACGGCAGCGGCGCGTCGTCCGCCCGCGTGGCCTCGGTCGCCTCGTCGATCGGATCGGTCGAGACGCGCCGCCGGGCCAGCCGCGAGTAGCAGAGATTCAGGGACACGCGGTGCAGCCATGGCAGGGGCGATACGTCGGCGTGGAGCGTATGGCGGCGTTGGTACGCGCGAGCGAAGGTGTCCTGGAGAATCTCCTCGGCGGCCTGCCGGTCGCCGGTCAGCCCATAGGCTGTCCGGTAGATCGCGGCGCGATACCGGGCGAAGAACTCCTCGAAGGCATCCAGATCATCGTCCTGGACACGGCGCAGCAGCTCCGCATCCAGGGCCTGACTCGGTCGCGACGTGGCGCCTCCCGCAGCGTCGGTCGTCGTTGGATCCAGTCTCCGTGCAGGCGATGTGGCCCGCGGGCCATCTGTTGACATCACAATACGGCCAGATCGAACGGATGGTTCACTTCCCAGCGCGACCTGGCGACGCTCGGGCACCGCGGGGGCCGGGGCGGACGACCCGGACCGTCGTCTCAGTCCGGACAGGGCATCTCCGCGCCGGCCATCGGTCGCCACCGCAGGTTCGGCTGCCGGGCTGCCGTCGCCTCGTCCAGCCGACCGACCGGCGCGGTATGTGGCGCGCTCTTCACAAGCTCGGGATCGTCGTGGGATTCCCGGGCGATCGCGATCAGTGCGTCGGCGAACGCGTCGAGGGTCTCGAGCGACTCCGTCTCGGTCGGCTCGATGAGCATCGCCTCCTCGACGGTCAGCGGAAAGTAGATCGTCGGCGGGTGGAAGCCCTTGTCGATCAGCCGCTTCGCGACGTCGAGCGTGCGGACGCCCGTCTCGCGCTTGAGCGTCGCCGCCGAGGCGACGAACTCGTGCTTGCAGTGGCGGTCGAACGGGATGTCGTACGCCTCGCCGACCCGCTTGCGGAGGTAGTTCGCGGCGAGGACCGCGTCGTCGCTGACCTCCCGCAGCCCGGCCGCGCCGTGGGCCCGAAGGTATGCGTATGCCCGGACGAGCACGCCGGTGTTGCCGACGAAGCTCCGGAGCCGCCCGATCGACGTCGGCCGCTCGTCCGGCCGTTCCAGCCGGAACGATCCGTCGTCGGCGCGGAGCACGCGCGGCGTCGGCAGGAACGGCACGAGCCGGTCCCCCACCCCGACCGGTCCGGCACCCGGACCGCCACCGCCGTGCGGCGTCGAGAACGTCTTGTGGACGTTGAAGTGCATGACGTCGAAGCCGGCCTCGCCCGGCTTGAACCGGCCGAGGATGGCGTTCAGGTTCGCGCCGTCCATGTAGGCCAGGGCGCCGGCCTCGTGGACGAGATCGAGCAGCTCGCCGATCCGCTTCTCGAACAGTCCGAGCGTGGACGGGTTCGTGATCATCACGGCCGCGGTCCGCGGCCCGAGCGCGGCCTGGAACTTCTCGAGGTCCACGCCGCCGTCCGGCGCGGACGGGATCGTGATCGTCCGGAAGCCGGCCATCGACGCCGTCGCGGGGTTCGTCCCGTGGGAGCTGTCCGGGACGAGCACCTCGTCGCGGTCCGTGTCGCCGCGGCTCCGGTGGTACGCGCGGATCATCAGGATGCCGGTCAGCTCACCCTGGGCACCGGCAGCCGGCTGGAGCGTGACCGCCGTCATGCCGCTGATCGCGGCGAGGATCTCCTCGAGCTCGAAGAGGAGCTGAAGCGTCCCCTGGGCGACCTCGTCCGGGGCGAGCGGGTGGAGCGACGCGAAGCCGGGCAGCCGGGCGGCCCACTCGTTCAGCTTCGGGTTGAACTTCATCGTGCACGAGCCGAGCGGGTAGAAGCCGGTGTCGACCGCGTAGTTGAGCTGCGACAGGTTGACGTAGTGGCGGACCACCTCCGGCTCGTTCAGCTCCGGCAGCGCCGGCGGCGTGGCGCGCCGCGCCGCGGCCGGGATCCGGTCCAGCGCGTCCTTGGGTGGATGCGGGATCTTGCCGTCGCCCCGACCCGGCCGCGATCGCTCGAACAGCGTCGGCTGGAGGCGCTCCCCGACGACGCTCATCGCGCGACCTCCACGTGTTCGCGGGCGCCTGCGGGGCCGGGGCCCGTCCCGTTCGCGTCGCCGGCGGCATGGTCGGTGCCGAGCTCCGCCTGGAGGGCCGTCGCGAACTCGGCGATCTCGTCGTCGGTGGTGACCTCGGTGGCGCACACCAGGAGCGCGTCCGCGAGCGACGGCTCGTCGGGGATCACGTCGGCGAGGACGAGCCCGGCCAGGACGCCGCGGTCGAGCAGCCGGCGGTGGACGCGTCGGGCGTCCGGCACCTGGATCGCGAACTCGTTGAGGTATGCGCCGGGATGGACGCGCCGGACGCCGACGCCCGCGAGCGCCGCCTCGAGCCGCTCGGCGCGCGCCGCCCCCTGGGCGGCGACGTCGCGCAGCCCGTGCGGACCGATCGCGGCGAGGTACACGCTTGCGGCGAGCGCCAAAAGCGCCTGGTTCGTGCAGATGTTGCTCGCCGCCTTGTCGCGCCGGATGTCCTGCTCGCGCGCGCGGAGCGTCATCACGTAGGCGCGCTGGCCGCGGACGTCGGTCGTCATCCCGACGAGCCGGCCGGGGATCTGGCGGACGAGGGCGTCCGTGGAGGCGAGGATCCCGAGATACGGCCCGCCGTACTGCGGCGGGATCCCGAGCGGCTGCCCCTCGCCGGCGGCGATGTCCGCGCCGTACGCGCCGGGCGGTGCCAGCACCGCGAGCGAGACCGGTTCGATGACGCTCACGAACAACGCTCCGGCGCCGTGGGCGAGCCGACCGATCTCCTCGACGGGCTCGAGGAGCCCCAGGAAGTTCGGCTGACCGGCAACGACGCCCGCGACCGGCGGGCCGTCGCCGAGCAGCCGCTCGAGCGCCGCGAGGTCCGTCGTCCCGGCCGCGTCACCGTCGGCGACGAGCGGGATGTCCTCCAGCTGGAGGCCGCCGCCGAAGTACGCGGCGAGCGTCTGACGGTAGTGCGGGTGGACGGCCTTCGAGACGAGGACGCGTTCGCGTCGCGTCGCCCGGCACGTCATCAGGGCCGCCTCGGCGGTCGCCGCGGCGCCGTCGTAGTGGGAGGCGCTCACGACATCGAGATCGACGAGCTCCGCGAGCAGCGACTCGTACTCGTAGATGCTCTGGAGCGTCCCCTGGCTCACCTCGGGCTGGTAGGGCGTGTAGGCGGTGTACCACTCGCCGCGGAGGAGGATCTGATCGACGACCGGCGGCGACCAGTGGCGATAGACACCCGCGCCCAGGAACGAGGCGAGGTCCGTCCGGTTCCGGTTCGCCAGCCGCTGCAGGCGAGCGGCGAGCTCCAGCTCCGGCTCGGGCGCGGGCAGGTCCAGGCTGGTCGCGCGAAGCGCCTCCGGAATGTCCGAGAAGAGGTCGTCGACGCTGGCGATGCCGAGCGCCGCGAGCATCCGCTCGCGGTCGCCGGCGGTGTGCGGACCGTAGGGCACTGCTAGCCCGCGGCGATCAACGCGTCGTAGGCCGCCGCGTCGAGGAGGTCGTCAACCTCCGGCGCCTCCGAGAGCCGCACGCGGATCATCCAGCCCTCCCCGTACGGGTCGCCGTTCACGACCTCCGGGGAACCCGCGAGCGCGTCGTTCGTCGCGACCACCTCGCCGGTGAGCGGCGCGAAGAGGTCGCTGACCGCCTTCACCGACTCGACCACGCCGAACGCCGCGAACTGGCGGAGCTCGCGGCCGGTCTCCGGCAGCTCGACGAAAACGATGTCGCCGAGCTGATCGGCGGCGTAGGCGGTGATCCCGACGGTCGCCTCGTCACCCTCGACGCGGACCCATTCGTGGTCCTTCGTGTACCGCAGATCGGCAGGGACCATCGCGCGTGTGCTCCTCCTCGGCCGGGCAGGATCGACCGTCGACGGCGGCGATCGGGCGAGAGCGGCTTCCGTCCCGTCAGCGAGCCCGCCGATAGAACGGCAGGGCGACGACCTCGGCGGGGACCCGTTGGCCGCGGATCTCGACGTCGATCATCGTACCCGGCTCCGCGTCACCCGTTGCGACGTAGCCCATCGAGATCGCCTCTCCGAGGGTCGGCGACTGCGTCCCGGAGGTGACGACGCCGGTGACCCGATCGTCGGCGTGGATCGGATAGCCGTGCCGGGCGATCCCGCGGCCACGGACGATCAGGCCGACCAGGCGGCGAGCGACGCCGTCGCGGGCAACCTTCTCGAGCGCCGCGCGGCCGACGAAGTCGTCCGGCTTGTCGAGCTTCACGACGCGGCCGAGATTCGCCTCGAACGGGTTCGTGCTCCGGTCCAGCTCGTTTCCGTAGAGCGGCATCCCGGCCTCGAGCCGCAGCGTGTCGCGGGCACCGAGGCCGATCGGAGCAAGACCCTCCCCTGCCCCGGCCGTCATGGCGGCATCCCACACCTCGGCGGCGCGAGCCGTCTCCACGAACACCTCGAAGCCGTCCTCGCCGGTGTAGCCCGTCCGCGCCACGAGGGCAGGCACCCCCGCCACCGAACCCTCGGCAATCGCGTAGTACTTCAGCCCCGCCAGGTCGATGCCGGTGAGCGGCTGGAGGATGCCGATGGACCGCGGCCCCTGGATCGCGACGAGCGCCGTCGCGAGCGACCGGTCGTCGAGCACCGCCTTGAAGCCCGCGAGCCGCTCGGCCAGTGCGTCGCTCACCACCTGGGCATTGCTCGCATTCGCCACGACGAGGAACCGATCCTCGGCGAGGCGGTACACGATCAGGTCGTCGAGGATCCCGCCGTTCGGCGCGACGATCATCGAGTAGTGGGCGCGACCCTCCGCGAGCGCCGGCGGGTTGGTGACGAGGGCGTGGGCCAGCGCGCGACCCGCCTCCGGCCCCTCGACGAACAGCTCGCCCATGTGCGACAGGTCGAACAGGCCGGCGCGCTCGCGGACCGCCCGGTGCTCCTCGAGGATCCCGGCGTACTGGACCGGCATGAGCCAGCCGGCGAAGTCGATCATCCGCGCCCCGAGCGCGACGTGGCGCTGATGCAGGGGCGTCTCGTGAAGGCCGGGTTCCGCGATGTCGGTCATCGTCTCGATGGCCGGATCACGCGCCGGGGAGCGGCGCTTCGACGCTGGGCGGCACCGCGGTGGCCGGGACCGTGCTTCCGCCGAAGCGCGCCGCACCGGCCGGATCGACGACCTCGGCGGCCTTGGCGACGAGCGCCCGCTCGGTCTCGAAGGTCAGCAGCGCCGATGCCTCGTGGAACGTCGCCCACCGCACCTGGTCGAACTCGTGGTCGTGCCGCGACAGATCGCCGCCGACCGGCTCCATCAGGAAGTAGTGGACGGTCTTGTGGATCCGGGTCCCGCGCTGGACGAACCAGTACTCGATCGAATCGAGGACGTCCGTGATCCGGACCTCCAGCCCGGTCTCCTCGCCGACCTCGCGGAGCGCCGTCTGCTCGCGCGTCTCGCCCGGATTCGGGGTCCCCTTCGGGAGCGTCCACGTGAGGATGTCGCGGTCACGACGACGCGCGCCGACAACCAGCGAGGGGGTTCCGTCCTCGAAGCGGACGACGATGCCGCCGGCCGAAGTGGCGGTCGCGGTCCTCAGCCGCGCCACGGCGCCGTTGCGGCGCGCGAGCGACGCGTCGAGCCGGCGAACGTGGAGCCCGACCAGCGGATCGAGACCCGGGGCCGTGGCCGGCCGTCGCCCGCCCTGGTCGGTGGAGCCGGACGGACCGCTCGCCAGTCGCCACGGAGCCGGGCGAGGATGCCGTCCCCGGCACGGTCGACGACCGTGAGACGGGTCGAGGCGGGGCGGAACGAGCTCGCGCCACGAAGACCGAGTCGCCGTTCGCGGGCACGGTCTGACGGGGTGACGAACCGCGCGGTCTGGCGGGCCGCGTACCGCGCGGCGATGCTGCGCTCCATGTGGCCGAATGGTAGCGCGTCAGTCGGTCGTTGCAAGACGTGAAGACAGCGCGGAACCGAGCTCCGACGCGGCATTCGGTGTCAGGGCGCCACGGCGTTCCGCGATCGAGATCTCCCGCCGGGCGAGAACGCGGTACAGCACGGCAACCTCCGGCGCGCGTGCGTCGAGCGCGGCGACGTGGGCAGCGACCGTGCCGCGGTCGCCGCGGATCGCCGGGCCGGTCAGGGCGCGATCGATCCCGAGGGTGCGCGCGTTCGCGAGCGTCTGCTCGATGAGGTTGCCGTAGATGGCGAGGCTGCCGCTCTCGTCGAGCCCGACGAGGCGCCCGAGCTCCGCGATCGCGTCGAGCAGCGCATCGAAGCCGCCGGCCGCGAGGACCGCCGCCGCGTGGTAGGCCGCCTTCGATCCGGGCGCGAGGCGGACCGGCGTCGCGCCGAGCGCCTCGGCCATCCGGGCGAGCAGATCGAGCAGCTGCTCGTCGCCCTCGATCGCGACGGTCGCGCCGTGGAGCGCGGCGACCGCGCGTTCGACGTCCGCAAAGGCCACGAGCGGGTGGAACGAGCCGACCTGGGTGCCGGCGGCCATCGCGGCCGCGAGGGCATCCGCGCCGAGGAGGCCGCTCGTGTGGACCATCGCCTGTCCGCCGTACATGTGGACGCTGCCGGCGACGCGCGGGATCACGTCGTCCGGCACGGCGAGGATGATCAGCTCGACCTCCTCGACGAGCGGCGGCGCGTCCGTGAAGGGACGGACGCCCGGGACGAGGCTCCGGAACCGGCCGCGGCGCGCGGCGTCGCGACTTGCGACGGCGTGGACCCGCCAGCCCGCCCGGTCGAGCGCGACGCCGAGTGCCGTCCCCACGGCACCGGCTCCCACGATCCCGATCACCGGCGGCTCGCCGGTCGCGCTCTGGACGTGCGGGTGGGTGTGGGGACGCACGTCGTGCTCCGGGTCGTGGTCGTGGTCGTGGTGGGCCGCGGGCGTTCCGGGGCCATGGGCCGCGTCGCCACCTGGCGAACCGGCCCCGTCGTCCCCAGCGTCCTCGCGCTCACGGGATCGCGTCGGGTCGAGGTCGATCCCGGCTTCCTCGATCGCCGCCAGCGTCTCCGCGCGGTCGTCCCGTCGCGGCTCGTCGCGACGATCCCAGGCTTTCACCCGCGGCCGCCGGCGGTGGGGTGCGAGGGGCGGCCCGGCGAGCGGCCGGCGGGGCGGCCGATGGCGGGCCCGCGGCGGGCATCGCGGTACTCTTCCACGCACCGAGTGTACCGATCGTCCAGCTGGAGAACGTGTGGTCCGAACCGATCCCCTTGGTGCCCGAGCAAGCCTCGGGCCAGGCCTGCCGGACGTCTGGCGACTCGCCGCCCTCGATGATCGGATCGATCTCGGCCGCGCGCCCGTCACGCTGAAGATCCTGCTCGAGAACGTCCTGCGCCACGCGGGCGGCGGGATCGTCGAGGAGCGCGACGTCGAGACGCTCGCGTCGTGGCGGCCCGGTGCCGCCGCCGAGGCGGAAGTTCCCTTCATGCCGGCACGGGTGATCCTCCAGGACTTCACGGGCGTCCCGGCGATCGTGGATCTCGCGGTGATGCGCGACGCGATGGCGGAGCTCGGCGGCGATCCGGCGAAGGTGAACCCGCTCGTTCCCGCGGACCTCGTCATCGACCACTCCGTCCAGGTCGACATGTTCGGCTCCGCGGGCGCGTTCGCGTTCAACGTGGAGCGCGAGTACGAGCGGAACGGGGAGCGGTATCAGCTCCTTCGCTGGGCCCAGACGGCGTTCCGCGACCTCCGCGTCGTGCCGCCCGGGACCGGCATCGTCCACCAGGTGAACCTCGAGTACCTCGCGACGGTGGTGACGGATGCCCCGGACGGAGCGGGCGGCCGGATCGCCTACCCGGACACGCTCGTCGGCACCGACTCCCACACGACGATGGTCAACGCGCTCGGGGTGCTCGGCTACGGCGTCGGCGGGATCGAGGCCGAGGCCGTCCTCCTCGGCCAGCCGCTGTACCAGCCGATGCCGCACGTCGTCGGCGTCCGGCTCCATGGTGAGCTGCCACAGGGCTCGACCGCGACGGATCTCGTCCTCGTCGTCACCCAGATGCTCCGGTCGCACGGCGTCGTCGGCGCGTTCGTCGAGTTCGCGGGTGACGGGCTGGCCGGTCTCGCGCTCGCCGATCGGGCCACGATCAGCAACATGAGCCCGGAGTTCGGGGCGACATGCACGCTCTTCCCGATCGACGACGAGACGCTCGCGTACCTCCGGTTGACGGGCCGGCCGCAGGAGCGGATCGAGCTGGTCGAGCGCTACGCGAAGGAGCAGGGTCTGTGGCGGGAGCCCGGCCGCAGCCCGGACTTCGACGAGGTGCTCGAGCTGGACCTCGCGACCGTCGACCCATCCGTCGCCGGCCCGCGTCGACCGCAGGATCGCGTGCCGCTGACGGCGCTGCGGGGCAACTTCCGGACGAACTTCCCGGACGGCCTGCAGGCGCTGGACGAAGGCGAGGTCGAAGCGCAGCTGCCCGTGGCCGGCGAGGTCGAGGCAGCGTCCGCCGAGTCGTTCCCGGCCAGTGATCCCCCGTCGTTCGCGAGCAGTCCGGCCGGCGACGAGGTCTCGCCGCCACCGCCGGGACCAAGCGCATCCGGCGATGGCAAGCACTACCGCGAGGTCGAGGTCGTCGTCGACGACGAGCGCGTCAGGATCGCGAGCGGATCGGTCGCGATCGCGGCGATCACCTCGTGCACGAACACCTCGAACCCGACCGTCATGATCGGCGCGGGCTTGCTCGCGCGGAATGCGGTCGCGCGCGGCCTGACCGTCGCGCCGACCGTCAAGACCTCGCTCGCGCCGGGCTCGAAGGCCGTCACCGCCTATCTCGCGGCCGCCGGCCTGATGGCGCCCCTCGAGCAGCTCGGGTTCGCGCTGGCCGGCTACGGCTGCACGACGTGCATCGGCAACTCGGGACCGCTCCAGGAGACGGTCGCCGCCGCCGTCGAGGAGAACGACCTCGTCGTCGCGGCGGTCCTCTCCGGCAATCGCAACTTCGAGGGCCGCATCCATCCCCTCGCGCGGGCGAGCTATCTCGCGTCGCCGCCCCTTGTCGTCGCGTTCGCGCTTGCCGGTCGCGTCGACATCGACCTGACGACCGAGCCGCTCGGTGTCGGCTCCGACGGCCGGGGGGTGATGCTCAGCGACGTCTGGCCGTCGGCAGACGAGATCCGGTCCGTTATCGGCACCGCGATCGACCCGGACCTCTTCCGGCGGACGTACGCCGTGGTCTTCGACGGCGACGAGCGCTGGCGGGCGCTGCCCATCCCGGCCGGCGACCGCTACGACTGGAATCCCCGCTCCACCTACATCGCCCGGCCACCGTTCTTCGAGGGCCTGACCGCGGAGCCCGCGGCGGTCACCGAGATCGAGGGCGCACGCGTCCTCGCCCTGCTCGGCGACTCCGTCACGACGGACCATATCAGCCCGGCCGGCTCGATCCCCGCCTGGTCACCGGCCGGCGACTGGCTCCAGGAGCGGAATGTCCCGCCGGTCGAGTTCAACTCGTACGGGGCCCGCCGCGGTCATCACGAGGTGATGATGCGGGGCACGTTCGGGAACATCCGGCTGCGGAACCAGCTCGTGCCCGGCAAGGAAGGGCCGTACACGCTGCACCTGCCGGACGGCGAGGAGCAGTTCATCTACGACGCGGCGATGCGCTACCGCAAGGAGCAGACGCCGCTCGTCGTGATCGCCGGCCGCGAGTACGGCTCGGGATCCTCTCGCGACTGGGCGGCCAAGGGAACGATGCTCCTCGGCGTCCGGGCGGTCATCGCCGAGAGCTACGAGCGCATTCACCGCTCGAACCTCGTCGGGATGGGCGTGTTGCCCCTCCAGTTCGCGCCAGGCGAGAGCGCCTCGTCGCTCGCCCTGACCGGCCGGGAGACCTACACGATCCACGGCCTGACCGGCGATCTCGTCCCGAAGCAACGGCTGACAGTCGTCGCGCGGGCCGACGCTGCCGACGGCGGCGTGGAGCGCCGGTTCGACGTCGTCGCCCGCCTCGACGGCCCGATCGACGTGGGCTACTACCGGCAGGGCGGGATCCTCCCCGCAGTCCTGCGGAGGCTCGCGGCCGAGGCCTGATCGGGGCTCCGCCGCACGGTTCTTCGCCCGCGCGCACGCGTTCGTTATGCGCGCGTCCCGCCGCCTCGCGCCGGTGCCACCCCGGATCGGCGATCGTGGGCGGCGTGAATCTCGTCGACCGGTTCCGCACGCTCGGCGGCGGGCTGGATCACCCGGAAGGGGTGGCGTGGGATCCCGTCGCGGGCGCGCTGTACGCGGGCGGCGAGGCCGGCCAGCTCTACTGCGTCACGCTCGACGGGTCGGTCGAGCAGGTCGCGACGACCGGTGGGTTCCTCCTCGGGATCGCCGTCTCGGACGGGACCGTCTTCGCGTGCGACGTCGCGAAGGGGGCAGTGGTGGCGATCGAACCCGAGACGGCGTCGTGGAAGGTGGTCGCCGACGGTGACGGTGCGGGCGATCGCATGCGGGCTCCGAACTGGCTCGCCTTCGACGAGGGCGGCCGGCTCTACGTCACGGACTCCGGCGACTGGGGCCGGGGCGACGGTCGGATCTGGGCCGTCGAGGCCGACGGGCGTGCGCGCGTCTGGACGGAGGCGACGAACCGGCTCCCGAACGGCTGCTGCCTGAGCGGCGACGGAACCGCGTTGTTCGTCATCGAGACGAACGGCCCGTCGGTGTCGCGCGTGCCGATCCTCGCCGATGGGACGGCCGGTCCACCGGAGCTCGTCGCGGAGCTGCCCGGGACCGTACCCGATGGCATCGCCCTCTGTGCCGACGGATCGCTGCTCGTGTCCTGTCAGCGCCCCGACGCCGTCTACCGGATCGCGCCGGACGGCGGCGTGGAGCTCCTTGCGGTCGACCCGACCGGCCAGATGCTGGGCGCGCCGTCGAACGTCGCCTGGGCGGGTCCGGACCTCGACCGCCTGGTCACGTCAAACCTCGGCCGATGGCACCTGACGATCGCCGACCTGTCGGACACGGGTCTGCGCGGCGTGGGGCTGCCGCGGGCCGATGCCGGGGCGAGTGGCCGAGGCAGGGTGCTGGTCGGCGATACTGGATAGACGCCTGCCGCAGTCGTCGCGGTAATCTCCGGGCGCCAGCCACGGGCGAGCCTGATCTCGCTCGCATCGGACCAGCGAGGAACCGTGATGGCGACCGTTGGCCGAATCACCCAGCCCGCCTCTCCGCCCGAGGTCCGCGCGCCGGCAGGGACCGTTCGCGGGTCGTGGGAGGCTGACGTCGCGGTCTTCCGCGGCATCCCGTTCGCCGAGCCGCCGGTCGGTGAGCTGCGGTTCGCGGCTCCGCGGCCACCGCGGCGATGGGATGGAAACCGGGAGGCGATCTCCTTTGGACCGCCTCCGCCGCAGGCCGCCGCCTTCGGGATGACGGCGCCATCGCGGAACTCCGCCGGCGACGATTGGCTGACGATCAACGTCTGGTCGCCCGAGCCCGGGCCGGCTGCAGGGCTGCCGGTGATGGTGTGGATCCACGGCGGCGCCTACACGATCGGGATGTCCAGCCTGCCGGAGTACGACGGCGCGCGCTTGGCGCGAGACGGGGCGGTCGTCGTGGTGACATTCAACTACCGGGTTGGGATCGAGGGTTTCGCCGCGATCGAGGGAACGCCGGCAAATCGCGGGCTGCTCGACCAGATTGCGGCGCTCGAATGGGTGCGCGACAACATCCGGGCCTTCGGCGGCGACCCGGACCGCGTCGTCATCTTCGGCGAATCGGCGGGCGGCGGGTCCGTCGCCGCGTTGCTTGCGATGCCGCGCGCGTTGGGCCTGTTCGCGAGGGCCATCGCGCAGAGCGCCCAGGGCACGTACTTCTCTCCGGCGCTCGCCGCCGACATTGCGACGGCCTGCGCCATGGAGCTGGGGCTCCGAGCAACCGTCGCGGACCTCTCGACGGTCGCGCCGCCGCGGTTGTCCGGGGCCGGGGACGCGGTCGGTGCGCGAATGAGCGATTGGGCCGACCGCTGGGGCCCGATCGCCAACCGCTCGATCGCGTTCTCGCCCATCGTGGAGGGCGACACACTGCCGACGACGCCGTGGGAGGCCCTCGCCCACGGCGCCGGTCGGGACATCGACCTCCTCGTCGGTCACACGCGGGACGAGCACCGGTTGTTCAGCGCCCTCGAAGGGCTCCTCGGCCAGGTCACGGCCGAACAGGCGGAGGCGGCGCTGCGCCGATTTGCGCCCGGACCGGACGGCGCGCGACGGTATCGGGAGGGGTTCCCGGGCGCGGCACCGGAGGAGCTGTTCGAGCTGGTCAACTCCGACTGGTCCTTCCGGATGCCGACCCTGTACTTGGCCGAGAGACAGACCGGAGCAGGTGGCCGGACCCACGTCTACGAGCTGACCTGGCCCGCGCCCGGCATGGGCGGCCTGCTCGGGGCGTGCCACGGTCTCGACGTGCCGCTCGTCTTCGGCACCCTCGACCGCGGCCAGCCTGCGATGCTGATCGGCGCTGGCGCGAGCGCCGAGGCCGAAGCGCTCTCCGAGCGAATGCGGGCAGCGTGGACAGGGTTCGCCGCATCCGGCGACCCCGGCTGGACCCACTACGACGCCGAGCGTCGCCAGGTTCAGATCTTCGACTCCGAGCCGACGCTTGCGGTCGATCCGGAGGGGACGTCGCGGAGGATCTGGCGCGATCAGCCATTCACGGTGCCGCTGCCGCTGATGGGCGCCGCTAGCGCGGAACAAGGAGGATGACGCCCGCGCTGTGGGCCGTTACCCGGTGCCGGCGCTGGTGCGGTCGCCCGCGTCACGGGGTGCGATCGGCAGGCGGGCCTCGTCGCCCGTCCACGGCCGTGCCCGGCGCCACAAGCCCCTGACCGCGCGTCGGTGGGCGGTGTACGCCTCGCCGTCCCTGGTGGCCAGCGTCGGCTCCTCGTAGAGGCGGACGAAGCTCGCGACGCCGACCCAGACCACGATGGCGTCGACCAGCAGGGTGTGGCGAACGTCTGCGCCTGTCGAGTGAGGGTGGTGGGCGATACTGGATTCGAACCAGTGACCCCGCGGATGTGAACCGCGTGCTCTAACCACTGAGCCAATCGCCCGAATCGCGCGGCACGTGCGCCGGCGAGGTCAGCCGATCATACGCGGAGGCCCGGCCACCGGGCAACGACGACGTCCGCGTCCACGCCCTCGACGGCAACCAGCTTCTGCCGTCCTGTCGCGCCCGCGATCAGGCGGACGGCACTTCTCGGAAGCTCCAGCTCGTCGGCGAGCAGGCGGAGGAGCGACTGGTTCGCGGCGCCGGCAACCGCGGGCGCGGCAACCCGGGCTCGAAGCGTTCCCTCGACCACGCCGTCCACGCGGTCGGACCCGGAACGCGGGGTGAGGCGGACGGCGAACCGGACGTCGGGCCCAGCCAGGCTCAGAACAACCGCAGCAGGATCGTCAGCACGATGAGGACGATCATCGGTGAGAAATCGAGGGCGCCGGTCTGCGGAAGCGCGCGACGGACGGGGCCGAGGATCGGCTCCGTGGTCGAGATCACGAACGAGCCGAGCTGGGAACGACCGCCGGGATCGATCCACGACAGCAGGACGCGCCCCAGGATGAGCACCGTGGCCGCGAGCAGCGCGAACTCGATCAGGTTCCGGCCGAAGAGCCCCACCACAGGATTCTAGCAAGAGCCCCCCGTTGGACGCGACACGGTGCCGGCTGGATCAAGGACCGATGGGTCGGATGCGATCGATCTGGCGGGAATGGGTCCGAAGCCAGACGTCTCCGTCGACGACGGCAAGCGCCGTCTCGTACGAGCCGTTCCCGGTTCCAACGGCGAACACGCCGTCGATCTGGTCGGTGTCGACATTCCAGCGCCGGACGTCGCCGTTGATCGCGCTCGCGATCCAGATGGAGCCACCGACGGCGGCCAGGTTCGGCCAGGCGCCGACGAACTGCGAGGAAACGACCTTGCCGGTCGCCGCGTCGAGCCGGGTCACCTGGTCGTGACCGGCAACCCAGACCGAACCGGACGCGACGACAACCTCCCGTGCGTCGGCGACCGGCGTCGTTCCGACGATCCGGTTCGTCCCGGTGTCGATCCTGGCCACGCCGCCGGCGCCCGTCGAACTGCTGCCTCCGCCGCCGAACGCAAGCCATGCCGACGTTGCGTCGAGCGCGATCCCCCACGGTTGTCCCGGCAGGTCGATCGACGCGACGATCCTCGCGTCGGCAGGATTCACCCGGACGACCCGGTTCGAGGCGGGCAGCACCACCCAGAGATCGTGTCCGTCCGTCGCGAGCCCTGCAGGCTCTGCGCCGACGGGGATCCGCCGTCTGACCGTGTTCGTCGCCGGGTCGATCTGGACGAGATCTCCGGCAGCGACCGTCACCCAGACGAAGCCGCCATCGAACACGATCCGCCGCGGGTCGGAGCCCACGTCGATCACCGCGGAGATCGCGTTCGTCGCGGGATCGATGCGGGCGACCGACGGCCCGTACGTCGTCCAGACCGCACCCGCTCCCCCGACGATGCTCACCACGCAGTCCCACGACCCGGTGTACGGGCAGAACTGCGGCTCGGCGACGGGCTGGACCCCGGCGTCGACGATCGCGACGGTCGTCCCGATCCGGGTCACCGTCGTCTCGCTGGCCACCGCCGTCGGGGTGACCGACGGCGACGGCACGGGGGACGGTGCGGTGGACGGCGGGCTCGCGACGGTCCGGAAGCGGGTTCCGATCACGGAGGCGCCGAAGGCGATCGCGAGCACGACCGCGGCCGCGGCGAGAAGCGACGACAGGCGCGGCACGTTTGTCGCCCGCACGCGAACGGGCCTCGGCGCCATCGCCCCGGCCGCAAACGCCGGCGATGGTGCCGCGAGGATCGGCGAGGCGAGGCCGACGAGAGCGGCGTGGTCCTTGCCAAGCTCATCGGCGACCATCCGGCAGGGGCAGCACGTCGCCAGGTGCCGCTCGAGCTCGGCTGCCTCGGCCTCCACCAGCGGGAAGTCGATCCGTGTCGCCGCGAGCATCCGGAACCGGCGGTGGTCCTTCATTCGGACGCTCCCTTCGTCAGCTGATCCCGGAGGGCGAGGCGGGAGCGCCAGAGGATGTTCCGGGTCGCGCCCTCGCTGCGGCCGAGGATCCTCGCGACTTCCGGGCCCGTGAAGCTGTGGGCGGTCAGGAGCAGCGCCATCCGGTGCTCCGTCGGCAGCGTGGCGAGCGCCGCGAGCAGCTCGGCCTCCCGCTCATGGCGGAGGACGGTCTGCTCGGCCGCCTCGTCGACCTCCTCACGAGCGTGGCCGGCGAGCAGCCGGCCGAAGCGATCCGCGACGGACCGACGTCGCGCGCGGCTCTTGACGAGGTTCGTACAGACCGTGAACAGCCACGCCCGGACGTTCGCCGGTGGACGTCCCTCCTCGCGCTCGCGGAGGAGTCGGAGGAACGCCTCCTGGACGAGATCGTCGGCGGCAACCGGGTCCCGGGTGATCGACGCGGCGTAGCCGTGAAGGTCGCGCCGGTACGCGTCGTACGCGGTCCCGACATCGAGATCCACGTCGTCATCCCTCGCGGGAGCGACAGCCTCTGACACGACCTTCCCTTCGAATGCGTCGACCGACCATGGCCGCGCGACGGCAGACCTCATCACCGCAACGACGCCTGACGCCGGGACACTGTCACAACGCCATCGGCCGCCCGTTGGGCTGTGACGGAACCGATGGCTGCGGCGTCGTGAGGGCATCAACGGGCTTCGAGCCGGCCGGCGAGCCCACCACTGCCCGAATCGCCCAAGGAGCACCCGTCATGACCACCGCGACAACCACCCGCTCGGCCGCCCGCCTGAACCCGCTGACCCTCCTCGTGCTGGCCATCGCCCTCGCGGCGAGCTTCACGGCCGGCGCCTGGACGAGCAGCCTCGGTCGAACCGTCCAGCCGGACGTGGCCTCCGCGCCAGCGCCGACGCCCACCTTCGACGCGGTCCAGTTCCGGGCGGAGGAGCGCGCTCCCCTGTTCGCCCCGATTCAGTGGAGCCGACGCACCCCCTACTGAACGCATCGACGGTCGAGCCGCCGCGCGCAGGTGGCGGCTCGACCGCTTTCACTGGGTCCGGAAGCCACCGCCGTGGCTTCCGGCCAGCCGGTGCTTAGTGCGCGTGCAGCGCGGTTCCCGCCTCGTCGTGGCCGTCGTGGTGCGGACGGTCGCCGAAGATCGCGCGGCCCACCCGGACGATCGTCGCGCCCTCCTCGACCGCGATCGGGAAGTCGTCGGTCATCCCCATCGAGAGCTCCGGCCCGAGCTCCGGCCACCCGCTGCGCAGCTGCTCCGACAGCCTCCGCAGGGCGACGAACGTGGGCCGGGCGTCCTCCGCGCGGGCGACCAGCCGGCCGACCGTCATCAGGCCGCGGATCTCCAGGTGGTCGAGCCTCCGGAGGGCGTCGACCGCCGCGCCAAGCGCATCCGGCGCAAACCCCGCCTTGGCCTCGTCGCGGTCGACGTTGACCTGGAGCAGCACCCGGTAGCGGGCGCCGGAACCCCCGTCGGCGACGAGCCGGTCCAGCCGTTCCGCCAGTGACACCGAGTCCACCGTCTGGATCGTGTCGAACGTCACGATGGCGCGCTTCGCCTTGTTCGACTGCAAGGGACCGATCAGGTCCCAGCGGGCGCCGGCGACGGCAGCCACCTTGCCTTCACCTTCCTGGACCCGGTTCTCGCCGAAGCGCTCGAAGCCCGCCTCCAGGGCCGTCCGGACCCGCTCGGCCGAGACGGTCTTGCTCACCGCGATGAGCGTGACGTCAGCGGGCGATCGACCCGAGTGCTCGCAGGCGTCGGCGATCTGCCCGAGCACACGGTCACGCGCCGCCCGGAGATCGGCCAGGTCCGTCGCCGCCGTCATCGAGTTCGACCGGTCGCCCGGCCCGTCGCTACTTGCGGCGGAGGAACGAAGGGATCTCGAGGTCGTCCGCGTCGTAGGTCGTGGGGCGACGTGCCGGCACGGCCTCCGCGACGCTCCGCTCGACGCGCGGCGCGGTGAGGACCGCGGCCGCGGCGTGGTCGTCGCGATCCATCGAGCCGCCGTCGGCGGTCTCCTGACGCTGTCGCTCGAGCTCCTCGAGGAAGTCGCGCTCGCGCGGTGCGCGGAGCGAGGACTGCTCGCCGGCCGGCTGCGCCGCCTGGGCGTGACGCGCCGACTCGCGCTTGCGCGATCCGTCGAAGCCGGTGGCGATGACCGTGATCATCACCTCTTCGCCGAGCCGGTCATTGAAGCTCGTCCCGAAGATGATGTTCGCCTCCGGATCCGCCGCGGCGGCGATCTCCTCGGCCGCTTCGGTCACCTCGTGGAGGCTCAGGTTCGAGGAGCCGCTGATGTTGAACAGGATCCCCTGCGCGCCCTGGATGTTGACCTCCAGGAGCGGGCTCGCGATCGCCTGACGCGCCGCCTCGAGGGCGCGGTTCTCGCCCGTCGCCCGGCCGATCCCCATGAGCGCCGACCCGGCGTCGCGCATGATCGCGCGAACGTCCGCGAAGTCGAGGTTGATCAGCCCGGGCATCGTGATGATGTCGCTGATCCCCTGGACACCCTGGCGGAGCACGTCGTCCACGACGCGGAACGCGTCGATGATCGAGGTGTTCTTCTGGACGACGTCCTTCAGCCGGTCGTTCGGGATCGTGATCAGCGTGTCGACCTGGGCCTTGAGCTCCTCGGACGCCTTCTCCGCGACGAGCCGCCGCTTGGGGCCCTCGAAGCTGAACGGCTTCGTCACGACGCCGATCGTGAGCGCGCCGGCTTCCTTCGCGATCTGGGCGACGATCGGTGCCGCGCCGGAGCCGGTGCCGCCGCCGAGGCCCGCGGTGATGAACACCATGTCGGACTCTTCGAGCGCCTGGGCGATCTTCTCGGAATCCTCCTCGGCCGCCCGCGCGCCGATCGAGCTGTCGCCGCCCGCCCCAAGGCCCCGCGTGATCTTGTCGCCGATCCGGATCTTGTGCGGTGCGTCCGACTGGAGGAGCGCCTGCGCGTCCGTGTTGCAGGAGATGAACTCGACGCCCATCATCTCGGCCCGGATCATCCGGTTCACGGCGTTGCTTCCGCCGCCGCCGACGCCGATGACCCGGATGAGCGCAAAGTTCTCGGAATCGGACCGCAGCGGCATCGCTTCCTCCGGGAGTCTGTCCTGGCTCGGTGGCGACGACCACATCCCTCTGGGCCGGCCGTCACGTGGTACTTCGCGGGTGTTCGGGACCCCTCCCCCGCGGGCGCTCCTCGGGTCCGTGACTGGCGGCGAGTCTACCACCGGGTCCCACCCGTTCGAGCGTCATCTTGGACACGAATCGCTGGAATTCTGCCCGTCCGCCGGCCGGGATCGGTGGCGCCGCGGCCTCCGGACGACCGCCGCGGTCAGCCGGCGAGGAAGCTCAGGAGGACGGTCCGCTCGGCGTTGTCGGCGTTCGGATCGAGGAGCGCGATCGACTGCCAGGTGCCCAGCGCGAGCCGGCCCGCGATCACCGGCACGGTGACCGACGGGGCGGCGAGGAGCGGCACGACGTGATCGGCGCCGTGCCCGGCTGAGCCGTGGCGATGACGCCAGCGATCGTCGCGCGGGAGCAGGCGATCGAGGGCGGCGAGGGCGTCGTCGTCGGAGCCGGCGCCCAGCTCGAGGATCACGACGCCGGCCGTGGCGTGCGGCACGAACACCGACAGCAGACCGTCCGCCGCGTCGCGGGCATCTGCGTCGGCGGCGTTCGCCGGACGACCTGCCTGTTCCCCCACGAAGGCGGCGCAGGCCGGTGTGAGGTCCGTGAAGCCGCGCTCGCGGCCGGTTCGGACGGTGATGCGCCGCGTGTTCACCGCCCGATCGCGACGGGCTCCGGCCCGATCGGACGGCGGACGGCTCGCCACGCCCACGCCATGGCGCCGTCGACATCGTCCATCGTCATCGCGAGGTCGTCCGGGCCCGCGTAGAACCAGCAGGTCGTCGGCCACGTGAGCGGCCCGAGCGCGTCGAGGCGGACGAGCCCGAGGACGAGATCGGCCGGCGCCATCAGGCCGGGCCCGGCTTCGGTCGTGCAGTCGCCGAGGATGAGCTCGAGCAGCGTCGCCTTCAGCAGGAAGCGCGAGGTGCGGGCGTCGGCGAGGCGGCGACCGTCGAGGACGTCCTCGATCCAGACCCGCGGGTCCGGCAGACGGGCGTCCTTGAGCGCGAATCCCCAGAACGCGTGGTTGTCCTGCTCGACAAGGAACCGGCCGAGGCCCTCGGCGACGTCGACGTCCCCGGCCGTCCGGAGGTGGTTCCGGCGGAAGACGTCGGGCCAGCGGCCCAGCGTCGCGAGCCCTTTCGACAGGGCCGGCGGCAGGGCGATCGCAGGAGCGCGGAGATCCTCACCGGTGTCGCCGTCCGGGATCGCGCGCGCCCTGGCCCGCGCCGCCATCGATCGCGCGATCGGCGCCGGGCCGAGCCAGCCCGAGAGGAGCCGCTCGAGCGCGGCGGGTCCGGGGTTCTGGAGGATGTCGAGCGGAAACGGCGCGTCGGTCACCACGCCGAGACTCTACGGGAAGATGCTCCGGAGAGCATCACGGATCCGGCCGAGACCGCCCATCGCCGGCGCGGACTCGTACCGCATCGGCTCGTCGCCGTCGAGGGTCGAGGCGCCCCAGAGCAGCAGCCCGACGGCGGTCGAGTAGGCCGGCGTCAGGATCGTGTCGACGAGGCCGCCAATCCCGGTCGGCGCGGCGATCCGGACGGGCATCCCGAGGACCTCGCGACCCAGTTCCGCCGTCCCGGAGAGCTGGGCCGCTCCGCCGGTCAGGATGATCCCCGCGGGCATCATTCCAGGGCCACCGCGGGCCATCTCGGCGCGCATCAGCTCGAACGTCTCGCGCATCCGGGCCTCGATGATCTCGCAGACTTCGCGGCGGCGGATCGTCCGCCCGGCGTCCTCGCCGAGGACGCTCACGGTGATCTCCTCGTCATCGTCCACCGCCTCGAGGTTGCACGTCCCGTGCGAGATCTTCAGCTCCTCGGCGACCTGGAGGCTCGTCTTGAGGCCCAGGGCAACGTCGTTGGTGACGTTGTTGCCACCGATCGGCAGGACGGCCGTCCGGAGCGGCGAGCCGTCGGCGAACATCGCCAGATCGATCGTGCCGGCACCGATGTCGGCCACCGCCACACCGAGCTCCTTCTCGGTCTCCGAGAGGACGGCGTCCGAGCTCGCGAGCGCGGATGCGACCAATTCGTCGATCTTGACCCCGGCCGCGTTCACGCACTTCGAAAGGTTCTGGACGGCGGTCGCGGCCGCGCTGACGATGTGGACCTCGACCTCGAGCCGGAGCGCACTCATCCCGAGCGGATCCTTGACGCCTTCCTGGCCGTCGACCTTGAACCCGCGGCGCTCGACGTGGAGGACGACCTGGCTCGACGGGATCGACACGGCTCGCGCGACCTCGACGGCCCGGTTCACATCCTCGCGGCTGACTTCCTTGCGTGGCCCGCTGACCGCCACCTGGCCCGGTGAGTTCAGGCTCTCGACGTGCTGGCCGCCGACGGCCACGAACGCGCGATCGATCTTCCAGCCGGACAGCCGCTCGGCGCGCTCGACGGATTCGGCGATCGAGCGGACGGTCTGGTCGATGTTGACCACGACGCCCTTCTTCAGCCCGGACGAGGGAACGGTCCCGTGGCCCATGACCGTCATCCGGCCGTCGCGGCTGACCTCGCCGATGAGGGTGCAGACCTTCGACGTGCCGACGTCGATCGCGACGAGGACCGCTTCTCTCTCCACGTTCGTCGTCCGTGCCTCCTGGGTGCAGCTGGTCTAGACGAAGTGACGGCGGATGAGCGCCACGTTGTTGAAGATCCGGAACCCGAAGTTGATCAGCGCCACGAGGTACAGGTCGAGGCTGAGCCGGTCACCGATGAAGGTGAGGATGACGGCCACGATCGCGTTCGTGACGAAGCCGCTGATGAAGATCCGATTGTCGTAAGCGCCGTCGAGCTCGGCCCGCACGGCCCCGAGCACCGAATCGAGCGCGGCGAGGATCGCCACGGCCGAATAACGGGTGAACTCGAAGCCGACGTTGACGTTGAGGACGAGCCCGGCAAGGACGCCCACGAGGAGACCCGCCAGGGGTAGAAACACGCCTCAGCGCCCTCTCTCCGGTGCGTTTCGGCAAGGCTACCCGACGGCGACCCCCCGTGCCACGCTGGGCGACCGTGCTCCCTGCGAGCCGCGTGCCTCGCGGCGGCCTCTCCGGCTGACGCATCCCGCGCGACTGATGTCATCGGCTTCGCCGACGACGAGGTCGCGCGTGCGGCGCAGCCTCCGGGCCGCCGCGTTGACGGACAGGCAACCTCGCAACCGGAGCCGGGACCTCGACGCGGTCGCGGTCGGGAGCGGCCTTCATGGTTTTGGGGTTGGTGTGGGGCGGGCGCTTGGCTTCGGGATGTAGGTGCCGTCGTGGTCGTCCGCGAGGATGATCGTCTCGAGCGTCGGCTCGCGGCCGGCGAGGAGCTTCGAGAGGAGCTGGACCTGGCCCGGGACGAGTGCCGGTGTTCGCTGGCTGCGGCCGTACTTGCCGAAGACGGCGAGCCAGCCCTTCGGTCCGGTCGAGATCGTGAAGCCGCGCTCGTCGGTCACGATGACGGCGAGCGCCTTCGCCGAGCTGCCGATCTGCGTCGGGTCGAGCGACGCCAGCCGAGTCGCCGCATCGAGATCGACCGGATCGATCGTCGACTGGACATCGAGCCGGGCGGAATCGACGCGCTCGTCGGTCACGACCGGGATCGCCGCGACCGCCGAGTCCTCGGGCGCGTCGGCCGCGACGTCGGCGAAGACGAAGCCGGTCTCGTCGACGGCGAACCGATGCGTCCCCACGCCCCACAACACGACCGCCCGGCGCTCGTGCAGGACGACCCGGACAACGTTCGGAAGCCCGACAGACACCGTCGCATCGCGGACCGACGGCAGCTCGCGCAGCCGTTCGACGATCGGCTGGGTGGAGAGGCCGACGAGGTTCGTCCCATCCGCCAGTCCGAGGCGATCCCGGACGACCTCCTCGGGCGTGATCGCGGCACCGCTGATCTCGAGGCGCTCGAAGCCGAATGCCGGCGTCGCCGCGAGCCCGTACATGACGCCTGCGACGGTAAGCATGACGAGCAGCGCCCCGGCACGGACGGGCGAGAGACGGGCCGACGCGCGTCGGACGCGCGGCCGGCGACGTGGCGTGCCGGCGGCCGCACGGAACCGGCGGGGCGTCCTGGCGGTCATCGCGCGTCCTGGCGCGTCATCGGGACACGGCGGCGGTCATCGCGGCAGATCGGCGGTCGTCAGCCGGCGACCCGCCCGCTCGGCGTGTCGTTCGATGGCGAGGTCGACGACGCGGACGCAGACATCCCCGAACGTGTACCCGCCGTCCGCGGGCATCGTCGGGAAGAGGCTGATCGGCGTGAAGCCGGGGATCGTGTTGATCTCCGAGAGGAACACGGACTCCCCGGCGACAAGGAAGTCGATCCGGGCGAACCCTTCGGCGCCGATCGCCCGGTAGGCGTCGCGGGCGATCTTCAGGATCGAGGCGCGCATCGGGCCCGGGACCTCCGCCCGGATCGACGTCTCGGACAGGCCCGGCGTGTACTTCGCGGCGTAGTCGTAGAACTCGTGGCCGGCGAGGATCTCGCCGGGGCCGTAGAGCTCGAGGTGGGCGGGGTCGTTGCCGATCACGCTGACCTCCAGGTCGCGCGCGCCGGTGAGGTACGCCTCCGCGAGCGCGACGACGTCGTGCCGGAACGCCTCGTCGAGGGCGGCCGGAATTTCCGCTGCGTCGTGGACGAGCGTGATCCCGACCGACGAGCCGAGATTCGACGGCTTGACGATCAGCCGCCCGCTGGCCGTGCCGCGGGCAAAGGCGGTTAGCTCCGCGATGACCGCGTCGCGGCCCGCTCGCCAGCGGCTGGCCCGGATCTCGACCCAGTCGACGACCGGCAGCCCGAAGCCGCGGACGAGCCGCTTGAACACGGCCTTGTCCATCCCGAGCGCGGACGCGGTCACCCCCGAGCCGGTGTAGGCGAGGTCGGCCGCCTCGAGCATCGCCTGGACCGTTCCGTCCTCGCCGAACGGCCCGTGGAGCGCGATGAACACGACCGGACGCGGTTCGATGGCTGCAATCCGGTCGACGGCGGCGCCGGCGGTCATCGGCCCATGGGCGCCGATTGCCGGTGGGTGGTCGTAGGCTGCCGCAGGCCGGCCCTCGCGCCGATGGTCGGGCGGCAGCCACCACCACTGGCCGTCGAGGTCGATCAGGACCTCGCGGGCGTCCTCGCCGCGGTCCCGGAGCGCTTCCGCGATCGCCGTCCCCGAGACGATCGAGACATCGTGCTCCGCGGACGGACCGCCGAGCAGCACGACGATCGGCGGGCGGGGCGCGGCGCCCGGCGTGGTCATGCGTCTCCCTCCTCGCGCCAATCGCCGAGGAAGACGACCTCGGGCTCCAGCCGGACGCCGGTCTCGCGATGGACGGCGGCAGCGACCTCGTCGACCAGGCCCCGGACGTCGGCTGCCGTCCCGTGGCGGTCGTTGACGATGAAATTCGCGTGCTTCTCGGACACCGTGGCGCCGCCACGCGTCCGGCCCTTCCAGCCGATCGCGTCGATGAGCCGGCCGGCCGAATCCCCCTCCGGGTTCCGGAAGGTCGACCCCGCCGACGGGATCCCGAGCGGCTGATGCTCGCGGCGCCATCGGCGGATGTCGTCGAGCCGAGCGGCGATCGTGGTGGCATCCGCCGGTTGGAGCCGGAACGTCGCGCCGAGCACGACCTCCTCCGGCCGGTGCTTGAGCCGGCTGTCGCGGTACCGGAGCTCGAGACCCGCGGCGTCCAGCCGCGCGTCCGTGCCGTCGCCGAGGAGGATGTCCGCCGACTCGAGGATCGCGGCGACGTCGCTGTCATGGGCGCCGGCGTTCGCCCAGACGGCGCCCCCAACGGTGCCCGGGATCGCGAGACCGAACTCGAGGCCGGTCAGGCCCGCCTTCTGGGTCTCGGTCGCAGCCCGGGCCATCGGGACGCCGGACTCAGCGATGTAGCGATCGCCGTCGATCCGCGAGCCCTCCGCCCGGTTCTGGACCACAAGGCCGCGGATGCCCGCGTCGGCGATGACGACGTCGCTCCCCCGCCCGAGCAGCGTCAGGGGAATGCCCCGCGACCGGGCGAACCGGACGATCGCGCGCACCTCGTGGACGTTGTGGACGGTCGCGAACAGGTCGGCGGGACCGCCGACGCGCATCGTCGTGAACCGGGCCAGCGGCTCGTCGCGCGACGTCTTCACGCCGATGCGCCGCTGGATCGCCGTCCCGATCGCCATCGCGTCGAACGGGACCGGGGCGGGCGCGTCTGCTGGCTGCTCCACGCCGTTGATCACCGGCTGCCAGGGACGGCCGGTCGGAGCGGCGGGCGGGCGGCGCAACGGAGTCCGCTCATTCGGCACCCCGCGCGATCGCCTCGACCGTCTCCGCGCTCGGCAACGGCCGCCGCTCGGCCAGCGCCAGCACGAGCGACGCGACCGCGTCGGCCGCGTGCGGCCGACCGAACCGGCGCGCGGCCGCCGCCATCGACGCCCGCAGCGGCTCGTCGAACAGGATCTCCGTCGCCGCCACGAGCGCGTCGGCGTCGAATGCCTCGTCCGGGACGATCCGCGCCGCGCCCGACTCGGCGAGAACGGCGGCATTCGCCTCCTGGTGTGCGCCGGCGTGGGGATACGGCACGAAGACGGCCGGAATCCCGAGGGCGGCAACCTCCGCGACCGTCGACGAGCCTGCCCGACCGACGACGAGATCCGCCGCGACGAGCGCCGCGAGCATGTCCTCGCGCAGGAACGGATAGGGCCGGTAGCGCGTTCGCCCGTCCGAGGGGAGGCGCTCGCGCTCGGCGAGGGCCGGTGCGTAGGCCGCCTCGCCCGTGACGTGCAGGATGTGGACGCGGCTCACGAGCCGCGGCAGTGCTGCCGCGACGGCGGCGTTGAAGCGCTTGACGGCCTGGGAGCCACCGAAGATCAGGACGGTCTTCGCATCGGGCGGCAGGTCGAGCCGCTCGCGCGCGGCCGCGCGCGTGATCCCCGTGACATCGCGGATCGGCGTTCCGGTCACGAAGGTCGGGACGTGGGCGGCACCGAGCGCGGCGCCCGCCGCCGCATACGACACGGCCAGCGCATCGGACAGCCGGGCCGTCGCCCGGACCGCGCGACCGGGCGTGGCGTTGCCCTCCCAGAGCACGACGGGGATCCGCAGCGGCGCCGCAGCCATCAGGACCGGCACGGCGACGTAGCCACCGGTCGTGAGGATCGCCGCGGGCCGTTCCGCGGCGAGGATCGCGGCGGCCTGCGGGACCGACGCGCCGAGGCGGATCGGGTCGAGGACGGCGTGGACGGACAGGTCGACGGTCCGCAGCGACCGGAGCACGAGCCGGCGGCAGCGGATCCCGGCGTCACGCACGATCCCGGCCTCGAGTCCGCGATGGCCGCCGACCCAGACGAGGTCAGGCGCGGTCGGACGGTCGGACCGCTCGCGCAGCGAACGCGCCACGGCGAGCGCCGGGAAGATGTGCCCTCCCGTCCCGCCCCCGGCGATCAACAGCCGCATCGTTCCAAGTTCCTCGTTCGACGGTCTCGCGGGAGATCGACAGCAGGGTGCCGACGGCCGCGAGACTGATGGTCAGCGACGAGCCGCCGGCGCTGATGAACGGCAGCGTGATGCCGGTCACCGGGATGAGCGCGACGACCACGCCGATGTTGATGAACGCCTGGATGCAGAGCCAGGCGGTGATGCCCGCGGCGAGCAGCGCGCCGAACGTATCGGGCGCGCCGAGCGCGACGCGGATCCCAGAGTAGGCGAGCCCGACGAAGAGCAGGATCACGACCGCCGCCCCGATCAGCCCGAACTCCTCGCCGATGATCGCGAAGATGTAGTCGTTGCTCGCGTTCGGCAGGAACAGGCCACCCGCCAGCCGGCTCTCGCCGAGGCCCGCGCCGAGGATCCCGCCGAGGCCGAGGGCGAGCAGACCCTGGATCGTGTGGAAGCCGGCGCCGAGCGGATCGGACCACGGGTCGAGCCACGTCCGGATCCGGTCGAGCTGGTAGCCGCGGAGCCCGACGGCCACGACCGCGACGAGCGCCGCGAAGCCGACGACCGCGAGGTGGATGAGGCTGCCGCCGGCGACGAAGAACATCGTGAGCCCGGTCAGGCCGATCACGATCGTCGTGCCGAGATCCGGCTCCTTGAACACGAGCGCCACGATCGGCACGAGGATGATCAGGAACGGGATCGTGCCGCCCCAGAAGCCCTTCGTCTTCGAGCCCCGCTTCGCGAACCAATGCGCGAGATACACGATCAGCCCCAGCTTCGCGAACTCGGCGGGGTGGAGCGCCGGCAGCAGCGGCAGCTTCAGCCAACGGGCGGACCCGCCCACGACGATGTTCAGCGACGGCACGAAGACGAGGACGAGCAGGACGACGGCGAAGGCGTAGAACGGCACCGAGATGAAGCGGAGATAGCGGTAGTCGACGCGCATCATTCCCGCGAGGGCGACCATCCCGAGCGCGGCCCAGCCGATCTGCGGGCCGACGATCGCCAGCGTGTCGTCCGTGGCGATGTAGGCCTTCATCGCCGAGCTGGAATAGACCATCAGGATGCCGATCGCGGTCAGCGCGACAACGATCACGAGGATCGCGTAGTCCGCCTGGTGTCGCTCCCGGTTGAGCGCCGTCGCCTTCTGCCGAGCGGGGGTTCGCGGCGTCGGACCGGTGTCCCGCTCGACGCGTTCGAGCGGGCGGTTCAGGGTGTCGGTCGCCACCGTGCCGAGCCGGCCGCCACCGATCCGGCGGACGCCCGGAACGCCGAGACGCGCCGTGTCCCTCATTCGGTCCTCCCTGTTGCTCGCGGATTGCCCGCCGCGCGCCGCTCCTCGGCGAGGCCCGCGACCGCCTGCTTGAACGCCCGGCCACGCGCCGCGTAGTCCACGAACATGTCGAAGCTCGCCGCGGCCGGGCTGAGGAGCACCGTAGCCGGCTCGACCGCTCCGGCGGCGAGCGCTTCCCGGGCGATCGCGTCGGCCGATCGAACCGCGGCTTCCAGGGTCGACGCCCGCTCCGTTCGCTGGAGGCCGGCCGCCCGGAACCTCGCCTCGAGGTCCGGTCCGCTCTCGCCGATCAGGATCGCTGCAGCCGCCCGCTCGGCGACGACCGGTCCGAGCATCGAGAGATCGACGCCCTTGTCCCGGCCGCCGGCAATCAGCACGATGGGCGGGTCGAAGGCGCGGAGCGCCGCGATCACGGCGTCCGGCTGCGTCCCCTGCGAGTCGTTGACGAAGCGGACGCCGTCGATGAGCGCGACCGGCTCGAGGCGATGCTCAACGCCCGTGAAGCCGGCGGCGCCGCGCCGGATCGCATCGGGCGCGATCCCGAACAGGAGGGCGGTCGCCACGGCCGCGAGGGCGTTCGACACGTTGTGCGCGCCGGGGATCGCCAGCTCGCCGACGGGCAGGATCCGGCCGCCGGGGCCCGTCGCCGCTGCGCCGCCACCCACGAGCGGCAGACGGCCGACCCCCGCGGCGACGATCCAGCCGTCCTCGACCCCGACGCCGCCCGGGATCGGCCGGGCGGTCCGGTACAGGGTCGCGGGCGCCGTACCGAGACCCGCATACGCGGTCACGACCGGGTCGTCCGCGTTCAGGACGAGGGCACCGTCTGGGTCCACGAGCTCGGCGAGCCGCCGCTTCACGGCCCGGTACCGGCCCACGGATCCATGCCGATCGAGATGATCGGAGGTCACGTTCGTGTAGACCGCGACGGTCGTGCCGCGGGACAGGGTCGGGAGCTGCAGTTCGCTGAGCTCGATCACGACGCGATGATCCGGCGTGAGCTCCGGCAGGCGCTCGACGAGCGGCACGCCGATGTTCCCACCGAGCACGACGGGGTGCGACGGATCCTCGGCGAGCAGCGCCGCGATCAGGGATGAGGTCGTCGTCTTGCCCTTCGTGCCGGTGATCCCGACCGTCGGCGCGGGGCACAGACGCAGGAACAGGTCCGGCTCGCTGACGAGCGCGGGGACCGAGGTGTCGCCGCCGAGGCGGCGATCGACGAGGCCCTGGAGCGCATCGCGGAGGCGCGGCTCCGTCGTCGGATAGTCCGGGTTGATCGACGGCGAGGTGGTGACGAGCGCCGCCCCGTCCCAGGCGCTCGCCGGATCGATGTCGGGTCCGGCCAGCAGCCCGATCGGCCGGCCGTCGAGCCGACCGCGCGCCTCGTCGAGCTCGGCTTCGGGCCGGCCGTCATAAACGGTCACGACGGCACCGGCGTCGACGAGGAACCGGGCCAGCGCGATCCCGCTCCGCGCGAACCCGAGCACCGTGATCGGCCGGTCCCGCAAGGCACCGCCGCGGACGTCGTCCAGCGAGAGCCGATCCAGGTCGATCACCGCGTCCGTCGTCATCGTCGTCACGGCAGCTTCTGGATCGAGGCGAGGAAGAGCGTCACGCCAAGGAGCCCGGCGAGGATCCCGACGATCCAGAACCGGAGGGTGATCTTCTCCTCGTCCCACCCGGCCAGCTCGAAGTGATGGTGCAACGGCGCCATCCGGAAGATCCGCTTGCCGCCGCTCAGCTTGAAGTAGCCGATCTGGATGATGTCCGAGCCCGTCTCGATCACGAAGACCAGGCCGATCAATGGCAGGACGAGGATCTGCCCGGTGATCAGGGCGATCACGGCAAGCGTCGCCCCCAGCGACAGGGACCCCGAATCGCCCATGAAGACCTGCGCGGGGTGGACGTTGAACCAGAGGAAGCCGAGCAGCGCGCCGATGATCAGCGCGCAGAGGAACGCGAGGTTCGGCTGGGCCGGGACGTTGAGCAGCGCCACGAGAAGGAACGCCACGAACGCGAAGACGAGCGTGCCACCGGCGAGCCCATCGAGGCCATCGGTGATGTTCACGCCGTTGCTCGCGGCGATGATCGCGAAGGCCGCGAACAGGACGTAGATGACCGGCTCGATGTGGACGGCGCCGACGAATGGCACCGCGATCTGGTCGATCTGGTAGGTGCGCTGGATCATGAACGCCGCCGCGAAGGCGAAGACGACCTGCCACAGGAGCTTCTGGCGAACCCGGATCCCCTCCCCGGTCTTGGCGTTCAGGTAGTCGTCGAACGCACCGAGCAGCCCGACGCCGGCCAGGGCGGCGAGCGGCGCGTAGATGCCGCCCTCCGGCGGGAATCGGAGCAGGAGGTACAGGGCGAGGACGACGCCGATCAGCAACGCGCCACCCATCGTCGGGGTGCCGTGCTTGATCTGGTGCGTGTCCGGGCCCTCGATCCGGATCTGCTTCGTGAAGCCGGCGGTCCGCAGCAGGCGGATGTACGGCGGCATGAGGATCACGACGATCGCGAACGCGAGCAGCAGACCCTGGATCAGCTCGACGGTCATGCCGAGATTCCCGAGTCCGACTCGGTTCGCGGCTCGGGCCGGGCCACCGCCGACGCACCCGCCGACGCACCGGCCGAGGTCCTCGCGCCGAGGTCCGCGACGAGCTGATCCACGAGGACGTCGAGGCCGATCCCACGTGACGCCTTGACGAGGACGACATCGGCCGGCCGAAGGAGGTCCAGGAGCACATCCCGCGCGGCTTCGCGATCTCCAACGCGCACGATCGCCTCCGCGGACATCGCGCCGGCGGCGCCATCGGCGATCCCCGCCGCGCCCGCGCCGACCGCGACCAGGACGTCGGCCCGCTGCGCGGCGTGGGCACCGGTCCGGCGGTGCCCGTCCTCGTGGTCGTCGCCCAGCTCGAGCATCTCGCCGAGCACGGCCACACGCCGGCCCGGCAGCTCCGAGAGGAGATCGAGCGCCGCCGCAACCGAGCCGGGCGACGCGTTGTAGCTGTCGTCGATGATCGTGACCTCGCCCGCCCGGACGACCTGGACGCGATGCGGGGCGCTCCAGCCGATCGCGAGCGCATCCACGACCGTATCGAGCCGCATCCCGGCAGCGAGACCCGCGGCCGCGGCCGCGAGCGCGTTATGGACGGAGAGCGCCCCGAGCGTCGGGATCCGTGCGTTCCGACGCTCGCCGTTGGCGACGAGGGCGAACGCCATCCCCTCGACGCCACGCGACTCGACCGCCTCCGCGCGAACATCCGCGTCGGGCGCGAAGCCGTAGAAGACGGCACGGGCGCGCGTCCGGGCGGCCATCCGACGAACGCGCGGGTCGTCGGCATTCAGGATCGCCACGCCGTCCGCCGGGAGCGCCTCGACGAGCTCGCCCTTCGCCTGCTCGATGGCATCGAGCGTCCCGATCCGGGACAGATGGACGGCCTGGACCGCCGTGACGATCCCGATCTCGGGTCGCCCGATGCGGGCGAGGTCGGCGATCTCGCCGCCGACGTACATCCCCATCTCGAGCACTGCGGCGCGATGCTCGCCGCGGAGCCGGAGGACCGTCAGCGGAAGGCCGATCTCATTGTTCAGGTTGCCCTCGTTGCGGAGCGTCGGCATCGCGGCGCCGAGCACGGTCGCGACGGCCTCCTTCGTCGACGTCTTCGCGATCGAGCCGGTGATGCCGACGACGAGCGGGTCGAAGCGTGCCCGCCAGGCCGACGCGACGGCCTGGAGTCCGATCAGCGGGTCGGGGACGGCGATCACGGTCGCGTCGACGGCCGACAGATCGACATCGTCGGGCGGTCGGGCGACGAGCACGGCGGCGGCGCCGGCGGCGAGCGCTGCCGCGACGAACCGGTGCCCGTCCGTGTGCTCCCCGGGCAACGCGACGAAGAGGTTGCCGGGCCGGACCTCGCGGGAATCGACGGCGCCGTCGCGGACGAGTCGCCCGGAGCGGTGGAGCAGGGATCCGCCCGTCGCCTCGAGCAGGTCGTCGGCGGACAGGCCCCGGTCGGGACCCCCGTCGATCGGCAGCGACGGATCCCGACGATCGGTCACGCGGCCCAGTGTCGCACAGGCGCCGCTCACCGGGACGCGGTCGTGGCCGGCGGTGCGTCGTCAGTTCGGTCGGGCAGGAGGTCGGGCGTCGTGATCGCGTCGTGGGCGATCCGCCGGAACAGCTCGAAGGACATCACCGGCATCTCGAGCTGACCGAGCTTGGCGACGGTCGGCGTCCCCTCCTCGATCCGGATGGCGACGACGAGATCCGGCCGGCCGGTCTCCCGGGCGATGTAGCCGATGAACGAGTAGTTGAAGATGTCGCGCTTCCAGCCGCCGTGGCCGCCGTACATCTTCGGGTCCCAGATCTGGGCCGTTCCGGTCTTGCCGCCGACATCGAATCCGGGGATCAGCGTCCGGTCCCGGTAGAACGGAACGGTCGTGACGACGTGGCGCATCATCCCGATCAGCGTCCCGGACAGGCTCGCGCTGATGACGGTGCCCTTCGCGGAGACCTCGCGGGCGTTCGTCCCGACGGCCTTCACGACGTGCGGCTGGATCAGGTTGCCGCCGTTGACCATCGCCGAGAACGCGGCGGCGAGCTGCATCGGCGTCACGGCGACACCCTGGCCGAACGAGCCGTTCGCGAGGTCGATCTGGCGCCACGTTCGCTTCGCCGGGTCGTGGACGATCCCGCCGACCTCACCCGCGAGATCGACGCCGGTCGGGCTGCCGAAACCGAACCGCGTCCAGGTCGAGTGGAGGATCGTGGCCGCGGTCTTCGTGCTCGGGTCGAGTCCGATCGCGACCTTGGCCGCGACGACGTTCCTTGAGTAGGCGATCGCGTCCTCGAAGGTCATCATGCCCTTGGCCTTGTGGTCCGCGTCGTCGACGTGCGACTGGCCGCCATCGAGCCGCAGGATGCCGGTGTCCCGGATCCGCGTCTTCGTCGTGACCTCGCCCCGCTCGAGCGCCGCGACGGAGGTCAGCATCTTGAAGACGGAGCCGGGCTCGTAGGTCGAGCTGACGATCGGGTCGATGAACCGGTTGGCGTCGGAGGTCGCGATCGCGGCGTAGTCGTTCGCGTCGTAGGACGGGTACGAGGCCTCCGCGAGGATCTCGCCGGTGTACGGATTCAGGACGACGGCCGAGACGGACTTCGCCCGATCGGCGGCCCAGGCCGCGAGGATCTCCTGCTCGACGTCCGTCTGGAGCCCCGCGTCGATCGTCAGCCGGATGTCCTCGCCCGGCGCGCCGGGATCCTGGACGACGGCGGTCTCCGGGATCTGGCGGGAGGCGATGTCGCGCTGCGCCTGGACGATCTTCGGCCGCCCGGCGAGCTGATCCTGGTAGAACTGCTCGACGCCGTACTGGCCGACGCCTTCGCGGTTGACGAAGCCCATCAGCTTGGCGCCGAGGGTCGTGTTCGGGGCACCGCCGGGCTGGGGGTAGACCCGGACCGGCTCGGGCTCGAGCGACACGCCCTTCACCAGGCCGGCGTCGATCGCCGACTGGACGCGGGCGGCAACGGTCGTGTCGAGGTCGTGGGCGAGGACCACGTACTTGCGCTCGGAGGTCTCGCGATCGGTCAGCGCCTGGGCATCCGCGTCCGCGAGGCCGAGGATTCCGACCAGCGTCGCGGCGACGTCACGGCGGCGGCTTGCCTCGATCTGCGACGGCGTGGAGATGAGCCGCTGCCGCTCGATCGTCGTCGCCAGGACGACGACACCCGTCCGGTCGTAGATGTCGCCGCGCCGGCTCGGGGTGGTCTCCCGGATCGTCGTCTGCTGGAACGCCTCGCCCGCGAGGCGATCGCGCTGGCCGACCTGCCAGTAGGCGAGGCGGGCGAGCAGGGCCGCGCCGACCGTCGCGAAGACGATCAGCAGGAAGAAGGCGCGGCGCCGCGAATCCGTCCGTCCCATCATCGGCTTTGGCGATGCGTCAGCGGACGACGAGCGGAGCGGACAGCTGCGTCAGGCCGGCATCGATCGCGAGCTTGCGAACCGCGGGTGCCTGCCCCAGCCGGTTGAGGTCCGTCAGGAGCTCGGACTTGCGGACGAGGAGCGCGTCCCGCTGTTCGCTGAGCTTCGCCATGTCGTACCCGGTCGCCGACACGCGCATCGTCTGGGCGAGCGAGAAGAAGGCGAGGACGAACGCGACGACGATCGTGCCGAGCATGATCGGGAGACGGTTCGTCCGGCGCCGCGCGCGAACGGCGCCGCGAACGCGTCGCCGCGGCAGGGTCGGCGCATCGACGACGCGCGATCGCTGCGGGAGGAACGAGGAACGGGGGCGCGCCCCGGAGTAGACGGCCACTACTCGCCCAGCGCGAAGCGAAGACGCGGGGTCCGCGGGTCGAGGAACGCGAGCGGGTCCGCCGCCGTTGACGCGCCGAAGCCGTCGCGGTCGAGCTCGTCCTCGGTCGGTTGGTGCCGCCGGACCGACTGCCGCTCGTGCAGCTCGTGCTGACGTCGTCCGTAGGTCCGTCGGCGGCTGGACTGGTGTCGCTTGCTCACGGGACTCCTCCTCTCGATCGACTGGCTGGCTGGCGTTCGGTCAGGCGGCGAGCCGCTCGGCGGCTCGGAGGCGGGCGCTGCGGGCCCGCGGGTTGGCAGCGATCTCGGCATCGGTGGGCGTCAGCGACGGCCGCGTCACGAGGCGCAGTCGCGGGTTCCGGCCGCAGACGCAGACCGGCAGCTCCGGCGGGCAGATGCAGCCGCGCCGTTCGGCGGCGATGAACCGCTTGACGATCCGATCCTCGAGCGAGTGGTAGCTCAGGACGACGAGCCGGCCGCCGGGCCGCAGCAGATCCATCGAGGCGGCGAGCCCCTCCTGGAGCGCATCGAGCTCGGCGTTGACGGCGATCCGGAGCGCCTGGAACACACGGGTCGCGGGGTGGATGCGGCGCCGGATGCGGGGGTTGCCCGGGGCGACGCGCTCGACGAGGGCGGCGAGCTCTTCGGCCGTCGTGATCGGCGTCGTCGCGCGCGTCGCAACGATCGCGCGGGCGATCCGGCCGGCCTGCGGCTCCTCGCCGTAGCGCTTGAGGAGCGCAGTCAGCTCGCCGGCGTCGAGCGTCGCGAGCAGCTCGGACGCCGGGACGCCGCGGCTCGCATCGAACCGCATGTCGAGCGGGCCGCCGGTCCGGAAGCCGAAGCCGCGCTCGCGGTCGGCCAGCTGGAAGCTCGACAGCCCGAGATCGAACAGCATCCCGTCGACGGCCGCAAAGCCGGAATCCGGCGCGACCGCCGCGAGCTCGCGGAAGTTCGCCTGACGGAGGACGAGTCGGTCGCCGAATCGTGGCCCCAGGCGGCCAGCGACTCTGGCGATGGCCGCCCCGTCGGCGTCGAGTCCGAGGAGGCGGCCATCAGGGTTGCTCGCCTCCAGGATCCGCTCGGTGTGCCCACCGCCGCCGAGGGTGGCGTCGATGTGAAGGCTGCCGGGGGCAGGTGCGAGCATCGACATGACCTCCTCCACCAGCACCGGCAGGTGCCCTTCCTGCATCACTCCTCCACCTTCGACGGACGGATCCCGAGCGGACCCTGGAAGCGCATGTGGTCGGCCCGCGGCTGCGCGGGCGAGTCGTTCAGATGCCGAGGCCTCCGATGGCCCGGGCGAGGGCGTCCGGATCCTCGAGGCTCCGGCGGTACGACTCCCAGCGGTCGGGAGCCCAGATCTCGGCGTGATCGCGGGTGCCGACGACGACGGCCTCGCTGCCGAGGCCCGCCATGTCGCGCAGGTAGCCGGGGATGAGGACGCGGCCCTGGCCGTCGAGGGTCGACTCGACGGCGCCGGCGAAGATGAAGCGCTCGAAGAGCCGGGCGTTGCCATCGGTGATCGGCAGCGTCGCGACCTTCTCGGCAAGGGCGTCCCAGCTCGCCCGGGTGTGGATCGCGAGGCAGTTCTCCAGCCAGCGCGAGACGACCAGTCCGGCGTCCAGCTGGGCGCGGAACTTCGACGGGACGGCGAGCCGTCCCTTGTCGTCCACCGTGTGCCGGTACTCGCCGGTGAACACCTGAGGGGCTTCCCCTGTGCGGGTGCGCTGCCTGGTCAGGCGATCGACGTGGTGAGGGGTCCTGTTGGGGTTGTTCCCCACTTTCCACCACTTCGTGCCACTTCAGCGCATCATAGCGCTCCGACACCCCTCGTCAATGCCCGTTTCGACGTCGGGGCGCGTGGAGGCAACGCCCGCTGCGGAGCGGCTCCGCCGCGTTGGGCCTCGGGTGGCGCGACGTGGCGCGACGTCTGGGGCCGGTCGCCGCGCGTGCCTCGCCGATCCGGCCGAACGCACACCCCCGGAACGTTGGGTCGCGTTCACGGGCCGCGCCCGCTCCCGGCCGGCGGTGCCCGTGCTCAGCGCCTCCGCGGAATCCGGTCAGATGCAGCCAACTGCGAGCGGATGGCAGGGTCCGGCCGTCGCGATGAGGCCGAAGGTTCCCCGGGTGTTCGTCTGGCCGACTTCCCCAGGCGGCAGGGCGACGCGCCGTGGCCTTGGGCATGAACCGTTCGCGGGGCGACCGCCCGAATGAGGCGCGACCTCGAACACGCGCCTCAGCGAGGCTCGGCCGTCAACGGGTCGGCGTCGGGATCCTCAGCTTGTCGCCGGCGTGGATGGGCCGGCGGAGGTTCGGGTTCATGGCGAGGACCCGGTCGTACGACACCCCGAAGTAGTTCGCGATGCTGCGGAGGTTGTCGCCCGAGCGGATCGTGTAGATCCAGCAGTCGGCGGTCGACGGGCACTTCGTCAGGAGCGCGAACCGGTCGCTCGTCGGCGCCGGGGTCGGGGTCGCCGTCGCGGCGGGCGTCGGCGTCGGTTCGAGGGTGGGCGCCGGGGACGAGCTTGCCGTCGGCGCGGACGGCGATGGCAGCGCCGAGGGGCTGACCGCGTCGACCGACGCGGACGCGCCCTCCCCGCCGGATTCGGCCGGCGACGACACCGCGGACGGGATCGCGCCGACCTCGAACGGCGTCGGCGAGGCAAGCGCCAGCTCGAAGCCGCCGCGAACCGCAAGGAACCCGAAGGACGCCGCGATCGCCGCAAGCAACAGGAGGGTTGCCCCGATCACGGCCGGCGAGATCTGCTCGCGCCGACGCGTCGCGGGCGGCGCCGGGGCATTCGCGATGAGCAGGCCGCGGAGGTAGCGCGGGCAATTGACGTGCGCGCTCGTCAGGCAGACCAGCTCCTGCTGCCGACCGGACTGCGGGACGGGGTCGACCAGGGCGACGCAGACGTGACGGGGATCGACGGTTGCCGTCGCTTCGCGGACCATCCCGTCGGCGTCGTAACGCGCAAGAAACCTGCACGGCTCGGGTGTGATCACGGGGAGATCCGACGGTGCGTCCCGGAAGGGCGCCGCTCGTCGCGTCGTCCGCCCGCGCCCTCGCTCGGCTCCTGTCTTCCGGCCCTCCGCCACGCGCCCTCCGGTTCCGACAGCCCTCCGACGGCGGGCAGTCTAGTACGTTTGGAACCTTGCCGCGACGTTCAAGCCGGTGCTAGAGTCCGCCGCCAGATCGGGATCCCGATCGATTCCGCGCTGAGGCGACCCTCGCGATGGCCCTCCCCCTCCCCACGATCAGCCTCGAACCGGATCCGTACCGGCTGGCGCCGCAGCGCATCCGACGGTGCACGTTTCGGCGACTCATCCAGATCGACAGCGGGGCGGATCGGCTGTACGACGTGGAGTGCCTGCTGCCCGATCGCCGGGTGCCGATCCCCCTCGGCCATCTCGACGCCGCCACGCCGATCTGCAATGCGTGCACGGCGCCGCACACGTTCCGACCGGACGAGGACTGACCGCTCCTTCGTCCACTGACGCTCCGTCAGCGACCAGGGTCGCCACGACAGCGCCGCACGCGGCTCGCGCTCGGGACTGGGAAGAGCGTCAGCGAGGCCGTCTGTAAGCCGAGTTCTGTCGCGACGGCGAACCGTCGCGGATGGCCATCCATCTGGGGCCGCCGGTTGCCCGACGGCTCATGCGGCCGACCCGAGGGCTGGGCAGCGCACCTCTCCCCCGCCGAGTTGCCCCGACGGGTTGCGCCCTCCTATTTGGCCTTGCTCCGGGTGGAGTTTGCCCCGTTTCACTCCGTCGCCGGCTTGCGCCTCCGACGGCATCGTCACTGTGGCACTGGTCCTCGTCTCACGACGGGCGGGCGTTACCCGCCACCCTGCGCTGCGGAGCTCGGACTTTCCTCACGCCGTTCACGGGGTTGCCCCCGACGTGGCGCGCGACCATCCGACGGCCTCGCTGACGGTGGGATTCTAGCCGCTCGCGTCCGACGCACCGGCGTCGCCCGTCCGGCACGCGGTGGATCAGCCCTCGTGCTCGGCGACGAACACGATCTCGCCAGCCGGCCCCGTCAGGATCAGGCGACCGTCTCCCGTCCGGGTCGCCTTCGTCGCCGTCGAGACGCCGCGGACGAAGATGCCCTCCTGATTCATGATCCGCTCGTCCACGCAGGCCATCGCCGTCATCGCGAGCGCCTTCTCGTCGAACCGGATCGCGCCGGACCCCGGCTCGAACCCGTACGTGCCGCCGTAGGAATTGCAGCCCGCAGAGCCGCTGACTGCACTGTCGGTGAACCGGATCGTTGGCGCCACGGGACCGATCGGCCGCACGCCGTTGATCGTGAACGCTGACCAGGACGTTCCGGCGAGCGACGGAGCGGCCGCCGGCGACGCACCGCCCGAGTCGCCCCCGGCGTCATCGCAGCCGGCGACCACAAGGGAGATCGCGAGGAACGCGAGGAACAGGCCGAGCCGGGCGAGCGTGCGCATCGCCCGCCTGACGACGACCAGCCCGGTCAGGTTCCGGCGGCCGCGGCCGGTCGGGTGACCACGACCGCGCGCCCGCCCGCCGCGACCCGATCGATGGCCTCGTTGCACATCGCGTCGGCCAGCGTGTTCTGCGCGCGGGGCACGTGCGTCGCCGACCACCGCTCGAACCCGCGGAGCGTCCGCCTCGACGCCTCCCAGAGTGGGATCAGCTTCGCGTCCTTGACCCGCCATCGTCCGGCAAGCTGCTCGACGATCAGCTTGGAGTCCAGGAGCATCACCACCTCGCGTGCCCCGAGCTCCGCCGCGAGGGCGAGCGCCCGGACGACGGCGGTGTACTCCGCCACGTTGTTCGTCTGCACGCCGAGGAACTCGGAGATCGTCGCGTCCGGCCGGGCACGGGGGTCACGTGCATCGGGGCGAGCGAGGTCGATCAGGACAGCGCCGGCCGACGCCGGTCCCGGGTTCCCGCGGGCCGCGCCGTCCGTCCGCACGACGAACCCGGGCCGCCGACCCGCATCGCGCGTCTCCTGCGAGGCCGCCGGACCCGGCAGATCGGGAAACAGACGGTCCGTCAGCTCTGTCGCTCGACGATCGCGGAGCTGACCTCGAGGATCGCCTGGGTGATGTGGATCCCCCGCGGACACGCATCCGAGCAGTTGAAGATCGTCCGGCAGCGCCAGACGCCGTCCTTGTCGGCGAGGATCTCGAGCCGCTCGTCGGCGCCGGCATCCCGCGAGTCGAAGATGAACCGGTGGGCGTTGACGATCGCGGCGGGGCCGACATACGACGGCTGGGCCCAGAACGACGGGCAGGACGACGTGCACGCCGCGCAGAGGATGCACTTCGTCGTGTCGTCGTAGCGGGCTCGATCCTTCGGGCTCTGGATCCGCTCGCGGGCCGGCGCGGGGCCGTCCTCGACGAGGTACGGCTGGACGCTCTTCAGCTTCGCGAAGAAGCCGTCCATGTCGACGACGAGGTCCTTCACGACCGGCAGCCCGGGCAGCGGGGCGATCGTGATCCGGCGCTTGCCCAGCTGCTCGAGCCGCACGGTGCAGGCGAGCCGGTTGCGACCGTTGATCAGCATCGCGTCCGAACCGCAGACGCCGTGCGCACACGACCGCCGGAACGTCAGCGTCCCGTCCTGCTCGTACTTCACGCGGTGGAGCAGATCGAGGATCCGGTCGCCCTTCGGGTCGCCCTCGACCTGGTAGGCCTCCCAGTGCGGGCGTTCGTCCCGTTCGGGGTCGTAGCGAAGGATTCGGAGATCGACCTGCATGCTCGTTCGGCTCGGCTTTCGTTCGGCTCAGTAGGTTCGCGGCTTCGGCTGGAACTGGGTGATCGTGACCGGCTTGTAGGTCAGCTGCGGGCGGCCACGGCCGGGGCCGCGCGTCGCGAGGCTGTGGGTGAGGAAGTGCTCGTCGTCGCGCGTCGGGTAGTCCTCGCGGGCGTGGGCGCCGCGGGTCTCCTTGCGGGCGAGCGCGGCCACGACCGTCGTCTCGGCGCAGTCAAGCAGATAGCCGACCTCGCGCGCCTCGAGCAGGTCCGTGTTGAAGACGCTCCCCTGGTCGGCGATCCCAACCAGCCCGTAGCGCTCCTTCAGCTCGCGGACCTTCGGCAGCGCGGCGGACAGGAGCGCCTCGTCGCGGTAGACGCCCACGTTGTCCATCATCACGTCGGCCAGCTCCTTCCGGATCCGGGCCGCGTTCTCGCCGCGGGTGTGTGAGCGGAGCGCGGCCATCTCGGCCCGCGCCGGCGCCTCGACGTCGCCGGCGATCTCGGGCCGGCCGACGCCCTTCACGTCCTCGGCCATCTGCCGGCCGGCGCGCCGACCGAACACGAGCAGATCGACGAGCGAGTTCGTCCCGAGACGGTTCGCGCCGTGGACGCTGACGCACGCGCACTCGCCGGCCGCGTAGAGTCCCGGCACGATCGTGTTCGCGGCATCGCGCGTCACGCGGGTGTGGACGTCGGTCGGGATGCCGCCCATCGCGTAGTGGGCGGTCGGCTGGATCGGGACGGGCTCCGTCAACGGCTCGACGCCGAGATAGACCCGGGCAAAGTCCGTGATGTCCGGCAGCTTCTCCTCGATCACCTTGCGGCCGAGGTGCCGGACGTCGAGGTGGACGAAGTCCTTGCCGCCGATCCCCCGACCCTCGCGGATCTCGAGATAGATCGACCGCGACACGACGTCGCGCGGGGCGAGGTCCTTCATCGTCGGCGCGTAGCGGGCCATGAACGGCTCGCCCTCGCCGTTCAGCAGGATCCCGCCCTCGCCGCGAGCCGCCTCGGACAGGAGGATCCCGATCCCGTAGATCCCGGTGGGGTGGAACTGGTAGAACTCCATGTCCTGCATCGGAATCCCGTGGCGATACGCCAGCGCGACGCCGTCGCCGGTGAGCGACCAGGCGTTCGAGGTGATCCGGAACATCCGGCCGAAGCCACCGGTCGCGAGCAGCACGGCCTTCGAGCGGAACGTGTGGATCTCGCCGTCGGCGATCCGGTACGCGACGACGCCGGCCGCCCGGCCGCCGTCACCCAGGTCGCCGCCCTCGCTGACGAGGTCGACGACGTGGTACTCGTCGTAGAACGTCACGCCGTACTTCAGGCACTGCTGGTAGAGCGTCTGGAGGATCATGTGGCCGGTCCGATCGGCCGCGAAGCACGACCGCCGGACGGGCCCCTCCCCGAAGTTCCGGGTGTGGCCACCGAACCGCCGCTGGTCGATCTTCCCGTCCGGCGTGCGGTTGAACGGCAGGCCCATGTGCTCGAGCTCGATCACCGTCTCGATCGCCTCGCGGGCGAGGATCTCCGCCGCGTCCTGGTCGACGAGGTAGTCGCCACCCTTGATCGTGTCGAACATGTGCCACTCCCAGTGGTCCTCCTCCTGGTTGCCCAGGGCGGCACACACGCCGCCCTGGGCGGCGCCGGTATGGGAGCGGGTCGGGTAGAGCTTCGTCAGGACCGCGGCGTTGACGCCCGCCTTCGCGAGCTCGACGGCGGCCCACAGTCCCGCGCCGCCGGCACCGACGATGATCGCGTCATGATCGATCCGCATCGTCAGGTCGCGGCCGGCAGGAGGCTCTTCACGGTGAGCAGGGCGATCGAGCCCATCGCGAACAGGACGATCGCGACGATGTACAGGGCCATCGTGATCAACGTGCGGAGACCGCCGTGGGTGTAGTCCTGGACGATCGTCCGGAGACCCATGAACGCGTGGAAGACGACGAACGCGAGCATGAGCCAGTCCGCCGTCCGGACGCCGAGGTTCGCCCAGCGCTGGTCGATCCACGACGCGCTCTGGTCCGCCGGGTCGTACAGGACGTGGGTGATCAGGAAGTGGCTCAGCGCGAGCACGAACAGCCCCAGCCCGGTGAGCCGCATCAGGTACCAGACAGCGAGCTCCCAGCCGCCGCCGGACGGTCGCGCCCGGCTGCCGCTCGCGCCGCGGCGGATGCCGGCGCCGCCCGAGGCGCTCATCGCGTCCCCTCCCAGATCGGTCGGAGGATGACGAACGCGACCGGAAGCCCGACGACGACGAAGATCGCCCACGCCGCGAGCCACATCTCGCGGTGGAAGCGCGTCATCGCCGGCCAGAAATCCATGATCACGATCCGCAGCCCGTTGAGGGCGTGGTAGAGGAGCGCGGCGCCGAGAAGCATCTCCCCCACCCGGCCGATCGGGCTCGCGTAGATCGACAGGAGCTCGTCATAGAGGCGCGGGTTCGCGCCCGAGAGCCAGATGTCAAAGACGTGGAGGACGATGAAGACCCAGATCGCGAGGCCGGAGATCCGGTGGAACGCCCACGCGACCATGCCGACCGAGCCGCGATAGCGGAACAGCATCGGCGGTCGATCCCCTCGTGCAGCCGGCCGTCGGGCGTCAGGCGGCCGAGCCGGCCGACCCGGCGGACCCGGCCGTCGTCCCGGCGCCGCTCGACGCGGGCGATGCCGTTCGGCCGAGCTCGTCGATCACCGCGTCGGCGAACTGGCTCGTTCCGGCGTCACCACCGAGATCCGACGTCGTTCGGCGGCCTTCCGCGATCACGGTCCGGATCGCGCCCTCGACCCGTTCGGCCGCGGCCTGCTCGCCGAGGTGCCGGAGCATCAGCACACCGGACAGCATCAGGGCCGTCGGGTTCGCCTTGTTCTGGCCCGCGTACTTCGGGGCCGAGCCGTGGACGGGCTCGAACACAGCCGCCTCGAGCCCGATGTTCGCCCCCGGTGCGACGCCGAGCCCACCCACCAGGCCGGCGCACAGGTCGCTGACGATGTCGCCGTACAGGTTCGGCAGCACGAGCACGTCGTAGAGGTCCGGCTTCTGGACGAGCTGCATGCACATGTTGTCGACGATCCGGTCCTCGAATTCGACCCGACCTTCGTACTCCGCGGCGACGGTCCGACAGCTCTCCAGGAAGAGCCCGTCGGACAGTTTCATGATGTTCGCCTTGTGCACTGCTGTGACCTTGCGGCGGCCGTTGGCGACCGCGTAGTCGAAGGCGAACCGGGCGATCCGCTCCGACGCCTCCCGCGTGATGATCTTGATGCTCTCCGCCGCATCACGACCGACGCGATGCTCGATGCCGGCGTAGAGGTCCTCGGTGTTCTCGCGGACGATGACCAGGTCGACGTCCTCGTAGCGCGTCTCGAGGCCCTTGATCGAGCGCGCCGGCCGAAGGTTGGCGTACAGGCCGAGCGTCTGGCGAAGCGTGACGTTGACGCTCCGGAAGCCCTCGCCGACCGGCGTCGTGATCGGACCCTTCAGCGCGACCCGGTTCCGCAGGATCGATTCGAGGACCGGCTCCGGAAGCGGCGTGCCGTGCTCCGCGAGCATCGCCTCGCCCGCTTCCTGGACCTCCCACTCGAACGCGACGCCCGATGCGTCGAGGACGCGACGCGTCGCCTCCGCGAGCTCCGGTCCAATGCCGTCGCCGGGGATCAGGGTGACTCGGTGGGCCATGCAGCCATTCTATCCGTGGGACCGCCGCGAGCGACGGGCGCGGGCCGGACGACGACGACACGGCCGGCTCCCGATGAAGGAGCCGGCCGTCAGAGCCGCCAGCGGACCGCGTCAGGGAGCCAAGCGTTGCCACGTCGCCCGCTCGGCGATCCCCGCCGGGAGCTTCCGACCCGGCAGCGAGCCAGTCGGATCCAGCAGCCAGGTCGACGCGTCGGCACCGTAGTACGCGATCACCTGCGACCCGTCTGGCGAGAACTGGGCCACGTCGAGGTTGGTGGCCTGCATCCCCGGACCGATCTCGAGGACCGCTCCTCCGCGGGCCGGCACGACGGCGAGGTGCTTGAGGCTGCTCCCGTGATAGCGAATGAAGAGCAGGAGCGAGCCGTCCGGCGACCACACAGGGCCCTCGTCGATCACGCCGCCGCCTGACGCCGGAGCGAACGCCGGCGTCACGTCGCGCCCGGTCGCGACCTCGAAGAGTCGGAGGCGGCCGTCGGTGCCGTCCCACACGTTGGTCGCGATGGTCGTGCCGTCCGGCGATAGGCTCGCATTGAGACTGGCGGACCGCGCCGCGTTCGCCGTGATCGTCCGGAGGCCGCCGCCGTCTACGCCCACCGCAAACAGGCCATCACCCGATGTGGTCGACCCGCGGAAGGTCAGCTCGCTGTCACCAGGCCCGAAGGCGAGGAATTCAGGTGTCAAGCCGCCGGTATCGATCACCTGCGGCTGGGTCGAGCCATCGACCGTCAAGACTTGGAGCGCTTGCTTTCCGGCGATGTCGGACGAGACCGCGACCCGCGTTCCGTCGTGCGTCCAGACGGCGTCGTACAGGTTGGTGACGGGCGACGTCAGGGGACGCACGTCCGTCCCGTCGACGTTCGCGACCATGATCGTGCCGGCTTTCCCGTCCGTGGCCGGGTTCACGGCCGCGTCGCGAAGAAAGAGGAACCTGGTCCCGTCGGGTGACAGCCACGGGAGGGTGTCATCGGACGGTCCCGCGATCACTGTCGACACAGCGCCGCTGACGGCGTCGAGCGTGTGGATGTCGTGGTCCGACCCGCTGAACAGGATTGCGCCGTTGCGAGCCGGGCCGAAGGGCGCCGGGAGCGGGCGGGGGCGAGAGCCGACGAAGAGGGCGGCCGCGGCGATCACCGCGACGAGGCCGATCACGACGAGCAGCCAGGCGACCCTGGGCAACGGGGCGGAACGGAGGGTTGTCTGCACTGGGAGCCACCTTTCGAGGCTCGACCATGCCGGTCGCTGCCGGGTATGGGCCGTTCGAACCAGGACGTCGTCGAGGTAGTCGGGCGCGCCGCGTCCGGCCTGTTCGCCGAGCCAGTTCGAGACGACGCCGTTGAAGTCGTTCCGCTTGATCATGCGAGGCCGCCCTCCACGAGCTCAGCCCGCGGACGGGCATCGGCGTCGAGCGCCGCACGCATGGCTTGAAGCGCCCGGTGCAGGCGCGATTTCGCCGTTCCGAGCGGGATTCCGAGCGCGAACGCGACTTCCGGCAACGGTAGGTCGAGATAGTGGTGAAGGACGATGAGGGCCCGCGCCTGAGGCTCGAGGCGGCTGAAGCCGCGTTCGAGCTGGTCGCGGTCGACCATGACGGCGTTGGCGTCGTCTCGGTCGGGATGATCGATCGGGGTCAGGTCGACATCGAGGAGATGGCGCCGCAGGCGGCGCGCCTCGTCGATGCAGGCCCGGTAGAGCAGCCGATGGAGCCAGGCGTCGAACCGGTCCGGGCTGCGCAGGGTGGGTAGGTCGCGCCAGGCCCGGACGAGCGCCTCCTGGACGGCGTCCTTGGCTTGGTCAGGGTCGCGGAGGATGAGCCGGGCGGCGGCGTCGAGCCGGACGATCGCGGCGGCCGCAAGCGTGGCGAAGGCGTCATGATCGCCTTGCCGCGCTCGTTCCACGAGTTCCTGCTGCATTGCGCCCCTCGGCGGCGGCACGGCCGACGTGGCGTGCACATTGAGTATGGCGAGACGGCCCGGGCCGACCGTTCCGAATTCGCCTCGGGCGCTACCATCGGACCCCCCAACCGCGTCGATGAGGGAGTCCGCCGCGCGTGAAGATCCAGGAAGCCGACGCCAAGTCGCTCCTCATGGCTCAGGGCCTGCCGGTCCCGCCGTGGGCGGTCGCCCATTCGGCGTCGGAGGCTCGCGCCGCCGCCGAGCGATTCCTCGCGGACGCGCCAGCCGGCCAACCCGTCGTCATCAAGGCGCAGGTGCTCGTCGGCGGCCGCGGCAAGGCCGGCGGCGTGAAGCTCGCGGCGACCGCCGACGAGGCGGAGCGGGTCGCGGCCGCGATCCTCGGCCTCGAGATCAAGGGGATCCCCGTCCGAAAGGTCCTCGTCGGTCCCGCCGCGACGATCGTCAAGGAGCTCTACCTCTCGGCGGTCCTCGACCGGTCGAGCCGGCGGATCCTCCTCATGGGATCGGCGGAAGGCGGCGTCGAGATCGAGCAGGTCGCCGCCGAACGACCCGACGCGATCGTCACCGTCCCGGCGGACCCGTTCCTCGGTCTCCTCCCCTACCAGGCCCGGGAGATGGCCTTCCGTCTCGGGCTCGGCGCGCATCTCAAGGCGTTCGTCGGGATCGCGACCGGGCTGGTCCGGACGATCCAGGCCTACGATGCGGACCTCGTCGAGATCAACCCGCTCGCGATCGTCCAGGAGGGCGGCGAGGGGCGCGAGGGCGGCGCCGCCGAGAGCCTCCAATGCCTCGACGCGAAGATCACCCTCGACGATTCGGCCCTGTGGCGGCATCCCGGCCTGGAGGATCTCCGCGATCCGGACGAGGAGGACCCCACGGATCGGGCGGCGCGCGAGGCGGGGCTCACGTTCATCAAGCTCGACGGGACGATCGGCTGCATGGTCAACGGCGCCGGGCTGGCGATGACGACGATGGACCTGGTGAAGCGGGCCGGCGGCGAGCCGGCGAACTTCCTCGACATCGGCGGCGGCGCCAGGGCGGACAAGGTCGCCGCCGCGATGCGCCTGATCCTCGCCGACCCGAAGGTGAACGCGATCCTCGTGAACATCTTCGGCGGGATCACCCGCGGCGACGAGGTTGCCCGCGGCCTCATCGAGGCGCGCGGCCAGCAGGAGCGCGACGTCCCGATGGTCGTCCGGATCGTCGGCACGAACGCCGCCGAGGCCGCGGTACTGCTCCGGGAGGCGCGGTTCGAGACGGCGGAGACGCTCGACGAGGCGGCCCGGCGGGCGGTCGAAGCGTCGCGAGCCGCGGCATGAGCATCCTGATCGACCGCTCGAGCCGCGTCGTCGTGCACGGGCTCACCGGGCGCGAGGGCTCGTTCCATGGAGCGGCGATGCTCGAGTACGGCACCAACGTCGTCGCGGGCATGACCCCCGGCAAGGGCGGTCAGACGGCGCTGGACGGTCGTGTGCCGGTCTTCGACACCGTCGCGGACGCCGTCCGGGAGACGGGCGCGGACACGTCCTGCATCTTCGTGCCGGCGCCCGGCGCGCCGGATGCCGTCATGGAGGCCGCCGCCGCCGGAATCCGGACGATCTTCTGCATCACCGAGGGTATCCCGGCGCTGGACATGATCCCGGCGGTCGAGGCTGTTCGGCTCGCCGGGGCGCGCCTGATCGGCCCCAACTGCCCCGGGGCGACATCCCCGGGTCAGGCGAAGGTCGGGATCATCCCCGGATCGATCCACCGGGAAGGCGGCGTCGGGGTCGTGTCGCGATCCGGGACCTTGACCTACGAGGCGGTCCAGGCGATGACCGATGCCGGTCTTGGCCAGTCGACGTGCGTGGGGATCGGTGGCGATCCCGTGATCGGGACGACGTTCCTGGACGTCCTCCAGCTGTTCGGGGCGGATCCCGCGACGGACGCGATCGTCCTCATCGGCGAGATCGGCGGCGCCGCGGAGGAAACCGCCGCGGCGTGGGCCGCGGACCACCTGCGCGACGTCCCGAAGGCGGCGTTCATCGCGGGGCGAACGGCTCCCGAGGGCAAGCGGATGGGCCACGCCGGGGCGATCATCTCCGGCGGCGCGGGCACGGCCGCCTCGAAGGTCGCCGCGCTCGAAGCCGCGGGGTTCCGGATCGCCGACTCGCCGACCGAGCTGCCGCAGCTCCTGCGCGATGCCGGCTACCGTGGCTGATCCGGGGATGACGACCGCCGACGAGATCCGCAGCCTGTTCGCCTACGACCGCTGGGCGTCCGAGCGGCTGTTCCGCGTCCTTGAAGGCGTCGACGACGCGACATGGTCGGCGTCGAACGTGATTGACGAGCGCGGCCTCGGCGGGATCCTCGTCCACATGCTGGGTGCGTACCAGCGGTGGTGGCTCGGCCTCTCGGGCTCGGACCGCACGCCACGGCCGGAGATGGAGCCCCTGCCGTCGCCGGCGGAGTTCCGTGCCCGATTCGAGGCGGAGTGGGAGGCCGCGGCCGCCTGGCTGGCAAGCGTGGACGACGCCTGGCTCGCGGGCGACGACGAGGGCGTCGGGTTCGCCTGGATGCTTCGCCACGTCGTGAACCACGGGACACAGCACCGCTCGGAGGCGGCCGCACTGCTCACCCAGGTCGGTCGGTCGCCCGGGGACCTCGACATGATCTTCTGGATCGAGGATCGGGCCGGCTGGCGCGACGGGGTGCCGCCGTCCCAGCAGGGCGGCGGGCCCGGGAACGCGACGGAGATCGCGCCGGACCCGGATGACGCCGGCGAGCCGGGCGCCGACGACACGAACCTCCCACTTCCATCGATCGATGCGGCAACCGAGGCGGGCTGATGGCCGCCCTGATGGACCTGGTGGCGGGCGATCTCCGCTCGATCCTGCTCGCGCTCTCGGTCGAGGACTGGGATGCCCTCGACGATCCGTCGCGGTTCGATGGTCACCTGTCGCTGGGCGGCGGTCTCGACCCGACGTGGCTCGACCTGTTCTCCGAAGCCGTTCGCCGGGCGACCGGCGATGACGCGCCGAGCGACTTCATCGACGCGCGCCACGAGCTCGATGGGCCGGGTGGCGGCGGGGATCGGGTGATCGAGCGGGTCGACCCGGGCTGGATCGACTCGATCGCGCGGCTGCCGGACGACCTCGTCGATGCCGTTGCGGGGCGGTGGATCGACCTCATCGAGGAGGAGCTCGGCTTCCTGCCGCGCGAGGAGAAGCCGTGGATCCGCAAGCTCGCCGGCGATCTCGTCGCCTTTGCGCGCTCGGCGGACCGCTCCTCCGACGTGATCTTCGCCTGGGCGCTCTGAGGGGCTAGGCGGCCGGAAACCCGAGGCTCGTCCAGGCCGGGCCGCCCGGCGCCTCGATCAGCTCGACGAGCACGCCGTGGCACGAACGTGGGTGGAGGAACGCGACGGGACCCTCGGCGCCGCGTCGCGGAGCGCTGTCGATCAGCTCGAGCCCATCGATCTCGAGCCGGAGCAACGTCTCGGCGAGGTTTCGGACCTCGAAGCAGACGTGGTGGAACCCCTCCCCCTTGCTGGCCAGGAACCGGGCGACGCCCGTCGTTTCGTCCGTCGGCTCGACGAGCTCGACCTTCGACTCGCCAACGGCGAGAAAGGCAATCCGGACGCGGTCCTGGGGGATGTCCATCACCGTCTCGAGCTCGAGGCCGAGGATGTCGTGCCAGAAGCGGCTGGCGTCCTCGATCGAGCGGACGATCAACGCGACGTGATGGACCTTGCCGAGGCGACGGATCGCCTCCGGAACGGCCGGCGGAGTTCTCGACATGGCTTCTCTCAGACCGTGATCAGCTCGCGATGGACGCCGAACGCGGCCCGGAGGCGATCGCTGATCTCGCCGACCGTTGCATGGGCCTTGACCGCGTCGATCATCAGCGGCAGCACGTTCTCGGTCCCGCGCGCGGCGGCCTCGAGCCGGTCCAGCGCCGCGCCCCAGGCAGCCGGATCGCGCTCGGCGCGGACGCGGCGAACCCGCTCGATCTGGCGGCGCTCGCCCTCCGGATCGATCCGCTGGAGGGGGGCCGTGACCTCCGCGGCCTCGTCGTCACGGAACCGGTTGACGCCGACGACGACGAGGTCCCCGCGCTCGATCGCCTGCTGGACCCGGTACGCGGACTCCTGGATCTGGCGCTGCTGGAAGCCGCCTTCGATCGCGGCCAGGGTCCCGCCCATCGCGTCGATCTCGTCCAGGTAGGCCTGCGCCGCCTGCTCCAGCTGCGTCGTCAGGCTCTCGACGAACCACGAGCCGCCGAGCGGATCCGGCGTCTCGGTCACGCCGCTCTCGTGGGCGAGGATCTGCTGCGTCCGGAGCGCCAGACGGGCTGACGCGGCCGTCGGCAGCGCGAGCGCCTCGTCGCGCGCGTTCGTGTGGAGGCTCTGCGCGCCGCCGAGGACCGCGGCCAGCGCCTGGATCGTCGTCCGGACGACGTTGTTGTCGATCGACTGCGCCGTCAGGCTGGAGCCGGCGGTCTGGACGTGGAACCGGCACGCCATCGAACGGGCGTTCGACGAGCCGTAGCGGTCGCGCACGATCCGGGCCCACATCCTGCGAGCCGCCCGGAACTTGGCCACCTCCTCGAACAGCTCCGACCAGGCAGCGAAGAAGAAGCTGAGTCGCGGCGCGAAGTCGTCGATCGCCAGCCCGCGCGCCACCGCGGCGTCGCAGTAGGCGATCGCATCGGCCATCGTGAAGGCGAGCTCCTGGGCAGCGGTCGCCCCGGCCTCGCGCATGTGGTAGCCCGAGATCGACACGGTGTTCCAGCGCGGCAGGACGGTCGAGCCGAACTCGAAGATGTCGGTCACGAGCCGCATCGAGGCGTGCGGTGGGTAGATCCACGTCCCGCGCGCGATGTACTCCTTGAGGATGTCGTTCTGGGTCGTCCCGGCGATCCGCTCGCGCGGGACGCCCTGGCCCTCGGCCGCGGCGACGTACAGCGCGAGCAGGATCGGCGCGGTCGCGTTGATCGTCATCGAGGTGGTCACCTCGTCGAGTGGGAGACCCTGGAGGAGGATCTCCATGTCGACGAGGCTGCTGATCGGGACGCCGACCCGGCCCACCTCCCCGACCGCCTCGGGCGCATCCGAGTCGTAGCCCATCTGGGTCGGCAGGTCGAAGGCGACCGAGAGGCCGGTCTGGCCCTGCTGGAGGAGGTACCGGAAGCGCTCGTTCGTCTCCTCCGCCGTCGCGAACCCGGCGTACTGGCGCATCGTCCAGAAGCGGCTTCGGTACATCGTGGCCTGGACGCCGCGGGTGTACGGCGGCTCGCCCGGGAAGCCGAGGTCACGATCCGGGTCGAACCCGAGCGCCTCGAGGTCCGCTGCCGTGTAGAGATCCGCGATCTCGATGTCCGAGCTCGTCGTGAAGCGCTCGCGGCGCTCCTGGGCGCTGGCGAGGCTCTTCGCCCGGGTCGTGGCGCGCCAGCGGCCGACGGGCGTCCCGTCGTCGCGCGCGTCGCCGGTCACGGCTGCACCTCGTTGATCAACCCAGGACAACGAGGAGGTCGCCGACCTCGATCGTCTGCCCCTCCCCGACCGCGACCCGTTCGACACGCCCCGCCCGGGGCGCCCGCAGCTCGTTCTGCATCTTCATCGCCTCCACGACGAGCAGCGTCTGGCCGGCCTCGACGTCGTCGCCGCCCGTCACCCGGACCGCCGCCACCCGTCCCGGAATGATCGCCCGGATGTCGACCGGTGCGCTCGGCCCCGCCGCATGGGCTCCGCGGGTCGCCCGCTCGCGGAGCGCCGCGCGCGCCGCGTCCTCGACGTCGAGCTCGAACCGCCAACCGTCGACGACGACCTCGAGGCGGGAGTGGCCGTGGTCGGGGGCGGCGAGCGGGGTCACGATCGCGGCGCGGGCGGGTGCCGTCGGGCCGGCGCCGGGTGGCCGGATCGCGGCGTCGCCCGTCGGCGACAGGTCGATCGACGGGGCGTCGACGGATCCGGGCTCCAGCTCGACTGGGTCCGCGTTGGGGTCCGCGACGAGCGAGACCCGGACGGGGCCGGTCATCGCGGCCGCCGGTCCAGGGCGGCCGCCCGTCCCGCACGGGCCCACCCTGATGGTCCGCCGCGCGGGGCCGCCGGTGCGCCGGCCGGTGGCCGGGTAGCGGGCGCGCCGGCCGTGGCGGCCCCGGCCGCAGCGGCGACCCAGCGGGCGACCTCGAGGGCCTCGGCCCGTCCCTCGACGAGGGCACTTGCCCAGTGCTCGTCCACCCAGTCGATCGACGGCGGGCCGGCGCGGAAGAGGTCGCTCCGGACGAGGAAGCGGTGGAAGGGCAGCGTCGTCTGGATCCCGGCCACTTCGGCCTCGTCCAGCGCACGCTCGAGCCGGTCCAGCGCCCGGCCCCGGTCGGCGTCGACGACCAGGAGCTTGGCGATCAGCGGGTCATAGTCGGGCGGGACCCGGTCTCCGGACCGAATCGCCGTGTCGACGCGGACGCCGGGACCGCCGGGCATGTGCCACCGTGTCACCGTCCCGGGCGTCGGGGCGAAGGCGCGGGCCGGGTCCTCCGCCGAGAGCCGGACCTCGATCGCGTGACGCGGCGGGTCGGCGGCAGCGGCCGCGGCGGCGACCACTCCTTCGGACAGCGGCCGCCCGGCCGCGAGGAACAGCTGCTCACGGACGATGTCGATGTCGGCCACCAGCTCAGTCACGCCGTGCTCGACCTGGAGTCGGGTGTTGACCTCGAGGAACCAGAACCGGCGGTCGGGGTCGAACAGGAACTCCGCGGTCGCCGCGTTCTCCAACCCGGCGGCGCGCGCGGCGCGGACGGCCATCCCGTGCAGGTCGCCGCGCTCCTCGGCCGTGAGTCCGGGCGCCGGCGCCTCCTCCACGAGCTTCTGATGCCGCCGCTGGACCGAGCAGTCGCGCTCGCCTACGGCGACGATCGTCCCGCCGCGGTCGCCCAGCAGCTGGACCTCGATGTGGCGTGCCGGCCGGATCTCCCGCTCCAGGTAGACGGTCCCGTCGCCGAACGCGGACCGGGCCTCGGCGGCCGCGGCGGTCAGCGACGCCGGCAGATCCGACTCACCCGGGACGCGACGCATCCCCCGCCCTCCCCCGCCGGCCGCGGCCTTGACGAGGAGCGGATAGCCGACGCGTCGAGCCACGGTCGCGATGGCGTCGAGCGCGTCGGGCCGGTCGATCTCCGCCGCCTCGAGGGTGCCCGGGACGACCGGCACACCGGCCGCGGCCGCCGACCGGCGCGCCGCGAGCTTGTCGCCGAGGGCCGCGATGGAGGCGCTCGACGGGCCGACGAACACAAGACCGGCCCCCTCCACGGCCGCGGCGAACGCGGCCCGTTCGGACAGGAAGCCGTAGCCGGGATGGACCGCCTCGGCGCCCGTCGCGACGGCGGCCTCGATGATCGCCTCGCCTCGGAGATAGCTCTCGGCCGCGGGCGGCGGGCCAAGGCGAACGGCCTGGTCCGCCGCCCGGACGTGAGCCGCGTTCGCATCTGCGTCGCTGTAGACGGCGACGGTCTCGATGCCCAGCTCACGGCACGCCCGGATGATGCGGAGGGCGATCTCCCCCCGGTTCGCGATGAGGACCCTGCCGAAGGGACGGTCCGGGCGTGGTCCGTCTTTGCGCAAAGACGCCCGGCGGTCGGCGTCCCTCCCCGAGTGCGCGGCATCCGTCAAAGGGGAATGTTCCCGTGCTTCTTCGGCGGGTTCGTGTCCCGCTTCGTCGCGAGCACATCCAGTGCCGCGATGAGTCGCGGCCGCGTCTCGGACGGGAGGATGACGTCGTCGAGGTAGCCGCGCGCCGCGGCGATGTAGGGATGGGCGAACCGTGCGCGGTACTCGTCGACGAGGCGGCGCTGTTCGGCTGCCGCATCAGCGGCCCCATCGATCTGGTCGCGGTAGATGACGTTCACCGCGCCGTCGGCGCCCATGACGGCAATCTCTGCGGTCGGCCACCCGACGTTGAGGTCGCCGCGAAGATGCTTGCTGCTCATGACGTCGTATGCGCCGCCGTAAGCCTTGCGGGTGATGACGGTCAGCTTTGGAACCGTCGCCTCTGCGTAGGCGAACAGCAGCTTCGCGCCGTGCCGGATGATTCCGCCGTGCTCCTGGTCGACACCGGGAAGGAAGCCGGGAACGTCGACGAAGGTCACGAGCGGAACGTTGAAGCAGTCGCAGGTCCGGACGAAGCGCGCCGCTTTCGTCGACGCCGCGATGTCGAGCGCCCCGGCGAGGACGGAGGGTTGCTGCGCGACGATCCCGACACTCCGGCCGGCGAGTCGACCGAACCCGACGAGGATGTTCTGCGCCCAGTCCGGCTGGATCTCGAGGAAGGTTCCGTCGTCGACGACGCGCCGAATGACCTCGTGCATGTCGTAGGCGAGACTCGGGTCGTCCGGGACGATGTCGTTCAGGTCGGCGTCGCGACGATCCGCCGGATCCGTCCACTCGGTCCGCGGAGGGTCGTCGACGTTGTTCTGCGGGAGGTAGGCCAGGATTTCGCGAACCGTCTCGAGCGCCGCAGCCTCGTCCGGCGTCGCGATGTGGGCGACGCCGCTGACGGACGTGTGCGTTGCCGCTCCGCCGAGACGCTCCGCGTCGACGTCCTCGTGGGTGACCGCGCGGACGACGTTCGGGCCGGTGACGAACATGTAGCTCGTCCCCTCCACCATCACGGTGAAGTCGGTGATCGCCGGCGAGTAGACCGCTCCCCCGGCGCACGGCCCCATGACGACGGAGAGCTGCGGAACGACGCCCGACGCCAGCGTGTTGCGGAGGAAGATGTCGGCGTATCCACCGAGCGACACGACGCCTTCCTGGATCCGCGCCCCACCCGAGTCGTTCAATCCGATGATCGGCGCTCCGACCTTCATCGCCAGATCCATCAGCTTGCAGACCTTGGCGGCATACGCCTCGGACAGTGAGCCACCGAAGACGGTGAAGTCCTGACTGAAGACGAACACGACTCGCCCATCGATCGTTCCATGGCCGGTCACCACACCGTCGCCGAGAATCGCGTCGGGGTCGCTGTCCGCGCCCCGCGCCGTGACGAATGCATCGATCTCGACGAACGACCCCGGGTCGAGCAGGAGATCGATTCGTTCGCGGGCGGTCAGCTTGCCGCGGGCATGCTGCTGGTCGACGCGCGCCTCGCCGCCTCCCTCGAGCGACCGAGCGCGCATCGACGCGAGACGCGCGGCGCCGCCGTCGTTGTTCACGGAGTCGTCGTCATGGGCCCACTCCCGTTCGCTGTCTTTGCGCAAGGACAGATGCACAGGTCAACGTCCGACCGATGATAGAGGTGGGCGATCGCGCGAATGCACCGCGAATCGGGGGCCGCTCGGCCTCTGTCACATATCCACAAAATGGTGAACAACTCGCCGGATCTGTGGATAACGTCGTCGCCCGCCCACCTGGTCGGAGGAGTAGCATCACGGCCAGTCCCCGTCCGACGCGTCGACCCGTCCGACGCCGATTCATGCTTCGAGGTGATGCCCCGGTGACGCAGGTGATCGCGATTGCGAACCAGAAGGGCGGAGTCGGCAAGACGACGACAGCCATCAATCTCGCGGGCGCCCTCGAGGAGGAGGGCTATCGCATTCTCTGCATCGACATGGACCCGCAGGCGAATCTGACGGCGGGCCTGGGAATCAACCTGAACACGGTCGACAAGTCGATGGCTGACGTCCTCGCGGACGGACGCGCGACCCTCGCCGACGTTGTTCGACCGACGGACAGCGCGGGGATCGACATCGCGCCTGCGAACATCGACCTCGCAAGCACCGAGGGTGAGCTGTTCACCGCCCTCGGCCGCGAGCAGGTCCTGCGCGATGCGCTCGAGGGCCAGGTCGGCGTCTACGACTTCGTCCTGATCGACTGCCCGCCAAACCTCGGCCTCCTGACCGTCAACGGCCTGGTCGCTGCGAACAGCGTGATCATCCCCGTCCAGACCCAGTACTACGCGATGAAGGGCCTGAACAACCTGGTCAAGGTCATCAACATGATCCGGATGAAGTTGAACCGCGACCTTCGGATCCTCGGCCTGCTGCCAACCTTCTTCGACAGCCGAACGAACCTCGCGCGGGACATGCTGGACGAGCTGCGCGTCGTCGGCGATCACCACGTGTTCAGCAGCATCATCCGGAACACGGTGAAGCTCGGCGAGGCCCCCCTCGCCGGACGGCCGATCACGTCCTACGCCGGCGCCTCAGAAGCGGCGCGGACCTATCGCGAGCTTGCCCGTGAGGTGATCGACCTTGGCCAGGCCTGATTTCCGCGCCGTCGCAGCACGACGCCTCGCCGAGGATCGCGAACTCTCACCCGCGATCGTCAGCCTGCTCAGCTCGGACAAGGTGGGCCGGGCGACTGGCATCAAGATCCTGCCGATCGACCGGATCGAGTCGAACCCGCAGCAGCCCCGGATGGTGTTCGACGAGGACGCCCTCCACGAGCTCGCCGGCTCCATCAAGGAGCACGGTGTCCTCCAGCCCATCCTCGTCCGACCGCTCGGCGAGAACCGATACCAGCTGATCGCCGGTGAGCGTCGCTGGCGCGCGACGCGTGAAGCCGGCCTCACGACGATCCCGGCGCTCGTCGAGGAGATGGACGACGACACCGCCCTGGAGATCTCGATCATCGAGAACCTCCAGCGCGAGGACCTCTCGCCGCTCGAAGAAGCCTCGATGTACGACCGAATGATCCACGAGCACGGGTACAGCATCCGGAAGCTCGCGGAGAAGCTCGGCAAGGACAAGGGCTATCTGGAGAACCGCCTTCGCCTCGCCGATGCGCCGGAGGAGATCCGGCAGCTCGTGTCCTTGCGCAAAGACACGCTCTCGCACGCCTACGAACTGCTGAAGGTCGACGACCCGAAGAAGCGGCGGAAGCTGGCGGCCCAGGTCGCCGCCGGCGAGCTGTCGCTGGTGAAGCTCCGCGAGCGGATCGAGGGTCGCCGACCCCATCTCGTCGACGACGCGGTCACGGAGCTCCCGGCTCCGACCACCCTCGACCGTGACGAGGACGCCGCGGCCGGCTGGGAGGCGCCCGCCGAGGCGTCCGGCCCGCTGGGGGACGATTCCCTCGTGCAGGCGCGACATCAGCTCAACGAGGCGGTCGAGGATCTGGTTTCCGTCTTGCGGTCGCCGGACGTCGTCCGGTCGATCCCCGACGTGGATCGGGCGAACCTCGCGAAGTACCTGACGATCGCCAAGCTGAAGCTCGAGAACGCGATCGCCGTCGTCCGGACGGGCGACCCCGGCTGACGCCTCGCCGCGGTCGGCCCGCCACTTTGGCTTGGTGGCCCGTCGGAGGGAGCCCGGCTGCTGCCTCGGGTCGCCCGGGCCGCCGGTTGCGCGGACGCGCGGGCGCCCTACCGCCGCTCGTCAGGTGAGGACGGCGCGGACCCAGGCGACGGCCAGAACGGCGAGCGCGATCGCCTCGAGCTGCCACGACCGCTCGCGGCCGGCCGCGGATCGTCTCGCCGCGGTCCCGCCCGCAACGCTGGCGGCAACGCCGGCAGCCACGATCACTGCGCCGTCGACGATGGCGATCCCCGCGATGATCCCGGCTCCCGTCGCGATCACGGTCACGACGGCGTAGAGGCCGCCGCTCACCGCGGCCGCCCGCCGGGCGCCGAGGACCGCGGCGACCGAGGTCCGGCCCGCCGCCTCGTCGCGCTCCACGTCGACCAGGGCGTTCCCGATCGCGAGGCCCGCGCCGGCTGCCATCGCGGCGGGGACGACAACCAGGAACGCCGGGGCGATTGGCCCCGTGGCGCCGACCCAGCCGAAGAGCGGCAGGATCGGGATCCCGACGGCGAACGGCAGCCACGACCAGACCGTCCCCTTCAGTCGCAGGTCGTACGCGAGGCCGATCGCAACGACCAGGACGGCGATCAGCCCGGTGAGCGTTCCGAGGGACCAGGCAAGCGCGATCCCGCCGAGGAAGCAGACCGCCGCGAGCGCTCTGGCAGCGCGCGGTTCGACGAGCCCGGACGGGATCGGCTTGCCGGGCTTGAGGCCCCGGTCGTGGACCGCGTCGACGACGTCGTTCACCGTCCCGATGCCGAGCTGGAGGAGCGTCATCGCGGCGCCAACTCGGAGGCCGGTGTCCGCCCCGCCGCCCGCGACCGCCGCCACTCCCCCACTGACGAGGCCGTCGAGGATCGATGGGAATGGATGGGTGATCCGGATCCAGCCGATCGCCCGGTCGACCGCTCTCGGCGGGCTGTCAGACGTAGACGAGCTCGCCGAAGTTCGCCACGAGGTACTCGATCAAGCGGTCCCGACCATCGGCCACCTGGGACCGAATGCCCGGGACCAGGGCGAAGAGCGTGATCGCGGGGACCATCAGGTTCCCGTCGCGATCGCGACCGATCGATGCGGGCGGGCCGCCGCCGGAAGCGAACACCCGTTCGAAACCGGCCTCGTCGAGCCCGGCCGCTCGCCGGAAGTCCGCCACGACCTTGCGGACACCGCGGCGGATCGCGACGTCCCGCATCAGCTCGGCCGCCCACGCGTCGAGCTGGTCGTCGGACTGCTCGGCGAGTCGGTCGCGATATTCGCTGGGGTCGGCGGATAGGCCGGTCGTCGCCACGGATTCTCCCTGCTCGAGATCGGCCGGAGTATGCCAGAGTCGCCGGTCTCGGGGCCTTGCCCGTTTGGGTCTCGAGGTGGCCGACACGACCGTGGGGTCTGGCGCCGCGCCGTCAGTCCGTCGCGTCCGCCGCTTCCATCGCCGGCGACGCCGCCGCCGCGGACTCGCGCTCGAGGGCTTCCCGGGCCGCCGCCTCCGCTGCGGCGCGACTCCCCTCCGGCCAGTCGTTGAACAGCTCGGTCAGCCAGCGTCCGAACCGACCCGGCGGCCGGGCGGGAGGGACATCGGCGACGAGGAGGCGCAGCTCCTCGTGGACCCGCCCGGTCAGCGCCGCGACGGCCTCGCGGCGTGCCGTCCCGCTCGTCGGGATCGGCGCACCGACACGGACCGTGATCCGGCGACCGAAGCCGAGCCACGAGGTCCCGATGAGGGCGATCGGGACGATCGGGACCCGCTCCCGGAGCGCGAACCAGGCCGGCCCCTCACTGAGCGGGCCCACACGGGACTCGATCGGCTGGATCCTCCCCTCCCCCGCGATTGCGACGACGCTCCCGGCGGCGATCGCCGCGTGCACCCGGCGCGCCGCCTCGAGCAGGTCGTTCTTGCCGGGTCGGTACGGAATCGTCAGGCCGGTCCAGGTCATCAGCCGGTTTCGGCCGCCGACAGACATGTCCTCCTCCTTCGGGCCGAAGAACATCAGTCGGGGCCGCATCGGAAGGGTCGCCATCAGGACGAACGGATCCGCCCACCCGAGATGGTTGAAGCAGTAGATGGCCGGGCCACCCGGCAGCCGCTCGCGCCCCTCGACCCGAAGACGAAACAGGGCGTGGCAGAACAGCCAGGCCGCCCGGCGGCTGAGTCTCGTCCGGATCGCCCGCCGCAGGGGGTGGAGACGGTCCGGCGACGCCGGCCGACGCGCACGACCGCCCGGCGCTCCCGTCCGCGTCGCATCTGGCTCCGCGCCGTCCGTGCCGGCCGCTCGCGCCATCGGCTCCGGATCGAGATCGGCGATCCGTTCGAGGACCTCGTCGGCGATCTCGGCTGAGCCGGGGGCGGGCGGAACGGCCGCGTTCGGGACAAGGACGGCACGCATTCCCGCGGCCCGCGCGGCGGCAAGGCCGTTGAACGAGTCTTCGACCACGAGGACGGCCGCCGGATGGACGGCCAGCCGTCGCGCCGCCTCGAGGAACACGTCCGGAGCCGGCTTGCCCCGCTCGACCTCATCCGACGAGACGACCGCCCGGAAGACCTCGGACAGGCCGGTCGCGACGAGCGCCGCATCGATCACCGCCCGATGCGAGGACGAGGCGAGGGCGACGGGCCAGCGGGCGGCGATCCGGCGCACGGTCTCGACGGCGTCCGCGATCGTCGGCGCGCCCTCGTGCCGATAGCGCTCGACCATCGCGTCGACGACCTCGCGCTCGATGTCGGCCGCCGGGAGATCGAGGCCGAGACGGTCGCGCATCGTCTCCGACCACTGCCGCGAGTTCGCACCCATGACGGCGCGCTGATCCTCCGCCGTCCAGGTCCGCCCGTGTCGAGCCCCGAAGGCGTGACGGACCTCGTCCCACCAGATCTCGGAATCGACGACGACACCGTCGAGGTCGAAGATCACGGCCGCGATCGGCCGGCCGGCTCCGCCCCGCGGACTCGCCTCGAGGTCGTCGGCGTTCACCCCGCTGCGGACGCCCTCTTGGCTGCCGCCGGGGTCCCGGGCGACCGGCCGGCCGGGCGACGGCCGCCGGTTGGCGCGTCGTCGAGGACGGACATCGGGCGGCCGTCGATCGCGGCGATGATCCGGAGCGCGAAGGCCGCGACCCGATCGGCCTCGGCGTCGACGCCGCGAAGGATCGTCCCCTCGACCTGGAAGCTGAGCAGGCGATGTCCCGCCTGCGTCTCGAGTCCGAGCTCCCCGACAGACACGCGATTCCAGCGGATCAGCTTCGTCGAGGCGCGCGGACCTTCACCGGGAACGTTGACCCGGACGAAGCAGACGACGAGGCCCGCATCCGTCGGCACGAGGATCGAGTACCGGGACGCCGGCTCCTCTCCCCAGGCCACCCAGCAGTGCGGATCGCCCTCCGCACCGAACGCGGCGAGAACGGGATCCACGACCGCGGCGACCTTGCTCGAGGCCGCGTCCTTGTGCGGTGCCGAGGCCCGCCACTCGCTGAGTCGCACTGCGCCCTCCGGTTGCGCTCCGGCGTGGTTCGTGGGGTCCGGCCGAGGCTAGCACAGTCCTGTACCGTTCCCGTCGCGCGGGCCAGACGCGGGCGGGAGCGGCGCGTCGCCGGGGCACTCGAGAACGGGAGGCAGGCGACGAAGGAATGAACGGGAACGTCGCACACCGCTCCGGATCGTCACGGCAGCGACCGTGAGCCCTGTTGTCATCGCGGATCGTTTCGCGGCAGCGATCGTCCCCGGGGCGGCCGATCCGCGGCTTCTCGCCCTCCTCGTCGGCGGCGTCATCGCGGGACTCGTGCTGCTGGGTCGCGGGTTCAGCGGCTACCGCGCCGCCGGCCGGATCGGCGGCACGGCCCCATCGCGGATCAGCTCGATCGCGCTCGGCGAGGTGCTCGTGACCGGGACGGCCGAACCCATCGAGCTCACCCTCGTCTCGCCGCTCCAGAGCGCACCGTGCGTCTACTACCGGGCGCGCGTCGCGCAGACCGGCGACACCGAGCACGATGTCTTCCGCGAGGAGCGGGCGGTGGGGTTCCGCGTGCGCGACGAGAGCGGGACCGTCCGCGTCTTCCCCGGCCATGCGCGGTTCGATGTCCCGGAGCGCTTCGACGAGCGGGCGGGTCAATGGGGTGGTGACCCGGCCGGGCTGCTGCCGAGAACCGGCTCGGCATTCGGCCCCGGGCAGGATCGCGACGCCCAGATCGCCGCGCTGCTGACGGTTCGCGATCCGCGGGTGTCGGGTGGCGACGGGACTCCCTGGGCGAACAGTGGCGGCCTTTCGGCCGGTCTGTCGCTCGCCGGGACGGGCGGAGGCCGCCGATACATGGAGGCAAGGATCGAGCCAGGCGACGTCGTGACGGTGCTCGGCACGGTCGTCCCGTTCTCTGACGTCGCCGACCCGACCGCGGCGAACATCCTCGACGGGAGCGCGGTGACCGCGGACGACCCCGAGATCGCGGCGGACCTGGCGGCAGCGCGCGGAGCGGGCGTCCTCGTCGGGACCGCGAGCGAGGCGTGGGGCAACGCGGCGATCGAGGGCTTCGGGATCGGTCGGCCCGTTCGCGCTCCCGAGCTCGATCCCGGGGCAACCGCGCCGCCGCCGCCCGACCCGGCGCTCGCCCAGCGAGCCCGCGACGCATTCGAGATCGCCCCCGATGCGCTGGTCCTCGCCGCCGCCGAGGACGCACCCCTCCTGATCTCGTTCGGGGCGCCGACCGCGATCGAGGCGCGCGAGCAGGGTCGGTTCCTGATCGGCCTCCTCGGCGCCGTCGTCTCGATCGCGTCGGCGATGACGCTCGCGGTCGTCCTGGGCGGAGGGCTTCGATGACCCTGCCCGTCGCCGCCGCGGCGTTCGCGATCGGCCTCGTCGTCGCGATCATCCTGTTCCTCCTCGTCGCCACCTACAACGACGTCGTCGCCCTCGAGCGGCGGATCGACAAGGCGTTCGCGAACATCGAGGTCGTCCTGCAACAGCGTCACGACCAGCTCCCGGCGCTTGTTGACGCGGTTCGCGGTCTCATGGCGTTCGAACGCGACGTGCTGACGCGGGTCACGCTGGCCCGCTCGGCGTTCTCGACGGAGGCTCCCATCGCCGTGCAGGCCGCGACCGCAGCCGAGACGACCGGGGCGATCCGCTCGCTGTTCGCGACGGTCGAGCGGTATCCCGAGGTCAGGTCGGCGGAGAACGTCCTCGCACTCCAGGCGGAGATCGAGCGGCTGGAGGCGATGATCGCGGACCGGCGCGAGCTCTACAACGATCAGGTGTTCCGGCTGAACTCGCGGATCGGCCAGGTGCCTGGGGTCTTCATCGCCGCCCTGTTCGGGTGGCGGACGCGCCCGTTCTTCGATGCCGGGCCGGTCGCCGACGTTCCGCCCGTCACGACCCTCGCGGCCGAGGAGGATGCCGACGACCTGGACGACGACGCCGGCTCGGAGCCCGTGGCGGGTCTCGACGATGTCGCGGTGCCGGGAGACCGGGACGCCCCCGCGCGGTCTGGCGGGTCAGGGACGACCCCGCCCGAGGCGTGAGCTCGGTCGGCCCTTCTCCGACGCGGCTCGTGCTCGCCCGGCACGGCGAGACGGAATGGTCGCGATCCGGCCAGCACACCGGTCGGACGGACATCCCGTTGACGGACGCCGGCCGCGACGAGGCCCGCGCGCTGGCCGACGTCCTGGGCGGCAGGACATTCAGCCGCGTCGTCTCGAGCCCACTGGTCCGGGCGGTCGAGACCGCACGGCTGGCCGGGTTCGGCGACCGGGTCGAGCTCCAGCCGGATCTTCGCGAGTGGGACTACGGGACGTACGAGGGCCGGACGAGCGACGAGATCCGGGAGGAGATCCCGGACTGGACGGTCTGGACCCATCCAATCCCGGGCGGCGAGAGCCTCGAGGACGTCGCGCGTCGAGCCGACGCGGTCATCGCCGAGCTTCTCCCGACCGGCGGCGACGTCCTCGTGATCTCCCACGGCCATTTCCTGCGCGTGCTGACGGCTCGCTGGGTCGAGGCCGAGCCGATCCTGGCCAGCCGCCTCGAGCTCTGGACCGCGACGATCTCGGAGCTCGGCTGGGAGCGCGAGCGGCGCGTCGTCGAGATCTGGAACGCGCCGGCGGCGCGGCGTCCGTCGGCGTCTCCCTAGCTCGAGCGGTCCTTCCCCGAGCGGCCGGGCCCGGGCCGGAGCCGATTCGCGGTAGAATTCCGGACCCGCGCCGTGAGCGCGACGTCCCCGCTAGGTCGATGGCCCTCTCGGACCGGCCTGTGCGTTGGCCGACCGATGTTCGAGGAGGACCCGCCCATGTCCAACGGAACGATGCGCCCGTCCCGTCCGTCGGCGCAGCCCGTGGTCGAGCCGCTCAAGCACGTGATCGCCGAGTACAAGCATCAGGCTCAGACGATCACCTGCGTCTGCGGCTGGCACGGCAAGAGCTCCTCGACGGACGGCCGCACGTCGGAATGGACGGCTCACCTCGCCGCGAACCGGACGAAGCCTCGCTGAAACGCGCCCGCGGCGCCTCGCGCCCGCGGTCATCCCACCAAAGACGATCCGACCGGCGCGATCCGCGCCGGTCGGACGATTCCCGGCTCAGAAACCTCTCGCCGGCTTCGTCGCCAGCCGCTCGTCCGTCGCCGGATCCGGACGTCCGTCGAAGAATTGCTCCAGGACCGCGGCGAAGACCGGCTGATCTGGAGCGGCCCGGAGGAAGAGCGTCATCGACGAACGGAGCTTGATCGCGTCGATGTCGCCGAACACCTCGGCGGCAGTGCGGCCGCGAAGTCCAAGGACGACGCCGGCGGCCGAGACGAGCCGCGGACCCAGGTCCAAGCTTCCGAGAGACCGCTTCTACGCCTCGGCTAGCTCGCGCGGCTTCGCGCGCCTCAACGTCTTCGACCTCGGCACGCCGATCTACGATCAGCCGCAGGGCGGCGCCCTGTACCAGGGCTATCTCGTCGCCGACGAGATCGTCGGCGATCACTTGATCCTCTACATGGGGTTCGAGGACAGGCTCCGGCACCGCTTCTTCGTTCCGATCAACCTCGGCTCGATCGCTCGCGCGGCCGACCAGTCGTTCCTCGCCCGGACGGGCTTTCTCATGTCCGACTGGACGCGAAGCACCGAGGCGCGGTACAGGACAACAGCGATGTATCAGGTCCTCGACAGGTGGGTCGGCGACTACTTTTACTTCGACCTCGAGGTTGTGAACTTCAAGTACGCGCCGAAACCTTGGCCGTCAATTGCACTTCGGAGCGAAGCGGAAGCTCGAGCGAGTGGACCGGTCACGAAGGCGCTGATCGCGTGGACCCAGAAGACGGTGAAGCAGTCGTACCGCAAGGTCCAGATGCCTGCAGCCGTCAAGAGGCTCGTCAACCGCCGCGTGACGAAGTTCTTTGCGGAGATGCCGACGGTCTGGACGCTAACGCCGTACGAGGACTTGGTTCCGACCTAACGCTCCTCGCCTTCCCAAGGGCGATCCCGTCACCGAGGCGTTTGCCTACACGAAAGCGAACGTCGACCGAGTGCGGCCGGCCTCTTACGAGCAGCTCGGGTACGACCTCGCTCGTCTGTCCACCAAGGGACCGTCACGCGATCGGCCGAGCCCCAAGGATCTTCGATTGCACGAGCGGGGACGCGGTCAATTCTGGAAGGTCGGACCTTGCTCCCTCGGGTCTTCGAGACGCCAGACAGACAGCCACCGTCTAGTTTGCTTTTGATGGACCGCGTCCACGGACAGGCGGACGCCGCAAGCGAACCGAGGGAGCGAGGATGAGCGCGTCGGGGGTAAGTCGAGTCGACCAGAGCGCAGAAAAGGGAGCGGGGGCAATTGCCGGACGACAGGGTTGGCAAAGACGATCGGTCCGACGGCTATTGGTCGCCGCAAGTGTCGCTGTTATCTCCCTGGGCTTGAGCTCACCGCCAGCGTCGGCTGTCGACTACAACGACACGAACCCGGCCGCCACCATCTGCGGGGACGGAAGTCACGCCGTGATCGTGATCCGGAATTTCGTCATCCACAGTGGAGGACTGTCCTACGCGGGGGTCTTGTTGAAATGGTCCCCCACCTGCAACACCGTCTGGACGGAGGCCGTGAACTACACGGGAAAGGGAGCAGGATACCCACCGGCCCAGTCCTTGACGTCCGACGAAAAGATCACCGTCTACAACTGCCCGAAAGATGCATGCGCGACACGAACCGAGACTGAGACCGGAGACGTCCTACCCACCACCAACAGCACGGGATGGTCGCACCAGTTCGTCATCCCGCCGAACGGAAGCGCCGGCTCGCCGGCCGCACCCCAACCGCCGTCGATGCGCGGGATGGTGACGATCCATTTCGGCGGCAGCGTCGTGTCACTCGATACGGCGATGGAGCCGACTTGGACCTGGTACCAGAACTACTTCAAGAACGAAAGAATCCTTCGCAATGACATGACCGTCATGAATTGCGCGAACCCTGCGAATCGCTGCGTTACGAGCTTGAGTCCGGTGTTCTATCACCTCGACTCCAGTCTAGATCTGACGACGGGCGTCGCCGATCTGAAACTTGACATGGAGAACACAATCCTCCCCGGTTGGAACAACGTGGCGGGAGTTGGTCCGACGCTGCATTACTGCACATCCGGCTGCGTCGCAGAGGACGTTATCGTCAAGGCCGTCCCTCTTGGCAACACCGATCTCGGGACAGCGAACAGCGTCACGCTCTACGACGGCGGTTTTTCCCCAGGCACGCCGGCCCACTACCTGCATCGGACGATGCTCTTCAAGATCAAGTCGTATGACCACAGCTGTGTGCCCGGCTGCACTGGAGGTTCGGCGGACGACCGAATTCTGCTCGGCCACGAAATGGGCCATACGTTGGGCCTGGAGCACTGCGACACGAATGGTGGAGCGTCGGTAATGTGCGCAGCCCGATCGACCACGACGGACGAGAACGTGTTCGACGGCACGCACTACTGGCTGCCCCGGCTCTGGGATGTTCGAGCATTCGCCTCCTTCTATTGATGTCGAGCTGGGAAAGGGGTCTAACAATGCTCAAGGATCGAAGGCCGGCATGGGGCGGCAGCTTGATCCTCGTTGGTTGTCTGGTGGTGGGCTGCGTCGCCCCGACAGGCGCGTCCACACAGACCGCCAAGCCATCAGCAGCTGCATCGACTCGCGCAGACGCCTCGGGCACGGCAAGCCAGCCAGACGACTGCTACCAACTGCGAGTTCCGGTCGAAATGGGCTCGGCTCGCTCGATCGCCGAGCTGCACCAGGTCGGCGTGGAAGCCTTTACCGGGACGTTCCTCGGAATCGGCGACCCCGCTTGGAATACGCCGGATCGGCAACGGCCGACGAGGGACGAGTTCCAATCGACGTCGGCGCGTCTGTATCGACCGTTGCTGTGGAAAGCCGACAAGGACTTGGTCGGAACGCCCGACGAAGGCAGTCTGATAATCCGGGGCGGAAGTCTCGGCTGCGACAGCATCCAGTTCGACGATGATGAACGCTTCGGCTTGACGCAAGGATCGAGCTACGTCGCCGTAGCGATGCCGATTTTGAACAGCGTTGACAAGCCTTCCGGCAAGCTCCTCCTCGTCGCGGCGTGGCCCATCGAGAAGGACGGCGTCGTACACACGGAAGCGGATGGCGACCGGGACGTAGCGACGGTCGCCGACGCTCTGGCCCACGGTCCGAAGTGGACCCCCGAACCGCAACTGTGGACTCCGGAACCAGAGCCAAGCAATAGCGGAGGGTGATGGCGACCGGCACGTCAGGCGGCGGTGCGCCTCAAGCACCGCTGCCCGACCGGCCTCGCTTGAGCCCGAACGGTCGTCCGTGGGTAATGCCCTCGCGAGCGACCTGATGTTTTCGAGGAGACGTCGGCGCGTGACACGGGCTGCACGGCGGCCCTCTAAAGTCCGGTCGACATCTCCTCTCGGAGGGAACGCAAGAGTGGCGAACCCCGTGATCAGGGACCAGGTTTGGTATGGCCCTGAACACCACGTGATGTTCCGGGGCAACTTCGAGTCCTGGATCACGATCGCGTCCGGCGGGTGCGCGCTCAACCCGTCCGCGCGCGGCAACTCGGACTCTGGAACAACCTACGACATCCGCCTGATCGTCGGGCCGTACTGCCAGGACGTCGTCAACGTCAGCCCGAGCGTCTTCATCACGGCGTGGTATGCAGGCAACGCCGATGAGGACGACCGAGAGGAGTGGAGGGTCGGCCTGATCACCTGGCAGGCGGTCCCGTTCGCCAACGGCCTTCGGACTGAACTGGCGTTCGAGGTCAAGTGTGCGGGCGAGCACTCCGCGGTCTGGGAGATGGGGTACCACGTTGCGATCGAGTCCAGTCAGGAGGTCTGGTACCCGGCCGGAGACTTCGCTGGATTACTGACGCCTTAGCCCGTAACGGAGTTTCTCTCGCGAAAGACTGGGCGACGGTTCATGCTCGCAATTTGCAGCCTAGTGCTGCGACATGATCTCCGCCCGCTTCCATCCGTATTCCTCGTCGGTGATCAAGCGGTTGGACCGCGCGAACTCGAGCTGAACAAGCCGATCCGCGAGTTGGTCGGCGCCGGAAACCGGCGCCGGCGCAGCCGTCACCCTCGCGGAATCCTCGGACGCCGTGGGCGCCCCCCGAGGCGCGCTAATTCCGAGCCAGCAGAACGCGAGGACGCCAAGGAGCAACAGTGCCGGAATGCGTTGGTCAAAGGGCTGCGTTTGCAGGCTTCCGGTGGCGTCAACGACGGCGCCCTGCGCGCGCAGAACGTCCGCGTTTTCCTTGGCGATGATCGTCAGCAGATCGCGGGCGGTCCAACCGTTGACGACCGCCTGTTGGGGTGCGCCTTGCGCGCCGGCGTTGTTGACCGTCGCATCAGAGAGGGCCGTAGTGATAAGCGACTCGTACTGCGTCGCGGACGGAAGGCTGTAGTTCGACGCGACGACCTTCGGTGAGTAGTAGACATACGCGCCCGCTGCGGCCATCGCGAGAACGAAAAAGCCGAACCAGCGAATCCCCGATCGCATGCTCGGGCCCTCCCTCCGAACTTCATCCCCGACATTTCCAGTATGGTCCCAGTCTCGACCGATGGCGGCTCTTGTCCGGTCTCGAGTCCCGCGAGATCCAATCGATCGGAAGGATCGAGCTGAAGGGTTGCGCGACGCCCAGTCGAGTTTTAAAGATCGCGGGCGATCGGCGCACCGTTAGGATTGGCGCGGGCGTCGGCCAGTCGACACTACGCAGAGGAGCTGGAGCTGCCAGGGCTCCTCGCCGGAATTGTGCGCGCCAGCAATTACCGGGTCACCTTCGAGCTGAACGAATCTCGGGCTGTTAGTAGCGCAAGACCGTCGCGCTCAGTCAATACGACCAAGTGGATGTATGTCCCAGGATCGGATGGGCGAGATAGGCGCGGGCCTCGTCGAGGTCCGCGATCGCGTAGAGCCGCGACATCTCGCTCCGGCCGAGTCCGGCGATCTGCGGGAAGACGAACCACCTCCAGTGGCCCGTCTTGCGACCGCGCCGGAGCTCGTCCATCGCACGGTCGTGCACCTGCGACTGGGCAAGGACGAATCGGTCCAGGTCGGTGGTCATCGGGTGAAGGAGTGGCTCCGGCGGTAGGACTCGAACCTACGACCAAGCGGTTAACAGCCGCCCGCTCTACCACTGAGCTACGCCGGAGCGAGGGGTCGGCGGCCTGGTGAGGCGCCCACCGGGCGCCGGGTCGGCGCCGGGCGACAGGATACCAGATGGTCATCGGCCTCCCGACCCGCGGGACCCCGGATCCACGGCCGGCGCCCGGTATCCTCGGGCGCGATGGCAACCCCGCTCACGACGCCGCTCGTCTCCGCCGCACAGCTCCGCGCGCTCATCCTGGACGGCGACGACCGGGTCCGCATCGTCGACTGTCGCTGGGTCCTCGGCCAGCCCGGCGCGGGCCGCGCAGCGTGGCTCGATGGCCACATCCCGGGAGCGATCCACCTCGACGTCGACGCGGACCTGGCGGATCCCGACGGCTTCGGGGCGCCCGGTCGGCACCCGCTGCCCTCCCCGGTCGCGTTCCGACGACGCCTCGAGGCCGCCGGCGTCGACGATCGGCACCTGGTGGTCGCCTACGACGACGTCGGCGGTTGGGTCGCGGCGCGACTCTGGTGGATGCTCGAGAACCTCGGCCACCGGGACGTCGCCGTCCTCGACGGCGGGATCCAGGCATGGGTCGGGGCCGGCGGTCCGCTGACCGATGAGGTCGCGACCTTCCCGCGCGGGACCCTGCATCTCGCGGAGCGCTGGACGGGCGTGATCGACCGCGAGGGACTGAAGGCGCGGCTCGGCTCCGTGGTCCTGCTCGATGCGCGTGCCGCCGCCCGGTATCGGGGCGAGACGGAGCCGATCGACCCCGTCGCGGGCCACATCCCGACGGCGCGGAGCGCGCCCATCGACGGCAACCTGGAGGACGGACGGTTCCGGAGCCCGGACGAGCTGCGCGAGCGGTTCATCGCGCTGGGCGCCGACGGCGAACACGGCGAGGTCGTGACCTCGTGCGGCAGCGGCGTGTCCGCGATCCATCACGCCCTGGCGATGCGGATCGCCGGGCTCCCGGACCCGATCCTCTACGTCGGCTCGTACAGCGACTGGTCGCGCTCCGGCGAGCCCGTCGCGACCGGCGACGCACCCAGCAACCCCCCGGCGACCACCGGCTGAGCGTCAGGCGGGGTCGGCCGCCTCCGCCCGAACCGTCTCGACTCGGTCGCCGACGCGAACGTCGCCGCCCACCACGACCCGGGCATTCGCGCCGCGCATCCGGAGCTCGCGGCCGCGCGGGGAGTTGATCCAGCGGAGCGCGTCGCTCCCGAACCGCGCGCTGAACTTCGCGCAGCCGGTGTGGGGCGGCTCGCTGATCTCGACGACGGCCCCGCCGATCCGGAGCCTGGATCCCGGCGGCAAGCTCGCGATGGAGAGGTCCAGGTCGACGTACAGCTGGTCGCCGGCCAGCGGCCAGCGCGAGCGGTCCGGCTCGATGGCGCCGAGGACGCGCGTGCTGATCAGCGTGATCTGGGCGTCCGGATCCGCACCGCCGTCGACGGTCGTGCCGCTGCCTCGGCGGGACCAGTCGTCGCCAGCGAGGCCGACGTCGGGATCGAGTCGGCCCACGTCGAGCAGCTCGCGCTCGTCGATGTCCGGGCGCCGGACGATCATCTCGAGCGTGCCGACAGCCGGTGCCGATTCGACGACGGCCCACGCATCGCGGTACCGATCCAGCGCGGCGTCCAGCGCGGAGCTCACTCCAGGTAGTCCTTGAGCTTGCGGCTCCGGCTCGGATGGCGAAGCTTGCGAAGCGCCTTGGCCTCGATCTGCCGGATCCGCTCGCGGGTCACGTTGAACTCACGACCGACCTCCTCGAGCGTCCGCGCCCGGCTGTCCTCCAGGCCGAAGCGAAGCTGGAGCACCCGCCGCTCGCGACCCGTCAGCGAGTCGAGCACCGCCTCCACCTGCTCCTTGAGCAGCTGGTGCGATGCGGCCTCCGCCGGCGCCAGGGCGCCGCGATCCTCGATGAAGTCGCCGAGGTGGGAGTCCTCCTCCTCGCCGATCGGCGTCTCGAGCGAGACGGGCTCCTGCGAGACCTTGATGATCTCGCGGACCTTCTCCGGGGTGACCTGGACCTCCTGACCCTTCGACATCGCCTCGGCGATCTCCTCGACCGTCGGCTCCCGGCCGAGCTCCTGGAGGAGCTGACGCGAGACCCGGATCAGCCGGTTGATCGTCTCGACCATGTGGACCGGGATCCGGATCGTCCGCGCCTGGTCCGCGATCGCGCGGGTGATCGCCTGGCGGATCCACCACGTGGCGTACGTCGAGAACTTGAAGCCCTTCTCGAAGTCGAACTTCTCGACCGCACGGATCAGCCCGATGTTCCCTTCCTGGATCAGGTCCAGGAAGGACATCCCGCGGCCGATGTACTTCTTCGCGATCGACACGACGAGCCGCAGGTTCGCGGACGTCAGCTGCTCGCGGGCGTCGCGACCGATCCGGACGAGCTCGCCCTTGCGGTGGGCGAGCTTCGTGTTCAGCGGCACCTCCGGGTCGTAGCCCATCCGCTTCAGGAGCTCGGCGTCGTTGCCGGCGGTGATCCAGCGCTCGAGGGCCGGGAAGGCGACGTCGTCGCGCGTCCAGTCGTAGATCGCCCGCAGGCCGACGTTGTCGCGGGAGTCCAGGTCGCCGTTGTGGACGGCGAAGTACGCCCAGTCGAGCAGGGTCAGGAACGCCTCGGCGTCGCACGCGGCCGAGTAGGCCGCAACGAGCTTCTTCGCCTCCTTGAGCAGCTCCTTCGTCCCGTCGGACTGCGCGTCACGACCGGCCTTGATCAGGTGGAAGTCCGGCGGCGGCACGAGGAGATCCTTCGCGCCGGGGGCCGTGATCGCCACCCGGACGAGCTGGTGCGCCTCCTCGCCGAGCGGCAGCCGGTGCTGCGGCTTCTGCGTTCGCGTCTTGCGCTCGGTGTCGTGGAGCGTCCACTCATGGAGCGAGACGATCCCCTTCCACGGCTCCTCGACGAGCTGCTCGCCCAGCTCGATCGCCTTGGCGAGGACGACCTCCTCCTCGGCGGTCAGGAGGGCGACCTTGCCGATCTCCTTCAGGTACATCCGGACCGGGTCGTCGATCCCGATCATGTCGGCGCTGATCGCGTCGAGCTCCTCGGCAGTCGGCTCCTCGACCTCCGCCGGGTCCAGCTTGGCCGGCGCATCGGCGGGCATCTTGTTGTCGACCGCCACGCCGTCCTCGCCGACGACCTCGACGCCCACGTCCGTGGCGGCCCCGTCCGCCGCCCCATCCGGCGCATCCGCGCCGAGGTCGAGGTCCTCCTCGTCGTCGTCGTCGTCCTCGACCTTCGGGAGCACGACCTTCGCCGCCCGGAGGTTCCGGGTCGCGAGTCGCGCCTCTTCCACGTCCGCCCGCGCGCGGCGCGGGCGGGTGAGCACCGCCTCGACGAGCTGCTTGTCGAGAGGATCTGCCATCAGTGCCTCCTGGAGGTCGCTGCGTGCCGGGGATGGACGAGGTCGGGGTGGCGTGCTGCCTGCGTTGGGGATTGCATGCGGTGGTGGGGGCTCATACGCGGACGAGGACGGTCGCCTGCTCGATCTGGCGATCGACCGATCGGCGGGCTTCGTTGGTCTGGCGCTGGAGGTCGAGCAGGCGGGTGACGACGTCGCGCTCGCCGCGGCCTTCCGCCGCGAGGATCTCGCCACCGACCCAGTCCGCCCGCTCGTCGAGACGCAGCCGTTCGAGCCGGAGCAGGCAGCGATCGACGGCGTAGGCGATGCGGTCGCTCGCGACGTGCGCGAGATCCGGGGACGGCCGGGCGAGGATCGCCTGAGCAAGGGCCCGGGTCTCGTCGTCCAGCCCGGCGATCAGCGTCGACATCGAGAACGGCGGATGGATGCCCTGGTCGTTCGGCGCCCGCTGGAGGACGATCGCCCGGAAGAGCTCGCGAGCCGGCGTCGACGGAAGCTGGTCCGGACCGATCTCGTCGACCGCCCGGAGCTGCTGGTCCGGGATCAGGAGGATCAGGCGGAGCAGCTCCTCCTCGACGGGCGTGATCGCGGCGAGGATCCGGTCCACGGGCAGCGCGTCCGCGGCCCCGATGACCGCGTCCGCGGTGATCCGGCCCTGGAGGGCGACGGGCTCCGGCCGCTGGTGGAGCACCTCCAGCACCGTCCGCTCCTCCACGCCGGAGACGCGATGGATCGTCTGGAGGTACGCGTCGCGCATCACCGGGTTCGGGATCGCCCGGAGCGTCGGGATGATCGCGTCGACGAAGCGGGCCTTGCCGCCGGGTGTCTTCAGGTCGACCGCCCGCGCGTGCTGGTCGATCAGGTAGTCGACGATCGGCTGGGCCGTCCGGACCTCCTCCCGCCAGCGATCGGGAGCCTCGCGGACGACCTCGTCCGGGTCCTTGCCGTCCGGCAGGCGCACGACCCGGACCTCGTCGAGCTCGACGCCGGTGTCGGCGACGGCGAGCTGCCGGATGAGCCCCTCGAGCGCCTGGGCACCGAACGTCCCGGCCTTCTCGCCGGCCGCATCGACGTCGTACGCGAGGGCGATCTTCGTCGCGTAGCGGGTGAGGAGCGCGACCTGGCCCGGCGTGAGCGCCGTCCCGAGCGAGGCGACGACGTTCTCGAACCCGGCCTGGTGGGCCATGAGGGCATCCGTGTAGCCCTCGACGATGACGGCCTGGCCACCCTTCCGGATCGTCGACTTCGCCCGATCGATCAGGTAGAGCGTCCGGCTCTTGTCGAAGAGCGGCGTCGCCGGCGAGTTCAGGTACTTCGGACCGTGGTCGCGCCCATCGTCCGCGTCACCGGTCGTGAGCACCCGGCCACCGAGTCCCACCGCGGACCCGTTCGCGTCGCGGATCGGGAAGATCACCCGCTCCCGGAACCGGTCGTACACGCCGCCGCGTGACGACTGCCGCGGTTGGGCGAGACCCGCCTCCACGAGCTCCGCGTCCGAGACCTGGCGCTTCCCGGCGAGCGTTCGGGCGAGCGCATCCCAGCGCGAAGGTGCGAAGCCCAGCTGGTACGTCGCGATCGTCGCGTCCGTGAAGCCACGGCCGCGGAGGTAGTCGAGCGCGGGCTGGCCCATCCGGGAGCCGGTGAGGACCGCGTGGTAGAAGGCGACAGCGCTCTCCATCACGGACCGGAGGCGCGCCTTCCGCGCGTCCTCGCGGCTGGTCCGCTCGTCCAGCTCCACGCCGGCCTTGGCGGCGAGCGTCTTCAGCGCCTCGGGGAACGTCACGCTGTCGCGCTTCATGACGAAGCTGAAGATGTCGCCGCCCTCGCCGCAGCCGAAGCACTTCCATGAGTCGCGGGCCGGCGTCACCGTGAACGACGGGGTCTTCTCGCCGTGGAACGGGCAGAGACCCTTGAAGGTCGAGCCGGCCTTCTTCAGCTGGACCGTCTCGCCGACGACGTCGACGACGCTCAGCTTGTTCTTGATCTCGGCTGCGACGCCGACCGCCAAGCCGTCCTCCCGCTCGACGTGATCGCCGAGCTTCGGTCGCGTCCGCTTCGGACGCCTCCATCGAGTTCTCTTGCGCCGGACATGCGTGTGGGCTTGTCAAGTCTTGACAAGCCGCTCGGCCGGGATGATAGCACTCCGCCTGTCAATACTGACCACGGGTATTGACAGGTTCAGGGGCGCTCGCGGGCGACGGACCGACGACGCGAACGACCCGGTGCGCGAGGTCCGGCTACCCTGCGGACATGAGCTCTGAACGGTTCCCGATCCGCATCGGCGCACGGTCCGCGCTGCTCCTCCGCCTCGGGTTCGGCGTGCGACCCGACAATGCCTGGGTCGACGTGGGCGACGGCCCCGACGGTGACCTCGTCGTGTCCTTCGGCCGGTTCCATTTCGAGACCTCCCTGGCGAACTGTGCGAGCTGGCGGATCGAGGGACCCTTCCTCTGGATCACCGCGATCGGCGTCCGGATGAGCATCCGGCACCGCGATGTCAGCTTCGATGGCAGCCCGCACGGCGGCGTGCGGATCGACTTCCGGAAGCCGGTCCGCTGGGGCCTCGTCCGCGTCCCGGCGATCTACGTGGCAGCCGACGATCTCACCGCCCTGGCTGCGGCGCTTGCAGCGCACGGGATCAACGGCGTCGACATCCGGAAGCGCCTCGCGTCCTGACCGCGCACGCCGGCAACCGGGCGCTGCGGTCGGGAGGGCGCCGCACGCGACGCCCGCGTCAGGGTGCCGGTGACGCCGCCAGCCGACCGGCCCCGAACCTCCCGATCAGCTCGGTGTAGCCGGGCAATCCGCGCTCGTAACCGAGTGCCCAGAGCCCCGCGCCCGCCAGACCGCGATCGTCGGCGAGCGTGAGCTTCGGCTCGAGGCTCGTCGGCGTCTCGTAGTAGATCGCGGTCCACTCGGGACCGTCGGGGACGAACAGCACGGCGGAGTCCTCCGTCGCGTCGTAGCCCGCGACCCCCGCCGCGTTCTCCAGCGCGGCGCGGTTCTGGCGCGGGACCCAGATCGCTCCGCTCCCGGTCGCCGAGCTGCCGACGTCCGGCGCAGCAACCGGCCAGGCGAGGCCGTACAGCGGAAGCCCGAGGATCGTCCGCTCCTCCGGAACGCCGGCGGCGGCGTAGAGGTCGAGCGACCACGGCAGCGTCCGCTCGTCGCCATCGCGGCGGGCGAGTGGCGCGGTCGAGCCGGGCTCGCTCCCGACCGTCCGGTAGTCGTAGCCCATCAGGAAGATCCGATCAGCGCCTGCGAGGGACGCGGTCGCCGCGAGGGCCGCTCCGCCCGCGCCGGCACCGCTCGTCGCCGTCACGGTGGCGCCGGGCGACGCCGCGACGAGCGCGGCACGGAGCCGGCCGACGAACGCACCATACGCCGGCAGGGACAGCGCATCGATCTCCTCCACGTCGACGGCGATCCCGTCGACGCCGAGGGTGGACCGAAGGTCGACGAGGCCGGCGATCACCCGATCCTGGAGCTGGGCCGATCCGAAGAGACGATCGTTCCGATCCCGCCCGAAGCTCGTGTAGGTCAGGTCGACGCGGACGTGCCGGTCGTGCGCGTCGTCGATGATCTTCCGCCCGACCGGGCCGGTGATCCGTTCGTAGCCGCGTTGACGGGTATCGATTGCGCCGCGCGAGGTGTGGGTGACCGAGAAGAGGGCGATCGTCGTGGCGCTCGTCGTCGCGAGATGGGCCGCAATTCCGTCGTCCATCTCCCAGTACGGGACGAAGCCGTAGACCTCGTGCCCCGGCTTCGGGTGCGGACGTGCCGCGACGGGGCCGCTTGGCGAGGCTCCCGCCGGCGCGGTGGCGGTCGCCGGCGCCGGCAATGAGGTCGGGCCGAGGAGCGCGAACGACCCGATCAGCGTCGCGACCGCAGCCGTGGCGAGCAGGCCCACCGCTCGACCGGGTCGCGGCCGCACGCGATCGCGGACTCGTCGAAGCGCGCCTGGTCCCCGCCGCTGCATCGGTCGAGTCTGACAGACGACCATCGCGGGATCGGGATGCCACGGCCGCGCCGGCGAGCGGCGCCCGACGTCCGTGTCGCGCCGCTCGGCCTCATCTGGCAGCCACCAGGGCACAAGGTGGCCCCACCCCGGCGCGAGCCCCCGATCTGTGTGCATACGCCTCCGCCGTTGTCCGAATGAGCCAAACGCGCGGCCAAGCGTCACCGAAGGTCGTCGTGGGCTGTCGTTTGATCCTTCGCGGGTCGGCGGTCGGCGGTCGGCAGTCGGGCGTCGACATGCGGCGTGCACGCGTAGTCGCCGCGCGGCGCCCGCCCACGCTGCCTCGCGCGGCCGGTCAACTATTCCTTGTCCGTCATGCGATCATCAGCGCGGCCGCTCCGGGCACTCGGAGCGCGCCGAGATGGAGGACGAACGCTGCCGCACCGGTCCCAGCCGATGTCGTCCGGCGACGGTGACTCGCCGGCGGGCGCGACGCCTCCGCCCCTCGAGGCGGGTGAGACGATCACGGCGTTGCTTCGGGGGATCGGATCGACCCTCTACCTCACCCCGGAGCGGATCATCGTCGCGCGGGACGGCGTGGAACGGCGGCCCAGGTCCGGGATCCAGTCGTTCGCGGTCGACGAGCTGCGCCACGTGCGGCTCGAACGCGGCAACGGTCCCTCGGGTCGGATCGTCGTGTGGACCGGCGGGACGCAGGAGGCGCTGAGCATGTTCTTCGAGCCCCGCTCGCAGTCCCAGGCCGAGGCCTTCGTCGCCGAAACCCGCGCGACGATCGCGCGGCGCCGCAGAGCCGGCGAGCCCGGCCCGCCCTCTGGCGGTGATGATCCGGTCCTGCCCGATTGACGTCGGGGGACCGTGCGACCCGAGCAGCTGGCTCGAGCGCCGACGAATGAGTGCCAGCTGACCCGGGACCGACCCGGCGGGACCATTTCCTCGGGCCGCGCTCGGGTCGCTTGACTGGCAATCGGCCGGGTCGGTCTAGGTCCAGCTGGCGGTTGACCCCCCGGTCGACGTGCTACCGCGGGATCGGGCCGGGTCCTCCCTCCGCGAGGACTGTCGCCACGGATACCAGCAGCGCGGCGGATGCGAGGATCGCTGAAACGATGAACGTCCGGACTCGGTGGATCTGCACGGGTGTGCTCCTTTTCCGCCCGAGTCGCGGCCGAAGAGCCTCGACATGGTAAGTGGTTCCGGCCAAGGTGCAACTATTTGTTGACCTCGCGCATGAACGGCGGACGCGGCGCGGACCCTTCGTGCGGCGACCGGCCGCGCCCGGCACGACGGCTTTTGGTCAATTTCCGCTTGAGTCGCGCCGTATGATGCCGCGGTGAACCCACCGGTCCGCCGTCGCGTCCGACCGAGCCTGGCCGCCGAGGATCTGGACCTTGCCCGCGAGGTCGGCGTTCGCCTGAAGACCGCTCGGACGCGGGCCGGCCTCACCCAGCGCGAGCTCGCTGCGCCGCGTTACACGAAGGCGTACATCAGCGCCCTGGAGAACGGGCTGATCAAGCCGTCGATGGCGGCGCTGCGGTTCCTCGCCCGACGACTTGGCACCGTGCCCGAGGCCTTCCTTGCCGATCACGACACGCAGTGGGAGCGACTCGAGGCGGAGCTCCGGCTCGCCGCAGGCGACTGGGCAACGGCGGCCGACCGCTTCCGCTCGATCCTGGACGGCGGCGTCGCCGGCGCGGGCCGCGGCCTGGCGCTGCTCGGCCTCGCCGAGGCGTCGTACCGGCTCGGCCGGCCGCGAGATGTCATCGCCTTCGCGACGGAGGCTCGCGAGCTGCTGACGCGGGCGGACCGGATCCAGGAGGTGCAGCGCGCGACCTACTGGCTCGCCGCGGGCCACCACGCGTCGGACGATCCCGCACGAGCTCGGATGCTGTTCGAGGAGCTCCTCGCCGCCGCCGGCACCGACACGACCGGTCCGGAGCTCCGGGTCCGGACGTTGATCGCGCTCGCGACGGTCCTCACCCATTCCGGCGAGCCGACGCCGGCGATCGCGCTGCTCGAGGAGGCGCGGCGGATCGGGGCCGACCTCGACGATCGCCGTCGGGCGACGCTGCTCCACTCCCTCGCCCAGTCGTATCGGATGTCGGGTGACCTCGAGGGTGCCGTCCGGACCGGCACCGAGAGTCTCGCGCTGTTCCACGCCGTCGATGCCCGCGGCGACGAGGCGATGACCGACAACGAGCTCGCCCTGACCTATCTGGGTCTCGGGAATCTCGCCGAAGCCGAGCGCCATGCTGTCGCGGCGCGATCACAGCTCGACCGCGAGCGTGACGACTTCCGGCTCGCTCACGTCGGTGACACGCAGGCACGGATCGCGCTCGCCCAGGGCGACCCGACGCGCGCCGCCAGCCTCGCCTCGGAGGCCGCCGCGCTCGCCGAAGCGAGCCAGAACGACAAGGGCCTCGTCGATGCCCTGCTGACGATCGCGCGCACCCGTCGCCGACAGGGCGACCGGGAGGCGGCGGTCATCGCCCTCGCCCGTGCAGCCGACGTCGCGGCCGACGGTCCGCGGGCGCGCCTGCGGACCGTCCTGACGGAATGGAGCGAGATCGCCGCCGAGACGGGCGATCATGCCGCCGCCTACGACCTGACGAGGCGCGCTCTCGCGCTCAGCTGAGCCGCTCCCCGGAGCCCAATCGGAGCACGTCGAACGAACGACCCGGTCCTCGTCGGACCGGGTCGTTCGGTGCGTCAGCCTCTGGCAGCCGTCACCGATAGAAGTCGGTCACGAGCCGGATCTTCGTCGCGGACCGCCAGACGGCGACGCCCACGAGCGTGTAGCGGGTGCTCTTGATGTTCTGCCAGTGGCCGCCGTTCGTCCATCGCTCGCGCTGGAACGCGAGATGGTTGGCGAGCACGGCGGCCTTCTCGCTCGGGTAGCCCCAGCCACACCCGATGTTCTCGGCCCACGTCCAGTGGGTCAGGCCGACGCGGCGGAACCGGTAGCCGGGGTCATGGTCTGCCGTGTGCGTGCAGAGGTTCCGGATCGCCAGCAGCCGCGCGTACGGTCGGGAGACGCGATCCGAGATCGTCGCCGAGAGCCGAAGCGGGGCGACATAGGCCGTGTAGTGGCCGCTGCCGTAGCCGCGACAGGTGCCGTCCGTCTGGACCCAGCCACCCGTCCGCGTGCAGTTCAGGAGACCGAGGTAGTAGGTCTCGACCGAATACCAGGGCCAGTCGATCTGGGTCACTGCCAGAGCGGCTGGATCGACGGTCGACGGGGCTGCCGTCGACGCACCCGCGCTCGGGGCCACGGTGAGCGTGGCGACCACCGCGACGAATGCAGCCATTGCTGCGACCCGCCTCGCGCGGGACCGAAGGGACGCCTCTCGGGCGCCGTGCCGACCGGGCAATGCTCCTGCCTCCTGTCTACCAGACGTCGCGGCGAGGGCGCGACGACGATGGTCGTCACCTGGGCAGACGACGCGAACAGAACGGCCGAGCGGGGATGGGGGTGCCGGGATCGCGATGACGGCGGCCGACGGACGCAGTTGGGGGATGCTGCTCGAGGCGGCGCTGTGCGGATGGTCTTCTGGGGTGACCTCGCGGCGTCAGTATCGCCCTTCGCAGGCGGTCCCGGCAGGCCGATTCCGCATTCCGCGGATCCGTCCCGGTGTGCGGTCCGGAATCCCGGGACCGCAGGGTCCCTCACCTCTCCTGATCCTGCTCACGATTGCTCCACATTCGAGAACGACGATCGCGGTGGCGTCGAGCGGTGGCGCATGTGCCGCCGGGACGCCGGAACCACGGAGCATCCATTCCATGAACCGTCGATCGATCGCCTCGATCCTCCTCGTCCTCGTCGTCGTCGCCGGGGCCATCGGCCTAGGGGTCAGCGCCTACAACGCGGGCGTCACCGCCGGACTCGCCCAGACGGGCAGCGTCGTCGTCCGCCCGGAGGTCGCCGTCGGCCCATACCTCGGCTGGGGCTATGGCTTCGGCCACGGCTTCGGCTTCTTCGGCTTCCTGGGCGGCCTGCTGTTCCTGTTCCTGCTCTTCGCGCTGATCCGGGCCGCCGTCGGTGGGCCGCGCAGGGGCTGGGGCGGGCCGGGCGGAGGCTGGTCCGGGGGACCGCGGCACGACCACCGCAACGCCTGGGAGGACCGGGCCCGGGACATCCACGACCAATGGCACCGCGAGCACGGCTCGACCGGCGCGACCGGCGCGACGGGTTCGGCCGGCTCACCCCCAGGGACGCCGGACACGACCTCCGGGCCGCGATCCAGCTGACCGCGCTCGCTCCCGAGCGAGCCACCCCGCGCCGCGATCCCACCGGATCGCGGCGCCTTCCCGTCCCTAGGATGACCAGATGAGATCGATCCTCGTCGTGGAGGACGAGCCCAGGATCGCGGAGCTGTCCCGCGACTACCTCGAGCACGCCGGGTTCACGGTCCGGATCGCCTCGACGGGTGAGGCGGCGCTCCAGTCCGTCCACCGCGACCGACCGGACCTCGTCGTGCTGGACCTCGGCCTGCCGGGGATCGACGGCCTCGACGTCACCCGGGCGATCCGCCGCGATTCGGCATTGCCCGTGATCATGGTCACCGCGCGGGACGACGAGCTCGACAAGCTGCTCGGCCTCGAGCTCGGCGCGGACGACTACATGACGAAGCCGTTCAGCCCGCGCGAGCTCGTCGCCCGGGTCCGGGCCGTCCTCCGGCGGGCAGAGGCGTCGTCCGAGGCGCAACCGGACGAGGTCATCCGGGCCGGTGCCCTGACGATGGACGTGGGACGGATGCGAACGCGACTCGGCGACCGTCCCGTCGACCTCACGCCGACGGAGTTCGCGCTGCTGGCCGCGCTCGCCCGCCAGCCCGGCCGGATCTTCACCCGATCCCAGCTGCTCGACGCGATCCACGGAGTCGCGTTCGAGTCGTTCGAGCGGGCGATCGACACGCACGTCAAGAACATTCGCCGCAAGCTCGAGCCGGACCCGCGGCGGCCCGCTCATCTCCTGACCGTGTACGGCGTGGGCTACCGGCTCGCGGACGAGACGCCGTGACCGACCGCGCGCCCCGGCCGACGCGCGACGGGCGCCGGGGACCGCCGCCGACGTGGCGCGACGGGCACCGCGGGCCACCACCGGGCTGGCGCGGTGGACCGCCGCCGTGGTGGCCGGAGAACGAGCCGTGGGTCGCTCGCCGCCGTCGCTGGCGCGGCTTCGGCTGCCTGTTCGGGATCCTGTTCCTGGGCGGCGTCCTCGGACTGATCTCCCTTGCCGCGAGCCTCGTGGGTGGGATCGTCGCCGCGCCCGGGCTGCCCGGGCACGGGATCCGGCTCGGTGCGGTCATCGTGGTCGCGATCGTCGTCCTTGCGCTCGTCCGGGCCGGGAGCGTCGTTCGGCGCACGGCCGTCGTCCTCGACGAGCTCGTCGACCAGGCGGCGCGGCTCGAGTCGGGGGACTACGCCGCGCGCGTCGCCCCGACCGCGTCGACGCCGCGTCCCGTTCGCGCCCTCGTCCGGGGCTTCAACACGATGGCCGAGCGCCTCGAAGCGGACGAAACGCAGCGCCGGAAGCTGATCGCGGATGTCACCCACGAGCTTCGCACGCCGATCACCGTGATCGCCGGCAATGTCGAGGCGATCCTCGACGGGATCCACCCGGCCGACCCGGCCCACCTCACGGCGCTGCTGGACGAGACGCGCGTCCTCGGCCGCCTCGTCGAGGATCTCCGGACGCTTGCCCTGAGCGAGGCCGGCTCCCTCTCCCTCCACCGCGAGCCGACCGACCTCGACATCCTCTGCACGGACGTCGCGACGTCCTTCGATGCCGCCGCGGGGGACGCGGGCGTCACGATCCACACGGACGTGGCCGAGGATCTTCCGCTGCTCGACGTCGACCCCGTCCGGATCCGCGAGGTGCTCGCCAATCTCGTTGCGAACGCCCTGCGCCACACGCCCGCGGGCGGCAGGATCACGATCTCGGCCGCGGCCACCCCCGCCGCCGCGGGCGCCGGCTCCGGAACCGCCACGAACGCCGTCGACCTCGCGGTCGCGGACACCGGCGAAGGGATCGATCCGGAGCTCCTGCCCCACGTCTTCGACCGTTTCGCACGCGGTCGGGGCTCGCCGGGCAGCGGACTCGGCCTCTCGATCGCCCGCGGCCTCGTCGAGCTCCATGGCGGCTCGATCACGGCGCAGTCGAGACCGGGCGGCGGGACCGAGATCCGGATTCGGCTGCCGGCGCCGAGCTGACGGCCGGCGGCGCGCGGCGCCTCGCGCCGACACGGACGCGTCGCGCCCTGTCCGCCCTGTCCCGCGGCGACCCTTGCATGGTCCCTTCGTCGGCGGCCACGCGCCCCGATGTCCGGTTGCGCTCGACGGCGTCGACCCGTCACCCTGCACGCATGTTCCGACGTCTGCGCGCCCCTCGTCGATTCGTGCCGCTCGCGTCGCTGGCCGTGACGGCATTCCTCGTCCTCGGCGCCGTGCCGGCGTCGGCGGCCAACTTTCCCGCCGCGGATTCCCGCTACCACTCGTACAGCGAGATGGTGACGGAGATCCACGCGGTCGAGACGGCTCATCCGTCCATCGTCCACGTCTTCAGCATCGGCAAGAGCTACCAGGGCCGGGATCTGTGGGCCGCGAAGATCAGCGACAACGTGGCGACGGACGAGCCGGAGCCCGAGATCCTGTTCGACGCGCTCCACCACGCCCGGGAGCACCTGACGGTCGAGCAGGCGCTCTACCTGCTCCACCTCCTCGCGGACAACTACGGCACGGACACGACCGTCGCGAACATCGTCAACACCCGCGAGATCTGGATCGTATTCGCCGTGAACCCGGACGGGTTCGAGTACGACCTGACGTGCACGAGCAGCAGCCACCCGCCGTACTGCGCCTGGCGCAAGAACCGCCAGCCGAACGCCGGAACGACTGCGGTCGGGACGGACCTGAACCGGAACTACGACTACAACTGGGGCTGCTGCGGCGGCTCCTCCAACAGCCCGTCATCGATCACCTATCGGGGACCGAAGGCGTTTTCGGCCCCCGAGACGCAGGCGATCCGCGACTTCGTGCTGAGCCGGGTCGTGGGCGGGATCCAGCAGATCAAGGCGCACATCACGTTCCACACGAACGGCCAGCTCATCCTCTGGCCGTACGGTCACACCACGACCGACGTCCCGGCCGACATGACGACGGTCGACCATCAGGTGTTCGTCGCGATGGGCAAGGCGATGGCCGCCCGCAACGGCTACACGGCCGAACAGTCCAGCGACCTCTACATCACCGATGGCGACCAGATCGACTGGCTGTACGGCCGGCAGCGGATCTTCTCGTACACCTGGGAGCTGTACCCGCCGGAGACGCCGACGGTCTGGGGCGACCACTACCCGCCGGATGAGCGGATCGCCGCCGCGACCGCGAACAACCGGACGGCGCTTCTCTACTTCATGTCCGTCGGCGGCTGTCCGTATCAGGTCGTCGGGCTGCTCAAGCAGAACTGCGGGCCGTTCTTCGACGACGCCGAGATGGGCCGTGGCTGGGTCCCGAACGCGTTCGGGAACGACACCGCGCCAGCGGCAGCCCGGCTGGTTCGCGGGAACCCGGTCGGGACGTCCGTGAACGGCCGGGCGATGCAGCTGAACGCCGCCGCGTCCGGCCGCTACGACTTCGTGACCGGGCCCACGGCCGGCAGCTCCGTGAATGCCGCGGACCTCGACGGCGTCACCTCGATGAAGAGTGTTCCGATCCGGCTCGCGGCCACGCCGGGCCCGCTGACGTTCCGGTACGTCTTCGCCCACGGCCCCGCGACGGTCTCCGATTCCCTCGCCGCCTACGTCATCGACGAGCACGACGTCCCGACGCTGGTCTGGCGGAAGAGCGGGACGTGGACCACGGTCGCGGCGAGCTGGGCGAGTGCCAGCGTCTCGCTGACGCCATGGGCCGGACAGTCGGTCCGGATCGTCTTCCAGGCGATCGACGGCGGGAGCGACAGCCTCGTCGAGGCTGCGCTGGACGACATCCGCGTCCAGCTGCCCTGATCGGGGACCGCGAACTCGCACCAGACCAGGCGGAACCCGGAGCGAGAGCACCGCGGAACCGCTCCATCGCGTGAGGCGTCAAGGGCCGCAACCACGCCGGCCCACCTTCGGCCGGCAGCCCGGAGGACGCTTCGATGCGGCGATTCCGACCAGACGCTCCCCGCCGATTCCGGCGACGCGCACGCTTCGCGCTCACGGCGCCGATCGCGGCCATCGCGATCTTCCTCGCCGCCACGCCGGCACTCGCCTGCGGTGGGCTGATCGGCCCGAACGGCGCGGTCAACCTGCTGCGGACGACGACGTTCGCCGGCTATCACGACGGGGTCGAGCACTACGTCACGGCGTTCCAGTTCGCGGGCGGCGGCGGCGCGTTCGGTTCGATCACTCCGCTGCCGGGCGTGCCCTCGAGCGTCGAGAAGGGCGGCGACTGGACGCTCCAGCGACTCGTCCGCGAGACGAGCCCGCTGTTCGACCGTCTGAGCGCCGTCCCGTCGGCCGCGGCGAGCGCCGGCGCGGTCGAGCTGATGACCGTCAAGATCGACGCCCTGGACATCACGGTGCTGAAGGGCGGCGCCGCCGACATCGGGACCTGGGCGACGAAGCACGGGTTCCGGCTCCCACCCGACGCGCCCGAGGTCCTCGACTTCTACGCCCAGCGCAGCCAGATCTTCCTCGCCGCCGCATTCGATGCGGACGCCGCCAAGGCGCGCGGCCAGCAGGTCGGCGACGGGACCCCGGTCCACATCACGATCCCGACGGACAACCCGTGGGTCCCGCTCCGGATCCTCGCCCTCGGCAAGACCGCCGAAGAGCCCGTCCAGGCGGACGTCTACCTCCTCACCGATCACGCTCCGGCGCTGCTTCCGGCCCCGACCGGCTCGAACGGGATCCGGCTGGATGCCAGCGAGGCCGCCTCGACATCGCTTCTCGACGACCTCCGTTCCGACCGCGGCATGGACTGGATTCCGCGGAATGGCTGGCTGACGAAGGTCGGCGTGGACGGGACCGCGGGCCAGCTCGGCTATGACCTCGCGGTCGATGCATCCGGTGCCGGTCGGCCGTCGGCGGTCGATGCCGGGCTCGCGCTGCCGCGTACCGCGCCGGTCGGGACGCCGCTGGACATGAGCCGGCTGCTCCTCGCGCTCGCATTCGTGGGGGCCGGACTGATCGGGATCACACTCATCGGGCGACCGCGGCCGGGCCACGGCCCGACGGCGTGGTGAGCGGCAGGTCGTCGGCACCTTGGGCTCGACGGCTCGAAGGAGCGTCGTCGGGATGACGAGTCGATCACGGGGAAACCTGGCGATCGCGATCGGTCTCGGGATCGCGGCCCTGTCCGCGATCGGCGCCAACGTCGTCGCCCGCTCGTCGGACCCGATCATCGTCCCGATCACGATCCACTTCTCGCACTACGAGCCCGCCGAGGTCACAGTGCCGGTCGGCCGAGCGGTGACGTTCGTGATCACGAACACGGACCCGATCGACCACGAGTGGATCGTCGGTGATGCGGCGCTCCACGAGCGGCATCGGAGCGGCACCGAGCCGGTCCACAACTCGCGACCGACCGAGATCTCGATCCCGGCGCTGTCCGAGCGCCGCACGACGGTCACCTTCGCGACGACGGCCTCCCTGCTGTTCATCTGTCATCTGCCCGGCCACGAGGCGTACGGGATGATCGGCACGGTGCGGGTCGCGCCGGGCGGCTGACAGCCGGCTGAGTCCGCGCCGCGCTCCGGTCCGGCCAACGTCCGCGAGGAATTGCTCTCGCGCTCCTTGACCCGGCTGCTGCCGATCCCCACACTGCGGTGGGGTCCAGGGACAGAGGGTGCAGGTGGCGACGACCGGGCTCATCGTCCGCAACGCGCGCGTCCATCCCACGTTCGGCCGGTCCGTCGAGCCCGTCGACGTCTCCGTCGAGGACGATCGGATTGCCGCGATCCGTCCTGCCGGCGCGATCGAAGCCGACGGCCGGCGGGAGCTCGACGCCGAGGGCCGCCTCGTCTCCCCTCCCCTCGTCGATCCGCACGTCCACCTCGACGCCGTCCTGACGGTCGGTGAGCCGCGCTACAACGAGAGCGGCACGCTCATCGAGGGGATCCAGACCTGGGCGGAGCGGAAGCCGTCGCTGACCCACGAGGACGTCAAGCGCCGGGCGCGGGAGGCGATCCTCTGGGAGGTCGCCCAGGGGACGGGCTTCATCCGATCGCACGTCGACGTCTGCGACCCGTCGCTCACCGCCCTCCGGGCCCTGATCGAGCTCCGCGACGAGCTCACTGACCTGGTCCAGCTGCAGCTGATCGCGTTTCCGCAGGACGGGGTCCTGTCGTTCCCGAACGGCAAGGAGCTGATGCGCGAGGCGATGCGCCTCGGCTGCGACGTGATCGGCGGCATCCCCCACTACGAGTGGACCCGCGAGGACGGCGTCGAGGAGGTCCACTTCCTGTTCGATCTCGCCCGCGAGACCGGTGCGCCGATCGACCTCCATTGCGACGAGACCGACGACGAGCAGTCCCGGTTTCTCGAGGTCGTCGCCGCACGGACGATGCGCGACGGGATGGAGGGGCGGGTCGTTGCCGGCCACACGACCGCGATGGGCTCCTACAACGACGCCTACGCCTTCAAGCTGCTCCAGATCCTGAAGCGCGCCGGCGTGACGATCGTCGCGAACCCGCTGGACAACATCGTCCTCCAGGGCCGGTTCGACACCTATCCGAAGCGCCGCGGGATGACCCGGGTCAAGGAGCTCGACGCGGCGGGCGTGAACGTCGCCTGCGGCCACGACTCGATCATGGACCCGTGGTACCCGCTCGGGCGGGGCTCGATGCTGGACGCGCTGTCGATGCTCGTCCACGTCGCCCAGATGACCGGCCGGACGGAGCTCTTCCGGGCGTACGACATGGTGACGATGAATCCGGCCCGTGCGGCCGGGATCGAGTGGGGCGTGAAGGAGGGCAGCATCGCGAACCTCGTGGTGTTCGACTGTGCCGACGAGGCCGAGGCGATCCGCCTTCGGCCGGCGGCGCGGTGGGTCGTCCGGAAGGGCCGGGTCGTCGCGGAGACGGAGCCGGCCCGGAGCGTGGTCCACGTCGACGGGCTCGCCCAGCCCGTGACGTTCACGCCGGAGCGACCGAGGGAGGAGCTCGCCGAGGCGAGTCGGGAGGCGGCCCGGGCGTGAGGCCGGAGCCGAGAAGGGAGTGATTCGGAGATGGCATTGACGGACGCGGTGGCTCGGGAAGGGATGCCGAGTCGCCAGGGAGACCTGTCCATCGAGGGACGGGGCATGGAGCCGATCCCGGAGAGCGCGAGGTACGGCTCGGTCAACCGGATCTTCACGGTCTGGTTCACGCCGAACCTCGTTCCGGCGGCGTTCTTCATCGGCACGCTCGTGACCCTCGACTTCCTGAAGCTCGGCTTCGTCACCGGGCTGCTGGCGATCATCGTCGGCAACCTGGTCGGGTCGTTCTTCGTGGCCCTGCTCAGCACGATGGGACCCCGTCTCGGGCTGGCCCAGATGCCGGCAGCGCGCCTGCCATTCGGCAAGTCGATCGTCGTGCCGGGGTTGCTCAACTGGCTGAGCACGATCGGCTGGGACGGCATCAACAGCCTGTTCGGGGCCTACGCGCTGACGATCCTGTTCCCCGGTCTGCCGTTCGTCGCCGGCCTGCTGATCATCGTCCTGTGCCAGGGCGCACTCGGGATCTTCGGCTACGAGGCGATCCACACGTTCGAGCGGTGGGCGGCGATCGTCCTCGCGGTGATGTTCCTCATCCTCACCGTCGCGATCCTCGGCAAGGCCGACACCGGCCTGACGGATGGGCTTTCCGGCGCGGACCAGATCGGCGCGTTCATCGCGATGGTCGCGATCGTGGCGAGCTTCGTCCTCGCGTGGGCCCTCTACGCGTCGGACTACTCGCGCTATCTCCCGTCGTCGACGTCGCCGCGGACGGTGTTCTGGTACACGCTCGCCGGCATGGCGATCGCCTCGGCATGGCTCGAGATCCTTGGCCTCCTCGTCGCCTCGAAGGCGACCGGCGGCGAGTCGAGCCAGACGATCTATGACGTGCTCGGCGGCGCCGGCGCGATCGTGGCGAGCCTTGCGATGGTGGCGATCGCGATCGGCACGGTCGCCGTCAACGCAATGAACGACTACACCGGGTCGCTGTCGCTGCAGGCAGCCGGCCTCCGGATCAAGCGGATCTACTCGGCGGCGACGGTCGCCGTCCTCGGGTTCCTGTTCACGCTCGTCCTGAACACCGGCGACTTCGCCACCAACTTCACGAACTTCCTGCTGTTCATCAGCTACTGGATCTCCCCGTTCGTCGGCGTCGTGCTGGCCGACTGGTGGCTCCGCCGTCGCCAGGCGGATCCGAACTCCGTCGTCGACTATCGGTCGCTGCCGACGGGGACGGTCGCGCTCGTGGCGCTGATCGTCGGCTTCGCGGTCGGGATCCCGTTCCAGAACTCGTCGCTCGGCTACTCGTGGGGCGGCCCGTTCAACTACCTCACCGCCAACGTCCTGCACGGCGCGGACCTCGCCTACTACGTCGGCGGCATCGTCGCGTTCCTGATCTACTGGTTCGGCGCTCGCTCCGCACTGCGGCGGGCCTGAACCGGCGGCAACCCTCGTGTCGAGTCCGAGCCTCCCGGCGGGTCCGCCCCCGGGAGGCTCGATCCTTGTCGGGGCGGAGCGGCCTACTCCGGAAGCGCGATCCGGCGGTGGACGACCGGCTCCAGGCCGAGGCTCGCCACGTGGCGGGCGATCTCCTCGGCCGTCGCGATCCACAGGCCGTCGATCGCGCGGGCACGCTCGATGAGCTGCTCCAGGGCGACGGCGCGCGAGGCGCGGCCCGAGACGAACGGGTGGTTCGTCAGCATGAACAGCCCGCCGTCCTCGACGAGCGCCTCGAGCTCCAGCGTCCAGCGGGCAAGGATCTCCGCCGGGCTCGCGATCACGCCGGATCCGGTGATCCCGGGCAGGTAGTTGTACGGCTCCCAGTCGTCGAGCGCCCAGTGGCCCGGCAGCTCCACGATCGTGTCCGCGCCGGGCTCGTCGGAGACCGCGAGCACGTACGGGTGGTCCGCGTCCATCAGGCCCGAGTCGTACAGGAAGCCGTGCGTGGCGAGCAGCCCGGGCGTCTCCCAGGTCAGCTCCCAGTTCGGTCCGCGGTAGCCGACCGGCCGCAGGCCGAGCACCTCGTCAAGGGCGGTGAAGCCGCGGATCAGCCGCCGCTCCTGCTCCTCCACGGAGGCGCCGTGGGCCCCTTCGTGGAGATACCCGTGGTGGGCGATCTCGTGACCGGCATCCCGGATCGCGCGGCAGATCGCCGGCCAGCGCTCGGCGCTGTAGCCGGGAATGAAGAACGTGGCCCGGGTGTCCGTCCGGTCGAGGACGCGGAGCAGCCGGGCGATCCCACTCCGCGCGCCGTATGCCTGGTGGGTCATCACGTCGAGCCAATTCGCGGTCTCGGGATGCTCGAAGAGGATTGGCGCCTCGGCATCGACGTCGAACGTGAAGCAGGCGGCGGCTCGCTTGCCGTCCGGCCACCGAAACCCCGGCGGCATCGGGGAATGCCAGTCGACGCCCTCGGTCACACGCCGGACGCCTGTCGCCGTACCGCGACGAGCGACACCATCTCGTAGGCGAGGTTCGCGGCGAGGGTCGCGGTCTGGCCGGCTGGATCGTAGGCCGGGATGACCTCGACGACGTCGAAGCCGACGAAGTCGATCCCGGTGAGCCGGCGCAGGATCGCGAGCAGGTCGCGGGCGGAGGGTCCGCCCGCCTCCGGGGTTCCCGTCCCGGGCGCATACGCCGGATCGATGACGTCGATGTCGAAGCTGATGAAGGCGGGGCCAGTGCCGACGCGGTCGCGGATCGCAGCGGCGACGGCTTCGGGACCGAGCCGGAACAGGTCCTCGGTCGTCAGGAACTCGAGTCCGAGCTCGCTGCGCAGTCCATCCCAGTCGCCGCGCTCGTAGACGGATCCACGAAGCCCGACCTCGATCGAACGGCCGACGTCGACGAGGCCCTCCTCGATCGCCCGCCGCATCCACGTCCCGTGGTTGTACTTCTCGCCGAAATAGCTGTCCCAGGCGTCGGTGTGCGAGTCGAAGTCGATGACGGCGACAGGGCCACGGGACCGCGTCGCCCGGAGATGCGGCAGGGTGCAGGCGTGGTCCCCGCCGATGAGGATCGGGATCACGCCGGCCTCGACGATCGGCGCGACGGTCTTCTCGATCGCGTCGTAGCTCCGCTCCGTGTAGCCGGGGACGATCGCGACGTCGCCGTAGTCGACGCAGGACAGGACGTCGAACGGCCTGACGTCGAGGTTCGTGTTGTACGGCCGGAGCATGACGCTCGCCGCGCGAACGGCATTCGGCCCGAACCGGCCGCCGACGCGGTACGTGACGCCGGTGTCGAACGGGACGCCGACGAAGGCGACGTCCACCTCCTCAGTCGACCGGACGTACGGCAGGCGGGCGAACGTCGCCGGACCGGTGAAGCGCGGGCTCTGCAGCGAATCCTCGGGGACGTATCTCGGCACGACTCGGAGTCTACGCAGGGCTGGCGGCCGCGGCGAGGCCGCCTCGCGCATGCGATCCTGCCCCGGTGTTGCCGACGTCCGCTCCCCTGCCTGCCCCCGCTCCCCTGCCTGCCCGGCGCCCCTCGCTCGCATGAGTGCCATGGATCGAACGCGGGCCGTCGTCCTGGAGCGGCCGGGTCTCGCGACGCGCGTCGACACGCTCGAGCTCGCCCCGCCCGGTCCCGGCGAGGTCCGCGTCAGGATGGCGGCCGCGGGCGTCTGCCATTCGGACCTCCACGTCCGCGACGGAGAGTGGGAGCGCGAAGGGCCGATCGTCCTCGGCCACGAGGGCTCGGCGGTCATCGAGGAGCTCGGCCCGGGGGTCGCGGCGAGCCACCCCGCGCTCCGGCCCGGCGAGCTCGTGGCCCTGGCCTGGCTGATCCCCTGCGGCCGCTGCCGGGCGTGCCGCGCCGGTCAGGTCTGGTCCTGCTCGAACAGCCCCTCGTACACCCACCGGATGCCGAGCGGGCGAGCCGCGCTCCGGGACCGCGATGGTCGGGACGTGCTGACGTATTGCGCGATCGGGACGTTCGCCGAGCGACAGAACGTGCCGGCGGCCGCGGCGATCCCCATGCCCGAGGGGACGCCGGCGGACGTCGCCGCGCTGATCGGCTGTTGCGTGACGACCGGTGTCGGCGCGGCCCTCAAGACAGCGGCCGTCCGCCCGGGCTCGAGCGTCGCCGTCATCGGGCTCGGCGGCGTCGGCCTGTCGTGCGTCATGGGCGCTGCCATTGCCGGGGCGGATCGGATCGTCGCGGTCGACCGGGTCCCGGCCAAGCTCGAGCTCGCTCGGTCCGTCGGGGCGACGCACGCCGTCCTCGCGACGACCGCGGACGAGACGACCGCGGCCATTCGCGAGCTGACCGAGGGCGGACCGGACACGTGCTTCGAGGCAATCGGCCTCGCGGCCACGATCGAGCAGGCGGTCGCCGTCCTGCCGACCGGCGGCGCCGCCTGTCTTGTCGGAATGACGCCGTACGGCGTTCGGGCGTCGTTCGAGCCGTTCCCGTTCGTCGATGGCGGACGCCGGATCCTCGGCTCGAACTACGGATCGGCAGACCCGGCCGCGGACTTCCCGCGCTACGCGGCGCTCCATCTCGCCGGGAGGCTTCCGGCGGATCGGCTCGTCACGAGCCGGATCGGGCTGGACGGCGTCGAGCCGGCGTTCGACGCGATGCGGCGCGGCGAAGGGGTTCGGGCGGTGATCGTCCCGGATCCGACGGCCGGAACGGACGTCTCGGGCGGCTGAACCGCCGCCCGTCCGGCGATGTCGAGCCGGGAGCGAGGCTAGCGGCGCTTCGACCGACCCGCTGCGACGAGCTCGCCGTCTTCCGCCGCGGCCGGGCCGTCATCGGACGGCGTCGCGCCGTCGCCGCCCCGGACGAGTCGCCGGCGACGTGGCTTCACGGTGCGCGTGGGCGCCATCGTCGGGATGGGCGCAGCGGGATCCTCGATCGGCGGCAGGAGCGGCGAACCGGTGATGAGCCGCGACCCCCGGCCGTGGGTGAGGAAGCTCCACGCCCAGCGGACCGAGACGACGATCCGGTTGGCGAACCCGATCAGGTAGACGATGTGGATCCCGAGCCACAGGAACCAGGCAAAGAACCCGGACTGCCTGCCGAACGGTCCGAGCCAGGGGATGTCGGTCACGCCGGCGAGACGGCCGATCACCGCGACGTCCCCTCGGTTCCGGTAGTGGAACGGCCGATCCGGCTCGCCGGACAGCCGCCCGAGCACCGTTTTCGCCGCGTGCGTCCCGGACTGGATCGCGCCCTGGGCGACGCCCGGCACCGGCCGATCCTTGCGCCACGGCTGCGACGCGGCGTCGCCGACGACGAAGATCTCGGGGTGGCCGGGGACGGTCAGGTTCGGCGTCACGAGGATCCGCCCGGACCGATCCGCCGGCGCGCCGGTCGCGTCCGCGAGCACGCGCGAGAACGATGAGGCGAGCACGCCGGCCGCCCAGAGGATCGTCCCCGCCGGCACCCGCTCGCGGCCCTCGTCCGTCTCGACCGTCACGGACCGCTCGTCGAGGTCGACGACGCGGGTCTTCGTCCGGATCGTGACGCCGAGACGCTCGAGCTGGCGGCATGCGGAGTCGGATCGATCCTTCGGGTAGGTCTGGAGGACGCGGTCCGTGCCCTCCATCAGGAGGATCTTCGCGTCCGCCGTGTCGATCGAGCGGAAGTCGCGTCGGAGCGTGTCACGGGCGATCTCGCCCAGGGCACCGGCCAGCTCCACGCCCGTCGGGCCGCCACCCACGATCACGAAGGTCAGCCACTCGGCGCGTCGCTCCGGATCGTGCTCGCGCTCGGCGGCCTCGAACGCGATCAGGATCTTCCGGCGGATCTCGGTGGCATCGTCGATCGACTTGAGGCCCGGCGCGATCCGGGCCCAGTCGTCATGCCCGAAGTACGAGTGGTGGGCGCCGGTCGCGACGATCAGCGTGTCGTAGGGAAGGAGCGCACCGTCGTCCAGGCACAGCTCCCGGCGGACCGGATCGAGCTGCTTGGCCTCGCCGAGGAGGACGGTCGTGTTCGACTGGCGGCGCAGGACCGACCGGAGCGGCTGGGCGATCTCGCCGGGCGACAGGGCACCCGTGGCGACCTGGTAGAGCAGCGGCGCGAAGAGATGATGGTTGCGCCGATCGACGAGGGTCACGGCCACCCGGTCGTCCTTGCCCAGGGTCCGGGCCGCGTAGAGGCCGCCGAACCCACCGCCGACGATCAGGACGCGATGCTTGCCGCCGGCCGCGGGGCTGGGCGGCGGGTCGGCAGCCGGCACCGCCTGGGCATCCGGCAGCGGCGGCGTCGCGGTCATGGCGTCATCCTAGACCCGCCGGATGTGGTCGGCCGTCCCGGCTCCGGGCGGATGTTGCGTCGGCATTCGATTGTGTCGTCCGGGCGCCGGGACCTAGCGGTCGCGCTCCGCGCCGGCGAGCGCCGCCTGCGCGGCGGCCAGCCGCGCGACCGGAACGCGGAACGGCGAGCAGGAGACGTAGTCGAGGCCGATCCGCTCGCACTTCGCGATCGACTCCGGGTCGCCGCCGTGCTCGCCGCAGATCCCGAGCTCGAGCCCGGGCTTGGTGGAACGGCCCTTCTCGACCGCGATCCGCATCAGCCCGGCGACCGCGTCGTCGAGCGTCTGGAACGGGTTCACGGGCAGGATCTTGTCCTCGACGTACTTCAGGAGGAAGCCGCCCTCGGCGTCGTCCCGGCTGTAGCCGAACGTCATCTGCGTCAGGTCGTTCGTGCCGAAGCTGAAGAAGTCGGCCTCGCGGGCGATCTCGTCCGCGGTCAGGGCGCCGCGCGGCACCTCGATCATCGTCCCGAACTTGTAGTCGACCTCGACGCCGCCGGCCGCCGCGCGAACCGCGTCGGCCTCGGCCTCCAGCAGGGCCCGCGTGGCGGCGAGCTCGTTCACATGGCCGACGAGCGGGATCATGATCTTCGCGATCGGGTGGCCGCCCGCCTGCTTCACGGCGATCTCGGCGTTCAGGATCGCCCGCGTCTGGATCTTCACGAAGTCCGGGATCATCAGCCCGAGGCGGCAGCCGCGCAGCCCGAGCATCGGGTTCTGCTCGTGGAGGCTGCGGATCGTCGCGAGCAGCTCCTTGTCCTCGTCGGAGGCGCCGCCGGCGTCCTCCGCCCGGGTCACCTTGACGAGCTGCTCCTCGAGGTTCGGAAGGAACTCGTGGAGCGGCGGATCGATCAGGCGGATCACGACCGGCAGGCCGTCCATCGCCTTGAAGATCCCCTCGAAGTCGCCCTGCTGGAGGACCTCGAGCTTGCCCATCGCGGTGTCGAACGTGCGGACGTCCTCGGCCTCGTCCGGCGTCAGGGTCTCGCCCGCGGCGACCCGCGCCTTGGCCCGGGTCGCCCGGTTCGCGACGAGGATCGCGCCGCGGACGATCTCGAGCCGGTCGCCCTCGCGGAACATGTGCTCGGTCCGGCAGAGCCCGATGCCCTGGGCGCCGTAGCTGCGGGCCTGGGCCGCCTCCTCGGGCTTGTCGGCGTTCGTCCAGACGCCCATCCGTCGGATCTCGTCCGCCCAGCCGAGGATCGTCTGGAGCTCCGGCTGGTCCTCGAACCGCGCCTCGACCGTCGGCAGCGCACCGACGAAGACCTCGCCGGTCGTCCCGTCAAGCGAGATCCAGTCGCCTTCCTTGAACGACGCGCCGGAGACGGACGAGCGGGCGCTCTTCGCCCCGTAGTCCACCAGCAGCTCGGCGCAGCCGGCGACGCACGGCTTGCCGATCTGGCGAGCCACCACCGCGGCGTGCGACGTCGCCCCGCCACGGGCGGTCAGGATCCCCTGAGCGACGGCCATCCCGTGGAAGTCGTCCGGTGACGTCTCGATGCGGACGAGCACGACCTTCTCGCCGCGACCGGTCCACTCGACGGCGACGTCGGCATCGAACACGGCCCGCCCGACGGCGGCGCCCGGCGACGCGTTCAGGCCCTTCGCGACGCGCTCCGCCGACTGGCGGGCGTTCGGGTCGAACTGGGCGCGGAGCAGCTGGTCGACCTGGGCCGGCTCGATCCGGCTGACCGCCTCGCGGCGGTCGATCGTCCCGTCCGCGACCATGTCGACCGCGATCTTCACGGCCGCGGCCGCGGTCCGCTTCGCCGAGCGGGTCTGGAGCATGTACAGCCGGCCACGCTCGATCGTGAACTCGAGATCCTGGACGTCCTTGTAGTGGCTCTCGAGCTGCTGGCCGATCCGCCGGAACTCCTCGTAGACCGCCGGCATCTCCGTCGCCATCTGGGCGATCTTCGGGGCCGTCCGGATCCCGGCGACGACATCCTCACCCTGGGCGTTCGTCAGGTACTCGCCATAGAGCACCTTCTCGCCGGTGTTCGGGTCGCGGGTGAACGCGACGCCCGTGCCGGAGTCGTCGCCCATGTTCCCGAACACCATCGTCACGACGTTGACGGCCGTGCCGAGGTCGTCCGGGATCTTGTTGAACTTGCGGTAGTCGCGGGCGCGCTGGCCGAACCAGCTCGCGAACACGGCCTTGATCGCCAGGTCCAGCTGGGCGTTCGGGTCCGTCGGGAACTCCTGCCCGGTGTCCTCGCGAACGATCCGCTTGAACGCCTCGACGAGCGCCTTCAGGTCCTCGACGTCGAGGTCCGTGTCCTGCGCGCCGGCGCCGTGACGCTCCTTGCGCTCCTCCAGGACGTGGTCGAACCGTTCCGCCTTCACGTCCATGACGATCCGGCCGAACATCTGGATGAACCGCCGGTACGCGTCCCATCCGAACCGCTCGTTGCCCGTCAGCGCGACGAGGCCCTGCAGCGTCTCGTCGTTCAGGCCGAGGTTCAGGACCGTGTCCATCATTCCCGGCATCGAGAACTTGGCGCCGGAGCGGACGCTCACGAGGAGCGGGTTGGCCGGATCGCCGAAGCCCTTGCCGGATCGCCGCTCGACCTCGCGCATCGCGTCCTGGACGTCCTGCCAGAGACCGTCCGGCAGCTGCTCGCCGGACCCGAAGTAGTCGTTGCACGCCTCGGTCGTGATCGTGAACCCGGGCGGTGTCGGGAGGCCAGCGATGGTCATCTCGGCGAGGCCCGCGCCCTTGCCGCCGAGGAGGTCCTTCATCCCGCCGTTCCCCTCGGCGGTGCCGTCGCCCCACGCGTAGATGTAGCGCTTGGCGGCGTGGTGCGGCCGATCAGTCGGGGACACGGCGGTCGTGGCCATCAGGGCAGGCTCCTCGGAGGCGGAACGCCGCTCATGAGCGGCGCGATGAACGCTTCGTGCACCGGCAATTGTACCCACGGGGGTCTGCCGGCTCGGTTGCGGAACGGTCGCGAGCGCGGAGCGTCACGTGCGGCAGGAAATGAGCGGCCAGCCCGCGAGGCCGAGGCGGCCGCCGCGGGCCGGGGCGGGCCGGCGCTCCCTCGCACGTCCCGCCCCTGCCATCCGGCACGGCCGCGAGCCCCGGACTGCGCGGTACCATCGACCGAGCCCGTCCCGTCCCGTCCGACGCCGTTCCCGAGGAGTGCCGTCCGCGCATGGTCGACCCGCTCACCATCCCGCTCGCGATCGACGCCGAGGCTCCCGTCTACAACGCCAGCCTCGTCCGGCGTGAGGACGAGACGGATTCGCTCGCGTACTTCTGGGTCCGGTTCGATGGCGAGCCGACGCCCTTCGAGCCGGGCCAGTACATGACGATCGGGGTCATGGCCGGCGGGCGGATCGTGCAGCGGCCGTACTCCGTCGCGTCGCCACCGGCAACTGCCGGGACGGAGGGCTACGAGTTCTACGTCCGGCGCGTCCACGGCGGGACGTTCACGCCGCTCCTGTTCGACCTGCCGCTCGGCCACCGGATGCGGATGATCGGACCGAAGGGCAAGTTCACGCTCCTGCCCGACGACGATCGGACGCACATCTTCATCTCGTCCGGAACGGGGAACGCCCCGTTCGTCGCGATGATGAAGCAGCTCCTGATCGACGGGCGGCCGCGACCCGCGGTGTTCCTCAACGGCGTGTCGTACGCTCACGAGTTGGGCTACCGCTCGCAGGTCGAGGAGTGGGAGCGCGCGGGGACCTATCCGGTCCGCTACATCCCGACGGTCTCCCGCCCGAACGACCCCGCCAACGCCGCGTGGACCGGCCGAACCGGCCGCGTCGAGGCGATCCTGGCGCCGGTCCTCAGCGAGCTCGGCCTGTCGCCGGCCAACTCGATCGCCTACATCTGCGGCAACCCGGACATGATCCTGTCGGCCGAGCAGACGCTCCTCGAGCGCGGCTATCCCGAGGAGCAGGTCCACAAGGAGCTCTACTGGCCGAAGGGCAAGGAGCCTCGCGGCGTCGTCGGTGCCGCCGACCTCGCCGCCGCGATGGACGCTGCCGCCTCCAACGCGGATCAGTAGGCAGGCGCTCCGCTTGCTCGCACCGATGACGCCAGCGATCCCGTGACCCTTGCCCGCCCGCGCGTCGAGGGCACGGCCCGGGTCGAGGCGTTCAGCGACGGCGTCATCGCGATCATCGTGACGCTGCTGATCTTCGAGGTTCGCCTGCCCGAGGTCCCGCCCGGTGCGAGCTCCGACGACTTCTGGAAGGCGCTCGTCTCGATCGCGCCGAAGTTCGGGTCGTTCGCGCTCAGCTTCCTGGCCGTCGCGATCTACTGGGTCAACCACCACCACTTCTTCAGCGGCGTCACCCACACGGACTGGAAGTTGCTCTGGGCCAACAACCTCCTGCTGTTCTTCCTCGCGATCGTGCCGTTCACCACCGCCGTCCTCGGTGATCATCTCGATCAGCCGGCGGCGATCGCGTTGTACGCGCTCGATCTTGGGCTCGCAGCAGCCGCCTTCTCGCTCATGGGCTGGTATGTGCTGTTCCGCGGCCGGCTGGTGAGCGAGGACATCCCGGAGAAGGAGCGCCGGTTCGAGTTCCGGCGGAGCCTCATCGGGACGGCGCTCTACCTGCTGAGCGTCCCGCTCGCCTTCCTGGCGCCGACCGTGGCGCTCGTCCTGTTCGTGGTCCTGCCGATCACGTACGTCGTCCCGAACCTTCTGAGCGGCGACGGACCGGCCTGACCGCCGACATTGAGCTGCGCCCGCCGAGCCGGACCTGCCGGCCGACGATGAGCCCGCCTCAGCCGAACAGCACCTGCTGACCGAACCCCGGCGCACCCTCCAGCTCGAGCATCCGACGCTTCGTCTCGAGTCCGCCCGGCGCCGAGAATCCGGTGAGCCGGCCGTTTGCGCCGAGGACCCGGTGGCACGGAACGACGATCGGGAATGGGTTGCGCGCGAGGGCCGCACCCACCTCGCGGGCGGCTTCGGGTCCGGTTCGACCAAGGGATCGGGCAACCTCGCCGTAGGTCGCGGTTGTTCCCGGCGGGATGTCGCGCGTCGCGGCATAGACCTCACGCCGCGACGGCTCGATCCCGGCCTCGTCCAGGTCCACGAACCGGAGGTCGCCGGGTGAGCCGGCCAGGACGGCCACGATCCCTGCGATCGCCGCGCGCACCGGCTCCGGTGCGGAGACGTCGCGGTCGAGTCTCGGCAGGGCGGCCGTCGCCGCGCTCGGCAGCCGAACGCTCGCGATCCCCGAGCGCGTCCACCGCACGGCACACACCCCGAGGGCAGTAGCGAACGACGCGATCCCCGGTTCCCTGATCTCCATCACCCTTCGGAACCCGGGGTTTCGGTCGCCGGTTGCAGCGGCACGGCCTCAGCGGCCTCCGATCGCGGCAACCGCCCGGGCGAGGTGGCGGCGCCGTCCCGGAACCGGTCCGCCCGGAACGACTCGATCGGCCAGCTGGTCGAGCCAGTCGTCACGAGGTCGGCCAGGATCTCGCCGACGACCGGCGCGAACTTGTAGCCGTGGCCGGAGCACGCCGACGCGAACGCCACGCCCGGCCCCGCCGGATGGCGGTCGATCACGAACTCGTCGTCGGGCGTGTTCGTGTAGAGGCAGATCGTGGACGCGCGGACGCCGCCGTCGACCGCCGGCATGTGGGTCCGCAGGAACGCCCGGATCCGCGCCTCGTCGGCGGGGTCGACCTCGCGGTCCACGTCCTCGGGATCGACGAGGACACCGGAGTGATGGTGGGCGACCTTCAGGCCGAGGTCGGCGTCGGGCGGAAACCCGTAGAACGTCCCGTCGTCCGTCGACCAGAGCCACATCGGGAGGCGCTCCCGGCCGGCGTCGGTGTCAGCCTGCGCGACGACTGCGGGCGGCGGCTCGAACCAGAGCACGGGCTGGCGCTCGACCACGAGGGGGATCTCCAGATCCGGAACGAACCAGGACGTCCAGGGTCCGGCGGCGAGGACGAGGAGCGCCGCGCCGAGGTGCGTGCCGTCCTCCAGCGCCACCTCGAAGCCGGCGCCACCGGCCGGTCGCCAGTCGACGACGCGCGTCCTGAACCGGAGCGATGCGCCCGCGCGTTCCGCCACGACCCGATGGGCCGCGTTGCCATGATCCGCGCGCAGGATCCCGGCCTCCGCTTCGAGCACGGCCACCACGTCCTCGCGGGGCGCGAAGACGGGCCACCGGCGTGCGATCTCCTCCCCATCGAGCACGTCGAATGCGACGCCCTGATCCCGCGCGGCGGCCGCCGAGCCGATGACGACGGCGCTGTCCGCAGGTCCCGCGTACAGACCGGCCGATCGCGTCAGGATCGACAGACCGCTCTCCTGCTCCAGGCGGAGCCAGCGCTCGAGGCTCGCCCGGGCCAGCGGGACGTAGGCCGGGTTCTCGAAGTGGGCGAGGCGGATCATCCGGGATCGGCCGCCGGACGACCCGCGCGTCTCGTCCCGCCCGAACCGCTCCAGGCCGAGAACGCGGAGGCCGCGACGAGCGAGCTCGGCGGTCGCCGCGCTGCCGTGCGCGCCCAGCCCGACGACGATCGCGTCGAACGATTCCATCGAGCGGTCGCCGCCGATCAGTGACCCGAGCGGACGTAGCGCTCGAACTCTCGCTCGATCTCCTCGGCCAGCTCGGCGCGCTGGGCGACGGCGCCGGGACCGGGCGACACGGCCTCGACGATCCAGACCGTCGGCCAGCCGTCGACATGCTCCCAGCCCGGATGCCGCTCGAGCCCGCGAAGCGATTCGCGATCGCTGGCGCCGTAGTCGTGGAAGGTCACGCCCGTGAAGCCGGCCGCAGTCAGGAGGTGCTCCAGCATCGGCCGCGAGAAGAGGAATCGATGGCCCCAGCCGTGGAAGGCGCGGTTCGATCGGTAGGTCTCGGCGACGACATCGAGCGGGTCCCGACCCCCAACGGGATGGAAGTGCGTCACCCAGACGTGCTCGAGGCTCGGCGTCGACAGGCGCAGGACGCCGCCCGGGCGCAGGGCGCGGGCCGCCTCGCTCGCGAAGGCGAGCGCCTCGGACGGGGCGAGGTGCTCGAGGAAGTGCTCGCCGTAGATCGCGTCGAGGTCGCGCCATGGCCACGGCTTCGTCGCGTCGACGACCTCGTCGATCCCGGGGAATGCGCGGATGTCGACGTTCCACCAGTCGGCGAGGAGGTTTGTCGGGCCGCAGCCGACCTGGACGCGGCGCAGGCCGCCCGGCGAGCCCGGCCGAAGCGGCTGCCGGCGGCGCGACTTCGGCTCGACCGGGGTGCGTCCGAACGCGCGTAGCAGGCGCTGCCGAACGGACGCGGGAACGACCTGCCGGATCAGGCGACGGCCGCGGGTCGCGAGCGGAACGGCGGTGCTCCCCATCGCGACCGATGGTACGCGCGGAGCCGATCCACGATCGGGCGCGCCGGTCAGGCGGCTGTGCGAGCCCCTGCGACCCGAGCTCAGGCCCGCGCCGCGGCGAGCCGATCCAGGATGAGCTGCCGGACGCCCTCGATCGGCACCCGCTCCTGGCTCATCGTGTCGCGGTCCCGGACGGTGACCGCGCCGTCCTCCAGCGAGTCGACGTCGACGGTCACGCACCACGGCGTCCCGATCTCGTCCTGGCGTCGATACAGCTTGCCGATCGCGGCCGTGTCGTCGTAGACCGCCATCACATCGCGGGCGAGGTCCGCCCGGAGGCGATGGCACAGCTCGACAATCTCGGGACGCTTCTTCAGGAGCGGCAGGACCGCGACCTTGTACGGCGCAAGCTCGGGGTGGAAGCCGAGGACGACGCGCGTCTCGCCGCGGACCTCCTCCTCCCGATACGCATCGATCAGGAACGTGAAGGCCGCGCGGTCGGCGCCGGCGGCCGTCTCCACGACCCACGGGATGAAGTGCTCGTCCGCGGCCTGGTCGAAGTACTCGAGGTTCTCGCCGGATGCCCTGGCGTGGGAGCCGAGGTCGAAGTCGCCGCGGTTGTGGACCCCCTCGAGCTCCTTCCACCCGAACGGGAATCGGTACTCCACGTCGATCGCGCGCTTCGCGTAGTGGGCCAGCTCGTCCTTCGCGTGCTCCCGGAAGCGGAGCCGCGACGGCGTGACGCCGAAGCGCTCGTACCAGGCGCGGCGACGCGGCAGCCACTCGTCGAACGCCGCCGTCGCCGGCTCGCCCGGCCGGACGAAGTACTGCATCTCCATCTGCTCGAACTCGCGCATCCGGAAGACGAAGTTGCCGGGGCTGATCTCGTTCCGGAAGCTCTTGCCGACCTGCGCGATCCCGAACGGGATCTTCTTCCGCGAGCTCTGCTGGACGTTCTTGAAGTTGACATAGGAGCCCTGCGCCGTCTCCGGCCGGAAGTAGACGACCGACGCATCGTCCTCCACGGGGCCCATGTGAGAGGTGAACATCAGGTTGAAGCGACGGGGCGAGGAGAGCGGGCCGCCGTCGACCGGGCACGCGAGGCCGAGCCGCTGCACGATCGTCGGATCCGTGAGGTCCGTCGCGCTGAGACCCTCGGTTCCCGGCAGCTCGTCGAGGCGGAAGCGGCGGTGGTCCGTCTGGCACTCGACGAGCGGGTCCGAGAACGACCCGACGTGGCCGGACGTGACCCAGACCTGGGGATGCATGAGGATCCCCGCGTCCAGGCCGACGATGTCGTCGCGCTCCTGGACCATCGCCCGCCACCAGGCGCGCTTCACGTTGTTCTTCAGCTCGACGCCGAGCGGCCCGTAGTCCCAGACCGCGTTGATCCCGCCGTAGATCTCGCTGGACGGGTAGACGAAGCCGCGCCGCTTCGAGAGCGACACGATCGTCTCGAGGGTGGCGACGGCGGGCGCGACGTCGCTCGCCTCGGCGGTGGGGGAATCGGTCACGAGGAGCTCCTGATGGGCGCCGGCCGTGGCAGGGACGGACGCGGGGACTGGGTCCGGCGATGCTAGCAGAGGGCCGGTTGGGCGCCGCGGATCAGGCGGGCGGCAGCGCCGCGCGAAGGAGCCGGACGGCGGAGCCGCCCATGACCGACGCGATCTGGGCCTCGTCGAGACCCTGGTCAATGAGCGCCGCGGTGATGAGACCGATCCCGGAGGCATCGAAGGGGACGGGCACGGCACCATCGAAGTCCGAGCCGAGGGCCACGTGCTCGGCGCCGATCACGCTGACGGCATGCCGGATCGAGCGGGCGATCCATGTCACGTCGTCGCCGCCACACGCCGTCGGCCAGAAGCCGATCCCGATCACGCCACCCGTCGCGGCGATGCCGCGCAGCGGTTCGTCGCTCAGGTTCCGCGTGTTGTCGGCGACGGCACGGACGCCGGTGTGCGAGCAGAGCACCGGTCGCGTCGCCACCGCGAGCACGTCGTCGATCGTCGCTTCGGACGCGTGGGCCACGTCGACGAGGATCCGCTGCCGTTCCAGCTCCGCGACGAGGTCGCGACCCGCGACCGTCAGTCCGCCCTTCCCCACGCCGTGCGCCGACCCGGCGAACGCGTTGTCGAAGAAGTGGGCGAGGCCGACGCACCGGTATCCCGCCGCGGACAGACGGGCGACGTGCTCCACGCGCCCGTCGAGCGCGTGGGCGCCCTCGATCGCGAGCAGCGCGCCGACGAGCGTCGGGTCGCCCGACCTCCGGTCCAGGAACCGATCGAGATCGGCTGCGGACCGGATCAGGCTCAGCTGACCGCCGGAGCGCTCCGCCGTCCGCCGGAGCCGGGCCGCCTGGTATTCCGCTCGGGCGAGCAGGCTCCGCCAGGTCGCCGGCGGCCAGCCCTGGACGAGCGCGATCGTCCGGATGTCGTCGGAGCGGTCGTCGTTCCGTTCGATGTTCAGGTGCCGCGGAACCCTGGTTGCGACGGCGAACACCTGGAGCGCGACGTTGCCCTCGACGAGCCGCGGGACGTCGACGTGGCCGCGGTCCGCCCGGCGGAGCAGGTCCCGGCCCCACAGCAGCGAGTCGGCGTGAAGATCGACGATCGTCAGTCGCTCCTGGAGATCGGCGGCGCGTCCGGGAAGCGCGTAGGGACCCGGCTCGCCCACCGGATTGAGCCGGCGCTCGGTTCGGGCGGACAGCCAGTCCGCGACGAGCCGCCGACCCACGGTGCCAGCAAGGGCAACGCCGGCGCCCGCCGCCGCGGTGATCGCGACCGGCCTCCGTCGCGGCGACTTCACCGAGGCTCAGCGGTCACGGGTGGAACACGTCGACCGGCTCGCCGGAGCTGCGCCGCGGACCGCCGCCGTCGCCGCGTCCGCCGGCCGCTCCGTCCTGGGCGTCCGGATCTGCATCGTCGAGCTGTCCGACGCCGCCGATGTCACCGAGGCCGTCGACCGATGCTCCGGTGTAGGCGGCCGCCTGCAGGGTGAAGAGCCGCGCGTACCGGCCACCGAGCGCCATCAGCTCGTCGTGCGTGCCCTGCTCGACGAGCGCGCCGTGCTCGAAGAACAGGATCCGGTCGGCCTGGCGAACGGTCGAGAACCGGTGCGAGATGTAGATCGCCGTCCGGCCCGCCGCAAGTCGCCGCAATCGGGCGAACAGCTCGAACTCGGCCTGGGCGTCCAGCGCGGAGGTCGGCTCGTCGAGGACGAGGATCCGGGCGTCGCGCATGAACGCCCGGCCCAGCGCGATCTTCTGCCACTCGCCGCCGGACAGCTCGACGCCGCCGTCGAACCACTTCCCGAGCGGCGTGTCCCAGCCCTCGGGCAGCCGGCCGAGGAGGCTGTCGGCGCCGCCCCGCGCAGCCGCGTCCTCGACGGCTGTCCGATCCTCGATCCGGTCGAGCTCGCCCAGGCCGATGTTCTCCGCCGCCGTCGCCTGGTAGGTCACGTAGTCCTGGAACATCCCGCCGATCAGGCGCCGGACGTCCGTCGGGTCGAGCTCGCGGAGGTCGACCCCATCGAGGAGGATCCGGCCTTCGGTGGGATCGTAGAGGCGGCAGACGAGCTTGATCAGCGTCGACTTGCCCGCGCCGTTCCGGCCGACGACCGCCACGGTCTCGCCGGGCGCGATCCGGAGACTCACGTCGTGGAGCGCCTCGCGGCCGGAGTTCGGGTAGGCGAACGAGACGTGCTCGAAGACGATCTCGCCGGGCGCGGACGCCGCGTCGAGGCGGGTGAGGGCCGGAACCGCCCCGGGAACGCGCGCGCGCTCCGCCGTCCCGGCGCCGGAGGCGTGGGCGGTCCCGGTCGCCGCCGCCGTGTCCGAAGCGGCCGGCGCGCGGCCCGCCTCGATGCCGTAGGGCGTCTGCAGCAGGTCGAAGAGGTCGTTCAGGTAGAGCTGGTTCTCGTACATCGAGCCGAACCCGCTCAGCAGCCCCTGGACCGATGTCTGCACGGACGACGCGGCCTGCGTGTACAGCGTGAGGTCGCCGAGCGTCAGCCGGCCGGCGATCGCCTGGAACGCGACGTACAGGTACGTGAGCGAGCCGGCGAGTGTCGTGACGGTGCTCCACACGAAACCCGCGAAGTAGCGTCCGACGACGAGGCCCCGCTGCCGATCCTGGTAGACGCCGGCGAGCTGGCGGAACCGGTCGATGAAGTACGGCCCGAGACCGAACAGCTTCACCTCCTTGGCGTAGGAGTCGGTCGTGACGAGGGTCGTCAGGTAGTCCATCCGCCGCCGGAGCGGCGACGCCCAGCGCGCGAAGCTGTAGCCGCGCCAGCCGTACCGGGTGTCGGCGATGAACGCCGGGATCGGGGCGAGCAGGGCGACGAGCGCGAGCAACGGGCTCAGGGCGATCAGCAGCGCGATCATCGAGCCGAAGGCGATCGCCGTCTGGATCAGGCCGAACACGCCGCTGACCATGAACAGGGGCCGGGTCGAGGCGCCCTGCTGCGCCCGCCGGAGCAGGTCGTAGGAGGTCGAGTCCTCGAAGAACTCGAGGTCGAGGCGCGCGGCGTGATCCATGATCTGGAGCTGGATCGTGTTCGTCACGCGTTCCTGGAGGAGCTGCTGGCACACGTTCCGGAGCGTCGAGAGGAACTGCGACACGGCGTACACGACGAACTGGGCGACCGCGAGAACGATCACGGCGCCGATCACGTCGACGGTCCACGGGCCGATCGGGACGACATCGGGGAGCGCCGGGTTCGCCCGGACGGTGATCGCCCGGACGACCGCGTCGACGAGGAGTTTCGCGGTGACGGCCGTGACCGCGGGCACGATGCCGGCGAGGATCGTCGCGACCGCGAGGCCAAAGGTGAGCAGCCGGCTCGCCGACCACACGAGGCCAATGACGCGCGGCACGGCGCCGGCGGTCGCCCGGACGGACTGGCCCGCACGGCGAAGGCGGCCGCGGAGGTCCGTCGGCGCATCGCTCGGCGGATCCGGGATGTCCGGTGATCCGGTCAACCCGCTCTCCCGCCCCTCGATGCCGGGCCGGTTCGAGCGTCGCAGGACGTTGCCGCGCGGGATGATCGGCGGGCCGCTCAGCCTGCGCCTCCACGAAGCTCGAGCCGGAGCACGTCCTCGCCGTCCACGACCCGATCCGTCTTCTCGAAGCCGTAGTGGAGGTAGAACGGCTGCGGCGAGCCGTCGCCGGCGGCGCAGCTCGTGAACAGGACGTCCCCGTTCGGTCGCGATCGGACGTAGCCCGCGACGGCGTCGATCGTCGCCCGACCGTAGCCGCGACCCTGGAACGGCTCGTCGATGAGCAGACGCCAGAGGAAGTACGGCCCGACGATCGCCGGTTCGGCGGCCAGCGTTGCCGTGGGGATGTCGTCGCTGATCATCGCGAAGCCGACGAGCTGGTCGGCGTCGTGGACGGACCACATCCGGGGGCAGGCGATCGCGTCCACGATCGCGTCCTCGAAGTGGCTCTCCATCGAGCCGAGGTAGCGCTCCTGGCCGGGCGCGCGACCGAGCCGCAGGACGGCCGCGCGATCGGCGTCCGTTGCGATGTCACGGAGCTGGACGGTCGCCATGTCAGGACGGGAGGACCACCGGTCGAACCGCCGGGATGGCCGGAGCCAGGCCCGGCTCGTGCCGGATCTCGTCGAGGAACGCGAGCGACCGTGCGTCGCGCTCGAGGGCATGGCGGAGGAACTCGCGCATCGCCGACTCGACCTCCCGCTCGGTCGCGACGGCGAGCCGGAGCCCGGCGAGCGCCTCGACGTCCTGGCGCTGATACGCCTTGAGGAGCTTCAGGCCGTCGAGCGTCAGTCCCGTTCGCTCGTGGGGCGGGCCCGGGCAGCGCGCGCACAGGACGCCACCGAGCGGCGGAACCCAGCGGAAGCGGCCGTCGACCTCGAGGACGCGGTCACACTCGACGCAGCGGTCGACCTCCGGGCGTACGCCGAGCTCGTCCGCCAGATGCATCTCGTACCAGCGCGCGACGCGTCCGGGCGCCATGCCGGCGTCGAGGAGCTCGTAGGCGCGTCGGAGGAGCGCATAGACCGCCTCCGCTGCGTGCCGCTCCTCGAGGGAGCGGTCCGCGAGCTCGGCGATGTACCAGGCGGTCGCGGCACTCTCCAGCGAGTCGCGGAGGTTCAGCCAGGCGTGGCCCACCCGGACCTCGGTGACGACCTCGAAGGTCCGGCCCCGGGCCAGCGCCACGTGCAGCTCGGCGAACGGCTCGAGCGACCCACCGAGTCGCGAGGTCGGCCGGCGGATTCCCTTGGCAATCGCCTTGAGCTTGCCACCGGCCGGTGTGATCAGGGTCAGGATCCGATCCGCCTCGCCGTAGTCGAACCTGGAGAGGACGATCGCATCGGTCGAATATCGGCGCGGGATGGGCACGATCGGCACGGTAGCACCTCGTCCGGTCGAACACCGTCACGTTCGATCCGTGGGTTCGGCGCGCGGCTCCCTCGGCCGTCCGGCTCGGTGATCCGGAGGGCGGCGGGCGGCGTACCCATGACAGACGCCGGTCCGGTCGCGTCCCCCGAGCCGGCGTCTCCTCCCCTGCCCGCGCCTGCTTCGGCGCCCGTCTCGTCGTTCGCCGCGCAACAGGCTACTTCGCAGGTGCACGTTTGTCGGATTCCGGCTACGATGGCGCCGATGACGACCACGCAGCCGGTCCTCGAGGCCGCCGCCCTGATCGCCGACACGGAGGAGGAGATCCTCCGGGTCCTCGGGAATCACGATCCGTCGGCCGCGGGCGTGTACGACATGATCCGCTACCACCTCGGCCTGGACGGCTCCGGAGCGTCCGCGGGGAAGCGGATGCGGCCGCTCCTCGGGCTCCTCGCCTATGCCTCGATCGCGGGCGACTACCGCCGGGCGCTGCCGGGCGCTGCGGCGGTCGAGCTCGGCCACAACTTCAGCCTCGTCCACGACGACATCGAGGACGGCGACCGCGAGCGTCGCCACCGGCCGACGGTCTGGGCGCTGCACGGCGTCGCCCAGGCGATCAACACCGGCGACATGCTCTTCAGCCTGAGCCGGATGGCCCTCCACCGCCTGTCGGACCTCGGCTTCAGCGACACGAAGGTCCTCCGGCTCATGCGGCTCTACGACGAGACGTGCGTGGCCCTGTGCGAGGGCCAGTACATCGACATCGCCACGAGCGAGCGGGACGACCTGATGTCGGTCGAGCTGTACTTCGACATGATCGGGCGGAAGACGGCCGCGCTGATCGCGGCATCGATCGAGGCGGGCGCGCTCCTCGCGACCGACGACGAGCAGGTCATCGCCCGATACCGCGGCTTCGGCTGGGCGCTCGGTCTCGCGTTCCAGCTGAACGACGACCTGCTCGGGATCTGGGGATCCGAGCAGTCGACCGGGAAGCAGGCCTCGGACATCGCGCGGCGCAAGAAGACCCTGCCGGTGATCTACGCGTTCGAGCACGCCGGCCCCGAGGATCGTGAGCGGCTCGCGACGCTGTACGGCAACGGCGGCCCGACCCAGGACGACGTCGCGGAGATCGTGGCCATCCTCGAGCGGACCGGCGCCCGCGACTACACCCGTGACCAGGCCCGCCGGTACCGGGATGAGGCGCTCGCGGAGCTCGACGGCGCGCGGGTCGTCGACGGCGACGCCCGGGCCCGGCTCGAAGAGGTGATCGTCTCGGTCATCGCGGCCTGACGGTCGGTCGCGGTCGCGGGTCTCGGGGCGCGCCGCCGTCTCGGGCCGCGGTCTCGGGTCTCGGGGCGCGCGCCGCGGTCTCGGGCCGCGTCAAGCCTGCTTGTTGGTCCAGGACCAACAAGCGTCGTCCGGGAACGCGGCCTCAGCGATGGGGCGGCCCCTCAGCCGACGTTCGTTGGTCCACGACCCACGTTCATCGTCCCGGAGCGGTCGAATTGCGACCACGCGCGGTGACGGCCGACCCTTGTTGGTTGTCACCCAACAACGTGGCCGGATCGCCGTGCCGCGGCCCCTGTATCCACGAGGGCTACAAGTGCCGTCCGGCGGCTCGTGCGGGACGCTGGACTGCCTCCTTCGCCGACAAGCGTTGCGTGGGGAGCGACAAACGCCGGCCGAACGGCGAATTGGCCGCCGGAGCGGCGTCCTCGGCGTTCGCTTGTAGTCGCGGCAGAAACAACGTCCGCGGGCGGGCCCGGATCGGGGCGGCGCGGCTTGCGGGCCCGGATCGGGGCGGCGCGGCTGGGGGCCCGGATCGGGGCCGCGCGGCTGGCGGTGTCCGGCCGAGGCAGCTGGCGGCGATCCGCGGCTGGGCCGCGCCGCGGCTGGTGCCCGGCGGCGCCCGGGTCGGCCCGGATTGGCACCGAGCGGCGCAACCCCGGCTAGCGGTCCCCGTCCTCGTCGGGGCGGGGCGCGTCGGGATCCACAGGCGGCCGCCGAACCACCAGGACCTTCCCGACGCGGCGGCCGTCGGTCGACTCGACCGTCAGGTGCAGCCCATCGACGTCGATCTCGTCGCCCGGCGCCGGTACGCCACCGATCCGGTGATAGATCAGCCCGCCGACGGTGTCGTACTCGTCGTCGTCCTCGAGGGCGAGGTTCGTGTCGAACAGGTCGGCGAGGTCGTCGACATCGGCCCGCCCGTCCACGCGCGCCTCGTCGTCCGAGATCCGCACGATCATCGGCTCCTCGACGTCGTACTCGTCCTGGATCTCCCCCACGATCTCCTCGAGGAGGTCCTCGATCGTCACCAGGCCGGCCGTCCCGCCGTACTCGTCGAGCACGATCGCGATGTGGACCTTCCGGCGCTGGAACTCATGGAGCAGGTCGTCGATCGTCATCGACTCGGGCACGAACACCGGCGTCCGGAGCAGTGCGCGCAGGTTCGGTCGCGGCCCGGAGGCGGACTTCAGGTACGGCAGCAGGTCCTTCGCGTAGAGGATCCCAACGACCTCGTCGATCGATTCCTCGTAGACGGGGATCCGGCTGTGGCCCTCGTCGACCAGCTTGTCGATCGTCTCCTCGAGGCTCGCCGACGCCGGCAGGGCCGCGATCGCGATCCGCGGGATCATCACCTCGTGGAGGCGCCGCTCGCCGAGCTCGATGACCGCGTTGATCATCTGTTCTTCCTCGGCCTCGAGCACGCCCTGCTCCCCGCCGCGCTCCACGATCAGGCGGAGCTCCTCCGCCGAGATCTGGGCCTCGTTCGTCACCTGAGCGCCGAACAGCCCGGCGATCGCCCGCGTCGTGCCGGTCAGGATCGCGATCACCGGGCCGAGGAGGCGGGCGAGGAACTCAATCGGGATCGCGAGCGTGAGCGCCCAGCGCTCGGGGTTCGACAAGGCGAGCGTCTTCGGGACGAGCTCCGCGAAGATGATCGTGAACAGGGCGAGGACGACCGTCACCACGATCAGGGCAAGGCCGTCGGCCGTGCCGTGCTCCAGCCCAGCCGCCTCGAGGACGCGTGTGAGCGCGGTGGCGAGGTTGACCGCGGCGAAGGCCGACGCGAAGAAGCCGATGACCGTCAGCCCGAGCTGTGACACCGCGAGGAACTTGCCGGGATCGTCCTGGAGCCGCCTGACCCGGCGCGCCCCCGCGCTCCCCTCCTCGGCGAGCTGCTCCACGCGGCTCCGCCGCGTCGACACGAGCGCGATCTCGGCCGCGACGAAGAACCCCTCGAGCAGGGTCAGGAAGACGATGACGAGGATGTCGATCACCCGGCATCTCCGTCGGCCGGCTCCGGCGGGCGGGGATCGCGCAGCCGCGCCGGCATCCCGACCGCGAGCTTGCCGGCCGGGACGTCCTTCGTGACGACCGCCCCCGCGCCGGTCTTCGCGTCGTCGCCGACCGTCAGCGGCGCGCGAAGCATCGTGTCGACGCCAAGGAAGACGCGCTTGCCGATCGTCGTCCGGTGCTTGCGCCGGCCGTCGAAGTTGGCGGTGATCGTGCCCGCGCCGACGTTCGTGCCGTCGCCCAGCTCGGCGTCACCGAGATAGCTCATGTGGTGCTGCTTCACGCCGCGCCCGAGCGTCGTGTTCTTCAGCTCCGCGAAGTTGCCGACCTCCGCATCCGGCCCGACGTGCGAACCGGGCCGAAGGTGGCTGAACGGACCGACGCGTGCCCCATCCTCGACGACCGATCGCTCCAGGATCGAGGCCCAGACGACGCAGCCGGCGCCGATCGTGCTGTCCACGATCTGGGAGCCGGCACCGATCGTCGTCCCCTCCCCCACGGACGTCGCCCCGCGGAGGATCACGTTCGGCTCGAGGGTGACGTCCGTCGCGAGCTCGACGGTCGCGTCGACGTAGACGGTCGAGGGGTCGCGCATCGTCACGCCGGCCCGCATGTGGTCGCCGTTGATCCGCGTCCGAAGGTCCCACTCCGCCTGGGCAAGCTCGGCTCGATCGTTGATCCCCATCAGCCGGCCATCGTCCTCGACCGTCACGGCGACGACGAGACGGCCGTCGGCGCGGGCGAGCTCGATCAGCTCCGTGAGGTAGAGCTCGCCGGTCTTCGGCGAGGGATGCAGGGTCCCGATCCGGCTCCGGAGCCACGCGGCATCGAAGGCGTACAGCCCCGAGTTGATCTCGTTGACGGCGATCTCCTCGTCCGTCGCGTCCTTCCGCTCGACGACCCGTTCCACGGTTCCCGCCTCGTCGCGGATGACGCGGCCGAGGTTCCCGGGGTCGATCGCATCGACGGCGACGATCGCGATCGCGGCTTCGTCCAGGCGGCGCTCGTCGAGCAGCTCCAGGAGGAGGGACGCGTCGAGGAGCGGGGCATCACCGGTGAGGACGAGGACCTCGTCGATGTCGTCGGGCAGGGCGGCCATCGCGGCGGCGACGGCGTCGCCCGTGCCGAGCGGCTCCGGCTGGAGCGCGAAATCGACGTCGTCGCCGAGCGCGTCACGGACCGCAGCCGTGGCTGGGCTCGTGACGACGAGCGGCCGGCGTCCCGTCGCCTCGCGGCCGGCGTCGACGACGTAGGCGACCATCGGGCGGCCGGCGAGCGGGTGGAGGAGCTTCGGAATCCGCGACTTCATGCGCGTGCCGAGGCCGGCGGCCATCACGACCGCGGCGACGCGCGGAGCGGCGCCGGGACTTGGAGGGTTCACGCGGGGCGACGCGGGCGGGCTGTCGGGGAAAGAGGCGCGTTCCCGACGCGGTCAGAGCCCGGCGCGTGTCGGAGGAATGTCATCGATTGGTGGGCGGCATCGTAGGGGCGGGCGCGCGGGGCCGTCAACCGAACCCGCCGGACGGTGCGGGGCAGCGGAGCCGCCGCGAGCGCCGGGGCCGATCCGCGCTACCCGCGCCGCGCGATCATCTCGATCTCGACGAGCCCGCCCTTTGGCAGCGCGGCGACGCCGACGGTGGAACGGGCCGGCGGCGGATCCGTGACGAAGCGACCGTAGACGGCGTTCACCGCCGCGAAGTCGTTCACGTCGACGAGGAAGATCGTCGTCTTCACGACGTCGCCGAGCGCGAGGCCCGCCGAGTCGAGGACGGCTTCGAGGTTCCGCAGCGACCGCTCCGCCTGCGCCTCGACGCCGGACGCGAGCTCGCCGGAGATCGGGTCGAGGCCGAGCTGGCCGGAGCAGAACACGAGATCGCCGGCGGCGATCGCCTGGCTGTAGGGCCCCAGGGCCGCCGGTGCGCTGCTCGTCTGGATCGCCTGGCGCGTCATCGCTCCTGCCTCTCCTCGGTGATCTGGATCGTCGGCATGATGAAGGTCGTCGCGGCGACGAAGGGCTCGCCGTCGCCGGGGGCCGGGACGAAGCCGGTGGCCACCGCGGCCCGGACGGACGCGGCCGCGAGGTCCGCGTCGTCCAGCGAAGGATAGAGCGCCCAGAGGGTGGGGCCGGACCCCGACAGGCCGATCGGCCGGGCGAGCAGTCGCATGAGCGCGCGTCGCAACGGGATCAGCCCCTCCACGATCGACGCAGCGGCGGGCAGGAGATCGTTCGCCGCCGCGAGGACGCCCGATCGCTCCAGCAGCTGACCCGCCGTCAGGCCGGACCCGAACTCGCTCGCGAAATGCTCGCTGCTCCGGACAGCGACGCCCGGCTCGGCCATCGCTCCGGCGCCCCACGCCGCGAACACGGCGGCGGTGTGGGCGGCGACTCCCGGCGTGACGAGGAGGATCGCCGGCGGTCGCTCGCCGGCCGCGAGGCGGAGGCCATGCAGCGGCGTGACCCGTTCGCCGCGTCCCTCGACGAGGGCCGGTCCGCCGGCCAGGAAGAACGGAACGTCGCTGCCGACCGTCGCCGCAAGGCGTGACCGATCCTCGGCTCCCAGCTCGCGGCCCACCTGCCACGCCTCGAGCGCGCCCTCGATCGTCGCAGCCGCGTCACTGCTGCCGCCGGCCAGCCCCGCCGCCACCGGGATCCGCTTGTCCAGCCGGATCGCGAGGGCGGGCGGCGCGACGCCGGTTCGGGCCCGCACCGCGCTTCGAACGGCGGCCACAGCTCGGAGCACCAGATTGTCCGCCGTCGGTCCCGGGGCGAACCCGTCCACGTGGAGCGTGTCGACCGCGCCGGGCGACGGGTCGACCGCCAGCGTCAGCCGGTCGGCGAGGGCGATCGGAACCATCACCGAGTGCAGGGCGTGATACCCGTCGGGTCGCCGTCCGACGACGGCGAGCGTCAGGTTCACCTTGGCCGGAGCGAGACGGACGACGGGCGTCACCGTCGCCGTCGAACCGCCGCCGATCATGTCCCCGAGGAGTCGACGTCGGCCTGGCGCCGGCCGCGCTGGTCCGTCCCGATCGGCCCGAGCGCCTCGAGGAGCGCCAGCCACTCGCCCACGGCCAGAGTCTGCGGCCGGCGGTCCGGCGCGATCGACGCTGCCGCGAGCGCGGCCTCGACCCGTGCCGGCTCGACGGGGAGCTGCCGCGTCAGGACGTTGTGGAGCATCTTCCGTCGCTCGCGGAACGCCGCCTGGACGAGCCGCCACAGCGCCTCCTCGTCGTCGGCCGACCCGAGGCGGTCGTCGGGCGGGTACGGCTCGAGCACGATCACCGCAGAGCGGACCGCCGGCTCCGGCTCGAAGGCTTCGGCGGGCACCTCGAAGGCGATCCGGACGCGCGCGTGGTACTGGACGAAGACGCTCAGGTAGCTCATGCCGCCCGGCGGCGCGGCGATCCGCTCCGCGACCTCGCGCTGGACCATGAGGACGAGCCGCTCCGGCCGTGGCGGCTCGCCGAGGAAGCGGTGCAGGATCGGGCTCGTGATGTGATACGGCAGGTTCGCGACGACGTCGTAGGGCGGTTCGACGATTCGCGTCAGCTCCTGGTCGAGGGCGTCGCCCTCGACGAGTCGCAGCTGGCCCGTCTCGAGCTCGGCGGCGAACCGGTCCCGGAGGAATGCCGCAAGCCCGCGATCCAGCTCGACCGCCGTGACCGCGGCGCCGGCGGCGAGCAGCCCGCCGGTGAGCAGGCCGAGACCGGGCCCGACCTCCACGATCTGCCGGCCGGGCGCCGGATCGGCTTCGTCGAGGATCGCGTCGAGCACGTCGGAATCGGCGAGGAAGTTCTGGCTCAGGCCGTGGCGAGCCCGAAGGCCGGCCTCCCGCAGCGTTCGGCGCACCGCGGCCGGGTCCAGCCGGGCGACGCGGGCCGCGCGGGGCGCCGGTTCCGTCATCGGCGCGCGAGCGGCAGCGACGGACGTGCGTCGAGCGAGAGGTCGGCGCGCTCGCCGGCGGCGTAGCGCCGCGCTCCGGCAGCGCCGATCATCGCCCCGTTGTCCGTGCAGAGCGCCGGTCGCGGGACGATGAGCGGCAGGCCGCGCGCCTCGGCCTCGCCCGCGAGGCGCGATCGCAGCGCGGAATTCGCGGCCACGCCGCCGCCGAGGACGATCGAGCGCGCGCCCGTCGCCTCCGCCGCGCGCATCGTCTTCGTCACGAGGACGTCGACGACGGAATCCTGGAAGCCCCACGCGAGCTCCGCGACGGACGCGTCCGACAGGCGCGCGTCGGGCTCGAGCGCGGCGGCCTTGCCCGTCGGCAGCCCCTCGTCGGCGCGCGCCTCGTCGATCGTCCGCCGTGCGGCCGTCTTCAGGCCGCTGAAGCTGAAGTCGTAGGTGTCGCCGAGCCACGCCCGCGGAAACGCGGCATCGTGGCGAGCGGCACCGTCGGCCGCGCGCGAGATCGCGGGCCCACCCGGGTACGGCAGGCCGAGCAGGCGACCCACCTTGTCGAACGCCTCGCCGGCCGCGTCATCGACCGTCTGGCCGAGCAGCCGGTACGTCAGGTGATCCGTCATCTCGACGAGGAACGTGTGACCGCCCGAGACGATCAGCGCGACCAGCGGGAAGATCGGCTCCGGGCGTTCGCCGTCGCCGCCGGCCGGAGTCGCATCCCGGAGCCAGGCCGCATAGAGATGGCCCTCGAGGTGGTTCACCCCGACGAGCGGCTTGTCGTGGACCCAGGCCAGCGTCTTCGCGAAGTTCAGCCCGACGATCAGCGACCCGGCCAGCCCGGGGCCGTACGTGACCGCGACCGCGTCCACGTCATCGACGGTTGCACCGGCGCCGGCGAGCGCCTCGTCGAGCACCGGGACGATCCAGCGGAGATGGGCACGCGCGGCGACCTCGGGAACGATCCCGCCGGACGCGGCGTGGAGCGCAGTCTGGCTCGCGACCACGTTCGAGAGGATCGTGCGGCCGTCCTGGATGAGCGCGATCCCGGTCTCGTCACAGGACGATTCGACCGACAGGATCAGACCGCGCGGCTCGGCCGTCATCGGTCGTCCCGGGCCCGGCCGGCGCCTGGCTCGTCCTCGTCGTCCGGCTCGAACAGACCACCCGACGGCGTCGCGTCGCTCAGCGCGACCCGGAGCCGCTCGATCCGCGCCCGGAGCTGCGGATCGTCGAGCGGATCGGTCGTCATGATCAGCGCGTCCTCGTTGTTGTCGCTGTAGTAGCGCGCCCGGAGGCCGACCGGTCGGAAGCCGAACTTCTCGTAGAGCCGCCGGGCCGCGAGGTTCGAGAGGCGGACCTCCAGGGTCGCCTCGCGGGCATGCCGCTCCTTCGCGAGGTCGAGGAAGGCGAGCAGGAGGCGCTCCCCGATCCCGCGGCGCCGCCAGCCGGGGTGCACCGCGAACGTCGTGATGTGGGCCTCGTCGACCATGAGCCACATCCCGCCGTAGGCGACGATCCGGCCGTCGGCCCGGGCGACGAGGTACGACGCGAGCCGGTTCGTCATCAGCTCGCTGCGATAGGCGTTCGGCGGCCACGGCGTCGTGAAGCTCGCCTCCTCGATCTGCTGGACCTCGTCGAGGTCCTCGAGCCGCATCGCCTCGATCGCGACCTTCAGCGGGGGTCGCGCGACCATGCGACCTCCCCGCTCGCGGCCGCGACACCGCGCGGCAGCGTGACGTACTCGGGGACGAGGGTCGCGAGGTCATCCGCCTCGCCCTCGCGCAGGCGCGACGCGCCGATCCGGACCAGCGATTCGGCGAGACGATCACGAGCGGCCTCACCCCGAGCGACCGCGTCGTCGGCCGCGCGGGCCGCGAGGTCGACGGCGACGACCGTCTCGTCCGCATCGATGTCCGGGTCCATGCCCGCCGGCAGCAGCTCCGGCGGGCGGCCGGCGCGGACGAGGTGGCGGTCGTTCGGCCCGGCGGGCAGGAGCAGGACGAGGCTCCCCGTCGGTGCGCCGCTCGGGACCGCCGCAGCCACGCGCGCTCCGTCCAGGAGCGCCTCCGCCGTCGACACCCCGACGATCGGCACCCCGAGCTCGTGGGCGATCGCCTTCGCGGTCGCGATCCCGACCCGGAGTCCGGTGAACCCACCGGGCCCCGTGCCCACGATCACGCCGCGGATCCTCGAGCGGCGGAGGTTTGCCTCGCCGTGGAGCCGGCCGATCGCGGGCAGGAGCTGTTGGCCGTGGGTCCGGCCGGCCTCCCAGGACGTCGCTCCGAGCAGCGCCCCGTCCAGGGACCCGGCCGCGACGACGACCCGACTCGTGGCCGTGTCGATCGCGAGGAGCCACGGGCGGCGGCCGTCCGACTCCCCGACCGTCGCCGGCGATCCGTCGGTCATCGGTCGACCGCCACGAGGTACCGGTCATAGCGGGCGTCACCGGCCACCAGCTCGATCGTGCGCGGCTCGTCGCCCGTGCCGTCAATCCGGACGTCGAGCCGCGAAGGCGGCAGGACGATCCCCAGCCGGTCCGGCCACTCGACCACTGTCAGCCCGTCGAGCTGACGCTCGTCGACGACGCCGCCGGCAAGCGCGTCGGCCGCATCCGCGAGGCGATACAGGTCGACGTGGAACAGCGGAACGCGCCCGGCGTACTCGCTCATCAGGACGAAGGTCGGCGAGTTGACGGTGTCCTCCACGCCGAGGCCGGTCGCGATCCCCTTCGTGAGCTGCGTCTTGCCCGCACCGAGCTCGCCCCAGAGACAGATCAGGTCACCGGCTTCCGCCACGCCGCCGATCCGCTCGCCGAGCTCGACGGTCGCAGCGGGATTCGTGCTCCGGACGCGGCGACGACCGGTGGCGACGGATCGGGAGTCGGCGCGGGGAGTGGACACCGCACCGGCAAGCCGGCGGGCCACCGTCAGGCGAACCGCTCGAGGTCGGCGAGCGGGACGGGCCGCGGTGCGTCGTCCCCGAAGACAACCCAGCCCGCCTCGAGGAACGTCCCACCGGCGAACCGGCGGATCCCGGCGAGACCGGCCCAGCGGCCCTCCTCCCCCGCGTGCTCGCCGGACCGGACGCGGACGTGGTCGGCCGGCGGCACAGTGATGTCGATGTCGGGCGCATCAAAGACGAGCGCCGGCGGATCGACCGAGATCGCGACCGTCGACCCGACGAGTGCCTCGAGGATCGCGGCGATCGGACCGGCGATCGGGCGGCGGATGACGCCGTCGAGGATCAGGACCGCGAACGGCGGGAGCCGGTGGAGGGCGGCGCGCTGGCGACGCTCCGAAGCGAGGAAGTCGCGGCGCTCCTTGCCGGCGAGGCCGCTGACGACGACGCCGCGGACACCCATCGCGCGCGCTCGGGTGAGCGCCTCCGCGTCGACGCGCGAGCCGATGACGAGGATCGTGCCCGCGAGCCCGACGTCGAGCGACGTGGATCGGAGCCGGCCATGCCGGACGTCGCCCCGGTCGCCGCCGAGCGACAGGCGGCCGCTCGTCGGGTCGCCGAGCGCCTCGATGCCAGGCATCGCCCGGCCCTCGGCCTCGATCCGGATCGTCACCCCCGGCCGGACCTCGCGGACGACACCCGCGACGGGCGTCTCGATCGGCTCGACGTGGTCGCCGCCGGCGACGACCCAGTGGCCGGCATGCTCGAAGAGGACCTCGCCCTCCGCGAGGCCCGGCGCACGCCGCAGGCGCCCCACGGGCGTGTCGGCCGTCACCCAGCGGTCACCGATCTTCAGCTCGTCGCCGGGCAGGCCGGACGGGACCTCGGCGATTCGCGCGTCACGCACCCGGTCGGCGATCGACGCGCCGGCTACGACGACGTCCCCCGGGGCGACGAGCGGCCGATCGCCGGGCGCGAGGGGGAACCCGATCGCAACGGGCCGGCCGAGCACGGGGCGGCGGGCGACGAGGTCGAGCCCGCGGCCATGCGGCCGGAGCGCGGCGGCGGCCTCCGCGGAACCGTTCGGTGCCTCGATCGTCATCGATCCCTCGTCAGCCACAGCGATTCCTGCCAGGCCTCGAGCAGCTCGCGGCGACGTTCCGGCCGATCCGGGAGGCGCAGCGGAACATCGCGTAGATCGACGAGCAGGCCACCGAGGCCACCGGCGACGTCGACCGCGAACCGTCGGCCGCGGCCGCCGAGGCGGACCACGTCGCGGAACTGGAACTCCGCGGTCGCGATCTCGCCGGGGGCGAGGTCGACGAGCTCGAGGCCCCCGGGGACGAGGTCACTGTCGGACGCGCCGGACGAGCCCCGGACGGTGAGGCGGCCGGCGCTCGTCCCCGCCCGGATCCCGCCGGGGATCACGAGGCTGCCGAGCGGTGTCAGGACGTCGTCCACGAGGTCGATGAGGGTCTGCCGGCGCTCGAGCGGATCGGGGATCGTGCCGAGGACGCCGAGGACCCGTGCCTGGTCCTGGGCGATCGCGACGGCGGCGGGCCGCCGGACGACATCGGCGACCGCGAGCGCGACCGCCGGCCCCGGCGCCGCCGAGAAGGCGCCGCCCGTCACGATGACGAGGTCCGGTGCCGGCTCGGCCGATTGCTCCGGCGTCGCCTGGATCAGGACCTCGAGCGCGGCACGCGCCGCAGCCAGGCGGAGCCTCGCGCCGTCGCCTGCGATTCCCGCCCACGGCCAGAGGCGGAGCTCGCGAAGGCGATCGCGCAGGCGATGCCGGTCGAGCGAGATCGTCGACCAGGCGAGCACGCGGTCCACGGTCGCGTCGTCCGGGTCGGGCGGGACGAGGGCCGCGTCGGCGACGATCGAGACGCGAGCCGTCGCCTCACCGCCGCCGATCCCGGGACTCGCCGTCGCTCGAAGGCCGCCATCGAACCCGATCTCGATCAGCTCGATGCGGCGGTTCAGGACGTCGGCGAGCGCTGCCGCGGTCGGTCCGGCGGCACGCCGCGGATCGTCGGCCCCGCCGCGGATCTCGTCGAGCAGGCGTCGAAGCGGCTCGCCGACGGGGTCACCGCTGTTCGCCGACGGGGCGAGCAGGATCTCGGCGTGGCGCTTGGCCGCCGCAGCCTCGAGGCGGTCGAGATGGGCGGCCATGGCGCCGGCCAGGACGACGGTGAGCTCCGGCCGCCGGGCAACCGCGCCGGCGACGATCGCGGCGAGCTCCGGAAGCTGGCGACGCTCATCGGCGCCGGGTGGATCGCCCGCGCCCACGAGGAGCACGTCGATCGCCGGGTCGAGGAGCGCGGCCGTCAGCGACAGTGGATCGGTGTCATCGACGGTGATCCCGGTCGTCCGCCAGCCCGTCTGCCGCGCCGCGGTCTCGAGCCGCTCCAGGCCGCGTCGCGACACGGCGACGACGAGCATCGAGCGGGCCGGCGCGCTGTGGGCGACGAGGCGAGGCAGGTCGTTCGCGATCCAGGCCGGGTCGTACGTGTCGGCGTCGCCGGCCAGGCGCAACCGCGCGGCCAGCTCGGGATCGGCCGCATGGACGCGACGGACGAGCTCGGTCGCGATCGCGTCGACGTCACCCGGGCTCGGCACGGCCATCGATCCGACGAGGCGCCAGCGGTGGGCGAGCCGGCCGATCAGGGCGGCCGATGTGGTGGCGGCTCCGATGTCGACGGCGAAGAACGCGCGAGGATCGGCGGTCACCGGGTCATGCTACCCGCGATCCCGCGGCCACGCGGCCACGCGGCGAGTCAGCGCTGAGCGCTGCGCATCATCGTTCCTCGGGGACCGCGCCGGCCATCGACGCCACACGGGTGTGCGGCGTCAGGCGTCCCAGGTGATCTCTTCGTCGATCTCCTCGAGCCGCGCGATCAGCAGCTCGATGCCGGCGTCGTCGGCGAGGATCAGCGAGGCGGATACGTCGTCGCCGCCGAACAGCCCGCGCAGGACGGGATCGAAGAACAGCATCGCGTTCGCGCCCAGCGGCCGGTACGGCCGGCTCGCCTCGAGAAAGTGGACGGCCGGTCCGGTCAGGCCGCGGAGCTGGATCTCGCGGGCGACCCGCTCGACCAGCTCGTCCCGCTGCTCGTCGCTGCGCTCATACGAGAAGCTCACGCGGACACCGGCGGCGCGGACGGCGCGTACAGGTCCAGGGACGGCGCCGACTCCGCGGCGATCGCCGCCTCGAAGGCCTCATAGGGCGCCGCGCCGCGCATCGCGAAGATCACGTGCTCGATGCCGGGCGAGACCGGGAGCTCGTCGCGGACCGCGCGGACCGTCACGCGGGCGGCGTCGTCGAGCGGGAACCCGCCGACGCCGCTGCCCATCGCCGGAAAGGCGATGCTCCGGGCCCCGACGTTCCGAGCGCACGCCATGGCGCTCCGGACTGCGCGATCGATCACGGCGGCGCTCGTCCGCCGATCCCGATCGAGGGAGACCGCGTGGATGACAACGCGAGCGGCAAGCTGCCCGGCCGGCGTCACGACAGCCCCGCCGAGGGGCGCAGGCGCCTGGCGGACGGCGGCGAACTCGATCGCGTCGCCGCCGGCCCGTTTGATCTCGCCACCGACCCCGGTGGACATCCAGAGCGAGAGGTTCGCCGGGTTCACGATCGCGTCGACCTCGAGGTCGCAGATGTCGCCATTCCAGAGTTCGATGCGGGCCAACGGGTCTCCTGCGAACCGAGCGAGCGCGTGCCGGCGGGACCAGCGGCGGCATGGTACACCCGGGTCAGTCGGGCCGACATGGCGGTCACCACCTCCCAGGAGTTCGTGGTGCGCCATCGCGCCAGCTCCGCCGCGGTGATCTCGTCGGTGCCCTGACGACCGAGCAGGACGAACTCGTCGGCGGTTCCCACGGGCGGCCCCGGGACGTCCGTGACGTCGACCATCGTCGCGTCCATCGCGACGTTGCCGACGATCGGCGCGCGAACGCCTCGAACGAGGACGCGGCCGCGATTCGAGAGCGATCGCGGCCACCCGTCGCCGTAGCCGATCGGCAGCGTGGCGATCCGGCTCGGCCGCGCCGCGCGCCAGGTCGGGCCATACGAGACGCCGTGACCAGCCGGCAGATCGGCGACGCGGACGGGCCGGGCGACGAGCGACATGACCGGGCGGAGCCGCGTCACGGCCGGCCGAAGGCGATTCGGCTCGATCCCGGGTGCGGTGAGCTCCTCGGGGACGAGGCCGTAGGTGATGAGTCCCGGTCGGACCGCGTCGTAGGTCGGGACCACCGGCAGGACGAGCGCCGCGCTCGCCGAGAGGTGCCGACGCGGGACGTCGATTCCGGCTGCGGCGAGCTGCGCGAGCGTCGCCTCGAACCGCCGCACCTGCTCGGTGGTCGTCGGTTCGACCTCGGTCTCCTGCAGGTGCGACCAGACGCCCGCAAGCCGGCCCCCGGCGGCGACGATCCGTCGAGCGACATCGACGGCGTCGTCGCCGGCGATCCCGCCCCGACCGAGACCCGTCTCGACCTCGAGCTCGATCGCGGGAATCGCGGGTTTCGTGCTGTCGCCGCCGGCGGATCCGGACGCCGCTGCCTCGAGGAGCGCCGTGACCGCGGCCGCGTCGCCCGCCGTGACCGTGACCCCGGCCTCGGCCGCGGTCGCCGCTTCGCCGGGCGGAATCGGGTACAGGACGATCAGCTCCGTGCGGATGCCCGCGTCCCGCAGCGCGAGCGCCTCGTCGAGGGTCGCAACGCAGAGCCCCGCGACGCCGGCCGATTCGAGCGCGGCCGCGACCCGGATCATCCCGTGGCCGTACGCGTCGGCCTTGACGACCGGCATGACGCTGGCGCCGTCGGCCAGCTCCCGGATCGCAGCGATGTTCCCGGCGAGCGCGTCGAGGTCGATCTCGAGCCACGCCGTCCGGCGGAGGGGCGGAAGGCCGGCTTCGGCGAGGCGCGACTCGATCGGGCTGCGCGCGGTCGTCAGTTGCGGAGCCCCGTCGCCCTCGCGCCATCGGTTGGCGCGGCGTCCGGCTCCGGATCGCCCGGTCGATCCGGCTTGCCGGGATCCGGGACACGGACGCCGAACCCGAGGCGGCTGCCACTCGCGCGACGCTCGGCGATCGCCGCGAGACGCTTCCGGGCGAGCGCGATCGGGTCGGGCAGGTCCGACGCGAGCAGGCCGGAGTCGCCGATCCGCTCCCGAACGGTGTCGCCGGCAAGGCCGTGGAGGTAGACGCCGAGGCGGGCGGCGTCGTACGTCGAGAGGCCCTGGGCGAGGAGCGACCCGATCGTGCCGGTGAGCACGTCGCCCGTGCCCCCGGTGGCGAGCGCCGGGTTCTCGAACGGCGCGACCGCGAGGCGGCCGTCTGGCGCCGCGATCACGGTCCTGGCGCCCTTCAGGACGACGACCTGGCCCCACGTCGCGGCCGCATCCCGCGTCGCCGCCGCCCGGGCGGCATCGTCCGCTTCGAGGTCCCCGTCGGCCTCTGGCTCACGGCCGCTCCCGGCTCGAAGCCGGGCGAACTCGCCGGTATGGGGTGTCAGCACCGAATCGCGGTGGTTGCCCTCCCACCAGCCCTCGTCCGTGGCGAGCGATCGGAGCGCCTCCGCGTCGAGGACGATCGGCGCCGTCGAGCCGTCGTCGCCGGCGGCGAGCAGGAGGCGGACGAGCTCGGCGGTGGCGAGGCCGGGCCGCAGTCCCGGGCCCACGACGATCGCGTCGTGGTCGTGGTCGAGGATCCGGGCGAGCGCGGGCTCCGGATCGATCTCCTCCACGTCGTCCTCGGGGAGCGCCATCGTCGTCGCCTCGACGACCTTCGCCGCGAACAGGGGCTGGAGCGATTCCGGCGTCGCCAGCGTCACGAGGCCGGCGCCCGCCCGGCCCGCCGCTCGACAGACGAGGAGCGCCGCCCCGGCGTAGTCCAGGGAGCCGGCGAGCACGAGGAGCTTCCCGAACGAGCCCTTGTGGCCGCGCTTGTCGCGGGCCGGGATCAGCGACGACGCGATCTGATCGTCGAGCATCTCCGCGCCCTCGATCGGCGGCGCGACCTGGCCGCCGTCCCCGACGGCGCCGCGACCGCGGTCCTCGAACGCGAAGCCGACGCGTCCTCGATCAGCCATTGCGGGCTCCCCCGGCTTCGCCATCGCGGATCGAGACGATGGGGCGTTCCTCGTCGTCGACGCCGGACGGGGTCTCGCCCGCCGGCCTCACCTCGGGCGTCCCCGTCGCCAGGGCGTCCTCGCTCGTCGCCGCGTGGAGATCACGGATCCGCTCCATCCGGGCGAGGAGCCGCCGCTCCCGGTCGTCGAGACGCTCCTCGATGTCCAGCGGGAAGACGTAGCGGCCGCCCGCCGTCCGGATCCCGAATGCGATCGCGACCGCGTAATCCGACTCGTGGCTGATCGAGAGCGCGATCCGCTCCATCCCGAGCTGCCCGGCACGCGCCGCCGCCCGGCCGTGGAGCCGGACCGACGGCTGGCCCGTCGGCAACCGCTCCACCTCGATGTCCCGCCAGCCGATCCCGCGCACGCCTAGCCCGAGCACCTTGCTCACAGCCTCCTTGGCTGCCCACCGCCCGGCGAACGTCTCCGGTCGCATCCGGACGTAGCGCTGTTCGGCCGGAGTCAGGACGCGGTTCGAGAAGCGCTCGCCGAAGCGTTCGAGCGAGGCCCGGATCCGATCCACCTTGATGATGTCGATGCCGAGCTCGGTGATGCCCGCGGCCGCCGCGGCGAGGGCCGCGGAGGCGATCGTCGTCGCCTCGCGAGGCTCGGTCGTGGACTCCGTCGGCATCGCCCGGTTACTCCACCGTCACCGACTTGGCGAGGTTCCGCGGCTGGTCGACGTCCGTGCCCCGGGCGACCGCCACGTGATAGGCGAAGAGCTGGAGCGGGATGATCGCGAGCACCGGGCTGAGCGCCTCCTGGACGTCCGGGACGAACCAGACGTCGTCGGCATACCGGCCGATCTGGCTGTCGCCCTCCGTCGCGACCGCGATCACGCGGGCGTCCCGGGCCCGACCCTCCATGACGTTGCTGATCACCTTGTCGTAGACGCGCGAGCGGGTCGCGACCGCGACCAGCGGGTATTCGGCGTCGAGGAGCGAGATCGGTCCGTGCTTCAGCTCGCCGGCCGGGTAGCCCTCGGCGTGGACGTAGCTGACCTCCTTGAGCTTCAGCGCGCCCTCGAGCGCCGTCGGCATCGAGTAGCCCCGTCCGACGTACATGAAGCCGCGCGAGTTGACGTACCGACGGGCGATCGCGGGCGCGCTCGCGTCCGCCATCTCGATCGCTCGGCCCGCCGCGGCCGGCAGCTCGTGGAGCGCCTCGACGAGCGCCTGCTCCGCGGCCTCGTCCAGCGAGCCGCGGACCTTCGCGATCGCCGCCGCGAGGACGACGAGGGTCGTGACCTGGGAGGTGAACGTCTTCGAGGCCGCGACCGCGATCTCCGGGCCGGCCTGGAGGAACACGACGGCGTCGGCCTCGCGGGTGATCGCCGAGCCGACCGTGTTCGTGACGGCGATGATCGGCGCGCCCTGCTCGCGAGCGTGACGGGTCGGAGCGATCGTGTCGGCCGTCTCGCCGGACTGCGTGACGGCGATGACCAGTGTCCGGCCGTCGAGCGGCGGCGGGCTGTAGCGGAACTCCGATCCGACCGTCGCCCGTGCCGGGAGCCCGGTCCATTCCTCCAGCGCCGCCGCGCCGACGAGGGCCGCGTAGTACGCGGAGCCGCAGGCGACCAGCTCGATCCGGGTCGCGGCCCGGAGCTGCTCCTCGAGACCGGCGATCTCGTCAAGGCGGATCCGCCCCTCGCGCGTCGCCCGTCCGGCGATGCACTGAAGGAGCGCCTCCGGCTGCTCGTGGATCTCCTTGAGCATGAAGTGGTCGTAGCCGCCCTTCTCGGCGGCCTCGGGCGTCCAGTCGATGAGCGTCTCGGCCCGCTGGCGGGGGCGACCCTCGATGTCCGTGATCACGACGCCGGTCGGGCGCACGTCGGCGACGTCCCCCTCCTCGAGGAAGATGATCCGGTTCGTGTGGGCGAGGATCGCCGCAACGTCGCTGGCGATGAAGCTCTCCTCGCCGTGGAGACCGACGACGAGCGGCACGTTCTGGCGGGCGCCGACGAGCCGGCTGATCTCCTGCTTGTGCATCACCACCAGCGCGTAGGCACCGTCGAGCTGGCGGAGCGTCGCCCGAACGGCATCGGCCAGGTCGCCCTGGTAGGCCTCCTCGACGAGATGGGCGATGGCCTCCGTGTCCGTCTCGGACGTGAGCCGATGGCCGCGCGCCTCGAGGCCGTCCCGGAGCTCCGAGAAGTTCTCGATGATCCCGTTGTGGATGACCGTGATCTCGCCCGTGCAGTCCTGGTGGGGATGCGCGTTCAGGTCGTTCGGCCGGCCGTGCGTCGCCCAGCGGGTGTGGGCAAGGCCGATGGCGGCGTGGGGCGTCCGATCCGCGATCGCGGTCTGGAGGTTCGACAGCTTGCCGGCCTTCTTCTCGACGAAGAGATCGCCGTCCTCGTCGACGAGGGCGATGCCGGCCGAGTCGTAGCCGCGGTACTCGAGCCGCTGCAGACCCTCGATGAGGATCGGGCCCGCTTCGCGGGGGCCGGTGTACCCGACGATGCCGCACATGTCGCTGTTCGTCCTCCGCGTCCCGCGGCAGCGACCCGCCGGGTCCTGGTCCGTGTTGCGCCGTCGTCGTGGCGTCCGGATGGGCGCCGCGGCTCAGTTTAGACGCTCACCCGCCAGATTCGCGATTGCGTCGGCCAGCTCGGCAACAATCGTTGCGTCCCTGCCTTCGACCATCACCCGGAGCGCCGGCTCCGTGCCCGACGGCCGGACGAGGACGCGGCCCCCGCCGTCGAGTCGTCGCTCGGCGTCCCGGATCGCGGCCAGGATCGCCGCGTCGCCCTCCCACTGGTCCTTGTGGCGGGCCTTCACGGCTCGCTGCTGCTGCGGCAGCATCGGGATCCGGGCGGCCAGCTCGGCGAGCGGCAGGCCGGCTCGGGTCATGACCCGGAGCACCTCGAGCGCCGTGACGATCCCGTCGCCCGACGTCGTGTGCTCGCGGACGATGACGTGGCCGCTCTTCTCGCCGCCCAGCCCGGCGCCCGACACCTGCATCCCCTCGAGGATGTACTTGTCGCCGACCGGCGTCCGGATCAGGTGCCCGCCCGCGGCCTCGACGACCGACTGGAGCCCGCCGTTGGACAGCACCGAGACGACGAGGCCGCCGTTCGGCAGCGCGCCCCGCGCAAGCCGGTCCAGGGCAAGGATCCCGAGCACCTGGTCGCCATCGACAACCTGGCCGGTCGCGTCCACGGCGATGAGCCGGTCGGCGTCGCCGTCGAGGGCGAACCCGACGTCGGCGCCGCGCTCTCGAACCGCGGCCGCCAGGGACGCCGGCGCGGTGGCCCCGGAGTCGACGTTGATGTTCACCCCGTCGGGGTCGTTGTGGATCGTCTCGACCGTCGCACCGGTCGCGGCGAGGATCCCCGGCCCCACGACGCCGCCGGAGCCGTTGGCGCAGTCGACGACGATTCGCAGGCCGCCGGCCTGGATCGTCGACGCGAGCCCGAGGCGATGCTCGCGGTAGCGATCGAGCAGCGATGGGTCGAGGACCGACCGGCCGATCTCCGCGTTCGGCACGGATCCCAGCTCCTCGGTCCGCCAGATCAGCTGCTCGATCTCGTCCTCGACGCTGTCGTCGAGCTTGAGGCCGTGCTCGTCGAGCACCTTCAGCCCGTTGTCGTCGGCCGGGTTGTGCGACGCCGAAACCATGATCCCTGCGGCGAAGTCACCGTTGCCCGCCAGGAAGGCGAGCGCAGGCGTCGGAACGCAGCCGGCGATCCGGACGTCGGCGCCGAGGCTCGTGGCCCCGGCTGCGATCGCGGCGACGAACATGTCCCCCGACCGGCGCGTGTCCTGCCCGACGACGAGTCGCCCGCCGCTGCCGACCAGTCGATGCGTCGTCGCCCGGCCGAGCGCGTACGCGAGGGTCGGCTTCAGCTCGACGTTCGCCACCCCGCGGATCCCGTCCGTCCCGAACAGTCGCGCCATCTCAGGAAGGCGTCGCGGACGGCGGCGCCGCGGCGGCGACACTGACGGTGACCGTCGCGGGGCTGATCGCGACGAGGTTGAGGCCGGAGGCCAGGTCGATCGAGAGATCGACGCGGTGGACGCCGACGTCGAGGTCGGCGACGTTCGCCGTCAGCGCGAGCGCCGCGCCCGTCAGCTGGTCGAGGGCAGCTGGGCTGCCGCCGACCGTGACCGACGCCTGCTGGATCGACAGGGCGTAGGTCCGATCGGATCGGGCGCCGGACGTGACGATCCCGGCCGTGAACGTCCGGCTCTGCGACACCGGCCGGAGGGTGACGTGGACCTGCACGGTCTGGGGGGTGACGGCGGTGACGCCCTGCGGAAGATCGAAGGCGACGGTCTCATCGACATCGGCGGACCGGCCGTCGATCGAGACGGGCGCCGTTCGCGCGTTCGCAACGTTCGCGAGGTCGCCCGGGTCACCCTCGATCGCGACGACGGCGACGGACGTCGTCACCTCGCCGACCTCGAAGCCGGCCGCCGGCGTGCCGGTCACGGTGGGGACGATCGGGACCGTCGCGGTCCGACGATCCTTGAAGACGGCCATCGTGATGTGGACCGTCGCCGGATCGACCTCCACGCCGCGAACGGGCTCGCCGAGCTCGTCCACGGGGGTCAGCGGAAACTCCGCGTCGATGTCGATGCCGGAGGTGTCGATCGGGATGGATGCGCGGACCGCCGCGACGCGGGCGATGTCGGACTGTGCGCCGCGGACGATCGCGGTCTCGATCGAGGGCTGCGGCGGACGGATCGTCAGGCCCGAGGGCACCGTGCCCGGCACGACGAGGACCGGCACCGTCTTCGGCTCGACCTTCTCGAGCCGGACCGAGACGAACGCCGGCGTCTCCGAGATGACCTGGATCCGGGGGTCGGCCGACTCGACCTTGACCCGGACGGACTGGGCCTGCGGTCCGGGTTGGACGTTCGAGAGGTCGACGGTCGCGGTGAAGTTCGCCGAGGTGACCGCGACGTTCGTCTCGTCCGAGACGAAATAGCGAATCTCCGTCACCTCGCCGAGAGCGCCGATCGTGATCGTCAGCGGCGGCTGGTTGACCGCCTGGATCGGCACGCCGACGGACCGGGTCTGGGCGTTCTGGGACACGATCAGGCCGGCGTACAGGAGCGTCGCGAGGGCGAGCGCCGCCAGCTTCAGCGGCCAGTTGTAGACGACGAGCCCGAGGAGTCGACTCACCGGTGCGCGCGGACCGTCGCTGGATCGTCGTCGTTGATCGTCGGCCGGCGAGTCGCACGGTTCCGGCTGACGAAGCGGCTGAGATCGGCGAGGCGCGGCGCCCGGCCGCCGGCCTCGCGAACGCCGAAGCGGCCACCGAACGGCGTCCGTCGTCGATCCGGGGCGAGCAGCGCGCGGATGGCCTTGGCGAGCTGTGGCTCGCTGAGATTGCGGACGATCCGCGCGCGCTCCACGAGGCTGACCTGGCTGTTCTCCTCGGAGACGACGACGACGACGCAATCGGTCTGCTCGGTGATGCCGAGGGCCGCGCGATGGCGGGTCCCGAATCGCTCGGTGTGGACGGTCATCTCGGCGAGCGGCAGAAGCGCGCCGGCGGCGAGGATCGTCTCCTCGCGGATGATCACCGCACCGTCGTGGAGCGGCGTCCGCGGCGCGAAGATCGTCCTCAGCAGGTCCGCGCTGATGTCCGCGTGGAGCATCACCCCGGTCTCCGCGACCTCCTCGAGCCCGGTCTCGCGCTCGAGCACGATCAGCGCGCCGTGACCGTCCGCGGACAGAAGCGACGCGGCCCGCGCCACCTCGTCCGCGACGCGCTCGACAGCCCGGCCGTCGCTCCCCGAGAACAGCCAGTTGAACGAGCCGACCCGTCCGATCCGGTCCAGCGCGCGGCGGAGCTCCGGCTGGAACACGACGACGAGCGCGAAGAGGCCGACGACGGCGAGCGTCTGCAGGATCTGGGTCAGGAGTCGCAGGTCGAATGCTCGGGCCGCCGCGTACACGGCGAACAGCACGCTGACCCCGATCACGAGGCTGACGGCGCGCGTCCCGCGGATCAGGCTGAAGAGCCAGTAGATCAGCAGCGCCGTGATCCCGATGTCGATCAGCGAGGTCAGGTGGATCTGCTCCACGATCGACACAAGAAGCTGCGGCATCCTCGGTGAAGTCTACATCCGGGCCGACCGGCCGACGGACCGGGCTGCCGGCGCCGCCCGCCGCGGGGCGCGCTCCGATCAGGCGACGAGGTCGGCAAGCCTCGACTCGTCGGGGAGCCGGTCGATCACGAGCTGACGCAGGCGCTCCCGCGTCGCGGCGTCGCCGTCCAGGTCAGCGATCCGGCCGAGGAGCACGAGCTTGTCGGTCGCGAGCTCGCGCCAGCCATGGTCGAGATAGAGCTCGGCGAGCAGCAGGTGGAGGTCCGGATCGGCCGGCGCGATGCCGATCGCCAGGTCACACGCGTCGAGGGCAGCGGCGAGCCGACCGGCGCGGCGGTGAGCGCGGGCGGCGGCGAGCAGTCCCGCGTGGGCCTCGTCCAGGGCACCCGCATGGAGCTGCGCTTCGGCGGCTGCCCCGAGCGCGATCCCGAGACCCACCGGTTCGACGACCGGCTCCGGCGCGAGCTCGACGACGGGCTCCTCGGCGGCGGATGGGGCTGGCTCGGCCGGCTCGGGCGGCGTCTGCTCGCGTGCGCCGAGCTCCAGTGCGCGCGTCGCGAGCGTCAGCGCCTCTCGCGCGGCATCCTCCTCGGGCATCGCGCGCAGGCGATCGACGAGCGCGGCAAGGTGCCGGCGCCGTGGGCGGGATTCCGCGAGCTCGAGGGCGCGCCGCGACACATCCGTGGCCACGGCGAGCCGTCCCGCGCCGTCGAGAGCCTCGGCCAGCCGATCGAGCGCGGCCGCCGCCTCCGCTCGACGACCGAGATCGGCGAGCGTCTCGGCGAGGCCCCGAAGCGCGGGCTCGTCCTTCGGCGAGAGCTTCAGCGCACGCTGGTACGCGGCGATCGCATCCGTGGCGCGGTCCATCTTCGCGAGGACGCCGCCGATGCTCGCGTGCGGCAGGGCCCGGTCCGGGGCGATGGACGCCGCCTCGCTGTACGCATCGAGCGCTGCGTCGTTCCGACCGCGGAGGGCGGCGACGTGGCCACGCCGCAGCGCGTCCTTGTACCGCTCGTAGAGGGAGTCGGACTCCGGATCGCCGCCGCGCGACCCTGCCCGGCCGGACCGCGCGCTCGTGGGCCTGGCGGGCGACGCCTGCTCCGGCTCGTCCGGTTCGAGATTCGGCTTCGGCCCGTCGGTCACGCGAGAAGCTCCACGAGAAGCGCCTTCTGGACGTGGAGGCGGTTCTCCGACTGGTCCCAGATGATGCTCCGCGGCCCATCCATCACGGACGACGTGATCTCCTCGCCGCGGTGAGCCGGGAGGCAGTGCATCGCGACGGCCTGCGGGCCGGCGGCGTCGAGCACGGCGTCATCGAGCTGGAAATCGGCGAAGGCGTCGCGGCGTGCCTCCGTCTCGGCCTCCTGGCCCATCGATGTCCACGCGTCGGTGTAGATGACGTCGGCGCCGGCGACGATCGGGCCCGGATGCCGGCCGAACACGAGGCGTCCACCGTGCGCGGCGGCAAGCTCCTCGGCTCGCTCGACCACGCGCGGGTTCGGCCCGTAGTCCGCTGGATGCGCGAGCCGGACCTCCATCCCGAGCATCCCGCCGAGCAGCGCCAGCGAGTGATAGACGTTGTTGCCGTCGCCGACGAAGGCGAGGACCCGACCGCGGAGGTCGCCGAACCGCTCCTGGAGCGTGAACAGGTCGGCGAGCGCCTGGCAGGGATGCTCGCGGAGCGTCAGGCCGTTGATCACCGGGATCGACGCCTGGGCGGCGAGCTCTACCACGACCTCGTGTGGCCCGGTCCGGGCGACGATCGCGTCGACGAATCGCTCGAGGTTCCGGGCGACGTCGCGTGCGCTCTCGCGGGCGCCCATCACGACGTCCTCGGTGAGGTAGATCGCATGGCCGCCGAGCTGGTTCATCCCGGCCTCGAACGTCACGCGGGTCCGGAGGCTCGGCTTCTGGAAGAGCATTGCGAGCGTCCGTCCGACGAGCGGCGTCTCGACGGCTGTGCCGGCGGTGCGCCGGGCGTGGTCCTCGGCCTTCAGCGCGGCGGCGCGGGCGAAGATACGCTCGACCTCGTCGGGGGTGAGGTCCGCGACGGACAGCAGGTCACGCCCGCGCAACGAGGTGGCGCGATCAGCGGTGACGTTCACGCCGCCACTCTACTGCGGCGACCGGCGCATTCCGGCACCGGACCGCGTCAGCGGCGAACAGCGCCGAGGCGAAGGCGGCCGAGAGCACCGAGCGAGCGGGCTTGAAGGCCCGTGAGGGAGGAGCGCAGCGGCCAACGAACGCATCGGCCGCCAAGCGCGCGCCTACCGCTTGGTGTACTGGGGCGCCTTGCGCGCTCGCTTCAGCCCGTACTTCTTGCGCTCCTTCATCCGCGGGTCGCGGGTGAGGAGACCGGCCTGGCGAAGCGGGATGCGGTTCGTCTCGGCGTCGACCTCGAGCAGCGCCCGGGCGATGCCGTGCCGGATCGCGCCGGCCTGGCCGGTGACGCCGCCGCCCTCGACCTTGATCATCACGTTGAAGTGGCCCTCGGTGCCGGTCACGCGGAACGGCATCCGGACGTCGGACTCGTTCACGGCGTTGCCGAAGTGCTCCTCGAGGGACCGTCCGTTCACGACGATCTCGCCCTCGCCGGGCAGCAGGCGGACACGGGCGATCGCCGTCTTGCGACGACCCGTCCCGGAGAAGAAGGCAGCGGTGGTCATGCGTTGGCTCCTCAGGCGAGCGGCTCAGGCCGCTGGGCCTGATGCGGGTGGTCCGTGCCGGCGTAGACCTTCAGCTTGCGGATCTGCTGGGCGCCGAGGCGGTTCCGCGGCAGCATCCCCTTCACGGCCCGCCGGATCACCTCTTCGGGCCGCCGGTCCAGGAGGTGACCGAGCGTCTCCTCCTTGTAGCCCTGGGGATGACCGCTGTGGCGGACGTACAGCTTCGATTCGCGCTTGTCGCTCGTGACGGCGATCCGCGACGCGTTCAGGACGATCACGTGGTCGCCGGAATCGAGGTTCGGCGCCCAGGTCGGCTTGTGCTTGCCCTCGAGCACGCGCGCAATCCGCGACGCAAGGCGGCCGAGCGTCTCGTCCGCCGCATCGACGACGTACCAGCGCCGCTCGATCTCGCTCTCGCGGACCGCGTAGGTCTTCGTGCTCATCGTTGCTCGTTCGTCTCCGTTCATCCTGTCGCTCCGCGCCGCCCGCCAAGGACGACGCGGCGGAGGCAGAGGCCCTTCGCCGGGGCCGCAGCCCCGTTCCGGGCCGGTGTCCGGTCGGCGATTGCCGCCCGGACCTCCGCTTCCGTCATCGTTCCGTGCCCGACCTCGAGAAGGACGGCCACCATGCGCCGGACCATGCCCCGGAGGAACGAGTCCGCTCGGACGTCGATCGTCACGAACGATCCCTGCCTCCGGACCCGGACCGCGTGAACGGTCCGGACCGACGTTCGGTCCCCGACAACCGCCCCGAACGCGCGAAAATCGTGCCGGCCGATGAAGGCCTGCCCGACTCGCTCCATCTCGGCAGCGTCGAGCGGGTTCCGGACCCCGAGCGCATGACGCTCGCGGAGCGGACTGCGCGGCCCGTTCCAGACGGTGTAGCGATATTCCCGATATCGCGCCGCGCGACGGGGGTGGAAGTCGGATCGCGTCCGTCGGACGCCGCTGATCGCGACATCCGGTGGAAGCTGCCCGTTCAGCGCCGCCTCGAGCCCGCTGGCGTCGAGCCTGCCGGTGTAGGTGAATGCGATCACCTGCCCCGCGGCGTGGACGCCGGCATCGGTTCGGCCGGCCCCGTCGACCGCCTGTCGCTCCCCGTTGCCGAGGCGAGCCAGCGCGGTCTCGAGCACTCCCTGGATCGTCCGGATCCCGGGTCGTTGGACCTGGAAGCCGGCGAACTCCGTCCCGTCGTATTCGACCGTTGCGCGATAGCGCACCGGCACGCTCTCTCGAGCGTGAGATGTGGTCGTGGTCGCTCGTCCCCTAGACGAGTTCGAGCTGGACGATCGGGGCTGCGTCACCGCGCCGGTTGCCGATCTTCACGATCCGGGTGAACCCCGAGGATCGGTCCGCGTACTTGGGCGCGATCTCGTCGAACAGCTTCGTCACGACGAGCGGCTCGTTCGGGAATGCGGCAACGACCGCCCGGCGGGCGGTGAGATCGCCGCGCTTGGCAAGGGTGATCATCCGCTCGACGCGCGGCTGGATCTCCTTGGCCTTCGCCTCGGTCGTCTGGACGCGCTCGTAGCGCAGCACCGACACCGTGAGGTTCTTGAACAGCGCGAGGCGGGGGCCCTGCTTGCGGCTGAGCTTCCGCCCGCCGATCCGGTGCGCCATCTACGCGTCCTCGCCCTCGTCGTCGGTCTCGTCGTCGTCGAAGGCCGCGTCGTCGAGCCCGTCGGACTCGGTCTCCGGGACGATGAACCCGCGCATGCGGAGCCGCTCCTTCATCTCGTCGAGCGACTTCTTGCCGAAGTTCCGCATCCGGAGCAGATCGTCGTCCTTCAGCTGGAGCAGCTGACCGACCTTGACGATGTTGTTCCGCTTCAGGGAGTTGTAGGCCCGCATCGGCAGGTCCAGCTCCTCGATCGGCATGTCGAGCATGTTCGGAGGCAGCTGGGCGAGACCGGTCACGGCCTGCTCACCGACGGCGGCGGCCATCCCGATCGTCACGAACGGCCGGAACTGGTTGACGAGGATCTCGGCCGACCGGCTGAGCGCCTCCTCCGGGGTGATCGCCCCGTCGGTCTCGATCTCGATCGTGAGCTTGTCGTAGTTGGTCATCTGACCGACCCGCATGCTCTCGACCCAGTAGTTGACCTTGCGGACCGGCGTGAAGATCGCGTCGATCGCGATCACGCCGATCGGCAGCTGCTCGCTCCGCTCGGCGCCGAGGTAGCCGACGCCGCGCTCCACGGTGAGGTCCATCTCGATCGTGACGTCGTCCGTGTCGAGGGTCATCAGGACGAGATCCGGGTTGATGATCTCGACGTCCGCGGACTCGGCGACATCCGCCGCCGTGACCTGGCCGGCGCCGCTCTTGATGAGCCGGAGCTGGACCGGGTGGCTCGCGAAGCTCTTGAGACGGAGCTTCTTGACGTTCAGGACGATCTGGGTGACGTCTTCCTTGACGCCGGGGATCGTCGAGAACTCCTGGTAGACGTCGCGGATCTGGATGCTCGTCACCGCGGCGCCCTCGAGCGAGGACAGGAGCACCCGGCGAAGGGCGTTGCCGAGGGTGACGCCGTAGCCGGCCTGGAGAGGTCCGGCCTCGTACTTGGCGTACGTGCCGGCTTCCTCGACGGGCTCGATCTGCGGGTTCTCGAGTTCGATCATGTGGGCGGGTTACCTCGAGTAGTACTCGACCACGAGCTGCTCGTTGAGGTCGAGCGGCATCTGGTCGCGCCGGGGCACGTCGGCGACGGTGCCGGAGAGGGTTGCTGCGTCGATCGAGATCCACTCGGGGGCCTGGTGGGCGCGGAGCGTCTCCTTCGCCACCTTGAACGGCTCGCGGGCGCGGCGGTTCTCCCGCACCTCGACCCGGTCACCCGGCTTGACCTGGAACGACGGGATGTTGGTCGCGACGCCGTTCACGGCGAAGTGGCCGTGACCGACGAGCTGGCGAGCCTGCGGCCGCGAGGTCGCGAAGCCCATCCGGTAGACGACGTTGTCGAGCCGCATCTCGAGGAAGCGGAGGAGGCTCTCGCCGGTGACGCCCTGGCGCTGCTCGGCGACGTCGAAGTAGCCGCGGAACTGGCGCTCGAGGACGCCGTACACGCGGCGGACCTTCTGCTTCTCCCGGAGCTGCAGACCGTAGTCGCCGACCTTGCGGCGGCGGACGCCGTGCTGGCCGGGCGGGCTGGGCCGGCGCTCGAAGGCGCACTTCTTCGTGTAGCAGCGCGTGCCCTTCAGGTAGAGCTTCGCGCCCTCCCGACGGCAGAGCCGGCAGACGGATTCGGTGTAGCGAGCCATGTCGATCCTTCCCCGCTCAGACCCGGCGCCGCTTCGGGGCGCGGCAGCCGTTGTGGGGGATGGGCGTGACGTCGGTGATCGCGCTGACCTCCAGGCCGGCAGCCTGGAGCGAGCGGATCGCCTGCTCGCGACCGGCGCCGGGGCCCTTCACGTAGACCTCGACCTGGCGCATCCCGTGCTCCATCGCGCGGCGGGCCGCGCCCTCCGCCGACAGGGCGGCCGCGTACGGTGTGCTCTTCCGGGAGCCCTTGAAGCCGGCCACGCCGGCGGAGCCCCAGCTGATCACCGCGCCACCGAGATCGGTGATCGTGATGATCGTGTTGTTGAACGTCGCCTGGATGTGGACGTGCCCCTGCGGGACGTTCTTCTTCTCCCGGCGGCGCTGCTTCACCGCCTTCTTGCGTTCGGCCATCTGGTCTCTGAGTCCCTCGGGCTACTTCTTCCGCCGCACGCCGACCGTCTTCTTCGGTCCGCGCCGCTGACGGGCGTTGGTCTTCGTTCGCTGGCCCCGGGCCGGCAGGTTGCGGCGGTGGCGCATCCCCCGGTACGAGCCGATCTCGATCAGGCGCTTGATGTTCAGGGCGACTTCCCGCCGCAGGTCGCCCTCGACCTTGTAGCGGCGGTCGATGAGCTCGCGGAGCCGGTTGACCTGCTCCTCGGTGAGGTCGCGGACCCGGGTGTCGGCGTTCACGTTCGTCTGGGTCAGGATCTTCTGGGCCGTGGGCAGGCCGATCCCGAAGATGTACGTGAGGGCGATCTCGACCCGCTTCTCGCGGGGGATGTCAATGCCGGCGATGCGTGCCATCGATCAGCCCTGCCGCTGCTTGTGCTTGGGATTGGTGCAGATGACCATCACGGTGCCGTGGCGACGGATGACCTTGCAGTTGTCGCAGCGCGCCTTGACGGAGGCTCTGACTTTCAACGGATCCTCGACTCGTGCTCGTTTCGACCGGCGGCCCGGTCGGTTACTTCAGGCGGTAGGTGATTCGACCGCGGGTGAGGTCGTAGGGCGACAGCTCGACCCGGACGCGGTCTCCCGGCAGGATCCGGATGAAGTTCATCCGCAGCTTGCCGCTGATGTGGGCCAGGACCCGGTGGCCGTTCTCCAGCTCGATGGCGAACATCGTGTTGGGCAACGGCTCGATGACCGTTCCCTCCACCTCGATCGCATCACGCTTGGCCACAGGTCTCTGAGTATCCCTTTCTCACGACGAGTGCCGGTCCGGGCGGACCGACACACGAACGCGTAGCGTATCAAACACCGATCATCCGGGCAAACTGCCGGGCGATCACGCCGCGACCGAGGTGAGAATCTGGGGCCCCTCGTCGGTGATCGCGATCGTGTGCTCGAAATGGGCGGCGAGGGAGCCATCGGCGGTCACGATCGTCCAGCCGTCCGGCTTCATCAGGACGTCGCCGCTGCCGAGGGTCAGCATCGGCTCGATCGCCAGGCAGATCCCGGGCACGAGCTTCATCCCCCGGGCACCGGTCCGGTAGTTCGGGACCTGCGGTCCCTCGTGCATCTCGGTGCCGATCCCGTGGCCCACGAACTGGCGGACCACGCCGTAGCCGCCGGGCGCGGCGATGTCCTCGATCGCGGCCGACACGTCGCCGAGGTTCGCGCCGGGGACGGCGGCCGCGATTCCGGCCATCATCGCGAGGCGGGTCGTCTCGACGAGCGTCGCGATCTCCGCCGGGGCGTCGCCGACGACGAACGTTCGGGCCCCGTCGCCGTGCCAGCCGTCGTAGATGGCACCCGCGTCCACGGAGACGATCTGGCCGGCCCGGATCGTGCGCTCGCCCGGGATGCCGTGGACGACCTCGTCGTCGAGCGAGATGCAGAGGCTCGCGGGAAACGGGTTGCTGCGATCGCCGTAGCCCTTGAACGACGGGACCGCCCCGGAGGAGCGGATGTGGCGCTCGGCGAGCCGATCCAGGTGGCCGGTCGAGACGCCGGGCCGCAGCTCCGACTCCACGAGGGCGAGGACCTCGGCGACGATCCGGCCGGCGATCCGCATCTTCTCGATCTCGCGACGCGACTTGCGGGTGACCATCAGCCGGCCCGCCCCGCGGACGGAGTCTCGTCCGGCATCGTTCCCGGCGGCGTGTCGAAGGCGGCGAGGATCGCCTCGCTCACTGCCGCGATGGGCTCGCGGCCGTCGACGGTCTGGAGCACGCCGGCTCGGCGGTAATGGTCGACGACCTCGAGGAGCGGCCCGATCTGCTGGGTCATCCGGTCGCGGACCGTCGTCTCCTCGTCGTCCGGCCGCTGGATGAGCTCCGAGCCGTCGATGTCGCAGGTCCCCGGCTGGTTCGGCGGGTTCGAGGCGAGGTTGTAGACGTGGCCGTTCGCCACGCAGATCCGGCGATTCGCCATCCGGGCGATGAGGTCGTCCGTCGGGACGTCGATGAGGATCGTCCGGTCGACCTGGCGTCCGGCCGCGTGGAGCGCCCGATCCAGCGCTTCCGCCTGGACGCGCGTCCGCGGAAAGCCGTCGAGGATCGCTCCGCCGCGGGCGTCGGCCCGCTCCAGCCGATCCAGGAACACACCGACGATCGTCTCGTCCGGGACGAGCTGGCCGCGGCTCATGTACCGGTCGGCCTGGCGGCCGAGCGGCGTCCCGGCGGCCACGGCCGCCCGCAGCAGGTCACCGGAGGCAAGGACGGGCACGTCGAGGTGGCGTGCCACGGCTGGCGCCTGCGTCCCCTTCCCCGCCCCGGGCGCTCCGAGGAGGACAACCACGGTCATCGGCGAACCGGGCGATCAGCCGCCGTCGGCCGCCACGGCCGGCGACGTCATCGGATGAAGCCTTCGTAGTTGCGCATCAGAAGCTGCGCCTCGATCTGCTTCATCGTCTCGACGATCACGCTGACGACGATGAGCAGACCCGTCCCGCCGAGGGCGATCCCGGCGAGCGCCGGAAAGAAGAGCCCGAGGACGGTGGGCAGCGTCGCGACGATCCCCAGGAACAATGCGCCCGCGATCGTGATCCGGGTGACCACCCGGGCGAGATAGTCCGCCGTCGGCCGCCCGGGACGGATGCCGGGGATGAACCCGCCGTTCTTCCGGAGCTGCTCGGAGGTGTCGTCCGGCTTGAACGTGAAGGCCGTGTAGAAGTACGTGAAGCCGACCGTCAGGACGAAGTAGAGGACGACGTACGGAATCGTCCGGGGGTTGAAGAAGCTGACGATCCCCTGCGAGATCGCGGCGACCCAGCCCACCTCCGAACCCGTGAAGTACGAGGCGATCTGCTGCGGGAACAGGAGGATGCTGATCGCGAAGATGATCGGGATCACGCCGGCCTGGTTGACGCGCAGCGGCAGGAACGTCTGGCCGCCCTGGTACATCCGTCGTCCGCGGACGCGGCTGGCGTACTGGATCGGGATCCGTCGCTGGCCTTCCTGGATGTAGATGATCACCGAGACGGAGATGATCGCGATGATCGCGAAGCCGATGACGAGCGGCACGTTCGGGGTCGAGAGGAAGGACCCGATCGCGCCCGGCGTCCGGCTCACGATGCCCGCGAAGATGATGAAGCTGATGCCGTTGCCGATGCCCTTCTCGGTGATCAGCTCACCGAGCCACATCAGGACCATCGACCCCGCGGTCAGGGTGATGATCTGGGTGATCGTGAAGAAGTTCGAGAGATCGAACCCGCTGGACAGGACGCCCTGCGAGTTGAGCAGCGCCAGGAACCCGTAGGACTGGAGGAGTGCCATCGGCACGGCCAGGTAGCGGGTGTACTGGTTGATCTTGTTCCGACCGTACTCGCCCTCGCGCTGGAGGTTCTGGAGCGTCGGGATGACGCCCGTCATCAGCTGCATGATGATCGAGGCGTTGATGTACGGGTTCACACCGAGCGCAACGACGGAGAAGCTCGACAGGCCACCGCCCGAGAGCAGGTCCAGGACGCCGAAGATCTGGTTGCCCTGGAGGAACGTCCGGAGCTGGGCCTGATCGACGCCCGGGACCGGCACGTGGGCCAGGAATCGGAAGACGATCAGGATCCCGAGGACGTAGAGCAGCCGTCGCCGGATGTCCGGCGCGCGGAACGCGTTGAGCAGGGATTCGAACACGGCGGGTTACGCGTCGTCGCCGGGAACGGGCGTGTCGCTCTCCGTGTCGTCGCCGCTGACGGGTGACACTTCTGCCTCCGCGACGGTCGCGTCCGGGTTCTCGGCCGGCTCGTCGGTCGCGACCTCGTCGACGACCTCGACGTCCGCGGCGTCGATCCCCGCAGCGGCGTCCGAGACGGGATCCGCGACCGGCGCCTCGGCCGCTGGCTTCGCGGCCCGGGCGGGCTTCGCCGGCTTCGCGTCGGGCTCGGCATCGGCCGGAGCCGGAGCCGGAGCGCTCGTGCGGCCGGTCGGGACCGCTGCAGCCGCCGCGTCCGCCTGGCGGCGGGCCCGGGCCGTGGCGTCCTGCTCCGCCTGGGCGCGACCGGCGGCGGTGCGACGCTCGCGCGTGCGCGGCTCGCCGTCCGTGCCGAGCGCGGGTCGCGTCTCGGTCGGGACCTCGAGGACGCTCACCGAGCCGCCGGCTGCCGTGATCTTCTCGCTCGCCGACTTCGTGAAGGCGTCCGCCACGACGAAGAGCGCGGTCGAGAGGTCACCGTTGCCGAGGATCTTGAGCGGCTTGCGGACGTCGCGGACGAGCCCGACGGCCCGCAGGATGTCGGCGTTGATCGTCATCTGCTCGCCCTTCTTCGGGGCGGTCCCGGCAGCCTCGAAGGCCCCGGCATCGATCCGGCCGGCGATGTCGCCGACGTTCACGATCTCGTAGTCGACCTTGCCGCGGTTCTTGAACCCGCGGAGCTTCGGGATCCGCATGTGGAGCGGCGTCTGGCCGCCCTCGAACCACGGCGGGATCGAGCCGCCGGCTCGCGCCTTCTGGCCCTTTGTGCCGCGGCCGGCGGTCTTGCCCTTGCCGGCGGCGATGCCCCGCCCGACCCGGGTCCGGGCCGTGTGCGAGCCGTCGGCGGGTCGCAGGTCGTGGAGCTTCATTCGGAGTCCTCCGGCCCGGTGCTCGTCTTCGGGGCCGCGGCCCGCGCCGGCGCAGCCGTCCCGATCTCCTCGACGGAGACGAGGAACCGGACCTGCCGGACCATGCCGCGCGTCGCGGGATTGTCCGGGATCTCGACGGTGTGGCCGATCCGCTTCAGGCCGAGCGCCCGCACGGTCGCCCGGTTCCGGGCGATGTGGCTGATCGTGCTCTTGATCTGGGTGACGCGGAGGCTACCGGCCATCGATCGCCTCCGTCGCGGTCGGCGCCGGCTGGCCCGAGATCCGGCTCACGAGACGGACGCCACGACGGGCGCCGAGCTCCTCGGCCGAATGGAGGCCGCGCAGCGCCTCGATCGTGCAGCGCGTGACGTTGACCGGGTTCGTCGACCCGAGCGTCTTCGCCAGGATGTCGCGGATGCCGGCCGCCTCGACGACGGCGCGGACGGCGCCACCCGCGATGACGCCGGTTCCCTGCGAGGCAGGCTTGAGCATCACCCGCGAGGCCGAGAAGACCTGGCGGACCTCGTGGGGGATCGTCGTCCCGACCATCGGGATCCGGATGAGGTTCTTCTTCGCGTCCTCGACGCCCTTGCGGATCGCCTCCGGCACCTCGCCGGCCTTGCCGAGCCCGGCGCCGACGTGACCGGCGCCGTCACCGACGACGACGACCGCCGAGAAGCTGAAGCGCCGGCCGCCCTTGACGACCTTCGCCACGCGATTGATCTGGACGACGCGCTCCTCGAGCGCGAGCTTGTTGGGATCGATACGTGCCACGTCAGCTCCTCGTGATCAGAACTCGAGGCCGGCTTCGCGGGCGGCATCGGCGAGCGACTTGATCCGCCCGTGGTACCGGAACCCGGCTCGATCGAAGACGACGCGCTCCACGCCGGCGGTCTTCGCCCGCTCGGCGATCAGGCGGCCGACGACGGCCGCCTCCTCGGTCTTGGTCTGGCTGGAGCCGCGAAGCTCCTTCTCGACGGTCGAGGCGGCGGCGAGCGTCTTGCCCGTGCCGTCGTCGATGACCTGCGCGTAGATGTGGATGTTGCTGCGGAACACGGCGAGGCGAGGCCGCGACGCGGTCCCCTCCAGTCGGAGGCGGATCCGGTCGTGGCGCTTGCGTCGTGCGGCACCGCGGCTGGCGGCCTGCGTCATCGTGATCGTTCCTTCTTGACTACTTCTTGCCGCCGATCTTGCCGGCCTTGCCGGCCTTTCGACGGATCTGCTCGCCGGCGTACCGGACGCCCTTGCCCTTGTACGGCTCGGGCTTGCGGGTCGCGCGGACCCGCGCGGCAATCTGGCCGACGAGCTCCTTGTCGATGCCGACCACGGCGAGGCGGGTCGGGTTCTCGACCTCGAAGCTGATCCCGCTCGGCGGGTCGATCTCGATCGGGTGGCTGTAGCCCAGGTTGAGCTGGAGCTTCTCGCCGACCTTCGACGCCCGATAGCCGACGCCGGTGATCTCGATGCCCTTCCGATAGCCGTCGGTCACCCCGACGACCATGTTGTTGACGAGCGTGCGGGTGAGCCCGTGGAGCTGCTTGTGCGTCTTCTGCTCCGTGGGCCGGGTGACGACGATCGTGCCGTCCTCGCGGCTCACCGCGATGTCCGGGTGGAGGTCGCGGGTCAGCGTGCCGCGCGGCCCCTTCACGGTGACGCGGCGGCCGTCGATCGTCACGTCGACGGTCGACGGGACGGGGATCGGGAGGCGTCCGATACGTGACATGTCGTCCTGCCTACCAGACGAACGCGAGGACTTCGCCGCCCAGCTCGGCCTTGCGAGCCTGCTGGCCGGTCATGATCCCCTGGCTCGTGCTGACGATGACGATGCCGAGGCCACCGAGGACGCGCGGGATGTCCGTCTTGCGGGCATACACGCGGAGCCCGGGCTTGCTGATCCGCTTCAGGCCCGAGACGACCGGCACCTTGCCGTCGACGTACTTCAGGGTGAGGCGGAGGACGATGCCGGGACCGTCCTGCTCCTCGCGGACGTCGGCGATGAAGCCCTCGTCCTTGAGGATCCGGGCGATCTCGCGCTTCGTCCGCGACGCCGGCACGACGACTTCGGTGTGGCGCGCCCGCGAGGCGTTCCGCACGCGAGTCAGCATGTCCGCGATCGGGTCGGAGATGTTCATCGTTCCTACCAGCTCGACTTCGTGACGCCGGGAAGCTCGCCGAGCAGCGCTCGCTCCCGGAAGCAGATCCGGCACAGCGCGAACCGGCGCATGAAGGCGCGCGGCCGGCCACACACGTAGCAGCGGTGGTAGCCGCGAACCTTGAACTTCGGCTCGCGCTTCGCCTTGGCGATCATCGACTTCTTGGCCATCTATCTCCTCCCCCGCGCCTGGCGCTCGCCGGAGTACCGGGCGATCACGACGAGAAGGGCATGCCGAGGAGCTCGAGCAGGCGCTTGCTCTCCTCGTCGGTCTTGGCCGTCGTCACGATGCTGATCTCCAGCCCGCGCAGGCGGTCCACCTTGTCGTATTCGATCTCGGGGAACGCGAGCTGCTCGCGAAGCCCGAGGCTGTAGTTGCCGCGGCCGTCGAACGACCGGCCCGGGACGCCGCGGAAGTCGCGGATCCGGGGCAGGGCGAGGGTGGTGAGCCGCTCGAGGAAGTCCCACATCCGCTCGCCGCGGAGGGTCACCTTCGCACCGATCGTGTTCCCGGTCCGCAGGCGGAACTGGGCGATCGAGCGCTTGGCCTTCGTCACGATCGGCTTCTGGCCGGTGATCATCGTCAGGTCGCCGACCGCCGCGTCGAGCGCCTTCGCGTTCGTCAGCGCCTCGCCGAGGCCGATGTTGACGACGATCTTCGACAGCTTCGGCACGTCCATCGGATTGGCGTACTCGAACTGCTTCTGGAGCGCGGGCGCGACATCGGTCGTGTAGCGCTGCTGGAGTGCGCCGCTCATGACTTCGCCTCCAGCTGCTCGCCGCAGTGGCGGCAGGTGCGGACACGCCGGCCGTTGTCGAGCGTCTTGTGGGCGATCCGGGTCGGCTTGCCGCAGTGGTTGCAGACGAGCATGACCTTGCCGATCGAGAGCGGCTGGGCCAGATCGATGATCCCGCCCTGCGTCACCTTCGGCGTCCGGTCGTTCGTGTTCGAGCTCTGGCGCGGCTTCGTGTGGCGCTTCGCGATGTTCACGCCCTCGACGACGACCGAGGTCGTGACGAGCGGCGACATCGCGCTCCACGCGCTGCCGTACTTCATCTGGGTCTTCTTCTGGCCCTGCTGATTCCGGACGACGCGCTCGACGGTGCCGCGCTTGCCGGCGTCCTTGCCGGTCAGCACGACGACGGTGTCGCCGCGACGGATCTCCGGGACCTTGGTCACGCGGGGTCGGGTTGCCCGAGCGGTCATCACAGGACCTCCGGGGCGAGGGACACGATCTTCATGTAGTTGCGGTCTCGCAGCTCGCGGGCGACGGGCCCGAAGATCCGGGTGCCGCGCGGATTGCCCTGGTTGTTGATGAGCACGGCCGCGTTCTCGTCGAAGCGGATGTAGCTCCCGTCAGCGCGACCGTATTCCTTGGCGGTCCGGACGACGACCGCGCGGACGACGTCGCCCTTCTTCACGGCAGCGTTCGGGATCGCCTGCTTGACGCTGGCGATGATCACGTCACCCACGCCGGCCGACGTCTTGAGCGAGCGGCCCATGACGCGGATGCACTGGATCGAGCGGGCGCCCGTGTTGTCCGCGACGCGGAGGCGGGACTGGGGCTGGATCACACGGCCTCCTCGACGGGCTCGTCGCCCGTCGCGGCGGCGTCGTCGTCAGCGGCATGGCGGCCCGGATGGGCGGCGCCATGGATCGCCTCGGACGTCTCGTCCTCGTCGAGGATCACCTCGCCGGGCAGGCCGTGCTCGCCGGCTCGCTGCGTGATCCGGACCAGCCGCCAGCGCTTCGTCGCCGACAGCGGCCGCGACTCCTCGATCAGGACGGTGTCGCCGACATGCGCGTCGTTCTGCTCGTCGTGCGCCTTGAACTTCGTCGTCAGGCGGACGACGCGCTTGTAGAGCGGGTGGCGCGCCAGGCGCTCGACGGACACGACGATCGTCTTGTCCATCTTGTCGCTCACGACGCGGCCGACCTTCGTCTTCCGCTTGGTCTCCACGGGTTGGGTTGCTCCTGTCATCGCGTGATCTCCGTCAGGCCGTCTTGGCGAGCTTGCGCTCGCGCTGGACGGTGAGGATCCGCGCGATCGTTCGTCGCGTCTGCGGGATCGTGCTGTAGTCCTTGAGCTGGCGGGTCGAGAGGGCGAACCGCGCCTGCCACAGGTCCTGCTTGGCCTCGCGGAGGGCGTTCTCCAGCTCGGCGTCCGAGAGCTCCCGGACCTTCACGATGTCCATCACGCCTCCTTCGCCCCGTCACGTGTGACGACGCGGGTGGCGACCGGCAGCTTGTGGCTGGCGAGGCGCATCGCCTCGACCGCCGACTCGTGGTCGACGCCGGCCATCTCGAAGAGGATCCGGCCCGGCCGGACGACCGCGACCCAATGGTCGGGTGCGCCCTTGCCGGAACCCATCCGGGTCTCGGCCGGCTTCTTCGTCGCGGGCTTGTCCGGGAAGACGCGGATCCAGATCTTGCCGCCACGCTTGACCGAGCGGGTCATCGCCCGCCGGGCAGCCTCGATCTGGCGGCTCGTGATCCACGCCGGCTCCTGCGTCGCCAGCCCGTAGTCTCCGAAGGCGACGGTGTGGCCGCCCTTGGCCATCCCGGACATCCGGCCGCGCATGACCTTGCGATGCTTGACGCGTCGCGGCATCAACATCAGTCAGACCCCCTGTCCGACGCCGGCCGTCGGCGCGCCGGAGGCCTCGCGCGGCGCCTGCCGCTCGGGGGCGAAGTCGCCGCGGTAGATCCAGACCTTCACGCCGATCCGACCGTACGTCGTGTGGGCGTGGATCTGGCCATAGCTGATGTCCGCGCGGAGCGTTCCGAGCGGGATGCGACCCTCGCGATCCCACTCGCGGCGACCCATCTCCGAGCCGCCGAGGCGGCCGGCGACGGCGATCCGGACGCCCTTCGCGCCGGCCTTCATCGACCGCTGGATGGCCTGCTTCATCGCCTTCTTGAAGGCGATTCGGCGGCTCAGCTGACCGGCGATGTTCAGCGCGACGAGATGGGCATCCAGCTCCGGCTGGCGGATCTCCTTGATCTCCAGCTTGACCCGCCGCTTCGTGAGCAGGCCGATCTGCTGGCGGAGCACCTCGACGTTCGCCCCGCCCTTGCCGATGACGATCCCCGGCTTGGCCGTGTGGATCGTCACGGTGACGTGGTTGATGCCGCGCTCGATCTCGACGCCCGACACGCTCGCGTTGGCGAGGCGCTTCTCGACGAGCTGCCGGATGCGGATGTCCTCCTTGAGGAGGGACGTGTATTCCTTGTCCGCGTACCACTTCGCGGTCCAGGTGCGCGAGACACCCAGGCGGAAGCCGTACGGATGGACTTTTCTGCCCATATCAGGCCTCCCGGTCCGCGACGACGATCGTGATGTGAGTCATGGGCTTGTGGATCGGGAACGCCCGGCCCTGGGCCCGCGGCCGCCAGCGCTTGATCGTGGGCCCCTCATTTGCCTGGGCATCGGCCACGATCAGGTCCTCGGCGGACAGGTTGTGATTGTTCTCGGCGTTGGCGGTCGCGCTCTTCAGCACGCGCTCGACGTCCCGAGCGGCGTTCTGGGGCATGAACCGCAGCAACGCGGCGGCCTCCTCGACCCGCCGACCGCGGATGGCGGCGACGACGAGGTTGGCCTTGCGGGTGGAGCCGCGGAGGTACCTGGCGGTAGCGGATACGCGCACGATCGTCGGCTCCTACTTCAGCGACGTCGATCGCTCGGTGTGCTTGCCGTGCCCGCGGTAGTTGCGGGTGTGGGCGAACTCGCCGAGACGATGGCCGACCATGTTCTCGGTCACGTAGACCGGGACGTGCTTCTTGCCGTTGTAGACCGCGATCGTGTGGCCGATGAACGTCGGGAAGATCACCGACGCGCGAGACCAGGTCTTCACGACCTTCTTCTCGTTGCGCCGGTTCATCTCCTCGACCCGCCCCTGGAGGCGGAGCTCGATGAACGGGCCCTTCTTGATGGAACGGGACATCTCCGACCTCCTTTCCTACTTGCGGTGTCGCGACCGGACGATCAGTCGACCGGACGTCTTGTTGCGGCGAGTGCGGTAGCCCATCGCCGGCTTGCCCCACGGCGTCTTGGGCGGCATCCCCGTCGGGGACTTGCCCTCACCACCGCCGTGCGGATGGTCGCGCGGGTTCATCACGACGCCACGGACCTCGGGCCGCTGGCCCATGTGCCGGGCGCGACCCGCCTTGCCGATGCTCTGGTTCTCGTGGTCGAGGTTGCTCACCTGGCCGACCGTCGCCATGCAGCGAAGGCTGACCCGGCGCATCTCGCCCGACGGCAGGCGGACGGTCGCGTCGGTGCCCTCCTTGGCGAGGAGCTGCGCCGCCGCGCCCGCGGACCGGACGATCTGGCCGCCCTTGCCCGGGACGAGCTCGATGTTGTGGATCGTCGTGCCGAGCGGGATGTTGGCGAGCGGGAGGGCATTCCCCACCCGCGCCTCCGCCTCCGGTCCGGAGACGACGACGTCGCCGACCTTCAGGCCGTGCGGCAGGAGCATGTAGCGCTTCTCGCCGTCGCGGTAGAAGAGGAGGCCGATCCGGGCTGAGCGGTTCGGGTCGTACTCGATCGTCGCGAGGCGGGCCGGCACGCCGGTCTTGTCGCGCCGGAAGTCGATCCGACGGTAGTGCTGCTTCTCGCCGCCGCCGCGATGGCGGACGGTCAGGCGGCCGGCGTTGTTCCGGCCGGAGCCGCGCGTCTGCGGCTCGAGGAGCGGCTTGTACGGCTGGTCGGTCGTGACCTCCTCGAACGTCGAGCGGGTCATGAACCGCCGGCCGGGCGAGGTGGCCTTGTAGGTGCGAAGCGGCATCTCAGACCCCCTCGAAGAACTCGATCTTCTGGCCGGGGGCCAGGGTGACGATGGCCTTCCGCCACGGCGTGGTCCAGCCCTTGATTCGGCCGCGCTTCGTGCCGCGGCTCTTCTCCTTGGCCTGGGTCGTGAGCACGTTGACGCTCACGACGGTCACCTTCTCCTTGGCGTAGAGCTCCTCGATCGCCGCCTTGATCTGGATCTTGTTGGCATCCCGATGGACGGCGAACGTGTACTTGTTGCCGGCGCCGGGCCGGCGGTCGCTCAGCGTCGAGACGTCGATCGACTTCTCGCTGATCACGGGCCGGAGGATGATGTCGGCGGACGTCAGGGCGCTCATGCGTACACCTCCTCCATCCGGGCGAGGGCCGGCTGCTCGATGAGGACGAGGTCCGCCTTGAGCAGGTCGACGACGTTCAGCGAGTCGGCGAGGATCACCTCGACGGTCGGCAGGTTGCGGGCCGACAGCTCGAGCCGCTCGTCGCGGCCGGGGGCGACGACGAGGACGCGACCGCGCGCCTCGAGCGCGCCGAGGACGCCCGCGAGATCGCGCGTCCGGATCGCCTCGAGCCCGAACGCGTCGATGACCTTGATCGCCTCGTCACCGAGCTTCGCCGTCAGGGCGCCGCGCAGGGCGAGCCGCTTCATCTTGCGAGGCAGGCGCTGCTCGTAGCTCCGCGGATGCGGTCCGAAGACCGCGCCGCCGCCGCGGTAGTGCGGCGCCGTCCGCGAGCCCTGCCGCGCGCGGCCGGTTCCCTTCTGGCGGTACGGCTTCTTGCCGCCGCCGCGGACCTCGCCACGGGTCTTCGTGTCGTGGGTGCCGGTTCGCCGGCCGGCGAGCTGGGCGGTCACGACCTGGTGGAGCACGGACGCGTTGACCGGCGCCGCGAACAGGGCGTCGGCCAGCTCGACATTGCCGAGCGACTTGCCGGTCCGGTCGTAGAGGGTGGTCTGCGCCATGTCAGGCCTTCTTCACGAGGATGAGCGAGCCCCGCGGCCCCGGCAGCGACCCCTTCACGAGGAGGAGGTTCCGCTCGGTGTCCGCGCGGATGACCCGCAGCTTCTTGACGGTGGTCCGCTGGTCGCCCATGTGGCCGGCCATCCGGAGGCCCTTGTAGACGCGACCCGGCGTGGTGCCCGGGCCGATCGAGCCCGGCGCCCGATGGTGGTCGGAGCCGTGGGTCTTCGGGCCGCGGTGGAAGTTGTGCCGCTTGATCTGGCCGGCGAAGCCCTTGCCCTTCGACACGCCGGTCACGTCGACCAGGTCGCCCTCGGCGAAGAGGTCCGCGAGGGCGACCGTCTGGCCGAGCTCGTACGCGTCGACGTCGTCGACCCGGAACTCGCGGATCGTGCCGAGCGCCTGGGCGCCCTTCGGGAGCGTCTTCAACTGGCCCGCTTCGGGCTTCGTCAGCTTCCTGCCCGAGTCCGCGCCGAGCTGGATGGCCGTGTAGCCATCCCGCTCGCTGGTCCGCAGCCGGGTGACGGTATTCGGTTCGATGGCCAGGACACTGACGGCAACCATCGTGCCGTCGCCCTGGAACACCTGCGTGACACCGACCTTTCGGCCGATGAGTCCGATACTCATTGGGTCGCCAATCACATCTTGATTTCGATGTCGACGCCCGCGGCAAGCGAGAGTCGCATCAGCGCGTCGACGGTCTTCGAACTGGGATCGAGGATGTCGACGAGCCGCTTGTGGGTGCGGATCTCGAACTGCTCCCGGGAGTCCTTGTCGATGAACGGCGACCGGAGGACGGTGAACTTCTCGATCCGGGTCGGCAGCGGGACCGGTCCGACGACGTCCGCGCCCGTGCGCTGCGCCGTCTCGACGATCTGCGCCGCCGACTGATCGAGCAGCCGGTGGTCGTAGGCCTTGAGGCGGATCCGGATCCGCTGCTTTGCCATCTCGTCCCTACTCGACGATCGTGACGATGGCGCCGGCGCCGACGGTCCGGCCACCCTCGCGGATGGCGAAGCGCTGGCCGATCTCGAGGGCGATCGGGGTGATGAGCTCGACGCTCATCTCGACGTTGTCGCCGGG
>JBHORC010000033.1:0-60959 GCA_042408445.1 Chloroflexota bacterium
GTGCCGGCACCGTGCTCGCCGCCGCGCTCGCCGGCGCCGTGCTCGCGTCCGGTGGCACGGTCGCCGCGCTGAACATGGGCGGCGCGTTCAACCGCGGAGCGGCGCCGGCCGCCGCAGCGGGCGCGAGCGGGACATCCGTCCGACAGCCCGTGACCCTCGACGAATCGTCGGCCGTGATCGATGTGGCCGCGAAGGCCGGACCGTCGGTTGTCCGGATCTTCGAGCAGGGCGTCGACCCGAACAGCGTCGATCAGCAGCAGACATCGGGGATCGGCTCCGGGATCATCTTCGATGCGAACGGCTGGATCCTCACGAACCGCCACGTCGTGGCCGGCGCGAACAGCCTCACCGTCGAGCTGAAGGACGGGACGAAGTACGACGGCAAGATCTATGGCGTCGACACGCTCACGGACCTCGCGATCGTGAAGGTCGAGGCGACGGGCCTCGCGGCCGCCACGATGGGCGACTCGGACGGCCTGAAGGTCGGTGAGCTGGTCGTCGCGATCGGCAGCCCGCTGGGCACGTTCTCGAACACGGTCACGAGCGGCATCGTCTCGGCGACGGGCCGCCGGATCCAGACGGACGGCGGGAACCTCAGCAACCTGATCCAGACCGACGCGGCGATCAACCCGGGCAACAGCGGCGGGCCGCTCCTCGACTCGACCGGTGCCGTCATCGGCGTGAACACCGCGATCGCCCGCGACGCGAGCGGTATCGGCTTCGCGATCCCGGTGAACATCGCCGGCCCGGTGATGCGCCAGGCGATCGCCGGCAAGCCGCTCCAGCGACCGTACATCGGCATCCACTACGTCCAGATCGACGCCCAGGTCGCCAAGGATTCGAAGCTCTCGGTCAACGAGGGCGCGTACGTCGAGTCCGATCAGACGTCGGGTGACCCGGCGGTCGTCGCGGGTGGTCCGGCCGCGACGGGCGGCGTGAAGCAGGGCGACATCATCACGAAGATCAACGAACAGACGATCGACACGCTCCATCCGCTCGATGCCGTCCTGTCCCAGTTCTCGCCCGGCGACACCGTGACGCTGACAATCCTCCGCGACGGTCAGACGATCACGACGAAGGTGACGCTGGGGATCCGGCCGGCAGGGCTCGGCTGATCATCGGCTGAGGCGCGTGGCCGGTCACCGCGAGCGGGTCGCCGCCCGCCGGTGGCCCTAAGCCGCCGCTCGGGTCAGCCCGGCGAGCGGCGCCGCCAGACCTCGACGCCGGCGTAATCCAGCGGGCCGCCCAGCTGGACCGCCGGCTTGCGGACACGCACGCCGACCTCTTCGACCGGGAAGTCGGCGAGGATCTCGTGGCTGATCGCCTCGGCGAGCGCCTCGAGGAGGCGGTACGACGTCGATTCGACGATCTGGCTGACGACCTCGTAGACCCGCGCGTAGTCGACGGACTGCCCGAGGTCGTCGTCGAGGCCCGCCGGCTGGAGGTTCAGCACGAGCTCGACGTCCACCTCGAACGGCTGCGTCGACTCCAGCTCGTGGTCGTAGTACCCGTGCCGCCCCTCGAGGCGGATGTTCCGGAGCACGATCCGATCCGTCATCGGCGCACGATCGCATCCGCCATCCGGGCCGCCCGCACGTTCTCGCGGACGTCGTGGACGCGGACGATGTCGACGCCGGCGGCGACGCCGATCGCGGTGGTCGCGAGCGTCGCCTCGACGCGCTGATCCGGTGGCAGGTCCAGGACCTTGCCGAGCGTCGACTTTCGGGACGTCCCGAGCAGGATCGGCCGGCCGATCGACCGAAGCGCCTCGAGGTCGTGGAGCACGGCGAGGTTGTGTTCCGCCGTCTTGCCGAAGCCGATCCCGGGATCGACGATCACGTCGTCGCGCGGGACGCCGGCGGCGACCGCCCGCCGGACAGCCGCCTGGAGCTCCGTGACGACCTCGGCGACCAAGTCGTCGTAGCGCGCCTCGGCGCGGTTGTGCATCAGGACGATCGGAACGCGGCGCCGCGCCGCGATCCGAAGCAGGGCGTCGTCCGGCCCGACGCCCCAGATGTCGTTCAGGAGGTTCGCGCCGGCGTCGAGGCCGGCTTCGGCAACGGCCGGCTTCGTCGTGTCGATGCTGATCGGGACATCCGGAAGCGCGGCGCGGACCGCGGCGATCACCGGGATCACGCGCCGGGCCTCCGTCTCGGGGTCGACCGATACGTGGCCAGGCCGCGTCGATTCGCCACCGACGTCGAGGAGATCGGCGCCCTCGGCGACCATCCGCCGTGCCTGGTCGACGGCGGTCGCGACCGGGTCCGGCTGCGCGGCGCCGTCGTCGCGCGGCCGCGTGGCGCTGCCCTCGCTCACGGCGCCGCCGCCGGCCGCAGTCGCGGCGAGGAGGCCGTCCCCGGAGAACGAATCTGGCGTCACGTTCAGGATCCCCATGACGAACGTCCGGGTCCCCCAGGCGAACGCGACCGAGCCGATCGTCGTCGGCGCGAGGGCGGTGCTGCGGTCGAACGCGGGAGCGGCCATCACCGGGCATTCTCGCTTCGATCCGCCGGCGGGTGTGGACGTTCCGGTGGCGCCGCCCGCCCCAGCTCGGGATCGCGGAGATCCGGATCGTCGACGAGCCGCTCGCGGACGGCTCCGACGAGGTACAGGGAGCCCGCGACGACGACCGGGCCGGGTTCGCCGTCCAGTGCCCGCGCGAGCGCCGCGTCGACGTCCGGCTCGGACTCCACGATCCCGCGATGGCCCGTCTGGTTCGTCCAGATCGCCGCCAGGCGCCCAGCGGGGAGCGCCCGCGCGGAATCGATCGCAGTGGTGATCACCCGCGCGTCGGCGAGGGTCGGCGACGAGGCGAGCGCCTCGGTGATGCCGGCGACGTCCTTGTCCGCCATCGACGCCGTCAGCAGCGTGAGGCGACCCTCGCCGAGGAACGGCCGCAGATCGGACAGCGCATCGGCGAGCGCGGCGGCGCCGGCCGGGTTGTGCGCGCCGTCGAGGAGGACGTCGCGGCCGCGGAAGGTCAGCAGCTCCAGGCGACCGGGCCACCGCGCCTCGGCATAGCCGCGCCGACGAGCCGGATCGGGCACGTCGGCGATCCCCGCGTCGCCGAGGGCGTCGAGCACGGCATCCGCGACCGCGAGGTTCGCGGCCTGGTGTCGTCCGCGCAGGCCGACCCGCGTCTCGCCGAGCCGCGGCAGGTCGACGACCAGTCCGTCGCGGTCCGTCGCGACGATCCGAGGCGGCTCGGCGACGATGAGCGGCACGTCCATCCGGCGCGCCCGGCGGCGGACGATCGCGAGCGCCTCGCCGATCGCACCGGTGACCGCGAGGTCGCCGCGTTCGATGATCGCCGCCTTCTCGTGGGCGATGTGGGCGATCGTCGGGCCGAGGCGCTCCGTGTGGTCGAGATCGACATTCGTGATGGCGGCGACGCCGCCGTCCCAGGCATGGGTCGCGTCGAGCCGCCCGCCGAGACCGACCTCGACCAGGGCGAGATCGACCGCCTCCTCCGCGAACCAGGTGAAGACGACCGCTGTGAGGAGCTCGAACTCGGTCGGGTCGCCGAGGCGCCGCGGCAGCCGATCGGCGGCGGCGATGGCCTCGTTGACGAGTCGGGTGAACGCTGCCGGGCCGATCGGACGGCCGGCGATCTGCAGCCGCTCCCGGTACGAGACGAGGTGCGGCTTCGGCGTCTCGCCGGCCCGGAGCCCTGCCGCCCGGACGGCCGACGCGGCGAGCGCGAGGACGCTCCCCTTCCCGTTCGTGCCCGCGATCAGCGCGCCGCGGATGGACCGATGCGGATCGCCGAGCGCGGCGAGGAGCGCCCGCGTCCGCCCGAGCCCGAGCCGGATCCCGTACCTGCCTCGGTCGGCGAGCGCCGCGAGCGCCGCGGCGTAGGCCTCGCCGTCGTCCCCGGTCATCGCGACGCCCTGGTCACTCGCGGGTCAGGTCATCCTCGTAGAAGACGCACTGGTTGAAGCGCGGCGTCAGGCACACGTCGTTCACGTAGCCCTGCTCGAGATGGACCCCACCGCGGAGCTGGCAGCGCGAGACGTTCGCGTCCTGCCGGATCAGCGCCTTGAGGAGGTGCGGCGCCTGGATCGGGATCGCGCCGCGCGACCCGGTCATGTAGAAGTGCGGGCAGACGTTGCGCCGAAGGTTCGGCAGGCCGAAGCCGCGGCTCGGCGGCATGATCGGGTACGACGGGCGGAACGGCTGGCCGGGGCGCATCGGTTGGCCGGGACGACCCGCGGGAACGGGCATCGGCTGCCGCGTCCGTCGATCGATCTCCGGGCGAACCGGCGTGGATGTCCGGGCAGCAAGGCCGCCACCCGTCGTGACCGGGTTGGCGACAGGCATCCCGGGCGGTCGTCGATCCTCGGGGCCGGCCGGACGAGACGGCGGCGCACCGTGGGGACGATTGACGCGGGCGATCGGCCCGACGCCGAACGCGGGACGACCGATCGCGCCCGCGGGGCGATCGCGTTTCGGGTCTCGTGCCTGCATCCACTCCCTCGGATCCGCGCGTGGCAGGGACAGGACTCGACCCGCGCGCCGGACCGGCCAAGACTACAACGCTCCGCCACGGAGCGGCCCAGCGGCGCGCGGGGTGCTCAGGGTCGGCGGGCGCCCGGGCACGATCGGCGCTTCGCTGCCGGCCCCGCTCCCGGTCGGCGGTCGCGGAGCCGCTGCCGCGTGCGACAATCGCGGCCGTGACCACACGGCGCGGCGGGCGACCTTCCCAGGTCCGGCCCCGTCCACCATCGACCGGCCGCGCGGCCCCGCCGCCGGCCAGGCCCCGGACCCCCTCCCCGACCCGTCTCGCCACCACCCATCGGCGTGTTGATCGCGGCCGGGGGATCGCCCTTCCGTTCCGCGCCCTGCTCATCGTCGGTGTCGTTGCGCTCGGCATCGGCGTCCTGATGCTCGCGACGGGCGGGATCGGCCGCGTCGCCGCCTCGATCAGCTCGTCCCTCACCGGCTTCGTCGGGAATCTGACGGCGACGCCGGTTCCCAGCAAGGCGCTCGACGAGGCAGCCGACGCTCCCGTTCTGACGGCTCCGGACGAGCCGTACACGAAGCAGGCAAGCGTCGACATCATCGGCACGATCCCGGCCGCCGTGGCTGGCGACACCCAGGCGCGGATCCGGCTCTACGTCGCGATCGGCGACGGGGCGCCCGGGGTTGTCAGCGACACGCCGGTGGGCGCGTCGCAGCGGTTCCTGTTCCCGGACGTCGAGCTGAGCCAGGGCCTGAACACGTTCAGCGCCACGATCGTCAGCAGCACGAACCTCGAGTCGGAGCCGTCCGCCTCGATTGCCTACATCCTGGACACGAGCAAGCCGCGGATCGTGATCAGCTCCCCGAAGAACAACGCCGTCGTGAATGCGAAGACCCTCAAGGTCGTCGGTCAGACGCAGGCCCGGAGCACGCTCAGCGTCCGGAATGCCTCGACGAACGCGACGGTCTCGGGCTCGGCCGACGGGAAGGGTGCGTTCGAGGTCGTCGTCCCGCTCGGAACGGGCACGAACACGATCCAGGTCACCGCGACGGATCCGGCGGGCAATGCGAACACCGCGACGGTCGCGGTCCGGCGTGGGACCGGCGCGCTCACCGCGCGGCTCGCCGCGTCCGACTACCAGATCAAGGTCTCGTCCCTGCCCGAGCGCGTCACGCTCAGCGTCACGGTCACCGACCCCGACGGGAAGGCGCTCAAGGGCGCCTCCGTGACCTTCACCCTGGCGGTGCCGGGTGTTCCGGCGATCGCGTCGGGCGAGCTCACGACGGCGAGCAACGGCCGAGCGTCCTTCACGACGACGATCCCGAAGGGGGCGACGAAGGGCCAGACGTCGGTGACCGTCATCGTCTCGACCGCCGACTTCGGGGACACGACGGACCGGACCGTCATCACGATCAACTAGATCGGCCGTTCGGTCTCGTCGCGCGCGGCCAAGCGGCCCAACGGGGTCGCGGCCGGCCTTGCTCCGCACCGACGAGGGTTCCGTGGCATTGCGGCGGCGCGCTGACACGGCCCGTCGCGGCAGCTACCATCGGGGCCATGCCGTCGTGGCGCTGCCCGCACTGCTCGACACCCCAGGAAGAGGCGTCGCGCTGCTGGGTCTGCCACCGCTCCTCGACGAGCTGTGCGACGTGCCGCCACTTCCGTCAGTCCGTCGCGGCCCGCGTCGGGTTCTGCGGCCTGGATCGGCAGCGGCTTCCGCTGAACGGCGACGAAGTCCGAGCGTGCTGGGAGGACGCCGCCACACCGATCTCAGCGGACCCCGTGATCCCGGGGCTGCTTGACCTCCTCGTCGAGCCGTCGCCAGCGGATCCGGGTGCGGTGAAGGCCCCGTCTCGGTTTGTCGAAGTCGCTGTGAGGCGCGAGGACGGCGTGGGCGACCCGGATCCGTCGCCGGCGGTTCGCCGCCACGCAAGAGACTGGGTCGAGGTCGGGGCCGAAGCGAGGCGCTGATCCCGGCTCCGGCTCGATCCCTTACGGCGGGCAGGTCGGCGTCGAGGCCGGATCCGAGACGGTGAGGTCGATCGCACTCCCCGCCTTCCGCTTCTGACCCGGATTCGGCGACTGGGCGATGACGATCGAGTCCGGCGCGGCCGCGTATCCCGGCGGCTCCGGCGTCACCGTCCCGACGACGAACTGATCGCCGACGATCGCGGCTGTCGCCTCCGCCAGGGTGATGCAGCGGTAGTCCGCGACGGTGATGTTGGCCGGTGGTGGGGTCGGGGTCGGTGTGGGCGTGGGGGTCGGTGTGGGCGTGGGCGTCGGCGTCGGTGATGGCGACGGGCTTGGCGAGGGGCTCGGGCTGGGCTCCGGTCCCTTCGAGAGGTCGTAGTCGATCGGCGTCTGCTTGTTCACGAGCACGCCGCCCGGCGGCGTCGTCCGGACGATCTGGCCGGCGGCGACGACGGGGTCGAACACCTCGGTCTTCGTCCCGATCTGGAGCCCGGCGGTCGCGAGGAGGTTGAACGCCTCCTGCTCGGTCTTGCCGCGCAGGTCCGGCACGGCAACGGTCTCGGTGCCGGCGACGAGCGTCAGCTGGACCGTCCCGCCCTTCGCGATCTGCGAGCCGGCCGGCGGCACCTGCGACAGGACGGTGTTCGGCGCCTGACCGCTGGCCTGCGCGGTCCCAGCGTTCGCGACGGTGATCCCGTTCTCCGTGGCCAGCGCCTGGGCCTGATCCAGCGTCAGACCGACGAAGCTCGGCACGTTGACCTGGGCGACCGGGGTGGCGGACGGTCCGGACAACAGCCGGAACACGAGGAAGCCGACGGCGGCGAGGATGAGCAGGGCGACGAGCCCGGCGGCCCAGACCGCCGCGGACGACTTCCGCTCCTCCGGCTCGTCGTCAACGGGCTCCACGACGCGACGACGGGCGCGAGCGTCGTACGGCCGGTCGATGCCGGCGCGTCCCGTCGGCTCGCCGGACGCATACGCATCCGGCGCGTACGGGATCGCCGCCGGGTTCGCACGCGCGGTCGCCGAGCCGAGACCGCCAGCGGCTCCGGCCGCGCCGGCACCCAGGGCTGCCGCGCCCGCCGCACCCGCGATCGCCCCGGCCGCACCCACCGTCGTCGTCGAATCCCCTGCGCCGGCGAGGCCGGGCACCGCCGAGCCGGCAAGGAATGCCTCCAGCGCGGCGGCCATCGACGCGGCCGAGCTCCAGCGGTCCGTCGGTTCCGCGGCGAGCGCCTTGCGATCGATCGCGACGAGATCAGCCGGGATCCCGGATCGGATCGCTGTCGGATCCGGTGGCGGCCCGACCAGGCGTGCCATCGCAACCGCGGCGGCCGTGTCCGCTTCCCACGGTCGTCGCCCGGTGAGCAGCTCGAACAGGACGATGCCCAGCGAGTAGATGTCCGACGCGGCCGTCGTCTGCTCGCCGCGCGCCTGCTCGGGGCTGAAGTAGTGGACCGAGCCGAGCGTCGTGCCGGGCAGCGTCATCTGGGCCTCGGCGACGGCCCGGGCGATCCCGAAGTCCGTCACCTTCACGCGGCCGTCCCGGTCGATCATGATGTTGCCCGGCTTCACGTCGCGGTGGACGATCCCCCGCTGGTGCGCGGCGTGGAGGGCACGAGCCGCCTCGGCGGTGATCCGGGCGGCCTGGCGCGGAGGGAGAGCGCCACTGCGCTTGATGATCGAGGCGAGATCCTCGCCGTCGACGAGCTCCATGACGATGAACGGGCCCGCCTCGTCCTGGCCGTAGTCGTAGACCGAGACGATGTTCGGGTGGTTCAGCGAGGCGGCGGCCTGGGCCTCGTGGCGGAAGCGCGAGCCGAAGTCCGGGTCGCGGCCGTACTCGGGACGAAGGATCTTGACGGCGACGTCCCGGTCCAGCTGGTGGTCGTGGCCGCGGTAGATCCGCGCCATTCCGCCCTGGCCGAGCAGCTCCACGAGCCGGTATCGGCCGCCGAGGATCGTCCCGATCTCCGCCAAGTGAGCCTCCGCTAGCGGGGTCGCGGCGGTGTGGCCGCGGTCCGGTTCAGGTCAGCGCCGGTGGTCGCACGCGGCGGTCGCACGCCGGGCGGCATCGTACCGTACGGACCCCGGAACGACGGCTCGACGGGAAGTGGCGGCGGTCTCGCTCCGCCGGCAAGTGGGCGCTTGTCCGCGATCCGCCGCTCAGAGCTCCAGGCTCTGGAGGTAGGCGCGGAACTCCGGGGCGAGCTCGGGTCGCTCCAGCGCCAGCTCGACGGAGGCCTTGAGCCAGCCCATCGTCGTGCCCGCGTCGTAGCGGATGCCCTCGAACTCGTAGCCGTAGACGGCCTGCTCCTGCATGAGCGCCTCGATGGCGTCGGTCAGCTGGATCTCGCCGCCGGCGCCGCGCTGCGTCTGCTCGAGCTTGTCGAAGATCTTCGGGGTCAGGACGTAGCGGCCGATGATCGCGAGGTTGGACGGAGCGTCCTCCGGTCGCGGCTTCTCCACCAGGCGGCTCACCTTGTGGAGCCGGCCGTGGTTCAGCCCGCCCTCGACCGGCTCGCCGGCGATCACGCCGTAGCGCTGGGTCTCCTCGTGGGGGACCTCCATGACCGCGACGACGGACGAATGCGTCTCGTTGTAGGCATGGACGAGCTGGCCGATGCAGGGCCGGTCGCCGACGACGACGTCATCGCTCAGGATCACGGCGAAGGGCTCGTGGCCGACGACCTCTTTCGCGACGAGGACGGCGTGACCGAGGCCGAGCTGCTCCTTCTGGCGGACGTACGTCACCTGGGCCAGGTCCGAGATGTGCCGGATCTGGCGGAGCATCTCGATGTCGCCCTTCTCCTCGAGCAGTCGTTCGAGCTCGTAGGAGGTGTCGAAGTGGTCCTCGATCGCGCGCTTCTGGCTGGAGGTGATGATGATCACCTGCTCGATGCCGGCGGCGACGGCCTCCTCGACCGCGTACTGGATGACGGGCTTGTCGACGAGCGGCAGCATCTCCTTCGGCTGCGCCTTCGTGGCGGGGAGGAACCGGGTACCCCAGCCGGCGGCAGGGAAGACTGCTTTGCGAACGCGCATCGAACCTCACGTCAAGCGGGTGGGTCGGTGGCCCGAGGATACCATCGGCCCCTCGTGACGCCGGGTGAAGGGTCGGGTCGTCGGCGTTGCAGATCGGCGGGAATTCGTGCTCGGGGTGGCGTTTCCGGCTGTCAGGCGGGGATGCGCGCGTCGGCCCGTTCGTGCTCGATCACGCGTGCGGCGAACTGCCGAACGGCGGCCGTGAAGGCCTCGGGCTGATCCAGGTTCGCGAGATGCGTCGCCCGCGGGATGAGCCGCCGCTGGGCGTTGGCGGCGACGTCGGCGAACCCGCGTTCGGTGGGGCGGAAGAAGAGGTCCCACTCGCCGTTCAGCAGGAGCGTCGGGCCGGGCCACGCAGCGAGGCGCGGCTTGAACCGCTGCCCGACGAGGGCCCGGACGGCGATCGCCCCCGCGGCGAACGAGAAGCCCTCGGCGAGGATCTCGTCCGCGATCGAGCCGGGGAACCGACGGCCGAAGAACCAGCGGTTCGCACGATCGAGCATGCGCTCCGGGACGTACCGGAACACGCCCGCGAGGGCGACGTACCCGAGCGCCCGGGCACCGGTCGGCTCGGCGGTCGCGCCCGAGACGACCAGCGCGATGACCCGCTCCGGGGCCCGCGCGGCGACGGTCATGGCGACGTATCCGCCGAGCGACAGCCCGACGAGGATCGCCCGCCCGCCGGTCGCTTCACGGGCGATGAGATCGATGACCTCGTCGGCGGCGCCGTCGATCGTGAAGGGCCGTGATGCGGCGCGACCATGACCGGGGAGGTCGGGCGCGAGGACGCGGTACTCGTCGTGCAACGCGGCGACCTGCGGCCGCCAGGATGCGCCGGTCAGACGCGCGCCGTGCAGGAAGACGATCGTCGGCCGGTCGTCGATCACGGGATCAACGTCGTTTCATTGGCGAGCGAGCGGAGCCGGCAACGCATCGATGCGCCGTCATCGCGGCGGGCGTTTAGTGGACGAGCTTGCGTTCGACCGCGTAGAGCGCCGCCTGCGTCCGGCTCTGCAGGTCGAGCTTGCCCAGGATGTTGCTGACGTGCGTTCGCGCGGTCCGCTCCGTGATGCCGAGGTCCGTCGCGATCTCCTTGTTGCTCCGGCCGTGGCCGACCAGGCTCAGCACCTCGAGCTCGCGCTCCGTGAGCGCCTCGACCGGCTCCTGCTCGGCTCGGGCGCGCATCCCCTTCGCGAGGATCCGCGCCGCCGCGGGATCCAGGTGGACCTCGTCGTGATGCGCGGCCCGGATCGCGGCCGCGACGTCGTCGGCCTCGGCGTCCTTGAGGATGAACCCGCTCGCTCCCGATTCGAGCGCCGCGAGGACCTTCTCCTCCTCGATGAACGAGGTCAGCGCCACGATCTGGACATCCGGTTGGGCAGCCTTGATCTGGCTGATCGCTGCGATGCCATCGAGCTGCGGCATCACGATGTCCATCAGGACGACGTCCGGCGCGAGCTCCGCGGACAGCTCGACGCCCCGGAGCCCGTTCTCGGCCTCGCCCACGACCTCGATGTCGTCGAGCAGCTCCAGGTAGCCGCGGAGGCCACGGCGGACCACGCCATGGTCGTCGACCAGGAGCACCCGGATCTTCGTTGCGTCGACGGTCTCGGTCACCGGACCCTCACTTCCCTCCGGCCGCCGATCGGACGGGCCGATCCGGCCTCCCCGCCGTGTCCCTCGCAGTGTCCCTCGCACCGCGGCCGGCGTCCATCCTCCGCGATCCGGCTCAGCCCTGCTCGACCGACGGGACAGCGGCCGGCTCGATGACCTGGGCCGACGACGATGCGACGCTGCCGCCACCGCGCTGGATCACGACCGCCGCGGCCAGGATCGCCACGCCGCCGAGGAGCTGAATCGGTCCAAGCGCCTCGTGGAGCAGGAGCGCCGCGAGCGTCACCCCGACGAGCGGCTCGAACAGCATGAGGATCCCGGCGCGCGTTCCGCCGATCGCCCGGATGCCGACGAGGAACAGGATCGACGGGATCCCCGCCGCGACGACACCGGCGAACGCGGCGAGCCCGAGCGCCGCCGGTCGCTCCGCGACGATCCCGGGGTGTCCGCCCGCGACCACGGCGAGCACACTGCAGGCCGCGGCGGTGATCGCGAGGATCCAGACCATCGCCTGCTCCGACGGGACGCTCTTGTACCGCTCGCGACTCACCGTCACGAACACGGTCTGCCACCCGGCCGCGACGAGCCCGAGGACCACGCCGAGTGGGTTGATCGTCACGCCGGTCGCCTCGCCGAGACCGCCCGCGACGACGAGCACCATGCCGCCGAGGGCCAGCGCGAGACCGGCGAGCCGGGTGCCATCGAGCCGCTCGTGGCCGAGCGCCGCGGCGACGACCGCGACGAGCGCCGGGTAGGTGTAGAACGCCAGCAGGGCGATCGCAACCGAGGTCAGGTCGAACGCGAAGAACATCGCGACGTTGAGTCCGAGACCCGCGATGCCGACGAGGACGAGCGCCCAGCGGTCGACGACCGGCAGCCGGCGCGGATCCACGAACGCGACGCCGCGCCGGGACCGCACGCCGACGACGACCAGCACGATCAGCAGCCCGAATGCGGCTCGCCAGGCGACAAACGAGAGGGGATCGAAGCCGACGTCGTAGGCGAACCGGGCGAGCGGCCCGAGGAGCCCGAACCCGCTCGCGGCGAGGACGACGATCAGGGAGCCGGCGAGGATCGGGCGGTCGCGCACCACGCCAATGGTAGGGCCGCGACGATCCGCCCCCGAGGCGGTTCCCGGCGCCGATCCGCTAGCGAACGGTGTCCGTGGCGACGTCGCCGGGCGGTTCGGCCGGGGTTGCGGTCACCGCGCCCGCGGTCTCCGGTGCCGGACGCCCGGCGGCGGATCCGGTCGCCGCGGCCGCGCTCGGCGACTCCCGGCGCGCCCGCCGCAGGACGACCGACGTGAAGGGCACCCGGATCTCGCGGAACGCCTCGATCGAGACGAGGAACCCGGCAAGCAGGAACAGCAGCGCGAGGAACTTGCCGACCTGGAACACGTTCGTGACCCCGAACCGGTTCAGTGTGTCGCCACCGCTCGCCAGGAAGCCGCCGATCGCGATGAGGATCGTGGCCGGCACGCGGCTGTGGAGCCGGCCGGCGACGAGTGCGCGGACCGCGCCAGGGAGCGACGCGACGAAGTTCACGACGAACGCCACCGGCGAGATCAGCAGGTTGAAGAGGAACTGGTCGCCCGAGGCGTTCGGGTCCAGCGAGTAGGCAAGAACGCGGCGCTTCGGCATGAACACGTAGGCAGAGAACAGCGCGCCGAGCGCGAGCGTGAGGCCGCCGGTGATGTTCAGGAACGGAGTCAGCAGACGGATCGTCCCCGGGAACAGCTCGCCGGTCGGGATCCCCGTTGCCGGATCGAGCGCGAATCCCGGAGCGGGCAGCGTCGCGGTCAGCATCAGCACAGCCGAGACGATCGTCGCGCCGACCACCGCTCCCGCGGCAAGGCTCGGCCAGCGGTCGTTCTGGAAGTACGTCTCGATCGCGATCGCCGCCGCGAGGACGACCGCGGCGATCAGATAGAGGATCGGGGCGGAGCCGGCGCCGGGATACTCGAACTTCCGCTGGGTGAGAAGCGTGAACACCCCGGCGAGCAGCAGGCACAGAGCGAACGTGTAGCCGAAGCGGGTCCGCCCCAGCAGCCAGGTCGTCCCGAGCCCGAGCCAGCCGGCCGTCCAGACGGCACCGGTGAGATACCAGGTCCGGTAGAGCGTCTCGTTCCAGCCGCTCGCGGCGCCGACCGCCTCGCAGCCGGACGCGATCCCGTAGAACGTCATCCCGATCGCCCAGATCAGCTGGAAGCCCTGCCGTCGCTCCCGCCACTGGTCGAACAGCGCGAGCGCGAAGATGAGGGCGAGGATCGAGGTGAGCGCGGGCAGCCAGCCGGACGGCAGCGGCATCAGCGTGAGACCTCCTCGTGGGTCGCCACGAGCCGGAGCAGGAGTCGATCGAGCAGGCTCGAGGACGCGTCGTAGATCTGGCTCAGCCGATCGGGATCGACCGTTCGCCGCCGGCCGATCGCCGCGAGCTCGCCGAGGAACGGGCGGCGGGCCGCCACGAACAGCGAGACGGCATCCCCGAGCGGCATGCCTGCGGCGGCGAGGCGGTGGGCGAGACCGTCGGTGATCTCGGCTGCGGCCGCTTCGGCCGCAGCTCGCTCGCCGTCGTCGGTCGCATCGATGTGGGCGACGAGCGCGGCGACGAGGGCGCGGCCATCGTCCCGGAAGGCATCCCGATCCTCCGTCCGGACGGCCTCACGGACGGTGCTCACGGCCGCGGTCCGGTCCGAATAGCCGCGGCGGTAGGCCCGGGAGAGGCGATCAGCCGTCGCGCCCAGCGAGGCGAGGCGGGTCGTCGCGTCCAGGCGACGCGCCTGGAGGACCCGCTCGAGCGTTCCGCGGTCGAAGCGCCGATGACCGCCGGCCGTGGTGAATGCGTCGATTCGTCCCTCGTCGGCCCAGCGTCGGAGGGTGTCCGGGTCGACGCCGAGCAGCCGGCTCGCCGGACCCAGCGAGAGCGGTCGAGTCGCGGCGCGGGACAGCCGCGGGGTGGACGGAGCGACGGGCACGGAGGCCGCCTTCGGTGCACAAATCTGGGTAAATCTGGGTCCGCGGATTCGTTCGGACGAGGCGGATTATCCGGGCTCGCTTTGCGAGCGTCAATCCGGCTGTTCTGGGGCCCGGCGCAACCGCTCCGGCGCCCGGCTGGTCGGCCCCTAGGCGGGGATCAGCTCGTGCTCGTCCCGATGGATCCCGTCGCACAGGCCCCACTGAACGGTGCCATCGGCGGCCGGGACCGGGATCGGTCGCATGATCTCGCGGACCCGCCCCTTGCGGCAGAACAGGTAGTCGCGCTCGGCCATCCAGTGGCGGACGCACGCCTCGTCCGAGTGGAATTCGAATGGTCCCGGGTTCAGCATCGGCGTGCCGATCCACGGCGACGAGACCTCGGTCGAGACGATGTCGAGGATGTTGATCCGCCACGGCGTGCCGTCGATGACCTGGAGGCAGCCCTCGCAGCGGCGAGCGACGTTGTCCTTCACGACGGTCGGGATCCGGATCCCCATGATGTCCATCCGCTCGATGGTATCAATCGGCCGGCGACGACGATTGCGATGCCGGACCAGCCCAGCCCGACCAGGATCGCGCCCAGGACGTCGGTGGGCCAGTGCGCGCCGATGCCCACCCGAGCGAATCCGACGAGCCCGACGAAGACCGCCGCGAGAACGATCCCGATCGCCCGGAGCGATCGGCGTTGCCAGACGAAGAGCGCAACGACGAGAGCGGCCAGGACGACCATCCGGGCGACGTGGCCGCTCGGAAAGCTCGCGATCGATCCGAATGCCTCGATCTCGTTGGCTGTGGGCGGCCGTGGCCGATCGATCACGATCTTCAGCAGCTCCGTCGGGATCTCGATCGTCAGGCCGAGAAGGAGCGTCAGAGCGGTCACGGGACGGCGGGCAAACCAGGCGAGGACGGCAAGGAGGAGGCACAGGCCGGCGAAGACCGGCAGGCTTCCCACCACGTCGCCGGCGTCCGCAAGCCACCGCGGACAGAGGGCGACAACCGCGGCCGCGACGGCCTGCTCGCTGGTCGTCGCCGCGCCCCGGACGAGGAGTCCGAGCACGAATGCCGCAGCAAGCAGGGCAATGGACGGAACGAGCCACCGGCCACGCGAGCCGGTACCGGAGAGAGAAGCCATGCGTCTCGATCAGACGAGCGCGGGGACCTGAATCTCACCTGAGCAACGTTCGGCTCGCTCAGCCGCGGTTCAGGTGATCGACAGAGACTGCGCGCGTCCGACAATAGGCGGCCGGATGTCTCGCCGGGGTCGGGCGGGCACCAGAGGAGGCAGATGCGAATCCTTGTCGTCGAGGACGAGCCGGCGATCGCGGAGGCGGTCAGGACGGCGCTCGTCGACGACGGACATGCCGTGGACCTCGTCGCGAACGGCCTGGACGCGGTGGAGTGGGCGTCTGCTGCGCCGTATGGACTCGTGATCCTCGACGTCATCCTCCCGGGGATGGACGGGTTCTCGGTGTGCCGGACGATCCGGGCGGAGGGGTTCACGGGGCCGATCCTCATGCTGACCGCACTCACTGGTGTCGAGGATCGTGTCGCGGGGCTGGACCACGGCGCCGACGACTATCTCGGGAAGCCGTTCGCGATCGCCGAGCTGAAGGCCCGCGTTCGCGCCCTCGCCCGGCGTCACGGGTCCACCGGTTCGCCCCGGATCGAGGTCGGCGATCTCGTCCTGGACCCATCGAGCCTCGGGGTCTGGCATCAGGGGCGCGAAGTCCGGCTGACCGCGCGCGAATTCGCCTTCCTGGAGCTGCTCGCTCGACATCCGGGGCAGGTGTTCACGCAGGAGCACCTCGTCGACGCGCTGTGGGGCGTCGACAGCATTCCCGGCTCGAACGTCGTCGAGGTCTACGTCCGGAGCCTGCGACGAAAGCTCGATGGCGGACGGCGCGACGGCATCATCGAGACGATCCGCGGTGCCGGCTACCGCGTGCGTACGGCGGGAAGCGACGTGCCCGGACGCCAAGCGCGTCCCGAGTCCGCGGACCCTGGCGACCGTGGCGTCGGAAGGACATAGATGGTCCGGCGCGCCCGAATCCGACTGACGCTCCTCTTCATCGCGATGTTCGCGGGCGTCCTGGCCGTCTTCTCGATCGTCTTCTATGTCGCGTTTGCCATCGTTCTTCAGCCCGACTTCGACGTCGCGCCGGAGCTGACGACCACGCAGGTAGCGGAGGCAGCCTACGGCGCCGCAATCGCGCGGATCGGCGTCTCGATCGTGATCGCCGACGCCGCCGCCGTGCTGATCGTCGGGTTCGCGGCGTGGGTGCTGGCAAAACGGACGCTGGAGCCGATTCGGGATGCCCACGCGCGACAGCAGCGGTTCGTCGCTGACGCATCCCACGAGACGCGGAACCCGCTCGCTGCGATCAAAGCGACCACCGGCGCTGCGCTTGACGGAGCGCGCTCACCGGAGGACCTCCGCGCCGCGCTCCGGACCGTCGATACGTCCGTCGATCGCCTCATCCGCCTGACGGGCGATCTGCTCGTTCTCGCTCGCGCCAACGACCCGCTGGCGCCGACCCGGCGGCAGCCCTCGGACCTCTCCGTGATCGTCGCCGAGGCCTTGGAGGTCGCGACCCCATCGGAATCGCACCGAATTTCGACCGACCTCCGAACCGACCTGCCCGTCATGGTCGATCCCGATGAGATCGAACGGATCGTGAGGAACCTCGTCGAAAACGCGCTTCGGTATGGGATCGTGCCCGGCGACGGCGACGGCGACGCCGACCGCGACGCGACCGCCGATGGCGAGGCAAGTGGCATCGGCGGCGCGATCACCGTCCGAACCCGGTCGAGCGAGGCCGAGGTGTGGCTGGAGATCCACGATGAAGGGCCGGGTATCGCGGCCGCCGACATCGATCGGATCTTCGACCCGTTCTACCGCTCGACGGCCCGAGGCCAGGACCGCGAGGGCGTCGGCCTCGGACTCGCGATTGCGCGCGACCTCGCGCAGCGCAACGGTGCCCGGCTGACCGTTTCGAGCTCGCCCGGAGCCGGCGCCACCTTTCGGCTCGCTCTGCCTCGACTCAGGTGACGTTCAGGTTCGGCGCGGAACATGTTCCACAGCCGCCGACCGCTCCCCCCGTCGGCGGCTCTCATCATGGAGGCCACCTGGATTGGGAAGGTCAACTGGAGCCGGTCTGGTCGCGATCCTCGTCGCGACCGCGGCTCTCGCGGGGTGCGGCGGCTCGGGTGCAGCGGCGAGCGCCAGTCCTGGACCCTCGCTGACGGCGGCGGCGAGCGCCGTCCCGGACGCCTCCGCAAGCACGGAACCCTCGCCGGCGGAGAGCCTCCAGGCCTCGGCGTCCGACGCGGTCGAGCCGGCGTTCACGCCGGTTCCCGACGCATCCCAGGCGCCGGATACCGGGTCCGGAGCCGCAGCCGGTGACGTTCCGGACAACGCGGTGTTCCTCACGTACCACTCGGCGGCGTGGCAGTTCTCGATCCAGTACGTCGAGGGGTGGCAGGTGACCACCAACCAGGACGGGGTCGTGATCCGCGACAAGGACAGCAGCGAGCAGGTCTCCATCGTCCAGAAGCCGGCGGACGTTGCAGCATGGGTGACCTCGACCGACCTTCCCGCGCTTCGCGCGCAGCCGGGCTTCGCGCTCGTCAAGCAGAATCGGGTCAAGGTGGGCGGCGCGACATTGATCCACCTGCTGTATCACGCCCGCTCGGCGGCCGATCCCGTGACCGGCAAGCAGGTTCCCTCGACCGTGGATCGGTTCTACGTCCCTGGCCCCGGCCTCGCCGTCATCAGTCTTTCGACACCGGACGGGGTCGACAACGTCGACGCGTTTCGCCAGATGATCGGCAGCTTCGCGTGGACCAGGTGATGACCCGGGCCGCCGTGGCGGAGGCCCTCGGCGCACGCGTCGTCGTTCGCGATGTGTTCCGGATCTACCGGGAGGGCGATATCGAGACGGTGGCTCTCCGCGGCGTCGACCTGGACCTCGACGCGGGCGAATACGTCGCGATCATGGGCCGCTCCGGCTCCGGCAAGTCGACGCTGCTCAACCTGATCTCCGGAGCGGACCGGCCATCGGCAGGGTCCATCCAGATCGATGGAGTGGAGGTCGGCCAGGCATCAGAGTCGACACGGGCCGCGATGCGCGGCCGAACCGTCGGCCACGTCGTGCAGAGCGGGAACCTCGTGGAATTCCTCGACCTCGTCGAGAACGTGCAGCTGGCGACGGCGCTCTCGGGGCCGCGCGTGAACGTCGACGGGGCGCTCGCGATCCTCCGACGTGTCGGCCTTGCCGATCACGGCCGGCGGCGTCCCGGGGCTCTGTCCGGCGGCGAGCAGCAGCGCGCTGCGCTTGCCCTCGTGCTTGCTTGCCGGCCGCGATTGCTGCTCGCCGACGAGGTCACGGGCGAGCTCGACCACGCATCGGCCGGCGTGGTGCTCGACGCCCTTGACCACATCCGGGCCGAGACGGGGGCGACGACCCTGCTCGTCACCCACGACCCGGACGTCGCCGCGCGGGCGGAACGGATCGTCGAGATCCGCGACGGGCGGACGATCGAGCTGGGCAAGACGCCCTCAACGTCACGGGTCGCCCACGGATGAGCCTGGTCGAGTGTCGCGGCGTCCGCCGCCGTTACGGCCGTGGCGAACCAGCGGTTGATGCGGTTCGCGACGCGACCCTCACCGTGGACCGCGGTGAGTTCGTCGCGATCGAAGGTCCGTCCGGGTCCGGCAAGACGACCCTGCTCGGGCTGATCGCGGGCCTCGAGCTCGCTGACAGCGGGACGGTGAGCGTCCTGGGCCATGACCTGGCCCGGCTCTCGAGCACGGAGCGTGCGAGGCTGCGGCGGTCCCGGATCGGGATGGTCTTCCAGACGTACGGGCTCGTGGCGTCGCTCACCGCGCTCGAGAACGTTGCCCTGCCACTTCGGCTCGCGGGGCGACCTGCGGAGGAGGCCGCGACCGTCGCGGAACGCGCGCTCGACGACGTCGAGCTCGGCGGGCTCGCGCTCGCCCGGGTCGACGAGCTGTCGGGCGGCGAACGCCAGCGCGTCGGGATCGCGAGAGCGATCGTCGCGGGGCCAGCGGTGATCCTGGCCGACGAGCCGACCGGCAGCCTGGATGAGCGGCAGGGTCAGGCGATCATCGACCTTCTGGCTCGGCAGGCTCGTTCCGCCGGGGTGGCGGTCGTCCTCGTGACGCACGACGCGCGGTCCGCCGCTCGCGCCGATCGCCGCATCCGGATGCGCGACGGCGTCGTGGTGCCGGCGGCATGATCCTCGCCCGGCACGCGCTCACGCTTCTCGCTCGAAATCCGCGGCGGTCGGCGACGACGATGGTCGGCACCGCGCTCGCGACGGCGCTCGTTGCGGCCGTCCTGCTCTTCGGGATCGCGTCGGAGACGACCGTCACGCGACGCGCCCTTGGCGAGGTTCCCGTGGATGCCCAGGTCGTCCTCGCGCCCGGCGCGGATCCAGCGACGGTGGCCGCGACCGTTTCGACCGACCCCGTTGTCCGGCGTTCGATTCCCTTCGACCTCGTCCACTTCGACACCGCGGACTTGACCGCGGGCGGATCCGCGACCCAGACGAGCGCGGGCGTGGTGGTCGGGCTCGATCCCGCCTATTCCGCTGCGACCGGCTGGTTCGGGATTGCGAGCGGATCGACCGAGCTGGGGCAGATGGCGATCAGCCGCGATCTTTCCTCGAACCTCGGTGCGACCGCCGGCGACACGATCACGATTCATCTGCCCGGCGGTGCCTCCGCCCCGGTCAAGGTCAGTGGGATCGTCGACACGACCGGCGCGGATCTGGTGCTCGGACCGCTCGACGCAAATCATCGCGCGGCCGGAGCGAACCCTCCCGCGAACGTCGCCGTCATGTCGCTCGCGGACGTGGCGGCGCTCGTCGCGAAGGTGCCGGCCGGTGCCACCGCGACGGACCCGAGCGCCGCGGGACCCGGGACGGCTCCGGGGGCGAGCGGCTCCGGGGGCGCCGTCGTACCGGTGTTCGCCAATGAGCCGGCGGTCCGGCGAGAGATCCACCTCCAGATCGACCATGCATCCGTTCCCGGCGACCCGGCCGCGGCCCTGACGTGGCTCGATGGCCTGCGTCGCCGGCTGGATCGTCAGGGCGTCGGCGCCTTCCAGGTCATCGACGATGCCACTGCGGCCATCGAGCCGGTGGCGCCGGATCTTGCCTGGGGCCAGATCCTGTTCCTCTTCCTGTCGCTTCCCGGAGTCCTCGTCGCGCTCGGACTCGAGCAGCTGGCCGCCGCGGCGACTCGTGACTTCACGCGCCGGCACACGACATGGCTCCGGACCCACGGAGCGACGCAGCGGGATCTCCTCGTCGTGCTTGCGGGCTCGACGGCCCTCGCCGCGCTCGCCGGGGCGGTCGTCGGGTTCGGCCTCGGCGCGGTCATCGCGGTCGCGCTGTTCGGGACCGATCTCTGGGCAGCGGGCGGCCCGATGCCGATCGTGGAGGTCGGCGTCGGCACGGTGATCGGGATGACGATCCTGGGAACCCTCGCCGCCGCTCTTCCTCTCCGAGCCGAGCTTCGTCGCGAGCTTCAGGCGAGCCGCGGCGAGATCGCGCGGAGCCCGCGGCCGGCGTGGCAGCGTTTCTACCTGGACGCGGCGGCGATCGCGGGCGGCGTTGTCGCGATGGTCCTGATCCCGCAAGTCCGACCCGTCCTCAACACCGAGGGCGTCGCGACCGTGTCCCTGACCGTCTCGGCGTTCGTCGGACCGTGTCTCATCTGGATCGGTGCGTCCCTCCTCCTCATCCGCCTTGCTGCGTGGGTCGCCGGGCGTCGCGTGGTGGCCTCCGGACTTCGTCGCCTTGCCGGCGTCTCCGGCGAGCTCGCCGGGGCGTCGCTCGCCACGCGAACGGCCACCGTGGGGCCACTCGTCGTGGTGATCGCGCTCGCAACGAGCTTCGCGTTCAGCGTTCTCGTCTTCGACGCCACCTATCTCCAGCAGCAACGGGTTGACGCTCGCCTGACGCTCGGGGCAGACCTGAAGGCCACACCGACTGCCCCATCGAATGCACAGGTCGTATCGCAGCTCTCCGGGCCGGGCGTCGTCGCTGCGACGCCGTTCGTGGACCGGATCGTCTATGTGGGACCCGAAGCGCAGGACCTGCTGGCGGTCGACTCGACCCAGCTGCCGAGGGTCGCGCCCTTGGCGGATTCATTCTTCGCCGGCCTCACCGCGGACCAGGCGATGTCCGCGCTCCGATCCCAGCCTGACGGGATCCTCGTCTCGGCCGAGACGGCGCGGGACTACAGCATCGTGCCCGGCGACCGCGTGCGGATCCGCGTCCCCGATGCCACGGGGACGCTCAAGCCCGTGGACTTCCGGATGGTCGGGGTCGCGCTCGAGTTTCCAACGGCTCCCAAGGACGCGTTCCTCGTGGCCAATCTCGATTTCGTCCGCGCCCAGACGGGCAACGACCGGATCTCGTTCGTGCTCGCATCGGCGAAGGGCGACCCGGCGGACGCCGGCCGTCGACTCACGACGAGGCTGGGCGGCGACTGGCAGGTCACGGACCTGACCGAGACCACCGCGCGGATCGCGAGCGAGGTGACCTCCGTCGACCTGGCCCGGCTGGTCCTGGTCGATGTCGCCTTCGCGCTGGTGATCGCCACAGTCGGCATCGCGCTGTTCCTGCTCGCCGCGTTTGCGGATCGGTCGCGCGAGCTCGCGACACTCTCGGCGATCGGGGCGGAGCCCCGTCAGGTCGTCGCCGCGATCGCCACCGAATCCGGCGCGATCATCGGGGCCGGTGGCGCGGCGGGCGTCATCGTGGGGCTGCTGATCGGGGCCGTGCTTGTCCAGATCCTGACCGGCGTGTTCGACCCCGCGCCGACGTCGCCCGCGATCCCGATCGTCTGGCTCGCGGTGATCCTCGCTCTCACGATCGCCGGCGGGGCGCTCGCCGTGGGCCTGCTGAGTCGTCGAATCGGGCGGCTCGATCTCGTCAGCCCGTTGAGGGTCCGCTGATGCACAAACCGGAGGATCCGTTGGAGCCCGAACCCGAGCGTAGGTCAGGACTGCCGTCGTGGGCAGCTCAGCGTTCGCGACGAATCGCCGGTGCCGCAGTCCTCGCGATCGGGTTCCTCCTGGTCGGTGTCATTGCCGACAGCGGCCGGACGCGACCTGCCGATCTCGCGGCGGTCACCGCCCTCGCCACCCTCCACGGCAGCCCCGTCGACTTCGTGATGCGACTCATCTCGCGGCTCGGCGATGGCGCGAGCCTCGCGGTGTTCACCGGCGCGCTTGCCGCGTTCCTCGTCACGGAGGGCCGATACCGCTCCGCGATCTATGTCTTTGTCACCTTCGTCGCGGCCGAATGGGGGACGGTCATCTTCAAGAACGTCTTCCTGCGGCCCCGCCCGATCGAGGCGCCGCCCATCGTGCCGGACCTCGAACCGATCGTCTCGAGCGCCGTCGTCGTGCTCCTCGGCCTGATCCTGCTGATCACCCTCCGGCCGTGGCGGAACCCGCTCGCCTTGCTGATCGTGCCGATCACGGCATTCGCGTCGTTGTTCGGAAGCGACTTCGCGGCCGCAGCGGCGGCCATCCGAATCGACTCCTACCCGAGCGGGCACGCCTTCCGGACGGCGGCGCTCGCCACGTCGATCTTCGTCGTCCTGCCCGATCCTCGCGGGACGGTCGTCAGGGCGGTTGCGATCGTCATCGTGGCGTTGATCGGCTTCTCACGCGTCTATCTCTCGGACCATTTTCCGACAGACGTCCTCGGAGGGTGGCTCGCCGGAACGGCGCTTGCCCTGATCCTCAGCGCCCTGTTTGTCGAGCTGCGGCCCGCGGACGCGGCGTCATTCTCGGGACCGATGAGCCGTCGTTCGCACGAGGGGGCGGAGGCGCCGGGCGCCTGAGCACGCCGTCGTCGTTGGCGCCATCCTCCCTTTCCGAGGAGGGCGCGGCAGGGGCAAGACGACGGCCCCACGTCCGTCCCTGCTATCGTCGGTCCGTGGTTCGCAAGCACACCCGATTCGAGCTGCTCGAAGTCAAGCTGGACGACGCTCCCCTCGGCCGCGTCACGATCGATGCGTGGGAGGACGACGCCGGTCAGTCGCAGTGGACCGGGCGCGTCCTGATGAAGACCGGGCACGACACGACGACCGGCATGCTCACCGGGGCGATGCGCGACGGGACCCGGCTCCAGGGCCGCGTCCGGCTCGGCGATCAGACGCAGGGACCGGGCGGCCGCCAGAGCATCCTTGTCGAGCTGTGGGGTGACGGCCCACTCTCGCCGGCGCCGCCGGCAGCACCCGCCGAGGCCGAGTCGCCGGAGCCGACGGAGCCCGGCAAGCCGTAGGGAGGGCAGCGCCCCTCGCCACGCATTCGCCATCGTCCAGCACGGCGACCGACCGACCGCGTACCGTTCGGAGTTCGTCTCTGTCGCTGGGAGTGCTGCATGGCCGCCGTCACCTGGAATGCGCTCGCACCCGTCGAGGATCCGTACCCCACCTTCCGCCGGATGCGTGATGAGGCGCCGCTGTATCACGACGCCGATCTGGACCTGTGGGCCTTCTCGCGCTTCGAGGACGTCCAGGCGGCCGCGAAGGACTGGGAGACGTTCTCGAGCAGCGTCGGCGGACGCGGCAACGACATCGACGACACGTTCGAGCTGTTCCTGCCGGCCGGCGACTTGGCGGGCGTCGATCCGCCGCTCCACACCCGGCTCAGGGGCGCGCTCCGGTTCGCCTTCAGTCCGTCCGCGCTCAAGGCGAAGTTCGAGCCGATCGTGCGCCGCAAGGTCGTCGACCTGATCGAGGCGTTCGTCGACGACGGCAAGGCCGACTTCGCCCGCGACCTCGCGCGCCCGCTGCCGGGATCGACGATGTTCTCGTGGTTCGGCTTTCCGGAGGAGGACCATCCGCAGCTGCTCGCATGGTTCGGCGAGATGCTGGAGCGCGACCCTGGCGTCCAGACGCTGCCGGCGCGGTCCATCGCCGGACGGGACCAGATGCGGGCGTACATGCAGGCGGCCGCAGCCGAACGGCGGGCCGAGCCACGCGACGACCTGATGAGCTTTCTCGTCGCCGCCGAGGCCGCCGGTCAGCTCAGCGCCGACGAGGTGCTCGGGAGCTCGATGCTGCTCTTCGTGGCCGGGATCACGACGACCTCCGGGCTCATCTCCAACTCGCTGCTGCACCTCGACCGGTTTCCGGAGGAGCGGGAGCGGATCCGGCTCGACCCCACGATCCTGCCGCCGGCGATCGAGGAGCTCCTCCGCTTCGACGCGCCGATCCAGACGCTCGCGCGGACGGCGACGCGCGACGTGGAGGCCCACGGGGCGGTGATCCCGAGCGGCTCCCGCGTGGCGCTGATCTGGGCGTCCGCGAACCGCGACGAGCGCCACTGGGCGGATCCGGACCGGCTCGACCTGACCCGCAAGCCGGAGCGGCACGTCGCATTCGGTGACGGGATCCATCACTGCCTCGGAGCGCCGCTGGCACGGCTGGAGGCGAAGGTGCTCTTCGAAGAGCTCTTCCCGCGGATCCCCGAGTACGCCGTCACCGGCCCGATCGTCCGGCTGAAGACGCCGACGGACCGCGGCCTGGAGTCGCTGCCGGTCGAGTTCTGACGCTTGCAGGCTGCGCCCGGCGCGGGCCTCGGAGGGGCGTCCGCCTCGGTAGACCGCCCCGCGGCGACCTCTCGCGGGTCTCGTTATCCTCGCGCCAGATGAGCCACATGAGCCACGAATCGGCGCCCTCGTTGACCCGGACCGCGTTCCAAGCGACGGTCCACTGCCTGACCGGCTGTGCCATCGGTGAGGTGCTCGGGCTGGTGCTCTCGACCGCGCTCGGCTGGCACGACCTGGCGTCGATCATCCTCGCGATCGTGCTCGCCTTCGTCTTCGGCTACGGACTGACGATGCGGCCGCTGATCGGAGGCGGGCTGCCGTTCGGGTCAGCCGTCCGGACCGCGCTCGCGGCGGACACCGTCTCGATCGCGGTCATGGAGATCATGGACAACCTGATCGTGATCGCGATCCCGGGCGCGATGGCGGCGGGGCTGCTGGACGGCCTGTTCTGGGGCAGCCTGGTGTTGTCGCTGGTCGTGGCGTTCGTCGTGGCCTGGCCGGTGAACCGGTGGCTGATCGGCCGAGGCCTGGGCCACGCCGTCGTGCACGGCCACCATTCGAGCTAGAGCCGGGCGCGTCAGCGGGCGACACGCCCTCGGCGACCGATCACGGGTGACGAACGCGGAGCCGCACCAGGTGGCCGTGCGGGGCGAAGCGGCCATCGCCGGTGCTTCCGGTCGTGATGTCGAACTCGAGGACGTCCGGACCTCGCCGCTGTCGGATGTGGGTCGACTCCTCGGCGATCGCGGCCGCGAGCATGACGGCCGCGTGGCGCACCTCGCCCACGGAGAGGTCGCCGTCGGTTGGCGACAGATCGACGACGAAGATCTCACCGTCCAGCCGGGTCGCATCGATGGTCAGTGGGAAGCCGGGGGCGTCGCTTGCCGCCCGAAGGTGCGGGAGCAGGTGCGCCTCTGGCTCCTCGGCGACCCATCGGGCGTCGGTCATGGCTCCGGCGAGCTCGGCAAGATGTCCGGAGAACGCCTCGCCGGACGCGATGCCCCGACCTCGTTCGTCGCCATCCCAACGGGGTGCCATCAGCCGAGTCTCCCGGAAAGCGACCTCGGAGCCTTCAACTGATTGGCGCTCCGACGGGTTCCTTAGGCGGCATCGTGACACTGCATCCACCTGGGTTGCAGTGGACCCCGACCGCCTTCCGCGTCCGGTTCGCCAGCGAAAAGACCACGATCGTCACGGCTCCGGAGCCCTTGACGACCCACGTCTCACCTCCGTTCAGGTATTCGCCCTGGGTGTAGCACCGGGAGCTGGCGGACCGCTCCGAGCCGGCCGGAAGCTGAGCCATGGCGATGCGAACAACGTCCTGGGGAATTCCATTGATCGACGTGGCGGCGTCGCATGCCTCTTCTGCCCCCAGCGGCCAACCATCAAGGGACGGCTCCCGTGGTCGCCATGCACTTGAACACGCGATGGCTAGGCCCGAGACGATCACGGCCGCGACGGCGGCGGAGCGTCCTGTCCGGAGCGCCCTGAGCCGAGGGGGTCGAGAACCTGCAGCCACGAGGGCAGGCTCCACGGAACCCCATATGCAGGTCAATAGGCGCAAAGCGGCCGCAGATGGTCCTCGGCTCGAAGTTCCGGGGCTAGACCGGCATCGGCGAGCCGCAGTGGGGGCAGCGGGCCGCTCGGAGCCGGACCGCCTCGAAACAGTACGGGCACTCATCGAAGCGGCCGGCCCCTCGGACGGGCGCAAAGCCGAGCATGAGCAGCGCGATCGGACCGAGAAACAAGCCGACGGCAAACCAGGTCCCTGCGGGACGGCCCCGTTCGTAGGCGAGCCAGTACGCGGGCATGCCGAACGCGCCGAGCCAGACCGCCAGGTACAGGAACAGGACGGACACGTCACCACCTCCAGGGCCGAGTGTGACGCCTGACGCTGGCTTCGATTCGACCCCTGGTCACGGTCCGGAAACGTACCCACGGATCCGTCCGGTGCGAGGGGCGAGGGGCGAGGACCGTCGCACTGAGCGTGACAACAGCCGCCAAGGCAATGCTGTTCGCCCAGTTCGGCTCGAAGACCCGCAGTGAGCCGCTCGGCACCGGGGGGCAGGAAGGGATCGCCTCATAGCAGGCGAGTCCCGAGCGGCTCGGCATGACGAGGTAGTCGGTGGCGGTCAGGTCGGCCGTCGCAACGAGGACGCCAATTCCGAGCGTGGCGAACGCGACGAGCGCGACCACATGTCGTCGGGACACGACACGACGGGATTGTCGTGTCAGGTACGGCGCGTCAATGTTCGATGGCCGTCGTGGCCGACCGAGCGCCGCGAAGCCATCGTGGGCCAACCTGCCGGAATGTCACGTGAGGGCCGCCTCATCGAAAGTCGTCGGCGTAGTCCCAGCAGTTGGTGATCTCCGCCTCCAGCTCGCCCAGCATTCCCGGCTCATCGCTGAGATATGCCGAGACATCCGTCGTCGGATCGAACGCGTCGACGTAGGGCTGGCAGATCGCAGCCCCGATCTCGTGGTATCGGTCGGCGCTCATGGCGATCCGTCCGCGAACCTCGATCGCTCGGTAGGGATAGGCGTTCTCGGCCAGGACAACGGTCGCCCTCGGGTCCCGCCCGAGCATCGAGATCTTCCGATCCCCGGCGGGGAACTGGAAGACGAACTTGCCATCGATCCATCGGTGCCACACCGGCCGGCTGAAGATCGATCCATCAGCGAGGCCGATCGAGAGGACAGCCGCCAACGGCTGCTCGAACAGGTCGCCGAGGTCCGAAGGCTCGAGCCCGCGTCGCATGTCTGGCCTCACCTAGCGTCCGCGCTGTGGCCGGATGGTTTCGTGATGGGAGCCGGTCCCAGTTTCGTCACTTTATTGATCGTGGCTTCTCCGGAGCAGAGGCAGCCTTGCCGCGGGCCGGGCGGAGGGCACTTCTCGCGCATCTGCCCGCAGAGACGCAAGGTTCGTGACGCTGCGGTTTTTGCCGCCGCGCGGCGGATTCAAACGCGACCGGTCGCGAACGCCGCTCCGATGGAGCCGATTCCAATGACCGCCCAGAGGATGGCCCAGTACCTCATCGGCACGAAGAACATCGTGTGCCGCTGCCTTAGGACGACGTCCTGTCCGGTCGCCTTGTCGACGAGTTCACGCACCGGTCGCGCCGCCAGCAGTTGAGCCAGTACGAAGACGATGACCGCGCTTATGATCAATGCCAGTCCGTTGATGACCTGCACGTGCTCGCGCATGGCCAGTTCGCCGCCTGCTATCTGGGTGACAAGCTGGAACACCAGGATCGTCATGAATGGAATCACGAAGGCGAACGCCCCTAGACCCTGCCAGATCAGCACTGGCGAACCCTCCCGCCTCCTTCACGAAGACCTGCTGAGTCCTCAGTAGGGCTGCGCGCTCACGCTACCACCCGCCCCACCTGACGAGTCTGAGCTCGGTCGACCTGATCGAGAACTTGGTCGACGCCACCACGTACTCTTGCTTGGTCCGATCGAGTCATAGCTGCGCGGTGGAGCGTCGCCCGCGTTCCGTCGGGGCATCCGAGATCGAGCTGCGTGGCCAGACCGCGTCTCGAAGAGGGTCAGGATGGATCCGAGTTGGTTCGTGGGTGAAGGGTCGTATGCGGTCGCCGCTGCCGCGATCTTCTTCCTCGTCGCGGCAGGAATCCTGCTGTGGCTTCGCGGTCCGGGAAGTCGGCCGCACGACCCGCCGATCGCACGTGACCGCGTTCGCTGGTTCGCGGGCATGTGGGCGCTGTTTGGGGCAGCCTGGCTAGTTCGGGCCGTCGCGGGGATCGGTGGCCTCTTCGTCGGATGCGCGCTCCTGCTCGCCGTCAGCATCGGGTTGGCGGTCCGTACGCGACGCCGGAGCCCGTAGCGTTCTTGGCGGCGCTGACCCTCGAGCGCGGAGTCCCTGAACGCCGTCAGCTATGCGGTGGGGCTTTGCCGCGCGATCGTCGCGCGCCAAGATCACTGCTCAGGCGACGACGCGCTGTAGGGCGAGCAGGACGAGGCCGACGGCGATCAGGCAGAACGTGAGCAGCAGGACGCGGAGTATCCCGCCCCGGCTGTAATCCGGAACGAAGCGCTTGGCGTTTCCTTTTCGGTCGGCACCGGGCGGATCAGGTAAAGAAGGTGGGTCCGGCCAGACGGGATTGTCCCCACCGGGCACCCGCCAGATCTGGTCGCTGGATCGCTTGTCGGCGGCTAGCAGCGCGCGGACGAACCGGGCGATCAACGCGCGCGGCTGGCTTCGGTGCCGTGGCACAAGAGGAGCGTACGCGGTGGATGCGGGCCGGGTGCGTGAGGAGCGTGGTCGTGGCAACGGTGCGTTGTCGGTCATGGCCGACATTCGCGAACGGTTTCGGTCTCGGGGTGGTAGTGGTCGGCTGAAGGCTGGGCTAGCCCGTTCGCGTCGGTGCCGCCCGCAACCAGAACTCAGCCGTCGGTTCGCGCCGAAGCGACCTTTACTCTTCGAGCCAGACCCGGTTGCCGTCCGGGCCTTGATCAAAGTTCGAGCCCGGGGGCATCGCGAGGATCGCGATGAGATCAGGGCGATGCTCGGCAAGATGAACGAGGTGGACGGGGTGCGTGGTCGTGACGACGCCGCGGTGGTATTCCTCAGTCACGAGCAACCATCCTGATGACATCGCGTCCGCTCCCGTATAACGCCGCCCGGACGCCGGGGCGCCCTCCTGGATGCCCGGCGAGACCATCGCTGTCTGGTCTGACCGGGGAGGCAGGAACGGCGCTCCGGCTCGCGCGCAGATCTCCCGCTGGCGCGTCCACCAATCGATCGTCTTGTCGATCTCCGGCACAAACCTGTCGAGGGCAAAGGTCGCCTCGCCCGCCAAGAGGATTTGGGCCGTCCATTCGAAGCGGACGGGCCAGAACCCATACCAGAACGTCTGGCCGGTCGGAAGACCGCCCGGATTGGATGCCGAAACCGCCGCAAAGTGTCGAAGGAATGCGATGACTCCCGGGCCCAGATCTTCGTTTCCCACGAAAGCACCGATCTCATTGAGCCCGATGGACGACAGGCCGGTCGTGCGGAATGTCCCATCAGCGGATTGATGCACGTCGATGCCAAGGTTCATTTGTCTTGTCGCCGGTCCTTGTCGAGATGGGTCATCTAACCCAAGGGCGGAGCAGCGCGAGCGCAACACCGGTCAGGAGCGCGACCCCGCTCCACACTGTCAACTTGCGCAGCTCCGTCCGGGTACGGGCGGCGTCGTCCGGTAGGCGCCGCACCTCGTCTGGCCACCATGGACGGCCGGTATCGAAGAGGACGAACGTGGGAAGGACGAGCAGCGCGGTCGCGGAGATCGCGCCGCCGACTCCGGCCGTTGCGCTCCCGATGACGGGGCCGACCAAGAGTGCCGCCGACCACCAGAGGCGGCTTCCGACGAAGTAGCGCGTGCTGGGAGCCATGGGCGGATGGTAGCCACGGCCGAGCACACGCTATGACTTCATCGCGTCTCGTACGACCGACGACCGAGGCTGCCGCCGCGGGTAGACTCGCCGTCGATGACGGGCCGCCAACGGACCGCGCTTCGCCTCTTTGCCGGAGGGCTGTGGGGACTCCTAGCGATCCCATCGATCCTCGGGACGCTGTACTCCGCGACGAATGGTGGACTATCGCTTGCCCTCTACGCGTCGTTCAGCGTCCTCTCTGTGGGTCTCGCTTACCTGCTTTCCACGAAGTCTTCGCGAACCGGCCCGGCGGTGTCGGCGATCGCCGCGTCCGGACTCGCGGTCGTTGGGTTCATTGCGTTTGCGACCGCCAGCGATCGGTCGGACGTTCCGAACCTTTGGTTCGTCGTGGTGGTTGCGGCCATCGGAGCTGTTTCGATCCTCGCATTGGGTAGTCCCGCTGCGTGTGATTGACTGCGTGCTGAGCACGCCGTCGGGAGCCTCACAACCTCGGCCTCCGCGAGCCGCCATTCCGCCAGCACGGACGACCTTCATCCCAAGGACTGCTCGAGCTGCGACGGTATCGCCGCATCGTCAACAGCCGATCGCGGTCCTCTAGCGTCGTCGTCCCCGGTGTCACCGCGTCGACAGCTGACCCGATTCCTGTGACGGAGCGTGAGTTCGCAGACCCCTCACGGCCGTCGCCCTGGAAGCTTCATGGGGACAGAACTCCGTCCGTCCGCGGCTCAACTCCGATGGTATTCGTCGCTCGCGCCCGGCGGCGGTCGCCAAGCCTGCCCGCAAGCGGCGAACTGCGCCGACGGAACACGTACCCGATGGCGAGCGCAGAGAGCAGCAGGATGCCGACTGCAACCTGCTTGGCGAGAAGCAGCTCGTTCGACTCACTCACGAAGACGTTGCCGGCTCGGATGCTCCGCCACGTCCACTCGGCATCGAGGACGAGCAAGAGGTAGATCGAAACGAGTGAGGCGTAGAAGACGCGGGCGACACCGAACCACCACGCGGCGAACCCCACGATCGCTCCGCACGAGACGACCGCGAGGACGCCAAGATCCAGGATCGGATTCGGCGGAGAGAAGTCGAACGTCATCGACGCGTCGACGGCTCCGGACGCCGACGGTGGCGCGGGGAGAAGCTGTGCGTTCACGCCATACAGCCCGGCCACCGCGGCAGCGATCAGGGCTCCGACGACGATGGCGACCACGAGTCGTGGTGAGCCGTCGGGACGGAGATCGGCCCAGCCCTGCGGACGAAGGAGCCGCGGGACGAGGTCGAGCACGACAGTGGTCAAAACGACCAGCAGGAGCGCCGACCAGGCGACGGCCCCGGGAACCACCACCTGTCCGTCGAGAGTCGTCGGCGTCACGAGGACGCGGAGGACCGCTGGAGCCGTGAAGCAGACAAGGAGAGATGTGATTCCCGTCCGGGCGCCGTAGTCGGTTGACCCGCGAAGGAGCTTCGGCATCCGGCCGACGAGTCGCCATTCGACAAACATCGCCGCGATGAGCCCGGCGACCAGCGTCGGCAGCAGGAGCGCAAAGTCAGCGGGCCACCCCTGACTCCCGAAGATCGCGAGCATGGCCAGGCCGGCGGTCCAGATGACCAGCATGCAGGCGGTGTCGTACGCCGCGGCGGCCACCATCAATCGCCTCGGGATGCCGTACGACTGACGCCAGTTGATCACCCACCAATCATCGCGGCGTCTGGAGGCGCTGCAACCCTTCCTCATTCAATGTTGTGGCGCGCAGAGGCACCCGACCCGCGTCAACCTCTACAGGCCATTTGGTAGGCTCCCGCCGTGCCTGGAGAGTCGTGCCCGCGCTGCCTGACGACTCGCATCGGAGCACTCCGGTTCTGTCGAACCTGCGCGTTCGACTTCGACTCCGTTCGACCGTCACCGTCTGCGGCCGATGACGCCCGGAGCGTTGTGGGCGTCCCACAAGAGCAGGTCCCGGCGATTGCGGCCTCGCGCTCCCAGCACTCGAGTCGGCTCTGGTTGATTCCTGCCGCGGTCGGCGCGGGCGTCCTCGTCCTGCTCGTCGCCGCGGGCGCCATCTTCGTCAGCGGGATCGGAAAGCACGACATCAAGGGGTCGTACGTTCTCGTCGCGTCGGATCCTTCGGTCGGTGGCATCGAGACGACTGATACGGGATGCCACCCGTCCGGCCGCGCCGAACGCTTCGTCTTGTCGGTCGCGGACGGTTCAGGCGACACACTGTCCTCGACCACGCTCGCTGAGGGGAGCCCGAAGGCCAACGCCTGCGAGTGGCGGTTCACGTTGACGGGCGTTTCAGAGACGGCGGCCTACGTTTTCAATCTGGACGGGCGAGCAGTTGGAACGACGACCCTCGAGAATCTTCGGGCGACCAACTGGTCGACGGTCGTGACCGAGGACGTCGCTCCACCGCCGGCCGACCTGAATTTCTAGCCGCCTTCCGCGTGTTTTTTCACTGTTCGCGAAACCACAGCGGGAGTGCCCCCAAGGGGACTCGGACACCCACCCGCTGTCTGATGAGGACCCTCTTGCGTGGTACGTGGCGTGACGACGTCCGTTACGCCAGCCCAGCCTACGCGTTTCGCGGTAACGGTTGTCGACGTCCCGATCGACGAACTCCGGCCTGAGCCGGCGAACCCTCGCCGCATCGGAGAGGACGAGCTCGAGGCCCTGACCCGGAGCCTTCGTTCGTTCGGCTTCGTCCAGCCGGTCCTCGCCCGGACGTCCGACCGAACCGTCATCGGCGGACACCAGCGCCTCGTCGCCGCCCGCCGGCTCGGCCTCACGACGGTCCCGGTGATCTGGCGCGACATCTCCGTCGAGGAAGCTCGTGTCCTCGGCCTCGCGCTGAACAAGATCAGCGGCTCCTGGGACGAGCAGCTCCTCGCCCGACTCCTGGCGGAGCTCACCTCGACGTCCGATGCCGACCTCTCGCTGTCGGGCTTCGACGAGGACGAAGTCGCGAAGTTCCTCAAGGGCCTCGATCGACGGGCACGGCGGGAGCAGCCCGAACGGTTCGACCTCGAGACGGCGCTCGATGAGGCGACACGCGAGCCACGGACGAAGTCGGGCGAGATCTGGCGGCTTGGCGACCACCGGCTCCTGTGTGGCGATGCGACCTCGGCTGCCGATGTCGCTCGCCTCCTCGGCGATCGGCGGCCGACGATGGCGTTTACCGACCCGCCGTACAACGTCGCCCTCGGCGACCACGGCGGCCAGCCCCGAGCGTCGCGCCGGCGGCGGATCGCCAACGACGCGCTCGATCCCGTCGCCTGGGAGACGTTCTGCCGCTCGTGGATCCACGTCCTGGTCGAGTCGGTCGACGGCGCGATCTACTGCGCGATGAGCAGCAAGGAGCTGCCCCTAGTCAGCCGCCTCTTCGCCGAGGAGGGTGGCCATTGGTCGGACACGATCATCTGGGCTAAGGACCGCTTCGTCCTCGGACGTGCCGACTACCAGCGTTCCTATGAGCCGATCTGGTACGGCTGGCGCGAAGGGTCGAGCCATCACTGGTGCGGCGATCGCGACCAGGGCGACGTTTGGACGATCGCCCGGCCGGCGGAGGCGCCGCTCCACCCGGTGATGAAGCCTCTCGGGTTGATGGAGCGGGCGATCAGCAACAGCAGCCAGGAGGGCGACGTCGTCCTCGATCTGTTCCTCGGTGCGGGCAGCACCCTGATCGCCACCGAGCGGACGGGACGCTCCTGCTACGGCGTGGAGCTCGACGCCCGATACTGCGACGTCATCCTCGCCCGCTGGGAGGCGTTCACGGGCGATCCGGCGGTGCGGGTCGATGGGTGAGCGCCGAGTGCGTCGGCTCGGCGACGGGCTGCAGCTGGCCCCGAAGCGGCTTCGGGACGCGTTCCCATCCCCACACGCCTTCGAGCGCTCGCTTGAACCGACTGTTCCTTCGGGCCTCCTCGACGAACCGCGAGCCGAACCGCTCGGCGTGGTAGTGGAGAAGGTCCTCGATCGGTCCCGCAGCGACGTGAAACAACGCTTGGTCGTCGGTCGCGGCTTCGACGAGCGCCAACGTGACCGGCCAGGCCTCTTCGGCCCGGCCAGCGTCGCGCGGGACCTCGCTGAGCCAGTCGGAAGGACGGTCCCCGACCCGGCTCTCGAGCTCCAGGCGCTGGGTTCGGCTCCCTGCCGCGGCGGTCAAGTCGGCGAAGTACTGCGCGACGAATCCGCCCAGGTCCTCCATCGGCTTCTTCCGTCCATCCCAGCTCGGCACGGTGCAACCCTAGGCCACCTCACCGCTGACATCGCTGGCTGTGGGACGATCGCTTCATGTTCTGTCCCGTCTGCGCCGGAGAGCTCGAAGCGCAGGTCAACGTCTACGGCGGCACCGAGGGGTACTGCCGCCGCGGCGACATGGTGGTCTCCGAAGCGATGTGGCACGGCCTGTCGAAGTGCTTCGTCGACGGAGGGACGTGTCCGCCGGACTTCGCCCCCAAGCCGGGCAGAGTCAAATGGGGCGGCCAGTGGTTCTGCCCGTACGACGGAACGCCGACCGTGGAGCGGCACGGGCAGGTCCGGTGTCCGGGCTGCGCGCGGGCGCTCACGCGGTTCCTCCCGCAACTCGTCGAACTCCACGTCCACAAGAAGGTCGAGACCGCCTAGTCGGCGACACACGATGACCGGATCGTCGCGACTCCGCGCTACCAGAGCTAGCGGGTGGTAGGGGTCCGGCGCTGCTCGGAGGTGGCGGTGAACGGCAAGCCCTGCCGGGCGCGGCCGCTCCGCGATGTCCCGTTCTGCTTCTGGCATGCCCCGGGCAACGAGGAGGAGGTGGCGGAGTGCGGAGGGCCGGAACGGTACGCTCGTCCGCGACGACTGCCGAGCTCGTAGCGGCACGTCGCTAGCGTCGGTTCCCCGACCGGGCGGAGTCGCAATCGCGGGTCCTCGGTCGGGCCGTCGCGACCGCGACCGGCACCCTGCTCCACGCGTCTGCTCGCTCAAGAGCAGCGCGAGCCGCCTTGCTCAATCCGGGGGGGTCCAGACAGCCAAGTCGCCGCCCGGCAATGAGACGATCCGAATGCCATTCGAACCAACGACGTTCCAGGACTCGAAATCCTGACCAGCGGCAACGCGAATGACCCCGCCGTCGTCGAACGTCATCTCAAGCCGGCCGTCCTTGAAAGCGATCGCGTCGAGAACCGTGCGGTGCAGCATGCGTAGCCCGGGCGCGAGCGACACGGGATCCCCTTCCGCATCCAAGCGGAATTGGCGATCGGCATACGAGACAACAAACGGCTGTTCGATGCGAACCTCGAACGAAAGTCCCTCGTGGGCGATCACAATCGTGTAGGCGTGGTCCACCCGACACTGAGTCACGGTCCCGCCGATGCCCAGCCACCATCGATCGGTGCCCTCAACGACTTGACCGACGATCATCGCGGCCACGTCGGCAACGCCACGTGGACGCTCACGTTTCGCCGCAGCTGACCCGGAACGGGAGCCGCGAGGTCACCTCCTAGGGGCGGACCGAGGGAACCACTCGTCGGCGTCCTTTGTTGGGTAACGCGGAACGTCGGGTGCAGAAACTCCATGCGCTGCTCCAAAAGGACGTCGGGTGGTCGCGTCATCGGTGGCCCCCAAGCCTCATCAGGCAGCCCTCGGCGCACCGACGCATTCAGCCACTATGACGGCATCGTGTGCAGTGCCGGCGCCGAAGTGGTCTAGATTGCCCTCGTGCAGCGCCACAGGCTCGTCGGACTTTTGGTTGCCGTCGCGATCATCGCGGTGACCGGCCTGATCGTCATTCGCTTTGTCGAGAAGACAAACGACTGCTCCGACCTTGGCGGCACACTTTCCGGGACCGGGCGAATGGGGCCGCTCCAGTGCCACCTGCCGGACGGCTCCGTCATTGCCATGTAGGCGCCCGACAGACTGGTATCTCCGGAGTCCGGACGCGCCCGGGCGCTACCGCCTCGGTGCGAAGGCGTGCAGCAGGGCTTCGACAACGTCGTGATCACCTACCCGGTGGGCAGCCTCGGTGCCGTTGGGTCGATCGCCGGGCACGCCGTTCGGTGTGGCACGCCCGAGCTCCAGCTCGCGTTCCACGAGTCCGCGGCGCCCAGGGCGATCGACCGCCAGGACATGGCGCTGCTCGCCGCGGCCTTGGATCTGCCCCTGCCGCAGACGTACCGCTGATTCGTGCGCGAACGAACATTGACGCGGCACGTCCGCCTAGGCGCGCCCGATTTCGTCGACCTGCACGCCGAGCGTGTAGTAGCAGGGAGACGGGTCGCCGTGGACCTCGATGACCGATCCCTTGATCGTCACCCGGTCGCCCTTGCGAAGCGCGACGTCCCCGCGGATGTCGAGCAGGACCCCTGTTGGCTCATCGAAGTGCATTCCGTTCGGCCATCGAGCGATCGGGATCTGGCGCGGGGGGCCGGCCTGAAGGTTGTCGGGGAGCGCCTTCCGCCAGTCACTGCCCTCGAAGACAAGCACTGGCCAGCCGCCCTGACACTGGTCGATGGTCGCAGCGCCCGCGACGGGTCGCGGCAGGCGCGGGAGGATCAACGCGGTGGCAACGAGCGCCCCAACGATGAGCACCACCCAGAGGCGGCGCCGCGACAAGATCTTGTCCAACCAGGCGCCCTCAACGCGTATCCCAAGAGCTGGTCGAGCATGCCCTGACCGCCCCATCGGGTTGTCCTCGCGATCAACATCGACGCCGTGTCAAGGCTCTGGCGGTGGGAGCGATTTCGTCACCCCAGATGCGTCGGCACCGGACACATCGAAATAGCCCGTCCCGCCGTTCAGAACGGTGCACACGGGATTTCGCAAAACCCCGGCATCGGCTGGCGCTGGACTCCCCGTGGGAAAGCGGAGGGTGCCGCGGAGTTGTAGCAGCCACATCGGCTTGTCGGTCTGGATCTCGGCTTGACTGCGCGGGACCGGCACGTATTGCCAGGCGTCCCGGGCGTGCGCGATGCGGCCACCGGCTGTCACCTCAACGTCCATGCGACCGACGGCACACCCCTCGAGGACGGTCGCTGCCTCCGGTGACGGGCGCGAAAGCGACACGGGCTGAATCGACGGGTCAACCGCCGGCAGACACCGCTCGTAGATGTCCGACCACGGGCAGTCCGATGGTCCCACCGATCTTGCCGAGGGCGGCGCCGTACGAAGTGCGCCTGGCCTAGCTGAAGGCGTCGATATCGGTGCACAGCCAACAGCGAAAAGAATGATCAGGGCAACCGCCGGGGACTTGATCCGTGTACCTCCGACGTGCGGGTGGCTGGCGGGCTGACGCCATCTATTCCCGGGAAGTTCCGCTTCTCTCGCAAAGCGTTCGTGAATGTCACCCTGGCGGCGGGCGGAGGGATATTCAGCGAGCGTTTGGAGGCGTCAGTCTCGTGACTTCGCAGTGGTAGCAGGCATCAACGCCGTCCACTCGCTTGTGCCAGTCGTGATTTTCCACAGTCTCTGGCCTTCGGCACGACCAACCCAAGTCGGTAGTACAAGACATTCGGAGTGTGGACCCTAAGCCATCCGCGCCATCGGGCATTGCGGATGCTGAATGGCTGGTCAGCGGGATCATGATCGGACACCGTCGCAGGATAGGTCGCGGGCCGATCCGCCAACGTGCCGGAATGTCACCCGGCGTTACGCTGCTCATCCTCTGCGATCAGCGCCTGGGTTTCGAGCATGAAGCTACCAGCTGCTCGATCATCCGGCTGCCCCATCGCTAGACCGGGAGCATCGCCCAGGAGCCGGTCCCAGAAGCCCGGTTCCAACCACGCCGGTGGCGCGATGGAGACCGAACCGTCCGCAGTAGCGGCGCACTGCCACCGGACAGACAGTCGAGGGTCCGTTACTTCGAACATGGTTGGGGGAAACAGGCCGAATTCGATGCCGCCCTCGTCGGTTAGCAGACGGTAGTTCGTGCCAAGGTGGGGCAAACACTCGATGGACAGAACGACGTACTCACGGCCGATCGTGAGCCAGCCCGATGCGGCAGGGTGGCGCTCGCCGACCGAATAGTTCAGCGCAGTGCAGCGGACCCTCACGATTGAAGGGTACGAGTCTCTGAAGTCCCAAAGGGTCCGCCAATGTCACTCGACCGGATTAATCGGACCGCTCGCGGTCGAAGGGTCCCTTCGGAGGGCCCATCGATACCACCATTGGACGGGTGGCAGCCATAAGATGAACGATCCAAGCCACGCCAGTGCGATCAGGCCAGCGATGACGTACGCGATCCCGTCTAACGCAATCCACGCCACCAGGATCAAGCCGGCAAGCGGCACGGTCCAACTCGCGATGTCGCGCTGCGCAACGCCATCGGCCCACCACACGCTCGCCCCGAAGCCGGCCACGGATCCAGCCAAAAGCACGCCAGCGACCTTGCCGTGAATCACTCCCGCGATCACCGCCGCACCGACGATCGCAATGAGAAGCGCAAGGGCGTATGGGGCCGACCGCTTGGATAAACCCGGAGCGAAGTCCATCGACCCGACGATAGCAGCCGGCCGGGATAGCACGGCATCGTCAGTAAGCGTCCGCCGATGTCACTCGAGGTCTGGAACGAACCTGAAGCGCCCTGGTCGCGCTGGCCTCCGCGCGATCAGTGGACTCTCGGTCAGCGAAAAGCCGGAGAACGCGAACTCGTAGAAGGGCCACAGCCCCAAGCGAAGAAAGAACCGGCCATCCGATACGACGCAGTCGATCGCCAGCGTGACCAGTCGATCGCGCCTATCGACCGTGACCTCGTCGAACCGCCCGTCGTGTAGGGACAAGCGCGGTCGGTCGTGAGCGCCGCCAACTTCGGCGGAATGGTCGGAGCTGGGTCTCGGTAGCGGGCTAGGAACCGTTCGAACATGGCATTGAGCGTACCCGCGGGCAAGAGCGGCGGCTTAAGCGCAGCGACGCCACACGTCACGCCACGCCGGCTCACTCAGCGTGCGGGAATGCACTCAGGCAGCGCAGACCTCATAGCAGTAGCTCGAAGGTCGGCCGCGAGCTGTGCAGAAGCCAGTCACGAGGAATGCGCACGCCGGTGATTCGTTCCATTACGCCGAGCATCGACGCTCGAGGCCGCTCGGCCCCCCACGGAAACCCGACCTCTTCAGGCAGGGGAGCATCAGCCGAGTCGTAAAGCAGACCTCCGCTACCGGTTGCGCACGCCCCTGGATTCACCGACGCGGGCTGGACCTGCCCGCCCATCGCGCCCGCCTACGACGCGCCGCGCCATGCCTTCAGCACGCGTCGGCCGCGATGGGCGCGACGGTTCCGCGCCGACGGCGCGCGATCGCATTCCGCCTGCGCCTTCGCCCCTCTGACGACGTAGTACGCCAAGAGCACGTCCGCCAACGCGCGGAGCGGCAGGAGGCCGTCGAGCGAGCCGCCGCCGGTGGCCTCGAATCTTCGTCGTCCTCGTGGTGTCGGGGAATATCGGGTGACAGCGCGGTACGAGCCTACGTCCCGTCCTCGACCGCAGCCAATCGCTCGGCTACGGAGTCGTTCGGCGATGGCCGCATTGCCTTGAATCGGTCTTGCCACGTACGGCCGGGGCATGTGGGAGGCCAGGATCTGATCGAGACCCGGGCTGAGCGTCAAGTCGCATCCCACGCTATGAGTGGATCGTGTGGTTCTTGGAACCGGAACAGCAGCCCATCCCAGCAGTCTCGCCTCCTCGGCCAGGTGGCGAGACATCTCTGGGCGGAGCGGCCAGAGCGCAAGCAGCAGCGCCAGACGCCGTCCGACGACACAGCAGCTTTGGCGTCAACGCAAGATCCAATACGTCCGAGCCACCGGCGGCCGAGCCATCGCAGGCGGACATCGACGCACGAGTCGAGCTCGGCTCAGTGAGTCGCGAATCGATGTGGCCGATCACTCCCCACCTCGGGGCGAGCGAGTCCCCGATCGAACCCTCAGGATCCGCGCTCGACCGGCGCGGATCCTTCGCTTCCACCAGCCACGACGCGTGCCGCACTTGTGGGTCGAGGTCCGTTCGATGTCCCGGTCCTCGCCAGCGTCGACCTTCGGCGACTGTCCTGGCAGGGGCGACGACCGGCTGGAGCTCGTCGCCGAGGCGTTCAAACCTGTCGCTCGACTCCCGACAATCGTCGGCGACGAACCGCACATCCTTCGTTGCCGACGACGGCCTTCATGATTGCCGTCGAGATCAGGACGGCCTTTGTCGGCGAACGTGGCGATACCGCATCGGTCCGTTCACCGAACGCGACTGTCTGCAGGGGGAGAACCCTCGCACGGTGATGGCAACACGAGTTCGTGGAAGATGTGGGTCGAGGTGATCGTGATTGCCGGATCGACCGCTGAATCCGCGACCATGTAGATGTCGGAGAGGACACTGACCGAATCCGCCGGGGCGGACGCCGAGGGGGCGAGTTGGAGGCGCCTGTCGCTGAGATCGATGGCGGCCTTGGCACAAGCGGCGATGAACCACCGGGTGCCGCTTGGCGTGACGACGACGACGTCGGTCGTGGTTCTGTTGTCCAGCGTCAGAAATCTTGTGCGATTGCCACACGCGACGGAAATAGTCTCAAGGACCAACGCCAGCGACAGCGCGACGATCGCGTGCCGGCTGTGCGCTGCCGCCGATCGACGAGCCGACAGCGTGGCGCGCACAAGCCGGACATTCATGGCCGTGTCTCGCCAGCTCGTGTCAGTGCCGGGTTTCTACGCTCATGGCCTCGGTACGGCATACGCACGTCCAGACACGTGGTGACGGTAGTGCCACAGTCGGTTTCAACGGTCTCCTCCATTCGCTCTTCGGCTTCTAGGCCATGAACGGAACACTGATCTTCATTGCCGTTGGCATTCTCGCCATCCTGGCGCAATCAAGGTTCTTCGACGAATTGGCGGCCGTCGATCGGTCCGTTCGAAGCGATCGCGACCTGGGCGAAACGCTTCGCGGCGAGCCAAACCGTGTCGTTCCCGTCGTTGTCCACGAAACGCGTCGCCGACTCCGCGCACTCGCTCATCGGCATCCGGAGCCTCACGTTGAGAGATGGCGTCTAATCACAATCGCGGCGCTTGCGACCGTCGTCGCAGTTTTCCTATCGCCGTTGTTCGGTGTCCGGTAGTGGGTCAGTTTCACGACCGCGACGACGACTCACGTGGTTCTCGTGGCCCCTTCATCCGCGAATACTTGGAACCATCGCTGAGGTCAGAGGGCCGCATGAACGACAGCACGGCGAGGCGAGCGAGGCCATGGCTGCCGCAGATCTGGCTGGGCTATGCGATCTTCTGGCTGGTCGGGGTGGGGATTGACCCAGGACCCCGGGTATGCCGATGCCCGCCGGGCGGGCCATCGAGGGCGAGACGCCGGAACGCGCGACGCGCTATGCCGCGGCCACGCAACGCGCTGCGGCGGGCTTCGCTGCGCTCGCGGAACTGTGGCCACCCGCAAAGCCATCATCCGCAGGTCCCGTTCCCGCTCCGCGAGCCCCCGCTCCCACGGCACGGCCACGAGCCACACGCGGATCACAGACCCCATCGACGGAACCTGTCCATGACTCGCTCCGACAGGGCAGCCGCGACGAACCCGACGCCCAACGAAATGATCGACACCATCACGACCAACGGCCAGGTCACGTAGGCGGGATCAGTCAGCGGGATGAGTCCGGCGCCGAGGGCGTAGGCGAACCAGCCGCCCACGCCGAGCTCGATCGGTCCCGCGACCAGCGCGATTGCGGTCGCCCATGGCCGCCGGCCAGCCACGAGCCGGAGCGCCGCCACCGAGGTTGCACCCATAGCCACCGCAGTGAGCCCCCCTCGCGCCGAATCGCGATCGTGTTCACGCCTGGATGGAAGTAGTTTGCATTCGGGTCTGGAGTAAACGTCCGGTATGGCGGATCGACACTGCACGGAGTGCGGCGCGTCCCCGTTCTGACATGTGTTGCCATCCGGTGGTGAATCCCCGAGAGCCTGCGTGCCGGCCTGACCGCGCTACTCGCGAAGGCGGTCTTCCGCTTCGCGGATCATCCGCTGTCGCCATCGTTCGCGGCCTTCGACCTCCAACCAATGGAGCCGCCAGAGAAGGAAACCAGCCGCGACTGCTCCGACGCCCATCACCGAGCCGGTTGTCAAGCGCGGGTCGGCGGGTGCTCCGATCGAGGATGCTGCAAGTGCCGGAATGCCGACCAGGAGGATGACGACGAACTCGCGCCATCGACGGCGGTAGATCTCGGCGGACGCGGTTCTTGCCGAGGCCGACGGATCGACCAATCGCTCACGCCAGTCCCGCGGCATCCCCTCCAGACGAGGCGGCTGCCGACAGCGAGTCCGGCTACCCCGAGTCGCGCGAGCCCGACAATCACGGCACACTCCCAGAGTGCAACAGAAGGCGACTCGGTCACGCGTGCCACCGCCCGCGTGTCGTGGCGGGCGGACGTTCGCAAAGTGAGCGCGTTTGGCCGAACGGTCGGGTGCTTGCGCGGTGACGACGTCGGAGCGACGCTCGTCGCGCAGTGATCTCCGAACCGGCCTTCCGCACGGTCTTCGACGTCAGTGAGCGCATCCCGATCGTGATCGCGGGATGGATCTCGCTCCTGCTGCTCGGCGTCTCGATTGTGACCTTCGCGGTGCCGTCCTGGCGGGCTGCACTCTTGCGTCGATGGTGGCTCGCACTCGTCGCCGTGGTCCCGCTCTACACGATCGTCTCCGCTCAGTCGCACATGATTTGGCCGTTCGTCTGGGGCGCTGCGTGGGTGATGATTGGAGCGGCGAACGAGGTTCGCGGGAAGCGCTTGCGGTGGTCCCCGCGGCTGGGCGGATCCGTCGCAGCGCCCGGAACGACGGGCCTCATCGCCGCGGCAGTGCTTCTCGCGTTCGCGCTGCTCGGAGGCCTGTCCCAACACCAGGCGCCTGCGCTCCTGGCCCAGTTGAACGCCGGCGACGCGACCGTGCTGTCTGGACGAGTGCAGGGGTACGTGGAAGTCTCGCCGGCCGGCAAGAACGATTGCTTCTCCGTCGCCGAGCGCCGGTTCTGCGTCTCCGACTGGATCTTGGACACTCCCGGTTTCCGCCAGACGAAGTTCAGCGGGACACCGATTGCCGACGGCGACCTCGTGCGTCTGTCGGTGATCGGAAACGCGATCGTTCGCGTCGAGGTCGCCGCGCCGACGACAACATCGCGGCTCCCTAAGACCGTGTCCTTGCTAGCGGTCCAGGTCGCCGGCGCGCGCGATCACGGAGCTAGATCCGGATCGTGAGCCTCCTCTTCATCGCCGGGATGGCGTTCACGACGGTGGCCCAAGGGCTCTTCTTCCGGGCGCTGTCACGCCAGGACTCCGCGGCATTCACGAGCGACGACGAAGTCCTCGACGAGCCTTCGGGCAGTTGCCGTCGCGGTTCCTCCCGATCATGACCAGGGCCACTGGTTCACGCCTCCGCGCCCTCGTCAGGTCGTCCCCAGACCGGAACGTCGAGCGACTCCGGTGGCTTGCGCTCCTGTCGATCGGCTTGGCTTTCGGGCTGTTCATCTACGACAGCATCTCGAACTGAGAGGCGCTCCGCCGACAAACCATTCCCTTGTTCCATCAGGTTCGCGGGCGTGCGTAGAGCGCGGTAGGCGGCTACCGTCCGCCCCGTGCACGAAGCCACGATCATGACTGTCCTCGCGTTCTTCGCGATCCTCCTGGTCGGGTCCGTTCTCGGGGTCCCGACGTTTCCGCTAGCGATGCTGATCGCCGTCGTTCGGTTCCTGTGTGTCCGGCGATCGGGCGGCGTCGCACGCGATCGTGAACCGCTCGTGACGGACGTCGCGATGATCATCAGCGGGCCGATCGTCGTCGCGATCTCGTACTCGATCCGGTTCAACGACATCCCCTATCGACCCGGCGACTACCGCGCGACGCCCGCGTACAACGACGGGATCTTCGCGGTGGGCTTGATCGTCGGAGTGATTCTCGTCGTGGTCGGCTCGTTCCGGCTCGCGCAGGGCCTACTTGACCGGCGACGCCGCTAGGCATCGGGAGTCGCCGCAGCCCTTGCACAAGCATTGCTACGTGACGTTCTCGCCGCCCACCACTACGTGATGAGGCCAACGGCGCCGAGCACCAAGACACACGCGATCGCCCCGCCGAGCGCCGTTCCGAGATCCCGGCGGCGCAGTGGCTGGCCATTCCCGTAGTCGTACTCGATCCGGGCGACGGCAATCGATCGATAGATCAGCACGCCGATCACGGTGAGAACGATCGCAGTCCCGACGATCCCGTGCGTGGCGACTCGAGCGAGAGCGGCAGCCGCAAGTGCGGGCAGCGGCGCCAGAACGGGGAACACCGGCATGAAGGCGACGAACACTTTGAACCGGCGCACGCTCAGGACTCGCTCGCGCTCGATGTCCGAGTCTGCGCTCGGCGATCGCATGGCCCGCAGGACTCGTGCACCCTCACCGATCCCCGTCGTCAAGAACTCTTCGATCGGCCCCGGGGCGTAGGGGTCATGCCCGAGGACGCGTTCGCTGAGGCGACGGTTGGCCACTGCATACCATGCGCCAATCGCGCCGGCGACGCTTAGTGCGAGGATGATGCCGAGGGCGTCCATCGGGTCGCGATCCTAGCGTCCCGTTGAAGTATTGAAACGCGGGCCCGCGACTTCCTCGCGTCAGACGAACTCGACCTTGTCGTCTATGTGCGCGGCGATCACGAAGTCACCGGGTGGCTCGTCCTGAACGAGACGCATCGTCCCCCGTTTCTTCGGATCAACGTCCCGGCCGAGAACTTCGGCGTCTATGCCCGGACCGCGAACTGCGTTCCATCACGTGGATGCCCGCGGTTCGACCGTTCCTGAAAGACAGCGGGAGTGCCCCCAAGGGGATTCGAACCCCTGATCTCCACCTTGAAAGGGTGGCGTCCTAGGCCTCTAGACGATGGGGGCGAGGGCGCGCCGAGTGTACCAGCGGCCCGCGAACGGTCAGCCCGGCGAACCCTCGCGGGCACCGCGCCGCCGAAGCCGCCGGCGACGAACCGTCAGCCCGCGGCCGTCTGCCGAAGCAGGACGAGGATCACCGCCGCCGCAAAGCAGCCCGCCGCGGCGAGGGCCGCGAACCCGCCGAGGATCGCGTGGCCGAAGGCCCGCGCATCCCGGCCGTCGATGCTCGATCGCCAGATCGCCCGCGCACCGAACACCGCAATCGCCGTGAAGACGAGCCCGAGGACGACGGCGCCGGCTGCAAGCAGCGGAATCTGACTCGCGTCGCGGACGGTGAACGTGTAAACGAGAAACGCGACCGACCCAACGAGGGCGACCACGATCAGGACGGCGGTCGGCGAGACGGACCGCCGCGCCGGCGCCTCCGGCTGACGCGGGTCTCCGACGAACGGGTCGTCGTAGCCCCGATCGAAGGCGGCGCGGCGAGCGGCGGGCGGTCGGCGATCGGTCATGGGGGCCGACGATAGCAGGGCGGCTACCATGCAGCCCTCAACGGGGGTGTCGATGCGAATCGCGCAACTTGCGCCAACCTACGAGCGGGTTCCGCCGCGCACGTACGGCGGCACGGAGCTCATCGTCGCGCTGCTCACGGACGCGCTCGTCGAGCGCGGTCACGACGTCACGCTGTTCGCGACCGGCGACTCGCGGACGCGCGCGGCGCTTCGGAGCGTCACGCCGGAGCCGATCCGATACGGCTCGCGGACGGCGGACGGGCTCACCCACGCCGAGTACCTCCACCTGGCCAACGCCCAGGCCGCCTTCCTCGCGGCGGAGGCAGGCGAGTTCGATCTCGTCCACAACCACGCCGGCATCGAAGGGATGGTCCTCGCCGCCTCCTCGCGCACGCCGGTCGTGTCGACGATGCACAACACGTTCCAGCCGCGCACGCAGTCGGTCTGGGACGCCTATCCCTGGTTCCACCACGCCGTGTCGGCGGCGAGCGCGGCGACCTTTCCGTCTCGCGGCGCGCTCCCGCCGATCCACCACGGGATCGAGGTCGCGTCGATCGTTCCGGACCTCCGACCCCGTCCGCCGACCGCCGACGACGGCTACCTCCTGTTCCTGGGTCGGTTCAGCCCGGCGAAAGGTGCGGATCGGGCGATCGAAGCCGCCCGGCGCGCCGGCCGACGGCTGATCCTGGCGGGGAAGATCGACCCGGTCGACACGAGCCACGTCCGCACGGCGATCGAGCCGTACCTGGATGGCGACCGGACCCGCGCGATCGGCGAAGTGGGGGGCGACACGAAGCGCTCCCTGATCTCGGGCGCCGACGCACTCCTCTTTCCGATCGAATGGGATGAGCCGTTCGGGCTCGTGATGGTCGAGGCGCTCGCGGCCGGGACGCCGGTCATCGGCTTCCGCCGGGCGAGCGTGCCGGAGGTGGTCGATCACGGGGCGACGGGCTTCGTCGTCGACGACGTCGACGCCATGGCGGATGCCATTCGGCGGATCCCGGAGATCGATCGGGCAGTGTGCCGCCGCGTGGCGGAGGAGCGATTCGCGGTGGATCGCATGGTCGACGACGTCGAGGCGATGTACCGATCGATCCTGGCGCGCGGCGATGACGACGCGGCCTTGCCGGGCGCCGCCGCCGACCCGCGAGCGACCAGCCGGGCAGGCGCGAGCTAGGCGACCCCGGGAACCGGCGCTCCCGCGGCGCGTGCGGCGTACGCCGCCGCCGTTGCCCCGCGCGTTCGGTGGTAGATCGCGACGTTGTAGCTGAGTCGCGGCCGGCGGAGCGCCTCGCCCAGGACCTGGCCGGCGTCACCGAACGCCCCGACGAGGAACGACTGCGCGTCGTCGATCGCGTCGAACGTCCAGAACGAATGGATGACGCGGATCCGGAACCCGGCCGCCAGGAACGGGCCATTCGGTCGGCTCCAGGCCCCGTATTCCGGCAGATCGCCTCGGAGCCGCGAGACGTCGTCGCGGCCGTAGTCGTGGACGACGAGCAGGCGACCCTCTGGCCGGAGCACGCGATCGGCCTCGGCGAGGACTGCCGGATCCACGCCACGGAACCCGGACCAGGCGCTCACGACGGTGTCCGCGGACTCGTCCGGCAGGGGCCACGGGGCCGCGTCGACGGGGAGTGCCGTGACCCGCGCGCCGGCCGCCGCGTATCGCTTCAGCTCACCGTCGCTCGCACCGACGGCGACCACGTCGCGGGCCGCGAGTGGACCGAGCGTCTCGAGGGCGCGGAGGATCTTCCCCTCCCGGTCGATGGCTCGTCGCAGGCGTGCCGCGACGTCCTCGGGGAGCTGGAGCGGCAAGTCGGACACGGGCGCCGAGTATACGGAGGATCAGCTCCCGCTCCCCCAGCGGTTCCCGCTCGCGCATGGCACGATCGAGACGTGCTCGACCAGATCCGGGCGATGCCCGGGGGTATCCGCCTCTTCCTCGTCTATGCCCTGACGATCCTTGCCGGGATCGGGATCTCGCTGCGGTCGGTCATCGACCTCGCGATCGGCGCGCCGGTGAGCGGCCCGGGCGTCGTCGTGATGGTGCTCCTCGCCTACACGATCTTCACGACCACGCTCGTGATCCAGCGCAAGCAGGCCGGTCGCGGCCTGGCCCTCGGTCTCGCGAGCCTGACGCTGCCGCTGGTCGTGTACCTGCTCCTCGCCGGCCTCATCCCGCAGACGATCTTCATGGCGGCGCTCGCGGCGCTCCTCTTCCGGGGCCTGCTCCGGCCCGAGATCCGGACGTACCTGAGCGAAGAGTGACGCTCCGCGAGCGTTGACCGTATCCTGTCCCCGATCACGCGGGCCCACACCCGCGTCGCGCCGCGGCCGGGCCAGGCGCCTCCCCACGAACAGACGAGGAACCCACCGAACGTGAGCAAGGAGTCCCGTCGCGCGGCCAGGCTGGCCCGCGAGAGCCGCCGCGGGGGCGGCCCCCGACCGGCCGGCGATGACATCGGAGGCGGCGCGACCGGCGGAGCGACTCCCGCCTCCGCGAGCGGCACGCGTCGCCCGGCGGGCACGGCCGGCGTCCGGGCAGGTCGCCGGGAGCGTGTCCGGACCTATCGCCAGCCGAGCTTCTTCGAGCGCTACCGGAACGCGATCGTTGGCGTTGCGGCGATTGCGATCGCTGCCATCGCCGTCGGCTGGGTCTTCGTCGGCTCGACGTCCGCCTCGTACACCTGCGGCAACATCTTCGACCCGTCGCCGACGCCCACCGTCTCCCCCGGCTCGAGCACGCGCCTCGGCTTCGTGCAGGAGCAGATGGGCAACAGCCACCAGGTGAACCCGCCACAGAAATACCTGTACTGCCCGCCCGCGACCGGCAACCACTACAACAATCCGGGCGTGCTCGGTCCGATCGTGCCGCGCGTCTACAAGCCGGACGACAAGGTGGGCCCGCCGAACTGGATCCACAACATGGAGCATGGCGGCATGGTCGTCCTGTATCGGAACGACAGCCCCGGTGCCACGTCCGCGGGGCAGCAGGCGTTCGCGACGTTCGCGAAGAACCTTCCGCCGAGCCCGGTGTGCAAGCTGCCGACCGGTCAGCTGTCACCGGTGATCGCGCGGTTCGATGACATGCCCCATCCGTACGCCGCGCTCGTCTGGGGCCGGGTCCTGTATCTCGACACCTGGGACCCGGACCTGGTGACCCGCTTCTACCTCGAGGAGTCCGAGCGACTCGACGCCAATGGCGAGCTCGTCGCCCCGCCGGAGCAGCAGTGCACGGCGCCGAGCGCGTCGCCGGGCGCCAGCGGTGCAGAGTCGCCCGCGGCGTCCGTGGCACCGTCCGCAGCCGCCTCCGACGTTCCGTCCGCCGCTCCGTCCGCCAGCCCGGCGCCGTCCGCCGCGGCGAGCTGACCGGCGATCGCTCGCCGGCCGCGTCCCGTCGGATGGCTTCGAACGCGATCTCCGATCGGTTCGGCGATGCGGCGCCCGGCAAGATCGTCTGCGTCGGGCTGAACTACCGCGACCACGTTGCCGAAGGGGCGGGGCGGTCGGTCCCGGAGCGGCCGCTGCTGTTCGGGAAGTTCCGGTCCGCCGTCATCAGCGACGGTGACGCGATCGTTCGACCGGAGGGCACGCACGGCCTCGACTTCGAAGTGGAGCTGGGTGTCGTCATTGCGCAAAGGACGCGCCGCGTGCGACCCGAGGCGGCGATGGACGCGGTCGCCGGCTACGTGGTCGTGAACGACGTGTCGGCCAGGGACTGGCAGGGAACGCCGAGTGCGCTCCATCCCGGCGAGAAGGGCGACGGCCAGTGGCTCCGGGCGAAGGGCAGCGACACGTTCCTGCCGGTGGGCGGCGACTTCGTCCCCGCGTTCGATCTCGACCCGGTCGCCGGCGTTCGGCTGCGGAGCTGGCGCATCCCCGGCCCGGGCCGGCCCGGCGCCGGCGAGCCGCAACCGATGCAGGACGGCTCGACCGTCGACATGATCTTCGGCATCCCGGAGCTCATCTCGTTCATCTCGGCGGCGATCACCCTGGAGCCAGGCGACGTGATCGCGACCGGCACGCCCTCGGGTGTCGGCGTGTTCCGCGACCCGCCGATCTTCCTGGAGCCCGGCGACCGGGTGCGCTGCGAGATCGACGGCATCGGCTCGGTGGAGAACCCGATCGTCGACTGGACGGACGACGCGCGCGGCTGAACTTCGGTCATCGCGCCGCCGCGCGATCAGCAGCGTCCGCGTAGCCCCGATACGGCGCAGCTGAGCGCCGTCCGTCGAGCCGGGTCCGCAGGAGCCACGCCCTCCTCCGGCTCGCTGGATCGATCAGCGCGAGCGCTCGGCGAGCGGGCGCACCCTCGCCCGCGATCGTTCGCTGGATCGCATCGCTCCGGCCGGGGAAGGCATGATCGACGGCTTCGCTCGCACGACGGAGGGCGAGCTCGATCTCGTCGCTGGCGAGAGCGAGGAGCCAGCTCGCCTGGTGTCGCGGGCGCCAGCCGAGCCGCCGCGCGGCCTCGCTGCCGTGGCGCTCGTACCACCCGATCTGTCGCTCCGCCGCGCCGAAGTCGTCCAGCCGGCTCTTGATCTCGATGAGGACGAGCGTTGCGGTCCGAGGGTCGAAGGCCGCGAGATCGATCCAGCCGTGAACCTGGCCCTCTGACACGTCAACCTCCCGGGCGACGAGCCACTCAGCCGCGGTCAGGCGCCGCGTCACGTAGCCCGAACACCACGCGTGGACCGTGTCGTGGTGCGGACGAACCGACACGAAACGCGGGGGATGGACCACGAGCTCGAGCCTCAGGCCGAGCGCGTCGGCGATCCGGCTCATCTGGTCGACCGACACGTTCACGCGACCCGCCTCGATGTTTGCGAGGTGGCCCCGATGGATCGAAACGGCCTTCGCGAGCTCTTGTTGGCTCAGATCGAGGTCCAACCGACCGCGCCGCGCAGCAGTTCCAAAGGTCGTCCGGAGCGACATGGGTCGATTGAACCAATCGGCCCTTCGCTGGCGGTTACGCGCGCCTCGGCTCGCCTTCACAGCGGCGCGCGATTCTCGCTCGCACCCCAGCGAGCCTCACCCCCTGGCCCTTCGCGCTCGCACGTCGCGCGACCCTCACCCCTGCCCTTCGCGCTCGCACGTCGCGCGGGCCTCACCCCTGCCCTTCGCGCTCACGGAGCGCGATTCCCGCATCAACGCGCAAGGCATGGGGCCGAAACCGACATCAGACGCAGCATTCGGGTCGGCGCCGCGCTTGTTGGTCGCCAAACCGCGCTTCTCGCGCGCAACCACCCGCGCGCCAAGCGTGAGCGCGCTCCGCATGCGCGACCCGCGGGCGTTTCGCTCCCGGCGGCGCCTCGGGCCCCGCGGCGCTTCGCTGCCCGGCGGCGCTTCGGGCCACGCGGCATCTCGGGCCGCCCGGCGCCTCCGGGCCACTCCTCGCCTCGGATCAGGGCCTTGCCCCGCGCGTACGCCCACGCGACCGGGCACACTTCGGCCCATGAAGGCACTAGTCAAGAGCGCGCCCGGGGCCGGCCTCGAGCTGACCGATGTGCCGGAACCTGCGATGGGCATCAACGACGTCCGGATCGGCGTCCACAAGACGGGCATCTGCGGCACGGACCTCCACATCGCCTCGTGGGATCCGTGGGCCGCGCGCACGATCAAGCCGCCGCTCGTCGTCGGTCACGAGTTCGTCGGCGAGGTGCTCGAGATCGGCTCGAACGTCGCGGATCTCCAGCCCGGCGACATCGTCAGCGGCGAGGGCCACGTCGTGTGCGGCCATTGCCGCCACTGCCGCGCCGGCCGCTGGCACCTCTGCGCGAACACCGTCGGGCTGGGCGTGAACCGCGACGGCGCCTTCGCCGAGCAGGTCGTCCTCCCCGTCACGAATGTCTGGCACCACTGGCCCGGCGTCGACCAGGAGGTCGCCGCGATCTTCGATCCGTTCGGAAACGCCGTGCACACGGCGCTCAGCTTCCCGGTCCTCGGCGAGGACGTCCTCGTGGTCGGTGCCGGGCCGATCGGGCTGATGGCCGCAGCGGTCGCCAGGCACGCCGGCGCGAGGTTCGTCGTCGCGAGCGAACCGAACCCGTTCCGCCGCGAGCTCGCCCTGCGCATGGGCGCCACGCACGCGATCGACCCGCGGAGTGAGCCCCTCGCCGAGGTCCAGGAGCGACTCGGGATGGTCGAGGGCTTCGATGTCGTGCTCGAGATGTCGGGCAACGCGGCAGCCCTCCGGGACGCCCTCCAGCACATGGCCCACGGCGGCGGGATGGCGATCCTCGGCATCCCCACGGACGAGATCCCGATCGATGTCAGCCACGTCGTCTTCAACCAGCTGACGCTCCGGGGGATCTACGGCCGGGAGATGTACGAGACGTGGTACAAGATGGCCGTGATGCTCCGGTCGGGCCTCGACATCCGGCCGGTGATCACCCATCGCTTCTCGTATCGCGAGCACGAAGCGGCGTTCGCGGCGGCACGGAGCGGCGACTCCGGCAAGGTGATCATGGATTGGCAGGCGTGACGGCGGAGGCACTCCCCCAGCGATGACCACAGACGTGCGCCCGGACCCGCTCGCCTTCCTCGGCGAGGAGCTCGACGACCTGCGGAACCGGCACCTGTACCGGCCGCTCCGCGTGATGTCCTCCGCGCAGGGACCGATCGTCTCGGTCGACGAGCGCCGCCTGATCAGTCTCTCCTCGAACGACTATCTCGGACTGACCCACCACCCGCGGCTGCGCGAGGCGGCGCTCCAGGCGGTCCGCGACTACGGGGCAGGCTCCGGAGCCGTGCGGACGATCGCGGGGACGATGACGCTCCACGAGGAACTGGAGCGGGACCTGGCGACGTTCAAGGGCACGGCCGCGACGCTGACGTTCCAGTCCGGCTTCACCGCGAACACCGGCGTGATCCCGACGATCACCGGCGAGCAGGACCTGATCGTCAGCGACGAGCTGAACCACGCCTCGATCATCGACGGGATGCGCCTCTCGAAGGCGCCGCGGAAGATCTTCAAGCACGCCGACGTCGACTCGCTCCGGGCGGTCCTCGACGAGGCGGTCGAGAAGGGCCGAGAGGGAACGGGTCTTCCCTATCGGCTGATCCTCGTCGTCACCGACGGCGTCTTCAGCATGGACGGCGACATCGCGCCGCTGCCGGGGATCGTCGAGGCGGCCGAGTCCGCCAACGCCGCCGTCTTCGTCGACGACGCCCACGCGTCGGGCGTCCTGGGGCGGGATGGCCGGGGCTCGGTCGATCATTTCGGGCTCCACGGCCGCGTCGCGATCCAGGTCGGGACGCTGAGCAAGGCGGTCGGCGTCCTCGGCGGCTACGTCGCCGGCTCACAGGATCTGCGCGACATCCTCGTCCAGCGGGCTCGGCCGTTCCTCTTCTCGACGTCCCACCCGCCGGCCGTCGCCGCGGCGTGTCGCGAGGCGATCCGGGTCATGCAGGAGGAGCCGGAGCTGCTCGAACGGCTGTGGTCGAACACGCGGCGGTTCAAGGCGGAGCTCCAGCGGCTCGGCTTCGACACGGGCCGATCGGAGACGCCGATCACGCCGGTCATGATGGGCGACCCCGACACCGCCGGACGGTTCAGCCAGCGGCTGTTCGAGGAGGGCGTGTTCGCCCAGCCGGTCGTGTTCCCCACGGTCGCGATCGACAAGGCGCGGATCCGGACGATCGTCACCGCGGCCCACGCCGACGCTCAGCTGGACCAGGCGCTCGAGGCGTTTTCGACGGTCGGCCGCGAGCTCGGCCTCATCGCGGGTTGAGGCGGGTCGGACTCGGGACTCGCCCGGTCCTCGTTGGGACGGCGGATTCGGCATGACGAACCCTGACCTCGCGGCCCAGGGCGAAGACCTCCCGTTCGACGGCCATCTCCACACGAACCAGTCGCCGGACAGCAACGTCCCGATCGACCGCTACGCGGAGCAGGCGGTCGCCCGCCGGATCACGGAGCTGGCGATTACCGACCACGTCGACTTCGTGCCCGGGACTCCGGCCTTTGCCTTCGCGTCGTTCGCGGACCGCGAGCGCGTCGTCCGCGAGGCGGCGGAGCGCTGGGCACCGCAGGGCGTGACGATCCGGTTCGGCGTCGAGGTGACGTACGACCGCGACCACGAGGCCGAGATCCGCGAGCACCTCAGGCGCCATCGCTACGACTTCGTGATCGGCAGCGTCCACGTCTATGCGTCGTCACCGTTCCATGCGTCGCGGATCGAGGCGTGGGCGGCCGGTCGGTCCCTGGCCGACACGGTCGCTCCCTATTTCGACGAGGTCCTTTCGGCGATCCGCTCCAGCCTCTTCGACACGATCGGCCACCTCGACTTCGTGAAGCGATACCTCGTTCCGCACGTCACGCCGGCGGATCTCGCCCGCGCCCCCGAGCTCTACGAGCCACTGCTCGCGGCGCTCGTCGAGACCGGCACGGCGCTCGAGGTGAATACGAGCGGCCTGCGCCAGGTGGCCGGCGAGACGTATCCGGCCGCGCCGATCGTCGCGCGGTACCGCGAGCTGGGCGGAACGCGGGTCTCGACCGGATCCGATGCGCACCGGGTCGACGCGTTCGCCTCCGGGCTCGCCGCGGGGTACGGGATCGTCGCGGACGCGGGCTTCGGGGAGCTGGCGGTTCGCCGCGGTGCGACGACGGCGCCGATCCCGGTGCCCGAACGGTTCACCTCTACGGGCGCGAGGGACGCGGAAGCCCGGGAGGGGTCCACCGGCGAGGCCCGATCCACGTGACCTCGCTCCGCCTCCGCATCCTGGGCGCGGGTCCGGCCTACACGAACCGGCCCGGCTCGTCCGGCGCGGCGTACCTCGTCCAGACGCCGGAGACGTCCGTCCTCCTCGATCTCGGGCAGGGATCGTTCCCGCGACTCGCCGCGGCCATCGAACCGAGCACGCTGGATGCCGTCGTCGTGACGCACCTCCATCCCGACCACTTCATCGACCTCGTGCCGCTCCGCCACTACCTCGCCTTCCAGTTCCGACCGCCTCGCCGGGTGCGGGTGATCGGTCCGGACGCGCTCCCGGACCGGATCGATGCGCTCCACGCCCAGCCGGGCTTCGCCGCGACGACGCTCGATTTCGAGGCGTTCCCGTCGATCGAAGCGCCGGTCGTGATCGGCGACCTCGCGGTCGTGGCGGCGCCCGTCGCGCACACCCGCGAGAGCCACGCGATCCGGATCTCGGCCAGCGGCCGCGGCACGGGCGCAGCCGCCGTCGGCCCCGGCCTCGTCTATTCCGGCGACTGCGGCCGGGCCGAGGACCTCGACGCACTCATCCGGCCGGGCGATGCCCTGCTCGTCGAGGTGTCGTTCGGGATCGGGCCGGTGCCCGAGGGGGCGATGCACCTTGACGCCGGCGCGATCGGCCGGCTGGTGCAGCGGACGAACCCCGGGCTGGTCCTGCTGACGCATCTCCAGATGGGCTTCGATGCTGACGAGGCGGTCGCGGCGGTCCAGCGGACGACGAGTGCACCCGTCCAGCTCGTCGAACCCGGCGACGACCTCGAGCTCTTCCGGACGTGAAGAGACCGGGGCGCTCGACGCGCCCCGGTCTCGGGCTCGCTCAGGGACAGCGAACGACTAGCGCTTGGCGCGAACCGTTCGCGGCTTCGAGAACGTGAGGCTTGCGATCAGGACGGCCGCGATGCCGATCAGCACGAGCCGCCAGCTCTCACCGGTCGGCGCGGCCGCAGCGGCGATCGTGTCGGTCGGCGGAGGCGTGACACGCGGGGTGCCCTGGACGCCCTTGACCTCATCCGACGGCTTCGTCGACTGGCTCGGGTCGGCCGACTGGCTCGGCTCGGTCGACTGGCTCGGCTCATCGGACTGGCTCGGCTCGGCCGACTGGCTCGGCTCCGTCGACTGGCTCGGGTCAGCGGACTGGCTCGGCTCGGTCGACTGGCTGGGCTTGTGCGAGTGGCTGGCTCCGTCTGACTCCTCGGGGCTCAGGCAGAGGATGATGTGCTTGATCGCTCGGTCACCCTCGTCGAACTTGCCGGAGCCGTTGCTGTCGGCCCAGACCGTCTCTCCTGCCGAGGGATGCGCGAACACCGTGTTCACGTGACCTGGCGCGGACGCTTCGGTGCCGGACTTCACGACCACAACCTCGTAGTCCGAGGTGAGGACGTAGGTCGAGCCCATGTTGTCGTCGTGGGCGATCAGCTTCGTGCAGTCGTCGCCCAGCTCGCTGTACCGGTCGTTGTCGGCCGTGCCCGGGAGATACCCGCTCACGGACGCCCAGTTCGTCGACGCCGACGTCGTGGCCGGCGCGAACGCGGAGACCGCGAGCATGGCCGCCGCGGACATCCAACCGGCGTTCCGGGCGAGGCTGCCGCGCCGGCCGTGGCGGGCGGATCGCGAAACGTTCATGTGTGGTCCCCGACTCTCTTTCTCTCTGGCGATGCAGGCCGCTGATGTGTTTCCCGACGGTCCGGGAGCCGCTGCCTGAACGGCTTCCCGATCCTGCAGGACCCCTCTGGTACCCGTCTAGGACTTCTCTCTGGACCTCACCGACCGCAACCCCACCGGTCTCCACTCGGGGTTTTGAACTCTGGTGTGCGAAGGCACCGAATCGGACGGTTTCGACCCAGGACCATGGTCCGGGGTGGGTCCGGGAGCTCGGGCGCCGGCGCCGCGGCACGGCGCCGTGGCGCCGCGGCACGGCACCCATCGAGCCGCGGAGCGGACAAACGGACGGGGCGTCCCCAGGCAGGGACGCCCCGTCCGGGTCTCGGGGACCCGAAGTTGGGGTCCCGATCGGTGCCGCTCACGGGCAGGGCGACCCGGCTGGATCACCGACGTGAGGCGGGCACCGATCGGAACGGCGCGCTCGGATTACGCGGCGCATGGTACGGGCGCCGGCCCGGACGAAGGTACTGGGACGGACCGCTCCGGACCGCACCGGACCGTCCCGATCCACGCCGGTCTCCACGTCGCGTGGCGGCCTTTTCGGTGCTGGCCGGCACCAGCGCCGATCGACGCGAGCGACCGGTAGGATGTCGGCCCCGGCCGACAGTGCGGCCGGGTCTCGTCCGTCACGAGCCCGGAGAGCCTCCTTTGCCCTCGAACCAACCCGTCGCCGCTGAACGCGAGCCGGCTCGTCTGCCGATCCGGACGCAGGTCCGGGACGCGGTGGCCGCGGCCGCCGGCCGGGCGATCGCGAGCGGGGGCGCGGGCCAGTCGGACGCAGCGGCGCCCGCCGAGATCGGGATCGAGCGGCCGGCCAAGCCGGAGCACGGCGACTTCTCGTCGAACGTCGCGCTGAAGCTCGCTCGGCCGCCCGCCTCCCGCGAGCTGGCGACCGCGATCGCGGCGGAGCTCATGCACGAGGGCAGCCGGGCCATCGACCGCGCCGAGGTCGCCGGCCCCGGCTTCCTGAACCTCCGGGTCTCGACCGCGGTGATCGCCGAGGCGGTCGACCGGGTGCTCGCCGAGCCGGCCGCCTGGGGCCGCGTTCCGCCGGTTCGGCCGCGAACGGTCAACGTCGAGTTCGTCTCCGCCAACCCGACCGGCCCGCTGACGATCGGCAACGCCCGCGGCGCGTTCGTCGGCGACCTGCTCTGCCGCGTCCTCGAGGCCGGCGGCCAGACCGTCACCCGCGAGTACTACTTCAACGACGCGGGCGGCCAGATCGACAAGCTCGGCGAGTCCGTCCTCGCGCTCCGCCGCGGGGAGCCCGTGCCGGAGGACGGCTACCACGGCGACTACGTGCGCGAGCTCGCCGAGACCGTCCCCGCCGAGGTCGTCGCCGCCGCGGAGGCCGCTGGTGAGCAAGCCGGTGCCGCAATGGGTCGCTGGGCCGCCGGCCAGGTCCGCGCGCAGATCGAGACGAGCCTGGAGCGGCTCGGCGTCCATTTCGATGTCTGGAAGAGCGAGGGCTCGCTCCACGCCGAGGGCTGGGTGGAGCGGGCGATCGAGCGACTCCGGGCGGGCGGCCACATCTACGAGCAGGACGGCGCGCTGTGGTTCCGCTCGACTGCCTTCGGGGATGACAAGGATCGAGTCGTCATTCGCTCGAACGGGCAGCCGACCTACTTCGCGGCGGATCTGGGCTACGTCACCGAGAAGTTCAGCCGCGGCTTCGACCACCTGATCTACATCTGGGGCGCGGACCACCACGGGACGGTGGCGCGGCTGCGGAACGCGGCGGCGGCGATGGGCTACGACGCGGAGGCCGTCCAGATCCTCCTGTACTCGTGGGTCCACTTCGTCCGCGACGGGCAGGACGTGTCGATGAGCAAGCGGGCCGGCGAGTTCATCACCCTGGATGAGCTGCTCGCCGAGGTCGGCGTGGACGCGGCCCGGTGGTTCTTCGCCTCACGCGCGGCGACGACCGGGATCGACTTCGACATCGAGCTGGCGAAGAAGCAGTCGGCCGAGAACCCCGTCTACTACGTCCAGTACGCGCACGCCCGGATCGCGTCGATCCTGCGGAAGGCGGCGGAGGTCGGGCTGACGCCCGCGGCCAGCGTGGCCGGGTCGCTGGACGGGGCGCCGGAGTCCGCGCTCGCTCGCGCGATCGTTCGATTTCCGGAGGTCGTCGAGGACGCGGCACGGACCGAGGAGACGCAGGGCGTCACCGCTTACGCAACCGAGCTGGCGACGCAGTTCCACGCGTTCTACCGGGACGCGAGGGTCGTGGACGAGGCCGAGCGTGCTCGGTCCGCGGCGCGCCTCGCGCTCGTCTCCGCGGCGAAGACGACGCTCGCGAACGCGTTGGCGCTTCTGGGGATCAGCGCGCCGGAATCGATGTAGGGGTTCGGACCGGCTCGGCGCCAGGTCCCGAGACGACCTAGCCGGCCAGCCCCAGGACGTTCGAGACGCGACCGACAGTCGCGTCGTCCGAGCCGATCACGATCCAGCGAACCCGCCCACCCTCTCCCGGTAGCACCCGGCCGGGCCCGGTTGCCGTGGCGACGCGCGCCGCGGCGGCAGTCTCGAACTCGGCCGCGTCGGCGTCCGTGTCCCACTCGGTTCGAAAGACGACGGCCCACTTGCCGTCCGGGCCGTCGAGGAGCGCAACTCGATCGCCACCCCAGCCGGCGACGGACGCTGGCGACGGCGCAGGGAGGCCCGCGCTCGGCGCCTCGGCCGTGATCCAGACGCCCAGCTGGTGCTCACCGAACGTGTCCTGGAGGCCGAACGACCAGCCCGCGCCGAGCTTGGCCGGCAGGTCGGCGGGGAGCTTCACCTCGATCGGCGGCTCGCGGCTCGCCCACTTCTCGGGATGGAGGATCTGCTCGGTCGATTGCGGGGGATTCGCGAAGGCCGCGTTGATCGCCGGGTAGCCGCCCTGGATCTGGAGGCCGAGCGCCCAGACCGTCCCGTTGAGGGCGGCGAACAGGATCTGCGACGCGACCAGCGGCGGGATCTTCGCGAGCGCCTGTTGGGCGGCCGGATCATTGCCGGCTGCTACGACAGCGGCCATGTCCGTCGACGACAGGTGCTGCTGCAACCAGTAGGTCATCGTCACGTAGGCGTCGCCTTCGACGAGCGCCTGCCGCGCGAGCTGCTCATCGCCCTGGTCTGCGAGCGAGTCCGGCTGGAAGCTCTGCAGGTCGAAGTTCTGGTCCTGCAGCGCATGCGTGTACTCGTGGGAGTAGTAGACCTTCTCGATCGGCCCGAGCCCGCCCGCCTTCGAGAGGACGTAGAGCTTCTTGTCCTTCGGGACGTACAGGCCGGCGACCTGGCTCTCCAGCAGATCGCTGTAGACGTCGCTCAGCTTCACGTCCTTCGCCAGGACGCCGAGCGCGTGATAGAGCCGCTCGGACGCGGCGACCGCCGCGGGCGGGGTGTCCTCGGCGACCTCCTTCGCGAGCAGCTTCGCCAGGTCGTCCCGGCTCAGGATCGTGGGGACGACCGGTTGCTTCTCGTCGAGCCCGCGGATCGCCCGGACCTGCTGGTTGATCGTCTGGTAGACGGAGCCGAGGTCGGCCGACGACGCCGGCGACGAGCCGCCGGACGGGGATGCGACTCCCGCCGACGGAGACGCGGTCGCCGCCGACGGGGGCGAGGTCGGCGACGGGTTGGCCGAGCCGCAGCTCGAGGCGACGAGGGCGATCGCGAACAGTGACGCGGTCAGGCCGCGGCGTCGTCGGTTTGGGCTGGCGTTTGTGGCGCGCGCAACGGTCATCGCGGCCGATTGTTGCACGGGCCCGAGGCAGGACCGGGATGGCCCGGTCGTCCGGGGTCCGTGTCGCTTTCTTAACCGACCTCGGCGTTGTCGTTGAACCCGTCGGTCTTAGGTTTCGTGACGGACCGAACCCTCAGGGTTCCATCCTCCCTCCCTCCGACCGGGGGCGCCGATTGGGCAGGCGTCCCCGGTCTTTCTTTGTGCGTTTCTTGCCTCTGTCGGTGGCTGTCGCGCCTGGGCGCGCCATCGCCGCGTTGGAGCCTGTGCTCCTCGCTCGCGCACCCACAGGTGCGCTCGCTCCCGTGCTCGGCTCCGCCTTGCGCTGACGCACCCATCCGCGACGAACGCAGTGCCGTGGTGGACGGCTGTCGATCGCGTGTCGCGCGTGGGCACGCCATCGCCGCGTGTTGGCGCCTCCGATTGCTCATTCGGCAGCCACGGCGTTCTTTGGCGACGGAGGCCGGCGGATTCGCCGGAACGAGGGCGAGAATTTGCCGCTGGCGGCTAACGATCTCCGGGTCATGGACCCATTCGGGCGTCGCGGCCGCCTAAGGCGATCGTAATTGTCGAATGAGCCACGCCCGGGCCGAGGGGCAGTTTGGGAAGCGGGCGCGGGCAATCTCTGGCGCTGGGCCGCCGAGGCTTGCCGCCCTGCGCCGAGGTGGGTCGGCGTGCAGCGGGCTGTGCAAGAATCGGGGCATGGAATTGACGTGGTACGGGCGGACCTGCATCCGCCTTCGGGGTCGCGATGCCGTCGTCGTGGCCGATCCCTATCAGGCCGTTGTCGGCCCCACCGGTCGCGGGATCACCGGTGAGCTCGTGACGTTCTCGCATCCGGACGATCGACCGCTCCCGAAGGCAAAGGGCCGGACCTCGCGGGACGGGGGAAGCATCCTGCCGTCGTCGCTCGAGGAGGCGTTCGTGCTCGACGGCCCCGGCGAGTACGAGGTCAAGGACGTGCTCGTGACCGGCGTCCGGACCTACCGGGACGATGCGAAGGGCGCGGAGCGAGGCAAGCAGACCGCCTTCGTGGTCGAGCTCGACCAGATGCACACGATCCACCTCGGCGAGATCGGTCACCTGCTGACCGAGGAGAAGCTCGCCGATATCGGTCCGATCGACATCGCCTGCGTCCCGATCGGTGGCGCGCTGTCGCCCCAGAAGGTGGCCGAGCTGGTGGCACAGCTGGACCCGAAGATCGTGGTCGCCATGCCGATCGACGACGAGTCGACGGAGACTCGCGAGGCGCTCGCGAAGTTCCTCCACGAGATGGGCGGCGAGCCGACGATCCAGCCGAAGCTCTCGGTCACGATCTCGCAGCTGCCGGCCGAGGTGACGACGGTCCTTCTGGAGTCGCGCGGCAAGGTCTGACCGAAGGCGGCGCGCCGGCGACGGGCGGGACGCGGCCAGGCCGCCGGGCGCGCCGGCGACGG
>JBHORC010000001.1:0-55866 GCA_042408445.1 Chloroflexota bacterium
CGCCCGGCGGCCCCGCGGCGCGGCCGCCCGCCGTTCCGCCGGGCCGCCCCTGCCGTCCCTCAGGGCCACCACTCGAGCGTTCGGTCGGCGTTGATCGGCCACCGCCGGCCCGTCGCCAGCTGGGTCAGGGTCCACGTCCCCACGCGATCCACGCTGACCGTCCAGCCGCCGTCCGGCGAGGCTCGAAGCTCGAGGAACCGGCCCTCGACGTGGCCGATCAGTGCGGGCCTCGGATCGGCGAGGCGGCCGTTCACCGCTCGTGCCGCCGGGTCGGCGATCCGGTAGACGTCGGTGCCGGTCGCCGTACGGTTCCCCACGATCAACGAGCGGTGATCGCTCGCAAACCCGAGGACGTCCGGCCCGTCCGGAGAGGCGCCGGGGATCGGCCAGTCGATCGAGACGTCGCTCCGCGGGTCGTCGTTGATCGCGGTCAGCGTCAGGCCGCCGCGGCCGTCCGGCAGCACCTGGTCGACGATGCCGCCGGCGCGATCGCGGACTCCCAACGGAACGAGCGTCGCGTCGCGGATCCGGAGCCGGGCGAACCACGCGAACCGGCCATCGCAGGCGGTCTCGCAGGCGGCATGGGCGAGGCGCAGCTCGGTCGGCGACCACCAGCCGGCCACGCGGTCGTAGCCGCGACGGGCGGGAAGCGCGGTCGTTCTCGCGGCACCGAGCGGGGCCACGAGGATCTGTCGATCGCTCGTCCCGTCGGCCCGTTCGCGATCCGTGTCGCCGGCGATCGCGCCGCCATCCGGTCGCCAGGCGACATCGGACACCAGGGATGGCCAGTCCTTCGGCAGGGGAAGGCGAGTCGCCTCCGCCGACGTGCCGTCCCACAGCCAGCCCGTGGAGCGTTCGTCGACCTGGACCCAGAGAAGGATCTGGTTCGTCCCGGGACGCGGCAGCAGCTGAACGGATCGGTCGATCTGGTCCGGCTCCGGGACCGGGCCGACGTCGATCGACGGCATCACCGCGGCGACTCGCAGCCCGCCGTCCTGCGTCGGCGTGAGCTGCTCGACGTGAAGCCTCGCGATCGTGCTCGACGTGTCGAACCAGGCGGATGCGAGGGCCGGCGCGCCGGCGATGTCCGGTCCGGCCGGTGCCGGCGTCGGTGTGGGTGTCGGTTCGACCGCGGGCAGCGCGCTCGCGGGCAGCGGCACGCCTCCCACGATCCGGACGATCAGTGACTGGGCGACCCGCTCGCCGATCGGCAGGGCGACGCGTCGGCCGGTCGCCCGCTCGACGATCCAGAGGTTCGCGCCCGGCGTGTCCCCGGTCACCCCGAGAAACGACCCGTCGTCGGACCACGCGATGTCGGCGACCCCGTCATCGCCGCTCCACAGCTCGCTCGAACCGCCGTCCCAGGCCACGTACCGCACGGTCTGGTCGGCGCTGTAGGCGAGGCCGCGGCCGGCGGGATCGATCGCGAGGTGGTCGAGGGATGGCAGGACGGCCAGCGTCCGCGACGCGCCGCCGGCGAGCGGCCAGGCGAGGATCGCAGTGCCGTGGTCGTTCGGGCCGACGTCCGTCGTCACGCCGATCCCGAGCGCGGGATCCGTGTCGTCGAACCCGATGCCGGACGGGCCGACGTTGGGTGCGGCCGCGAGCGGAACGACCGTGTTCGATGCCGGGTCGATCCGGGAGAAGCGCCACTGGGCGCCGGGCGGCTGGATCCCGTCGAGATGCTCCCGGAGCACCAGGACGTCGTCGGCGTCGAACGCCTGGATCGACGCGCCGTCCGGGACCGCGGTCCGGACGAGATGCCCGTTGCGGGTGTCGATGACGAACGTCTCGGTCGCCCCGCTGTCGCCCGGATGGCCGATCCACGCGATCCGCCGTCCGTCGGCCGACCAGACCGCTTCGTCGATCGGCGCCGGCGGGAGATCGAGCTGCCAGAGGTCCGTGCCGTCGTCTGTCCGGATCGCGACGAGATGCTGCCCGGCGTCGGTCGGCAGGGCGGCGATCGCAATCGAACCACTCGGGTCGACGCCCCAGGTGCGGCCATCCTCGGCCTCGGGCCGGCGGCCGACGACTCGCGCCGGGCTGGCGCCATCCAGGCGGCGCGCCATCAGGACGGACGCCTCCGCATCGAGCAGCTCGTAGAACACCAACGGCCCTGTGGCCGCCGGGGCCGGAGCGGCGCTCTCGCCCGGACCGTCGGTGGCGCGAGGCGTCGTCGGCGTCGGGCCGCAGGCGACCGCGACGACGGTCGCGACCGCGACCAGGGCTGCTGCCGGCCAGGCGACCCGGATCCCTCGCCGCCTTCTCCGTCTTGTCATCCGGGGCCCATGATCGCCCGTCCGCCGCGCCCGCGCGACCGGGCGGCTCTCGGCAGGCTGGCCCCGCTGGCCGCGGGGCGCGATGGCCGTGCGGAACCCGACCGTCCTCGTTGGCCGCCACGTTTGACGGCCCGATCATGCGATGCTACAAAGCCAAGCCGCCTCCGGGATCCCCGACCCCCGGCTGAAGCCGTCCCGGCGGTGCGCCGCCAGCACATCGGAGACCTCCCCCGTGACCTTTCCCGAACTCGAGACGCAGCCATCGAGCGCCGTCAACCAGGTCCGCCTGAAGCGGCAGCTCGTCGACCAGGCGATCGCCCAGGCGACGGCCGCCCAGTGGGCCGAGGCCGCCGAGACGAACAAGCGGCTGCTCGAGCTCGGACCGGACGCGGAGTCGGAGAACCGCCTCGCGAAGTCGCTCTGGGAGCTCGGCGAGCTCGCCGCCGCGCGCGAGCACTACCAGACCGCGCTGGCCCTCGATCCGACGAACCGGATCGCGGAGCGCAACATCGATCGGCTGCGGATGCTCCTCGTCGAGGCCGGCGACAAGACGGTCCCCGCGAGCGACGGGAGCAAGGCGCCCGTCTCGATCTTCGTCGAGGAGACCGGCAAGACCGGCTTCGCGTTCCTCACGGACCTCCCGCACCCGCGCAAGCTCGCCCAGGTGAACCCCGGCGACGCCGTCGAGCTGACCCCCGAGAGTGGCCGGCTCATCGCGTTCAGCAACGGGATGCGGATCGGCATCGTCGAGCCGCGCGTCGCGGCGCGTCTCCTGAAGCTGATGGCGGACGGCAACAAGTACGCGGCCGGCGTCACGTCGCTCGGCGACAAGGACGTCCGGATCATCATCCGCGAGATCTACCAGGACCCCCGGAACTACGGGAAGGTCTCGTTCCCGATGGCGGCGAAGTCCACGGACCTGCGGCCGTACACGAAGGGCACCCTGATCCGCGAGGAGATGGACCTCGAGGACGATCTCGAGGACGACGACGAGGACGACGAGATCGAGGACCTCGATCGCGTCCTGCCGCCCGAGTCGACGACGGACGAGGCGTTCGAGGAAGAGCTCGACGAGGCGGACGAGAGCTAGGGCCCGCAGCGCTCGGCGGCCTGATCCGCGTTGCGGGTCGGGCCCGCGCTCCGATCGTGCCGCCTCCCGCCCGCCCGGCGGGTGGCCTCGCTGGCTGGCCCTCGAGGGCAGCCTTCCGCTCATTTGACAGCCACCGTCGCCTTTGGCGACCGCGATGGCCGCGTCAGCCCTGAATTCAACCGTTGTTAGCCGCTCGGGGCAAATTCCACCCTTCGTACCGGGCAGGTCGCCCGATGTCCTCGCCAAAGGGCGTCCTGGCTGCCGGATGAGCCGCCGAGCGGCGTGACGCCCCCGACGGCCGCGCAACGACACGCCGACCTGGCAACGGGTCGACTTCGGTGAGCGTCGGCTTGTAGGCTGTTCGGCGATGGCGGGACGGACATCACTGGTTCGCGCGGAGCCGGGCTTCACGCTGCCCTTCTTCGAGCGGCTCGCGCCGCCTCCGCCGCCCGCCCTGATCGCGGCCCGGATCGAGTCCCTCGCCAAGCCTGGCGACACCGTCCTGGATCTGGCCGGCCGAGGTGGCTGGGTCGCGCGGGCTGCCGTGGATCGCCAGCGGCGGGCCGTGACGCTCGAGTCGTCGCCCCTCACCCGGCTCCTCGCGGAGCTCGTCCTCCGGCCGCCGGACCTCCGCCATCTCGACGCCGCGTTCCAGGCGATGGGCGCGTCGCCCCATGGCCAGACGAGCCTGAAGGTCGCGGTCGGCGACCTGTTCGCGACCCGGTGTGCCACGTGCGGTCGATCGCTCGTGCTCGACGAGATCGTGTGGCCGTCGCAGGACGAGCCGGCCGCCCGGAACGACGAAGCGGCACCGAACGACGAGGGCGATCGCGAGGCGAGATCCGATCGAGCCCGGGGCGGCCGCGGCGGGCCCGAGGACAGCGACGCGCCCGGCGACAAGGACGCCTCGGCCGCCCGCGACACCCGCGACACCCGCGACACCCGCGACGTCGAGGCTCGCAAGGTCTATGCCTGCCCGGTCTGCCGCGGACCCCGCGGCAGCGACCAGCGGACGGCACCGCTGGACGAGATCGATCGCGCCCGTGCCACGGCGGTCCCCGGCGAGCTGCGCGCCGTCCGATCGCGGCTCCGCGACCGCTTTCCGGTGGTCGAGGGCGGCGTGGGGCTCGTCGACGGCCTGCTGGACCTCCACACCCCGCGCCAGCTCGTCGGCCTCGACGCGATCCTCGACCGGATCGAGAGTGACCTCCGTGCCGCGCCGGTGGAGGCTGCCCTCCGTCTCGCCTTCCTCCACGCCCTCCAGCCCGCAAGTCGCCTGAACGGCCACCCGCACCGCGTCGGGTCACTGCGGATCCAGGCCGGCCGCGTCCGACCGCCGGGCTCCGGCCCCTGGCGCGAACGGAACCCGTGGCTCGCGTTCGAGGACGGGATCCGGATCGTCCGCGGCTTCATCCAGCGTCTCGAGGGTGGGCCCGGCGGCGCCGTGCAGGCACGGCTCGGCAACGACCTCCAGGCGCTCGACGAGGGAGCCGCCAGCGCCGTTGTCGCCGTCACCGGGCCGAGCACGACGCGGGCGATCGGCGAGGAGGCAACGAGCGGCACCGGTCGCGACGGCAGCCGCGGGCTGAGGCGGCGCGTCCGGCTCGTGATCGGCCAGCCACCCGTTCGCCCGAACCAGGAGCGGCTCTCGATGACCTACTGGGCGACCGCGTGGACGCTCGGTGGTGAGGCCGCCACGGCGCTGCCGCTCGCGGCCCTGTCCGGTCCGCCGATCCGCGCCCCATGGGGCTGGCAATCGGCGGCCCTTGCCCGATCGCTCGCCTCGGTCGAGCCGTCGATCGCCCGCGACGGCCGCGTCGCGTATATCGTCGACGGCGGTCGCGAGGCGCTCCTGTCGGCCGCGCTCGGCGGCGTCGAGGCCGGTTTCCGGCTCCTCTCCGCGCGCCTCGGCGACGGGGACGACGAGGCGACGGGCACCGTCGAGCTCCTGCCGCCCGGATCCGCTCCGCCGCCGGCGCCGCGAACCCGAGCGAACGTCCCGCTCGAGCCGCTCTCCGGCGGCGCCGGCGACCCGGACATCGTCCCGGGGATCGGGCTGTTCGGGGCCGCGGAGCGGGTCGACCGTCGGCCGTTCTCGACCGCGGACGTCAGCCGGACCGTCGTCGACGTTGCGGTCGAGTCGCTGAAGGCGCGCGGCGAGCCGGCGAGCAGCGAGCGCCTCCTCGGCGACGTCCTCGTGGGGCTCGATCGTGCGGGCCAGCTCCGGCGGCTCGTTGCCGACCACGGTCTCGGCGTGCTCCGCGACGACGACCGGCCGGCTGCGGCCGGCACGAGTCCCGAGCCGCCGGTCGATGACCCGCTCGACACGGGCGATCTCGACGAAGCCCTGTCGCCCGACGATGCGGGCCCGGAATCTCCGCTCCAGCGCCCGCCCCTCACCCCTCGCGGCCCCGGGCCCGTCGTCGGCATGGAGGTTTCGCTCCGGACCCGCCGGCTCGTCCGCGCGGCCGAGGCGCCGCCGGATCCCGTCGATGCGCTGCTCGCGCTGATCGGCGATGGGCTCGCGTCGGCCGGCCGTGGACGGCTCGAGGAGGTGGCGACCGGCCGCTGGTGGCTCGCCGACCGACGCGATCGTGACGCCGCCGCGATCCCCCTGTCGGATCGCGTCGAATGGGCCGTCTACAGCCTCCTGTCGACGTCGGGCCCGATGCCCGAGGCGTCCTTCCTCCAGCGGATCGCGGCGATCTTCCAGGGGCCGGACCTGCCCGACGAGGCACTCGTTCGTGCCTGCCTCCAGAGCTACCGCAGCCGGGCCAGCACGGCCGACCGGGTGGTGACTGGCGACGACCTGCTGCGCCGCGCCCAGGAGCACGCCGAGTTGATCGCGCTGCTCGCCGACGCCGGCCATCGGCTCGGGCTGCGCGTCTGGATCGGTCGTCGGGAGCAGGCGCGCCGGCTGGGTCGCGGCCGGCTGGGCGACCTGCTCGACGAGCGCGAGGCGCAGGCGCCGCTCACGAACATCAACCGGGCCGTGGACGAGGTCGCCGACGTCGATTGCGCCTGGTACATCCGGGGGAAGATGGCCTTCCTGTTCGAGGTCGAATGGACGGCGATGCTCGGCGAGCCGATCCTCCGCCGCCACGCGCGAATCCCCCAGGACGACGGCACGGTCCGCTTCCTCGTGGTCGCACCGGAACGGACCGAGCTGGTCCGCCACAAGATCGACCGGTCGCCGCTGCTGCGCGACGCGTTCGAGCGGGACAACTGGCACGTCCTGAAGTGGAACCACCTCCGCTCGTTCGCCTCACAGGAGGATCTGCGCCTGGACGCGCTCGAGCCGTACCTCGGCCTCGACCCGCTCGTCGAGCGGAGCGGCGAGCAGCTCGGGTTGTTCGGCGCCTGACCGCTCGAGGTCGCGCTACTCTGCTCCCAACATCCCGCCGCCCGATCCGGGCGAGAACGGCGCGACCGCGCCGCACATCGGAGACCTCGACGTGACCCAGCCCGAACAGCCCGTGTCCCCGGTCGACCAGCTCGCCGACCGGTTCTGGGAGGCGATCCTCGAGCTGAACCCAACGACCGCAACCGTCTACGGCGACGAGCGCTACGCCGACCGGCTCGAGGACCCGAGCCCGGCGGGGCGGGCGAAGGCGCGGCGACTCATGGTCGAGACGAAGGCGGCGGCCGAGGCGATCCCGCCGGACGGTCTGTCCGTCGAGGAGCGGATCACCCGGGACATGCTCATCGTCATCGCCGACCAGGGAATCGAGGAGGACGACCAGGGCGTCCACCGGCTCCGGGTCGTCGACCAGATCGGCGGGCCCCAGACGCTCCTGCCGCAGGTGTGCCAGTTCCAGCCGCTCGACACCCCGGAGCGTCTGGACAAGTTCATCGGCCGCCTGGAGGCGTACCGCGACTACATGGCGGCGAACGCCGACATCCTCCGGGAGGGCCTCGAGACGGGCCTCGCCGCGCCGCGGATCGTGGCCGACCGGACGGTCGCCCAGCTGGAGCGACTCCTCGCGATCCCGATCGACCAGGCGATCGTCCCGGCGATGGCGAAGGTCACGAACGAGGCGGACCGCGAGCGGATCCGGAAGGTGACCGAGCAGGTGGTCTACCCCGCGGATCGCGCGTTCTACGAGGTCCTGAGCGGCGACTACCTGAAGGCCGCGCGCGAGGATCCCGGTCTCTGGTCGGCCCGGAACGGCGAGTCCCTCTACCGGACGCAGATGCGGTCGTGGACGACGCTCGAGCTCGAGCCGGCCGACGTCCATCAGATCGGCCTCGACGAGCTCGCCAAGGTGAACGAGGGTCGCCGCGCGATCGCGTCGGCAGCCGGCGCCGCCAACCCGAACGAGTATCGCCAGCGGCTCGCCGACGATCCGGAGAACACGCCGACCTCCAAGGATGAGCTCCTCGCACGCGCCCGCGAGGACATCGAGCGGGCAATGGCCGCCGCGCCGGAGTTCTTCGGCACGCTGCCGAAGTCCGGCCTGGATGTCATGGCGGTCGAGGAGTTCAAGGAGCGCGACGCGCCGTTCGCCTACTACTTCCCGCCCTCGCCGGACGGCACGCGGCCCGGGATCTACTACGCGAACGGCTACGACCTGCAGAGCCGGAAGTACACGAAGCTCGCGACGACGACCTACCACGAGGCCGTCCCGGGCCACCACTTCCAGATCGCGCTGGAGCAGGAGAACCCGAACCTGTCCGTGTTCCGCCGCCTCGGCGCGCGGATCGTCGGCGGGGCGTACGTCGAGGGCTGGGGCCTGTACAGCGAGAAGCTCGCGGACGAGATGGGCCTCTTCCGTAATGACGGCGAGCGGTTCGGGATGCTCGACGCGGTCGCCTGGCGGGCGGCCCGGCTCGTCGTCGACACCGGCCTCCACGCGCTCCGCTGGTCGCGCCAGCAGTCGATCGACTTCCTGCTCGAGACGGGCCTGTCCGAGACGGATGCGACCATCGAGACGGACCGCTACATCTGCTGGCCTGGCCAGGCGCTGACCTACATGATCGGCTGCCGGGAGATCGAGCGGCTGCGGGCCGAGATCGCGGCCCGGGACGGCTCGCGCTTCGACCTTCGCGAGTTCCACGATCAGGTCCTCGGCCACGGCTCGCTGCCGCTGGCGACGCTCGCCCGCGAGCTCCCCAACTGGGTGGCCGCGCCGGCCTGAGCAGTCCGCGCCATGCCGCCGGGCGGTCGCGCTAGCTGTCGAAGCCGATCCCGAGCGCGTCGAGCGTCCTGAGCAGAACCCCGCGGCGGCCCTCATTCCGGTCGGCCCGGTCCAGCTCGTGCCGGACGACGTTGACCGCCAGCGACCGCAGCGGCTCCGGCGGGAACGGCATCGGCCGGCTCTGCACGAACCGGAGGCGAAGCAGGTCCGAATCCGGCCGCAGGATGAAGTCGCGGACGACGCCGGCCGCCCAGCGGCTGGCGCCGACGCCGAGGCCCGTGTAGCCGAGGGCGTAGGTCAGCCGCCCACCCAGCGCCTGGCCGAACGTCACCGTGAAGCGCGACGTCGTGTCGATCGCCCCGCCCCAGCGGTAGGGAAAGGCGAGGTCGCCGAGCTGGGGGAAGGCCCGCCGGAAATGCCCTTCGAGCTTGTCGAACGTCGCCGGCCGGCGATCGAAGTCCGGCCCGACGCCGTTGCTCCGGTGGTAGATCGCGTCGTAGCCGCCCCACAGGATCCGGTTGTCCGCGGTCAGCCGGAAATAGTGGAACTGGTTGTTCGCGTCGGACATCCCCTGGCGCCGCTCCCAGCCGATCGCCTCGTGCTGCTCCGGCGTCAGCGGCTCGGAGACGAGGGCGTAGTCGTACACGGGCACGAAGTGGGTCGCGAGCCGACGCAGCCACCCCGAGTAGGCCGACGTGGCGACGACGACGTGCTCGGCGTCGATGGTCGCGTTCGTCTCCGTCACGAGCCGGATACCGCCGGCACGCCGATCGACGGACCGGACCCGCGTCCCCTCGTGGATCCCCACGCCGCGCTCCTCGGCGACGCGGGCGAGGCCGCGGACGAGCTTCGCCGGATCGAGGATCACGTCGCGCCCGGGCGGTCGGTACAGACCGGCCTCCCAGATCGGGGAATGGACCTCTGCCCGAACGGCGTCGCGATCGAGGAACTCGAGCTCCTCGCCGTGCTCCGCAGCTTCGTCGACCCACTCGCGGAACTCGTCGACCTGGTACGGCCGGTCGGCGACCGACAGCGTGCCGGTCTCCTCGAGATCGCAGTCGATCCCGTTGCCGCGGGTGAAGGCGATCAGCCCGCGGAGGTTGGCGATGCCCTCCGCCTCCAGGATCTCGAGCTCGTCGGGGAAGTGGCGGATGCCGTTCGCGAGGCCGTGGGTGAGCGAGGCTTCGCAGAACCCGCCGTTCCGGCCGCTCGCCCCGAACCCGACGACCTCCTGTTCGAGGACGACGACGCGGAGCGACGGATCCGTCTCCGTGAGAGCGATCGCCGTCCAGAGCCCCGTGAACCCGCCACCGACGATCGCGACGTCCACGTTCGCGGTCGCCCCGGCGGGGAGCGGTGGACGCGGCGCTGGCGCCGGGGACGCTGCCAGCCAGTAGGAGATCGCGCTCGACGGGTCGACGGTCTGCATCGGGCGGGATCGTAGGGTGATCGTCGGTGCGGCGACGGACGCGGCTCACGCTCCGGGCGCACGACACGAGGTCCTGCTGTCCATCACGGGCGCCGGACGCATCCCTGCGAGAACCGACCAGATCAACCTGTTCTCGTGCGAATTTCGAACCCCTGATCCGGCGACCGTGCGACATCCGCGTTGACGTGGCTCAATCGACTATGCCAAGATGGGCCACCGCTCGTTCCGCTGACCGGAACACCCGTCCCGTATGACGGTCCTGCCCCCAGATGGAGTACGCCCGCTCATGGCCACCGAATCCCGGACGCCTGCCACGCCCAGCCTTCGCCGATCCGTCCAGCTCGCGCAGTACCAGCGCGCGCTGAAGCACCTGCCCGGTGGGACGAACTCGAACTTCCGGGCCTGGGGCGACCAGACGGTCTACATCGACCGGGGCAAGGGTGGCCGGATCTGGGACATGGACCAGAACGAGTACATCGACCTGCGGATGGGCTACGGCCCCGTGATCCTCGGCCACGGCGACGACCGCGTCGACGATTACGTCAACGAGCAGATGCGCAAGGGCGTCAGCTTCTCGCTGACCAGCGAGGACGAGGTCCGGACGATCGAGCTGATCTCGGAGCTCACCGGCTGGGTCGACATGGCCCGGATGACGGTGTCGGGGACCGAGGCGACGATGCACGCGATGCGGGTCGCCCGGGCCTACACGGGCCGGGACAAGATCGTGAAGTTCGAGGGCCAGTACCACGGTGTCCACGACTACGCCCTGATCTCGGTCACCCCGGACAACATGAGCGAGCTCGGCGATGCCGACCGGCCCGTCCGGCTCGCCTGGGGCCGGGGCATCCCGGACGCGGTCGCTGACACGATCATCCCCGCCCGCTACAACAACCTCGACCTCCTCCGCCGGCTCTTCGAGGAGCAGGGCGAGGACATCGCCGCGGTGATCGTCGAGCCGGTGCTCGGGAACGCCCAGGGGATCCTGCCACAGCCCGGCTTCCACGCCGCGATGCGGGCTCTCACCCAGGAGTTCGGGATCCTCCTGATCTTCGACGAGGTGAAGACCGGCTTCCGGTTCGCCAGGGGCGGCGCGGCCGAGTACTTCGGGATCACCCCCGATCTCGCGACGTTCGCCAAGGCGATGGGCAACGGCTATCCGGCGGCCGCGTTCGGTGGCCGCCGCGAGGTCATGGAGGTCCTGCCGGACAAGGTCAGCCACGGCGGGACGTACGCCGGCAACCGGGTGGCTGCCGCCGCGGCCGTGAAGACCCTGACGATCCTCAAGGAGACGAACGCCCTCGAGACGATCCACGCGACCGGCCGGCGCGTCCAGGACGGCCTCCGCGAGGTTCTCAATCCGACGGGCATTCCGTACATCTTCACCGGCCATCCGTCGATGTTCGGGATCATGTTCACCGAAGAGGCGCCGACCGAGTACCGCGACTGGGCGAAGTCCGACCACGAGCTGTACGACGCCGTCGCGCTCGGCATGCTGGCCCGCGGGGCGATGCCCGAGCCCGACAGCCGCGAGCCGTGGTTCATGTGCGAGGCGCACGCCCAGGGCGACACGGTCGACCAGGTCGTCTCGATCTTCGAGGAGTCCCTCCACGCCGCCCTCGAGGGCCGCGCTCGGGGCGACGTCGCGGTCCACGGCACCGAGGGCCTCGGCCACGGCGGCTCCGCGGCCGCTCCGGGCTCCGCCGCCGGCTGAGTCACGCCACTCCATACACCCACGCCCCGTCCCCGCCCGCAGACCTCGCGCCCCCGGTTCCCCGTCACCCCCAGAGCACAGGGAGCAACAGATCGATGGTTCTCGACGGCAACGCCGTCCGCTCGGTGGACCGAGCGGCGGCTCTCCTGCTCGCCCTTGGCGATTCGCAGGGCGAGGCCGGTGTCACCGAGCTCGCCCGCCGGCTCGGCCTCCACAAGTCCACCGCCTCGCGCCTCCTCGCCACGTTGCAGAAGCGCGGGCTGGTCGAGCAGGACGACGAGACGGGCAAGTACCGCCTCGGGCTCGTCGTGATCCGCCTCGCCGAGCGCGCGGAGCGGACCCTGGATCTCCGCGGCATCTCGATGCCGGAGCTGGAGCGGCTCGCCCGGCTCACCCACGAGACGACCGGGCTCGGCATCCTCGACGGCGACTCGCTCCTGACGGTCGCCCAGGCCGACGGGCCGAACCTCATCGCCGTCGGTGACTGGACGGGCCGATCGACGCCGCTCCACTGTGTCGCGTCCGGCAAGGTCCTGCTGGCAGCCGTCGCCGAGCGGGAGGTCCTGCGGATCGTCCGACGCGGCCTGATGACCTACACGGAGCGGACGATCACGGAGCTCGAGCCGCTCCTCGAGGAGCTGGCCCGCATCCGCCGACGCGGCTACGCGACCGCGCTCGGCGAGTTCGAGATGGGCCTGAACGCCGTCGCGGCCCCGGTCCACGATGCCCGCGGGAACGTGATCGCGGCCGTCGACATCTGGGGCCCGGCCTTCCGCCTGACGCCGCGCCGCATCCCGGAGCTCGCGGCCCAGGCCCGCGAGACCGCGGCCGCGATCTCGGTCCGACTCGGCGGCACCGGCAGCGCGACCGCCGCCCAGCCGAGCCTTGCCCAGGCGCTGACGAACTCATCGCTCGCGGCGAGCGAGCCGGCGCCGCTGCCGACGGCGACCGTCGGCGCCAGCGCCGCAACGGCCGGTCTCGAGGCGGAGGTCGCCGCGGCGTCCTGACCCACCGGCGGCCTCGGCGCCCGGGCCGCCCGCTACCATCGAATCCGTGGACGTCACCAAGCCGCCGCTGAGCACGATCCTCGACGCGATCCGCGTCAGCGGGGTCCGGATCGCGATCATCGTCGTGGTCGCGGTCATCGCGTTCCGCGTCTCGAGCGTCCTGATCCACCGGATCTTCGTCGCGCTGCTCGACCGCGAGGCGACCGAGGGGACCGCCCAGGAGCTGTCGGCGGTCGAAGTCAAGAAGCGGATGGACACGCTCGACGAGCTGGGCGGTCACGTCATCCGGTTCTTCGTCGTGATCATCGCCGGGGTCATGATCCTGGGTGCCCTCGACCTGAACGTGGCCCCAGCGATCGCCGGCCTCGGCGTCGTGGGAATCGCGGTCGGGTTCGGCGCGCAGAGCCTCGTCCGGGACTACCTGAACGGCGCCCTCATCCTCATCGAGAACCAGTACAGCAAGGGCGACGTCGTCACGATCGCCGGGGTGAGCGGCGCCGTGGAGGACTTCAGCCTCCGGCGGACGACGCTCCGTGATCTCGACGGCGTGGTCCACACGGTCCCGAACGGCGAGGTGAAGATCGCCAGCAACCGAACGCGGACGTGGGCGCGGATCAACCAGGATGTCACGGTCGCGTTCGGAACGGACATCGACAAGGCGATCCGGGTGGTCGAGGAGCTCGGCCGCCAGATGGCCGACGATCCAGTCTGGAAGCGTCGGATCCTGGAGCCGCCGCGGGTGGAGCGGGTCGAACGGATCGAGGAGCGTGGGATCACGCTCAAGATCCTCGGCACGGTCCGCGCGTCGGAGCAGTGGGCCGCCGCCGGCGAGTTCCGGAAGCTCCTGCTGGAGGCGTTCGCCCGCAACGACATCCAGCTGCCCCGGCCGTCGCAGGTGTTCTTCGGCCACCCGGACGGGACGCAGGGCGTCGCGATCGGCGCGGCACCGACCCAGGAGGACCTCGCGGACGAGTAGGGGAGGGCGTGCCGGTTCCGGGCCGGCGGACGTTGCCTGCCGCCGCTCCGCATCCCGGTGCGCGTGACCGTTGAGCGCCCCGTGCTCCTTGCGTCGCCCGAGGTCTCTCCCGGACTCCGTTCCGAGCAGCCGCCGCTCGCCGCGTGGCCTGTCGCCACCGCCGCGTGCTCGGGCGGAGCCACGGAGGGTCGCGCCGCCGCACGCAGCGAGCACCGACCGCTCGCGCGTCGCGGCGTGGCGTGCCGCTGGCAGGCCGGCCGCGCCCCTGCCACTCGCGTGCGCAGCTCCAGTCCGAGCGGCCGTCCGTGCGCCACACGGCGCCGGATCACCCGCAGAGGCCGCGTAGAATGGCGGAACGCCATCCGACTCTGCCGTGCGCTTCGTCAAACCACGTGAGGCACCCGTGAGCGTCGACCAGCGACCCGAGATCGAGAACCTCCTCGCCGAGCGACGGACGTTCCCGCCCGACCCAGCGTTCAGCGCGCAGGCCAACGCCCAGGCTGGCCTGTACGACGAGGCGGCACGCGATCCGGTCGAGTTCTGGGCCCGCATCGCCCGCGAGACCGTGACCTGGCGGGAGCCGTTCACCGAGACGCTCGAGTGGGACCTGCCGTTCGCCAAGTGGTTCGTCGGCGGCAAGCTGAACATCACCGAGAACTGCGTCGACCGCCACGTCGCGAACGGACTGGGCGACAAGGTCGCCTACCACTGGATCGGCGAGCCCGGCGACACCCGGACGATCACCTACGCGGACCTCCAGCGCGAGGTCTCGAGGGCGGCGAACGCGCTGCGCGAGCTCGGCGTCGACACGGGTGACCGCGTCGCGATCTACATGCCGATGATCCCCGAGCTGCCGATCGCGATGCTCGCCTGCGCGCGGATCGGCGCGCCGCACACGGTCGTCTTCGGTGGCTTCTCGGCCGAAGCGCTCGCGGGGCGGATCAACGACGCCGAGGCGAAGCTCGTCATCACCGCCGACGGCGGCTGGCGCCGCGGGAAGGCGACGCCGCTGAAGCCGGCAGTCGACGAAGCCGTCCAGTCGACCCCGACGATCGAGCACGTCCTCGTCGTCCGGCGCCTTGGCGACGCCGTCGAGGGCGGCACCGCGATGGAGAGCGGGCGGGACATCTGGTGGCACGACCTCGTCGACCGCCAGTCCGACACGTGCGAGCCGGTCGCGCTCGACAGCGAGCACATGCTCTACCTGCTGTACACCTCGGGCTCGACCGCCAAGCCGAAGGGCATCACCCACACGACGGCCGGCTATCTCGTCGGGACGGCCTACAGCCACCGGATGATCTTCGACATCAAGCCGGACGACGTGTACTGGTGCGCCGCCGACGTCGGCTGGGTCACCGGCCACAGCTACATCGTTTACGGGCCGCTCGCCAACGCGACGACCGGCGTGATGTACGAGGGCACCCCGGACTCGCCGTCCTGGGAACGCTGGTGGCAGATCATCGAGGACTACAAGGTCAGCGTCCTCTACTGCGCGCCGACCGCGATCCGCGCCTTCATGAAGCAGGGCGCGGACCATCCCGCGAAGCACGACCTGTCGTCACTGCGGGTCCTCGGCAGCGTCGGCGAGCCGATCAACCCCGAGGCGTGGCTCTGGTACCACGAGCACATCGGCGGCGGCAAGGCGCCGATCGTCGACACGTGGTGGCAGACCGAGACGGGTCAGATCCTGATCAGCCCACTGCCGGGCGTCACGACGACGAAGCCGGGCTCGGCGACCTTCCCGTTTCCGGGCATCGAAGCGGACGTCGTCGACGGCGCCGGGAACTCCGTGCCGTTCGGTGGTGGCGGCTACCTCGTCCTGAAGCGGCCGTGGCCGGCGATGCTCCGCGGGATCTACGGCGATCCCGAGCGGTACAAGCAGACGTACTGGAGCCGGTTCCCGGGGATGTACTTCGCCGGCGACGGCGCGAAGCGCGACGAGGAGGGCTACTTCTGGCTCCTCGGCCGGGTGGACGACGTGATGAACGTGTCGGGCCATCGGCTGTCGACGACGGAGATCGAGAGCGCGCTCGTGTCCCATCCCGCCGTCGCGGAGGCCGCGGTGGTCGGCGGCCCGGATCCCGTGACCGGGGAGGCGATCAACGCGTTCGTCATCCTCCGCCTCGGCAACGAGCCGACGAAGGAGCTCGGCCAGGAGCTCCGGAACCACGTCGCGACGAAGATCAGCCCGATCGCGAAGCCGAAGTCGCTGATGTTCGTCCCGGACCTGCCGAAGACCCGATCCGGGAAGATCATGCGGCGGCTGCTCCGCGACATCGCCCAGGGGCGCACACTCGGCGACACGACAACGCTCGCCGACAGCAGCGTGGTCGAGACGATTCGGGCGAACACGGGGGCCGCCGAGGAGTGAGGTGGTGTCGAGGCGCCGCCACCGGCGCGAGGACGACAACCGGGAGCTGATGCGAACCGTCGAGCGATGACCAAGCCGAGGGGAATGTCGTGCCGATGAACTTCCTGCGCCGCAAGAAGGACGAGGAGCCGGCCGCCGCCGTCGAGACGCCGGTCGAGCGGGCGCACGTCCCGCGAACCGGGATCGCCTTCGACGGCGTCACCGAGGAGTGGCGGCTGATCGGGCGGATGGACATCGACGGCCGCCTGTCCGACGCGCTGAACAAGCGCGAGTCCGTCTCGATCCATGCCGTGCAATGGGCACCGATCGACGGCTCGGCGGGCTTCGTCGACGCACCGGGCCTGCGCAGCGTGGACCCGTACGACCTGATCCTGGTCCTGGCGGGGGAGGGCTCGTTGCCCGAGTTCACGGACGAGGAGCGGGCCGCGCATCGGATCCACAAGGTGTCCTACGACGTCGCGCTGGACGCCCCGCCGTTCCGGATCCTCGGCACGATCTTTCTCCATCCCGGATCGGAGCCGGAACGGCTCCTGGATCGCGCGACCGAGATGTTCGTCCCCGTCGTCGATGCGGTCGCGTATCACGGCGACAACCGGGTGGGCGACCCGGAGGTCGACACGGTGCTCGTGAACCGCTTCTACCTGCGGGGAATCCAGCAGATCGACAAGCGGACCGGCGAGAAGCCGCAGCGACTGCCCGGCGAGCCGCTCGGCGGCGTGAGCTGGCAGGACCGCTCCTGAGCTGACGCGGCGGGGCCGCGCCTCCGCCGTCAGACCCGGGCGGCTTCCTTCGATCGGCCGAAGAACCGGAACCCGGCCCGTGGCGTCGGTGCGGGGGTCGTCGCGGCGTCCGGCGCATGAACCCGGACGAGCCGATCGGCGAGGGCGTCGAAGTCCTCGGTGATCCGCTCCCGCGGGTACATCTCGATCACCGTCCGGCCCTCGTTCGCGGCGCGGACGAAGAACAGGCCGCCGGACCGGATCAGCGCCATCGCCGACATCCCGACCGTCTTCTCCATGTCGTCGACGGAGACGCCGCTGTTCGCCCGGTTGACGATCAGCGACAGTCGGTCCTGGAGGCCGGCCTCGATCGCGACGTCTCGAAGCTGCACCGCCGCGCGCAGCGCCGGCACGTCCGGCGTCACCGGAACGAGGATCCGGTCCGCCTTCTCGAAGATCGCCATGTTGAGCGGGCTGTATGACGGGTGCAGATCGACCACGATGAAGTCGTAGCCGGGCCGCGCGGTCGCGACCGCATCGGCGATGCGGGCCGGCTCCAGGATCTCGGTGTTCATCGGCGAGGCCGTCAGGGCCACGACCGACATCCCCGACGGGTGGGGCGACGCCAGCTCGGTGAGCGTCTCGACCGGGCCGCCATCGATCTGGTCGCGCCAGCTGTCGGCGACGGTCCGGACCTGCTCGAGCCCGAGCGAGGTCGTGACGTGGCCGGTGACGGTGTCCGCGTCGATCAGGAGCACCTTCTGATGCCGGTGCAGCTGGAGCGCGGACGCGAGGTTCGTGGCGATCGTCGTCTTGCCGACGCCGCCCTTCGGGTTGAAGATCGCGACGACGGTCGCCCGGCGCGACCAGTCGCCGATCTCCATCGACCCGCCCTGGATGACCGGGCCCGAGCCGTCGTCGACGGTCATCGACCGGATGCACATCGCCTCGATGCGCCAGCGGATCGAGTCGGCCGTGTACGGCCGGCTGAAGAACTCGTCCTCCGAGTCCGGGCTGAACATCCGGTCCAGCGTGCTCGGTGACATGACCATGAGCGCGGGGATGCTCAGGGATCCCTCGTGGAGGAGACCGTAGTACTCGAGCGACGTGTCGAGGTCGGTCTCGCCGTCGAGGATCGCGACCGCGATGTCGCGACGCTGCTCCAGGAGCGCGGAGAGCTCGTCGGGTGCGCCAATGCCGATCGCCTCGAAGCCGGCACCGCGCAGCTCCTCGGCAACGACGGATCGCTCGGAGGGCGGCAGGGCGACGACGATTGCGGGACGCGCCACTGGTGGGTTCCTCGGTAGCGGAGGGGACGTCAGGTTCGGCCGACGGGCCGCCTAGGCGTCCGACTCCGGATCATGCGCGGTGACGTTGATCACGCCGTCGGAGACGCTCGAGACCCGGGCCTGGAACGTGGGCAGGGACGGGATCGCGTCGCGGAGCACGGCGTTCGGCTCGTGGGTGACCGCGAAGATGAACTCGCCTTCGGGTCCGGACGACACGCCGACCGACTGCACGCCGGCGAGCCGACCGAGATGGCGCTTGAAGCTGGCGATGCTCGCGACGCTGACGAGGCCGACGACGACCACCTGGGTCGATGCGGTCTCGGATGCGGTGCTCTCGTCCGCGGCCGGGACGAGCCCGGCGATGCGGGCGGCCAGCGCCTCGTCCTCGATGACCGGGATCTCCTCGGCGTCCGCGGAGTCCGCGTCGGCGAGGGCCTCGGCCTCGGCGGCCTCGAAGTCCGGCGTGATGCCGAGCGCGGCAAGACGCGGGTCGGTCTGGTCGACGATTCCGTCGTCGGCCGAGCCGATCAGCTCGTCGGTCGAGCCGTGGTCGGCCGAGTCCGCCTCGGCCTCCTCGGCGGCATCGGCTGCGGCCTGGATCGCGGCGAAGGCGGCTTCACGGTCGACCTTGCCGTTCGAATCGACGGCGTCGGCGATCGCGGTGAACCGGGCGTCGACGTCGACCGGCTGCGGCTCGGTGGCGGCACCTGGCGTGACGCCGTCGCCAACCTCGGCGTTCGCGGCGGCGTCGGCGTCGAGGTCGGCGTCGAGTGTCGCGGTCGCAGCGTCGCTCGCGCTCGTGTCGTCGACGGCCGAAGCGGTCGTCTCGGGCGTTGCGTCAGCGTCGGCGGCCGCGTCGGCGGACGCAGCCGTCGTCTCGGCCTCGGCTTCGGCTGCCGCGGCCTCGCGGGCAGCGGCGAGCTCGGCGACCACGCTCGAGAGGTCCTCGAATGTGGGCGGCTCCGGAATGCTCTCCGCCATCGCCGCGAACCGGGTCGGGTCCTCTTCGCCGAGGAGGCGCTCGAAGAACGCGTCCATCTCGCTCTCGAAGGCGGCGACCGTCGACTGGACGGCCTCGATCTCGCGCTCGATGACGGCCGCAGCCTCCTCGATCTCGACCTCGAGCCGGCCCTTCCGGTCCGTGATCCGGTGCTCGGTCTCCTCGCGGATCCGGGCGATCTCGGCCTTCGACCACTCGCGGATCGCGGCGACGTCGTCGTCGGCATTCCGGCGGAGGTCGGCGGCGTCGGTTGCGGACCGGCCGTGGATCGTCTCGATGTGCGTCTTCGCGTCGGCCTGGAGCTGGGTCATCGCCCGGCCGCGGGCCTCTTCGGCGGCGGCCTGCATCGCCCTGGCGAGGTCGGCGAGGAACTTGTTCGGCTTCTTCGGCGGGGACGTCTTCACGGGCGCCGCCGGCTCGTCCGGGACGACGGGCTCCGGGGCGGCAGCCGTCTCGACCGGGGAATCGGTCGCGGCGTCGGCGGAGGCCTCGGCCGGCGTCTCGGCCGCGGCGACCTCTGCGGTCGCCTCGGGCGCCAGGTCGGCCGTCGTGCTCTGATCGGTCACGGTGGGCGTGCTCTCTGGAGCATCAGCCGCTGGAGCGTCGGCGTCGGCGGTCTCCGTCACAGCGGTCGCGTTGGACGGGTCAGTCGCCGCGTCGCTGGATCGATCCGAGCTCCAGGGGAGCCGGAATCCGGTTCGGGCGTCGGTCGTGGCCATGCGTCGTTTGCCTCTCCAGGTGACGGGCTACGGGTGTTCCGGGGCGTTGCCGCATTGTGTGGACGGTGGTGGGTGTGATGGAGTCCGCTAGAGGTACCAGCGGTGTGAGCCGGTGGTACCGGCGTCCACTCCGGATCGGGGCGCGGTGACGGCCCGCACCTCGCAGGGGTCGTTCGGGGAGGGCGGGGTACGATGGCCGGCAATGGACCGCGACACCTCGACGCCCGCACCGGGCCGCGCTCCGGCTCGCATCCGCCCGGATGTGCCGGCGCTCGGTGCCGCGATGGCGAGCGGCTCCGGCGGTGTCCTCGACGCCCTGGAGCGGCCGCTCCACGACCTGCGGATCTCGGTCACGGACCGCTGCAACTTCCGCTGCACCTACTGCATGCCGAAGGAGATCTTCGGGCCGGACTACGCGTTCCTGCCGCGGGCGGACGTCCTGACGTTCGAGGAGATCGAGATCGTCGCCCGCGCGTTCGTCGGGCTCGGCGTCGAGAAGATCCGGCTGACGGGCGGCGAGCCGCTGGTTCGCCGGGACCTCGCGGTCCTCGTCGGCAAGCTGGCGGAGATCCGCCGCCCGGACGGCGGCGCACTCGACTTGACGCTGACGACGAACGGCTCCGCGCTCCGCCGTCTCGCCGCGCCGCTCGCCGATGCCGGGCTTCAGCGGGTGACCGTCTCGCTCGATTCGCTCGACGACGCGGTGTTCTCGGCGATGAACGGCGTCGACTTCCCGGTCGCGAAGGTCCTGGACGGGATTGCTGCCGCGCGCGACGCGGGCCTTGGGCCGATCAAGATCAACATGGTGGTCCGGCGCGGCATCAACGAGGCGAGCGTCCTGCCGATGGCCCGCTGGGCGCGCGACGAGGGTCTGATCCTCCGGTTCATCGAGTACATGGACGTCGGCCACACGAACGGCTGGCGGATGGACGACGTGGTCGCCGCCGACGAGCTCGTCGCGGTCGTCGATGCGGAGCTGCCGCTCGAGGAGGTGCCGCCGCGCTACCGCGGCGAGGTGGCGACACGCTATCGCTTCCGCGACGGCACCGGCGAGATCGGGCTGATCGCATCGGTGACCCGGCCGTTCTGCGGCGACTGCACACGGGCCCGGATCTCGGCAGAGGGGCGCTTCTACACGTGCCTGTTCACCGGCGAGGGACACGACCTGCGGGCGATCCTCCGCGATCCGTCCCACGCGGCGGCAGCCGGCCCCGGCGACGCGCTGCCAGCAGATGTCGCCGCGGCATCGGCCCAGGCGGCGGTGCGGGACGCCGTCGCGGGCGTGTGGCGGCTGCGCGACGACCGCTACTCGGAGGAGCGGACCGAGGCGACCTCGTCGCGCCTGCCGAGGATCGAGATGTTCGCGATGGGCGGCTAGCAGGCGCGACGATCGAGCGCGACCGCCGGCGCGCGCTCGCGCGCGAGTGCGTTCGCCCGCCGCGGCCGTCGCGGTCCCGCCACCGCCTGCCTCGTCCACCGACATATCCACCCTCCGTCCACAGCCGTGCAGAACTCGTGGACAGGCGACCGGGCCCGCGAACCCAGTTCGTGGACAAGTCCGTTGTTCTCCGGGCGGCCGGCGCCGTACCGTAGGTCTTGCCCGAAGGGGCCGTCAGGAACCGGAGAAACCGAGATCACATCAAGGGCCTTCGTTCCGCGCCGGTCGCTTCGGGCGCTTCGTTGCCCGGACCCGGCGGCCTCGTTCGTCCCCGTCCGGACATCGACCGCCCGACGGACTGCGACCGGCATCCCGGTGTCGGTACGTCCGTCGGGCCCCTTTTCGAAGCGGGCCTCGGCCGTCTCTCCCCTGGACGCGATCTGGAGGCCCGCACGCCCGTGACACCCCCGGACCCGGCGTCCGTCCGACCGGCCGTGGACCGGCGCGCACCGATCACGCCGGCCGATCAACCCGCCCGACTCGACGCCCTCGAGGCCGCGGTGCGGGCCCGATCGGATCTCGTTCCCCGGGTCGGGATCGTGCTCGGCTCCGGGCTCGGCGGGCTCGCGGACGACCTCGTCGACAGCGTCGCGATCCCGTTCGACGAGCTGCCCGGCTGGCCCGCGGCGACGGCACCCGGCCACGTCGGCCGGCTCCTGCTCGGTCGCCTCGGAGGGGTGCCCGTCGTCATGCTCCAGGGCCGGTTCCATCTCTACGAGGGCAACGACCCCGGGCTCGTCGTCCAGCCGGTGCTGCTGTTCCGGAGGCTCGGCGCGGACGTCGTCGTCCTGACGAATGCCGCCGGCGGCATCGACCCGACCTTCGGCCCGGGGACGCTGATGATCATCGCCGACCACCTGAACCTGACCGGTCGGACCCCGTTGCTCGGACCGAACGCGGACGGGATCGGGCCGCGGTTCCCGGACCAGACCGATGCGTGGAGCCCACGTCTTCGCGCAGCGCTCCGGGCCGCCGGCGAGGCCGAGGCCGTGCCGCTCGCCGAGGGCATCTACGTCGGGCTGCTCGGACCGCAATACGAGACCCCGGCAGAGGTCCGGATGCTCCGGACGCTCGGCGCCGACGCGGTCGGCATGTCGACCGTGCTGGAGGCAGTCGCCGCCCGCTGGGCCGGGCTCGAGGTCTGCGGCGTCTCCCTCGTCACGAACGCCGGCGCGGGCTACAGCGGCGAGCCACTCTCCCACGAGGAGGTGCTGACGGCGGGCGAGGAGGCGGGGCCGCGCCTGGCCCGCGTGATCCGCCGGTTCGTCGAGGGTCTCGGCCGAGGCGACCGGTCCTGATCGATCACGGAGCCGCGGGTCAGCGGACCGGCAGCTCCCGCCCCGCGGCCTTGGCCGCCTTCGACTTCTCCGCCCAGGCCGCGAGCACGTTGTCCTTGTGCGGCCGGATCGGGCAGTGCTCGTCGCGGTTGCCCATCTCGTCGCAGTAGCCGAGCGGCACGCACTTCGGCGCGAGGAACGAGCCGAGGAACGGGCTGACCTGGAAGATCTCGTGGCGGATGAGCTGGAAGAGCCGGCGGATCTCCCACTGGGCCATCGTGCACAGCCGCAGCCCGGACATGTGGATCAGGGCGCGAAGGTTCGTGGTCATGACGAGGTTCGTCCGGGTCGCGTTCGGGAAGACGAACCGCGCGTCCTCGCCCGGGATCCCGGCCCCGACCAGGTCGCCGTAGAGATCCATGGACCCCTCGACCTGCTCCTCGTACCGCGCCCGCAGGTCCGGGTCGGCGTCCTCGATCGACGCCGGGAGCATCGTCGAGGCGCCCCTGAAGGTGACGTAGCGCTGGCTCTGTTGATCGAAGGCGACCCCGGCGCGATGGCGCACGAGCTGGTGGCTGAGCGTCCGCGACACCCCGCTGATCCCGAAGGTGAAGACGACATGTTCGATCGTCGACCCATGGCCGGACTCGATGACGCCGGCGATCAGCTTCTGCATCTTCGCCTGCTCGATTCGGCCGGTCGTGGCACGGTCGAAGATGTCGTCCGGCGAGAGCTCGGAATAGCAGGTCCGGCAGGCGGTGTAGATGAGCGGGACGTAGTACTGCTCGACGATCTCCTTGTTCGGGAACAGGAGCGTCGCCTTCATCCCGAGCTCGCGCCGGCCGGGGTTCTTCGGGATCGCGGTCTTCGCCCGGTCGACGGTGGGTGCCTCGGTCGGCGGCGCGGACACGGCCCCAGCGGTTGCGGTCGCGGTGGGCTCGGTCGCCTCGGCGGTCATCGGCAGAGTCTACGACGGCCGGCGCGGGCCGGGTCCGAGCGGCGACGACGCGATCAGTAGTAGTCCGAGCAGGAGAGGAAATAGCCGCAGCGGCAGATCAGCTTGCACTTCCGCTCGTCCATCGCGGCGCCGCAGTTCGCGCAGGTCAGGACGACGACGCCGGGATCTTCCTCCGGCGCGGTGGTCGTCTCGACCGGCTCGTCGAGCAGGACGAGCGGGAGGATCTCGGGCGTCACCGAGCCACGCCGACGTGGTCGTGTGGCGCCAGCTCGTCGACCGGCACCTCGAGGGCATAGGCGATGCTCTCGTCGAGGGTCATCGCCCGGCCTTCGCGTGCATATCGCTCGAGCTCCTCGGCGCCGAGCAGGTAGCGAGCGTTCGGCCGCTTGTAGAACTCGACCGTCGAATCGACGAAGTCGGCCAGGCCGACGCCGCCTGCGGACGAGAGTGCCCGAGCCGCTCCCCACAGGCGGGCCGCGCGTGGCAGGTCGTCCTGGGCGACGGCGATCGAGGCGAAGTCATCGAGCACTAGCGTCATCCCGGCCACGTCGCCGAACTGATGAAAGATGCGGAGCGCCTCGGCGGTCCGCGCGACGGCGTCCTCGACCCGGCCCGTTCGGATCAGCGCGGCACTCAGCATGTGGAGCGACCATGCCTCCATCGTCCGGTCGCCAACCGTCTTGAACACGTCGAGCGCGCCCTCGAACCTCGACGCGCCGAGATCCTCCTCGGCGTGGAAATAGAGCCAGTTGCCGATGCCCCACAGGGCATTGGCCCGGCCTCGTTCGTCGCCGATCTCGGCGGCGAGGTCTCGTGCACGGCCCATCTGATCGAACCCGACCCGATCCGCGTCCGACTGGCTGGGGTCGTTCGAGACGGCGTACCTGAACGAGTCGTTGTAGAGCGCGTTCGCGATCTCGCGGCGATCGCCGATCGACTCCCACAGCTCGAGCGCCTCGCGATAGGCCGGCCCCATCGTCTCCAGGTCGGCCTGCCACCACGCCACGCCGCCGAGCGCCTCCATCAGGCGCGCCCGGAGGACCGGATCGTCCCGGGACCACGGCGCCTCGGCCATCGCCTGCAATCGCCGGCGAGCCTCGGTGAGATGACCGCGCTTCTGCCAGTACCGCCACATCGCGAATCCGAGCCGGATCGCGGTCGGCGCGTCGGCGGCAGCGACCGCGCCGTCCAGGACGGCCCGGATATTGTCGTGGTCGCGTTCGAGCCGTCCGAGCCAGCGACGCTGGTCGTCACCGGACAGGAGCGGCGATGCCATCTCCGCGAGCGCGAGGAACGCGGCCGAGTGGCGGCGCTCGATCTCCGGGCGGTCGGCATCGCCCAGCTGCTCGCCGGCGAACTCGCGGATCGTGTCGAGCATCCGGAAGCGCGTCGCGCCGTCGACATCCTCCACACGGACGAGACTCTGGTCGGCGAGCGCCTCGAGGCCGTCGAGCACCTCGAGCCCGTCGAGCTCGCTCGATGGCCCACAGATCGCCTCTGCAGAGTCCAGCTCGCAGCCACCGACGAACACGGACATCCGGGCGAGGAGACGGCGCTGGCCGTCGTCGAGCAGCTCGTGGCTCCAGGCGATCGCGCCGCGGAGCGTCTGCTGGCGCTGGGGAAGATCGCGCGAGCCGGAGGACAGCATGCCCAGCTGGTGTTCGAGCCGCTCCAGGATCGCCTCGGGCGAGAGCAGCTTGACCCGCGCCGCGGCAAGCTCGATCGCGAGCGGCATGCCGTGGAGGCGGGCGGCGATCCCCGCGACCGCCGGGGCGTTGTCGTTCGTGACCCGGAAATCCGGGCGGACGGCGACGGCGCGGGCGATGAACAGCCGAACGGCCTCATACGTCGTCGCGGTCGCGGCATCGAGCTGGCGCGCCTCGGCGGGGAGGTTCAGCTTCTCGAGCTGGCTCATCGCGAGGATGTCCGCGGGCGTCGGCAGACCGGGGACCGGATACTCCTGCTCGCCGCTCACCCGGAGCGGCGCCCGGCTCGTGACGATGACCGAGATCCGGGGCGCGCCCCGCAGGAGCTGGGCAACGACCGGCGCGCCGTCGACGACCTGCTCGAAGTTGTCGAGGACGAGCAGCACCTGCTTCTCGCCGAGCCAGTCGACGAGGAGGTCCGCAGCGCTGCGGCCGCCGCTCTCGACGAGACCCAGGGTCGTGAGGATCGTGCCGGCGATCAGCGCCGGGTCGCGGACCGGCTCGAGGGCGACGAACCACACGCCGTCCGGGAACTGCTCCGAGACGTTCGCGGCGACCTGCAGCGAGAGCCGCGTCTTGCCGGTGCCGCCGGGTCCGGTGAGGGTCAGGAGCCGCGTCGAAGCGAGGAGCGCCTCCGCCTCGGCGAGCTCGGTGTCGCGGCCGACGAAGCTCGTGAGCTGGGTCGGCAGGTTGTTCGGTCGCCGGTCGAGCGAGCGGATCGGCGGGAAGTCGCTCCGGAGCCCGTCGATGACGAGCTCGCAGATCCGCTCGGGCCGGAGATTCTTCAGCCGGTGCTCGCCGAGGCCCCGCATCGCCACGCCCGCCGGCAGCTCGTCCGAAATCAGCGACGACGTCGTCTCGGACAACAGGATCTGCCCCCCGTGGCCGGCGCCCCCGACGCGGGCTGCGCGATGGACATCCGCCCCCACGTACTTGCCATCGGCGTCGAGGCGCGCATCGCCGGTGTGGATTCCGATCCGGAGCCGGATCTCCTCGCCGGCCGCCCACGGCTCGGCCGCGATCGCTCGCTGGATGTCGACCGCCGCCGCGATCGCGGCCGCTGGCCGGACGAACACGAGGAAGAAGCCGTCGCCCTCGGTGTCGACCTCGCGGCCCTCGTGCGACGCGACGGCGGCGCGGACGAGCTCGCGGTGGCGGGCGAGGAGCACCGGCCAGCGGTCCGGCAGGCGCTGGGCGAGCTCGGTCGATCCCTCGATGTCCGTGAAGACGAACGCGACCGTGCCCGTCGGCAGCGGCGCCGCCCCTCCGCGCTGATCCGTCCCGGGACTCGCGTTCAGTGTCGTGGTGGCTCGGTCCGCGCCCGCAGTCGCGCGGAGAGGCCGCGCAGGATCGCGAGCCCGATCGTCGGGTGATCCAGGACGAGCCGCTCGAACTCCCAGCTCGCGAGGGCCAGGCAGCGAGTCGGCTCGGTCGTCACGACCTGCGCGACGCGCGGCAAACCGTCGATCACCGACATCTCACCGAAGAAGTCGCCCGGCCCGAGCGTCGCGAGCTCGTCGCCATCGCGGACGACGCGGACGGCACCCTCGACGATCACGAAGAAGCCGGTCCCGATCTCGCCCTGCCGGGCGATCACGTGGTCGGCCGGAAAGTCGACCTCGAGGGCACGATCGCCGATCGCGCCGAGGTCGCCGTTCGAGACACCGGCGAACAGCGGGCAGCCTGCCAGCAGCTCGGTGCGTCGGTCCACGGTGAGCGCCACATGTCCTCCGTATCTCATCGTGATGCTGCGGCTGCCGGGACCGTCGCGTCAACCGCCGGCTGCCGGGTCCGATGGAACGACAGGTCGGGTGGCAGAATGCGGTCACCACGAACGCTTGAGGGACCGCGGCCGATGGCCAGCACCGACGAGATCGTCGACCAGATCGCCGGAATGGCGCTCTTCGCGGACCTCACCACGCCCCAGCTCGAGCGGATCGCCCACATGTTCGAGGAGGCGGTCCACCCGGAGGGCGCGCGCGTCCTTCGCCAGGGCCTGTCCGGCTCGGCGTTCCACGTGATCCTCGACGGGGAGGCGGCCGTCGTGATCGACGGCAAGCAGCGCGCCACGCTCGCACGCGGCGACTTCTTCGGCGAGGTGTCGATCCTGCTGGGCGAGCCGCCGGGCGCGGACATCGTCGCGTCGCGCCCGCTCCGGACGCTGGTCCTCGGCGGACCGCAGGTGCGCGGCGTGCTTCTCGACAACCCGCCGCTCATGTATCGGATGCTCCAGGCGCAGGCGCGCCGGCTTCGAAACGCGAACCGGTGGCGGAGCTGAACCGGCCGCCCGACGCCGCCGACGGCTCGAGCAGCGACGGGCGGCCGTACCCGCCCGGGGAGTATCCGGTCGTCGTCGTCGGCAGCGGACCGGGCGCGATCCAGGCGGCGTACGCCCTGTCCCGGCTGGGGATCGGCCATGCCGTGATCTCGGCCGACCCCGCTCCCGGCGGGATGTTCCGCCGCTGGCCCTTCTTCCAGCGCCTCCTCTCGTGGACGAAGCCGTACGCCCCGGTCGACCGCGGGACGCGGGCCTACGAGCGGTACGACTGGAACAGCCTCCTCGCCGACGAGCCCGAGAACCGGTCGCTCATGCCCGACCTGATGGACGGGAGCTCGTACTTCCCGTCCCGGCCGGAGATGGAGCGCAACCTCGGCTCGTTCGTGGAGCGGAGCGGCATCGGCGTCCGCTACGACTGCGCGTGGACGGCGACCCGACACGAGGACGGCCCGGACGGCGGCCGCTTCGTCCTCGAGACCGTTGACGGCGAGTACCGGGCCCGCGTCGCGATCTTCGCGGTCGGCGTCGCGGAGCCGTACGCGCCGGCCACGCCGGGCATCGAGCTGGCGGCGCACTACGCCGACACGCGGCCCGCCGAGACGTACGCCGGTCGGCGGATCTTCATCATGGGCAAGCAGAACTCCGGCTTCGAGCTGGCGTCCGGGCTGCTCCCGTGGGCGCGGCGCATCGTCCTGTCGTCGCCGTCGCCCGCCAAGCTCTCGGTCGACACGAAGTCGCTCGTCGGCGTCCGTGCCCGCTACGTCCAGCCGTTCGAGGATCACGTGCTCGGCGGCGGCGTGTCCGTGCTCGACGCGTCGACGACGGGCATCGAGCGGGCCGCCGATGGCGAGGGGTTCGTCGTCCGGGTCCGGCCGTCCGCGGGCGGCGAGGAGCTCACCATCGAGGCGGACGAGGTCATCTCCGCTACCGGGTTCGTCAGCCCGCTCCTGGACCTTCCCGCGCTCGGCGTCTCGACGTTCGGGCAGGCGCGGCTCCCGGCGCAGACGCCGTACTGGGAGAGCGCGGCGGTTCCCCGGATCTTCTTTGCCGGGACGATCGGTCAGGGGTCGGCCGGTCTGAAGAAGCACGGCCTGCCGGCGAACTCCGGTGCCGTCCATGGCGCCCGCTACAACGCCCGGGTGCTTGCCGGCCACGTCGCACGAACGGTCTTCGGCCAGGACGGCGACCGCCCACGGATCGAGCCGGGAGACCTGGTCGATCGGATCGTGACCGAGCTGTCCACGGCGCCCGAGCTGTGGCACCAGCGGGCGTATCTGTCGCGCGTGATCTCGCTCGGCGACGAGGGCCCGCGCGACGAGGGCGTCGTGCCGCTCGCGGCCTTTGTCGACGGTCTGGGTGACGACGGCACGGTCGACGCCCTCGCGGTGACCCTCGAGGCCGACGGCACCGGCGCGATCTATCCGGTCCTCTACCTCCGCAGGGAGGGTCGCATCGACGAGCGCGCGATCGAGCCGGATCCGCTGCTCCGGTTCGACACCCCCGCGGCCCGCGAACAGGTGTCTGCCGTCGTCGATGAGGCGCTCGCGTCGGCGGCCGTTTGATAGCCGCGTCCGGCTAACTTCGGCGTGATTAGCCCTTGACGGCTAACGGCTGCGGCCCGTAGCGTGACGCCATGGAGGGGTTGGTCGTCTTCGGCGACGTCATCGGGTCGCGGCGCGATTCGCCCGGCGCGACGACCTGGCTCCGCCTCCTCACGGCCGAGCTCGCCACTGCGTATCCCGCTGCTGACCGCCTTGCCGAATTCGAGTTCACCCAGGGCGACGAGCTCCAGGGACTCCTTGCGGTGACCACCGACCCGTTCGCCGCCATCCTGCGCGCCGCGCTCCATCCGGAACGCGTCGCGATGCGCTGGGTGATCGTCCGTGGCGAGGTCGATCCAGGGACCGGTCCGGCAACGCAGCGCAGTGGACCGGCGTTCTTCGCGGCACGGGAGCGGCTCGCGACGGCGTCTGCACGCCGCGAGCTGGTCGCCGCCCGGGTTGGCGATGACGACGCCACCAATGCCACCCTGGACACGCTGGCGCCGTTGCTGGGCGAGCTCCTTCGCGACCTGACGGACCGCCAGCGCGAGATCGCGTGGCCCCTGCTGGTGGAGGGCCGTCGGAGCTCGGAGGCGGCGGCTCGGCTCGGTGTCAGCCGCGCGACGGTGTCGGTGGCCGCCGACCGCGCCCACCTCCGCTCGATCGGACAGTTGGCCGGCGTGATCCGGCGGCTCCTGACGGCGGAGCGCGTCACGCCGCGATGAGCGGTCCCGTGCTCGTCCTTGCCTGGCTCGTCCTCGCCCATCTCGTCGCGGACTTCCTGCTCCAGACGAACCGGATCGTCCACGCCAAGAACGGGCACGGCGGCCGAGCGGCGGCGGGTCTGCTGGCCCATGTCGCGATCGTCGCCGCGTGCCTGATCCCGGTCGGGCTCGCGTTCGGCGGGCCCGGCTGGGCGTTCGTCGCGGTCTCCGCGATCCTTCATCTCGCGATCGACCGCTCGAAGATCGTCGCGACGCGGCGGGCGGCGGTCCGCGCGCTCGTCGCCGCCCATCGTCAGCACGAGGGCCGGCGCGGGCCGGACCAGCTCGGCCGGGCATGGACGCCGGAACCGGCGGCGCTCTTCCTTGCGGACCAGCTCGCTCACCTCGCGGTTGCCGCCGTCGCGTGGGCGTGGTTGCTCTCGCCCGCGGCGTTGCAGCCCGGCTGGACCGATGCAGTCGACCGCGTCCTGGGCGCGGCGGATCGGGCCGTGGTCCACGATGTCGTCGCGGCCGCCGTCGTCGTCGCTGCTCTCGTGATCGTCAACGTCCGTGCCGCGGCGCTGTTCGTCGCGATCCTCGTCCGGCCGGTCGAGCAGACCGAGGACGAGACGCGGTGGGGGACGCGTGCCGGTCCCGCTGTTGGGCCCGAAGTCGCAGTCGCTCCCGAGCCCCGCGTCGCGGCGGCCGGCAGCGTCCGGCGCTGGTCGATCCGCCTCGGACCGCTCCACGGTTCGGTGGCCGCAGAGTCCGAGCCAGGCGCCGACGCCGGGGCGGACGGCTCCGTGGCGACCGGTGCGGGCGATCAGGCCGGGGCGTCGGCGCCGCTGCCCGCCGTGCTCCACGCTCGCGTCGGCGCGACGATCGGCGTCCTCGAGCGGATCCTGATCGTCGTCTTCGTCCTCACCGGCAGCGAGGTCGCCATCGGGTTCGTCGTCGCGGCAAAGACGCTCGCCCGGTTCCGGCAGCTCGACGACCGGGAGTTCGCGGAGTACTACCTCCTGGGGACGCTCGCCAGCGTCGCCGTCGCGATCGTCACGGGGCTTGTCGGCCGAGCGGCACTGCGGGCGCTGATCGGCTGACCGGGCGAGGCCAGGCGGCGGCGCGGCCGCCGAAGGCGACACACCGCCCCTCCAGCTTCAGAACGCCGACGTCACCCCGGCCCGAATCCTCGTCAGCCGGTCCGCCGCAGCGTGCAGCGTCGGCAACGTCTTCGGAAACGCGAAGCGGACCTTCGTCCGCCCCAGCTCCGGCCGCGAGAAGAACGACGAGCCAGGCACGCCGGCGACGCCCGGATCGCGGATGAGTCGCGTCGCGAACGCCACGTCGTCGTCGTCCGTCAGGTCCCGGATGTCCGTCATCACGTAGTAGGCACCGGCCGGCTCGTGGACCCGGAACCCGGCCGCCGCCAGGGCGGGGACGAGCGTGTCACGACGCTCGCGGTACTCCGCGACGAGCCGCTCGTAGTAGGCGTCGGCCATCGTCAGCCCGACGACGGACGCGTGCTGGAGCGGCGCCGCCGCGCCCACGGTCAGGAAGTCGTGGACCCGCCGGACCCCCACGCTGAGGTCCGCCGGCGCGATCACCCATCCCACCCGCCAGCCCGTCACCGAATACGTCTTCGACATCGAGTCGATGGCAACCGTTCGGCCCCGCATGCCCGGCAACGTCGCGAGCGGGATGTGCTCGCCCTCGTACACGAGATGCTGGTAGATGTCGTCCGTGAACGCGATCAGGTCGTGCTCGAGGCAGAGCTCGGCGATCAGCGTCAGCTCGTCGCGGCTGAACACCTTGCCCGTCGGGTTGTGCGGACTGTTCACGACGATCGCCCGCGTCTTCCGCGTGACCGCCGCTCGCAGCTCGTCCGGGTCGATCCGCCAATCCGGCTCGTGGAGCGTCACGTACCGGGGCACGGCCCCGGTGAGGATCGCGTCCGGACCGTAGTTCTCGTAGAACGGCTCGAAGACGATCACCTCGTCGCCCGGGTCGAGGAGCCCGAGCATGGCCGCCATCATCCCCTCGGTCGCGCCGTTGACCACGGTGACCTCGGTCTCCGGGTCGACGACCCACTCGGGGTGGAACCGCGCCGTCTTGGCCGCGATCGCGTCGCGCAAGGGCTTGGCGCCGAAGGTGATCGCGTACTGGTTGTGGTCCGCCGCCACGGCCTCGGCGACGGCGGCCTTGAGCTCCGGCGGACAGGCGAAGTCCGGAAAGCCCTGGGCGAGGCTGACCGCGCCCGCGGCAACTGCGAGGCGGTTCATCTCGCGGATCACCGATTCGGTGAACGATTCCGCCTTGCGGCTGATCCGACCCATGGGCCGAATACTAGGCCGTCGTGCGGTCGGGACTAGACGAGCCGGCGCGGGACCGACTCCAGCCAGCTGCGCTCGAAGAACGGCGCGTCATCGAGCGTGACCCGGAGGCCGACGTTCATGTGGAAGTCCGTCTCGGTCGTCCGGATCGTCCCGCTCGCCTCGATTCGGATCTCCGACCCGTCCTCGCGAAGGCGGTAGACGACCTCGTTGTGCATCCGGGCGTGTGCCGGATCGTCGTCGCGGGCGATCATCTCGAGTCGCTCGCCGGTGTAGAGCGTCGTCCGGCCGTCGGGCAGGATCGACTCGCCGAACTCGCTGGAGCGGACCGTGACCGCACCGGCCATGACGTCCTCGACGACCTCCCACACCGGCGGGTCGCCGCGGTAGCCGCCGATCTCGCGCAGCCCGCCGGGCGTCGTCTTGAACGGCGGGACCGGCGTCGCCGGGCGGTCCGCGGGCACGACGGGCAGGATGAGGCGGGCGGCCGGCCGATCCAGCCCCAGGTGGAGCCGGTACGCGGCCGGAAACGGCGAGGGCCAGACGACCGGCCACATCGACGACGCGACGGACAGCCGGATCCGATGACCCGCTGCGAATCGATGCGCCGTCGCTCGCAACGCGACGCGGACCTCGTGAACGGCGTCCGGTTCGAGCCTGGTTGGGTGTTCGTGCGAGTCGCGATGGGTGAGGTTCAGGATTCCCGCCGACACCTGGAACGGGGTGCCGTCCGGGGCTACATCCTGGAGGCGGACGACCGCCGTCGCGACCGGCACGGGCGATTCCCAGGCGAGCACGACCATCGCCGTTCCAACGACGTCGACGTCGTCGTCCAGCGGCCCGGACGTGAAGGTGGGGACCAGCGCATCGTCCGGACGGAGGTCGCGGGCCAGGCCGTTCGGCTCCGAGCCGGCACCCCACGCGAGACCCGCCCGCGTTCCGATCGTCGCGCGGTGGCGGAACGTCTCGACGGAGGCCGGCGGCCGCCCGTCGGTCAGCGCGCCGACGAGCGGCAGATCGCCGCTCGCGAGGTGGAGCACCTGCTCCACGCGATCCGGCGGCGGCCAGTCGGGCTCCGCGATCCATTCCCCGGGCAAGCTCGCCGGAAACGGCACTGGCGGCGACCAGTCGTGCCGGAACGCGACGAGCGCAGGCTCGCTCATGACCCCGTTCTCCTCGCCCTTCAGCCAGTGGTCGAAGAAGCGGACCAGCTCGTGGAGCCAATCGAGGTTCGGGGCCGGAAACGCCTCGTCCGGGGTCGAGTGGACCCAGTTGCCGATCAGCGCGCGGCGCGGCGCGTTCGTGCAGCGCTCGAGCATCCGGAGCGCCGCGTCGACGTACTCATCCATCCAGCCGCCGATCAGGAACGTCGGCGTCGTGAGGCGATCCCAGTGCGGCGCCAGCGAGCCCTGCCGCCAGTACGGACCATCGTGCTGCTGGCGAAGCCATTCGAAGAGCCAGACCGGCGTCTGCTCGAGACGATCCCGCCATTCGTCCGCCCAGCCGGCGCCGCGGTATTCGGCACGCGCCGGCATCGCGTTCATCCCGACCATGCTCACCGCGTACTGGCTGAGCTCGGACACCGTCGCGCAGCCACCGAGGTAATGCACGTCATCGGTGTAGCGGTCGTCCGTCGCCATCATCGGCACGATCGCCGCGAGGTGCGGTGGGTGGAGCAGTGCGACCTGGATCGACGTGAACCCGCCGTACGAGATCCCCCACATCCCGATCTTGCCGTTCGACCACGACTGGCTCGCCAGCCACTCGACCGCGTCGTAGCCGTCCTGGGTCTCGCGCGCGGTGTACTCGTCGAGCGCGATCCCGGGCGACGAGCCGGTCCCGCGGACGTCGAGCCGGCAGAAGGCGTAGCCGCGCGCCGCCAGCCACTCGCCGCGGCTCTCGTCGCTCGCCGCGCGCCAGTCGTCCTTGCGGTACGGGATCATCTCGAGGATCGCCGGGAAGGTCGTCGGCCCCGACCCGTCGGCCGTCGGTTCCGGCAGCCACAGGTTCGCCGACAGCTCCAGCCCGTCGGAAACCGGGATCCGGACGTCCCGCAGGGCCGCGACGGGGTGAACCGGCTGGCTGGCCGGTCGCAGGCGCTCGGGATCCGGATGCTCTGCGCGAGGAGTCACGCGGCGAGGATAGGCATCGCTCGTGCCGTTCCCACCTCGTCGCCCATCGCGTGCGACGATGGCCCGCATGTCCGATCACCTTCCCGAGCCGGTCGTCGTCGGGCCGTGGCGGCGTCGCACGCGGCGTGAGGCCTACGGCAATCCCTGGCTGACGCTCTGGCACGACGAGGTGGACCGACCCGATGGCAGCGCCGGCATCTACGGCGTCGTTCACTTCGCGAACCTCGCGGTCGGCGCCGTCGTGCTCGACGACGACGACCGCGTCCTGCTCGTCGGTCAGCACCGCTACACGCTCGACGCGTACACGTGGGAGATCCCCGAAGGTGGCGTGCCGGACGGTGAGTCGCCGCTGGACGGAGCGCGGCGCGAGGTCCTGGAGGAGACCGGCGTGGAGGCGGACGCCTGGCGGGAGCTCCTCCGCGTCCATCTCTCGAACTCGGTGACCGACGAGGCCGGCGTCCTGTTCGCGGCCCGCGCCCGCGTCCACGGTGCGCCGCACCCCGACCCGACCGAGGACCTCGCGGTTCAATGGATCCCGTTCGAGGCCGCGCTGGCGATGATCGAGACGGGCGAGATGACCGATGCCCTGTCGGTCCTCGGCCTGCAGGCAGTCGCGATCGAGCGCGCCCGGGCCGCAGCGCCTGAGCGTGGTACGACGTCCCGATCAGGGACGGAGGGAGAGCGATGACGGAGCTCCATGTCCTTCGCGTGTTCTGCGGGCCGGATGGCCGCGGCGGCAACGACCTCGGCGTGTTCCTCGACGGGAGCGCCATCGAGGTGTCGCGGCGGCAGGCCGTCGCGACGGATCTCGGCTTCTCGGAGACCGTGTTCGTCGACGACGCGGCCGAAGGCGCGATCCGGATCTTCACGCCGGGCCGCGAGCTCGCGTTCGCAGGCCACCCGACCGTCGGGACCGCGTGGCTGTTCCACGAGACCGGGGCTCCCGCGACGACCCTCCGGCCGCCCGCCGGCGACGTGCCGTTCCGGATCGAGGGCGACCGGACGTGGGTGCGGGCTCGGGCCGAATGGGTCCACGCGATCCTGATCGAGGAGCTGCCGGGCCCGGATGCGGTCGAGGCGGAGCCGGGCCAGGCGATGGGGATGCCCGGCCGATACGTCTGGGCGTGGATCGACGAGACGGAGGGGATCATCCGCTCGCGCTATTTCGCGACGGACGTCGGGATCCTCGAGGACGAAGCGACCGGTGCCGCCGCCGTCGTGATGGGCGACCGCCTTGGCCGCGCGCTCACGATCCGGCAGGGCGTCGGCTCCGAGATCCTCGTCCGGCCGCAGGACGACGGCTCGGTCGAGATCGGCGGCCGCGTGACGCTGATCGAGCGACGGGGCTACGAGGCGCGCTGAGGGCGGGCGCGCGGCCCGCGGGACGCGGGCGGGCCCACGTCGGCGCACGGCTACGATCCGCGGCGTGCGGAACGAGTGGGACGCGATCGTCGTCGGCCTGGGAGCGATTGGCTCCGGCGCGGCCTACTGGCTGAGCCGGTCGCTCGGTGACCGCGTCCTCGGCATCGAGCAGTTCGAGCTCGGGCACCGGCACGGCGCCGGCCAGGACCACAGCCGGATCATCCGCCTGTCCTATCACCGGCCGGATTACGTCCGGCTGGCTCGTCGGGCCTTCTCCACGTGGGCCGAGGTCGAGGCCGAGAGCGGCGTCCGGATCGTGACCCGGACCGGCGGGCTGGACATCGCTCCGCGCGAGGCGGCGATCCCGCTCGCCGACTACACGTCGGCGATGACCGCCGAGCACGTTCCGTTCGAGCACCTCGACGGTCCGGAGATCGTTCGCCGGTGGCCGCAATGGCGTCTCGGTGACGAGCATCACGGGCTGTACCAGGCCGATGCGGGCATTGCCGATCCGAACCGCGGCAACGCCGCTCACCAGCGACTCGCCCGGGCGCATGGCGCGACCCTCCTCGAGCAGGCGCCGGTCACGCGGCTCCGCGACCGCGGCGACGGAACGGTCGACGTCGAGCTCGCGGACGGCGCCGTCCACACCACGCCGCAGGTCGTGCTCGCCGCCGACGCGTGGACCAACGAGCTCCTCGCGTCGTTCGATCGGCGCCTGCCGCTCACGATCATCCAGGCCCAGGTGACGTATTTCGCCGCGCCGGATCCCGCGGCCTTCGCCCCGGACCGGTTCCCCGTCTGGATCTGGATGGACGATCCGTCCTTCTACGGCTTCCCCACCTACGGCGAGCCGGGCCCGAAATCCGCCGAGGACGTCGGTGGCGACGAGGTGACGCCGGCGACCCGGACGTACGACCGGAACGAGGTTGGGTTCGAGCGGCTCGTCGACTTCCTCGGCCGCCATCTCCCGGGACAGCTCGGCCCCGAGATCTACACGCGGACCTGCCTCTACACGCTCACCCCGGATCGCGACTTCGTCGTCGATCGGCTGCCCGACCACCCCGGCGTGCTCGTGGCGCTCGGAGCGGCCCACGCGTACAAGTTCGCGTCCGTGCTCGGCCGCGTCCTCGCCGAGCTCGTCGTGGACCGCGACACGGTGTCGGCAGCGGAGATCGAGCGGTTCCGGATCGACCGCCCGATCCTCCTCGAGGCGAACCCCGTGACGAGCTTCCTCGTATGACTCTTCGCATGACCAGGGATCGAGCGTGACCGCGGCCGCCTCGGGCGACGCGCCCCGCAAGCCGCGGCGTCTCCGGGAAGGCGACACGGTCGGCGTCTGCGCACCGGCGAGCAGCTGGGAGAACCGGAGCGAGATCCTGCGCGGCGTCGCGGGCCTCGAGGCATGGGGCCTGAAGGTCCGGCTGGGTGACCACGTCAACGACCGCCACGGCTACATGGCCGGCCGCGACGAGGACCGCGTCGCGGACCTTCACGCGATGCTGACCGATCCGGAGATCGCGGCGGTGATCTGCCTCCAGGGCGGCTACGGCACCCCACGGCTGATCCCGCTCCTTGACGAGGCCGCGTTCCGCGATCACCCCAAGATCCTGTGCGGCTACAGCGACCTGACGACGCTCCACCTCGCCCAGCAGCGCTGGGGCAACGTGATCAGCTTCTACGCGAACGGCGCCGCGGGGATCGGCTCGGCGGAGGTGACCGACTACTCGAAGAACCACCTGAAGCGCGCGCTCTTCACGGACGAGCCGTTCGGTCCGATCGGTCCGAACCCCGACGATCCGTACATCCGGACGGTCGTCGGTGGGCGTGCCACGGGGCGTCTCGCCGGCGGCTGCGCGGGCCTGATCAGCAGCGCGGTGGGGACGCGGCTCCAGCCCGACTATCGGGGGCGGATCGTCGTCCTCGAGGAGATCGAGCTCGAGGGCTACTGGATGGACGGCTACTTCACCCATCTCCGGAACGTCGGCCTGTTCGAGGGCGCGGCCGGAATCGTCGTCGGCGACATCAAGACGAAGTGGTCCGGCGGGATCGCCGAGCTGTCGGCGGAGGACATCGTCGAGGAGGTCCTCGGACCGCTGGGGCTGCCGCTGATCTTCGGGATGCCGATCGGCCACAACAAGCATCACGCCACCGTCCCGTTCGGCGCCCTCGCGACGCTCGACGCGGACGCCGGCACGCTCATCGTCGAGGAGGTCGTGACGAGCGATTGAATGTCCGTGGGCGCTCGCCGCGCGTGGTGACACGTGGCGCGGTCCCCACGCTTGCAGCGTCGAAAGCGTCGTGCCATCCTCCCCGGACCTTCGCCGGATGGAGGGCGCGGCTGGCGGACTCGCGTCACGGGGTGCGAGCCGCACGAGGAGGAGTTGTCGATGCGTTCGCCCTTGCGAGGCCGCGCGGCTCGCGCGCTGGCCTCCGCCGCCCTCGTCGTCGCAGCCGTGCTGCCGGGCGCCGTCGCGCCGGTGTCCGCCGCGGACCCGGTCGTCCTGACGGTCGGCACGACGCAGGACCTCGACACGACGAATCCCTATTCGACCGTCCAGGTCGCGGGCTTTGAGGTCTTCGCCCTCACCTACAGCCTGCTGACGGACTTCGGCACGAACGCCGAGCCGGTCCCCGGCTATGCCGACACGTGGGAGCGGACGCCGACCCAGGTGAAGTTCCACATCCGGTCGGGGATGAAGTGGTCCGACGGCCAGCCTGCGACCTCCCAGGACGCGTGCTGGTCGTGGCAGCTCAGCCTCGACGCGATCAAGGCCGACACGAACGTCGGTCTCGGCTACATCGATCCGAACGTCAAGGACGCCGGCGTCACGAAGGTCGAATGCCCGGACGACTCGACGATGATCGTCTCGACCACGGACCAGTCCGACCGCGTCTTCCAGACGTACGTCCCGATCCTCCCGAAGCACGTCTGGAGCAAGGAGACGTACAAGACGATCGGTGACGCGAAGTTCACCGGCCCCCTCGTCGGCACCGGCCCGTACACCCTCGCCGAATGGAAGACGAGCCAGTTCGCCCGGTTCGTCCGCAACCCGAACTACTGGGGCAAGCAGGGCTTCGAGGACGAGGTCGTCATCCGCTTCTACAAGTCGGCGGACGCGATGGTCCAGGCGCTGAAGGCCGGTGAGGTCGATTACATCCGCGACCCGAACGCCGACCAGCTGAAGGCGCTCCAGAACGAGCCGAACATCAAGACGGTCGCCGGCAAGGCGAACGGCTGGACGCAGCTCGCGTTCAACACGTACGGCACCGGGACTGGCAAGACGATCCCCGGTGGTGGCGCCTCGACGAAGGCGCTCCAGGACCCGGCCTTCCGTGACGCGCTCGGCTACGCGGTGGATCACAAGGCGCTGATCGACAAGGTGCTCGGCGGCTTCGGTGACCCGGGCGACACGAACGTCCCGCCGGCGCTGGCCCAATGGCACGTGACGCCCGACAAGCCGCGGACATTCGACATCGAGAAGGCGAAGTCGCTCCTCGACGCGGCCGGCTACAAGCTCGACGGGAGCGGCAACCGGCTCGACAAGGACGGCAAGCCGATCTCGCTCCGGATGCTCTTCCCGAGCACCCAGGACACGTACGCCAAGTCCGCGGCGTTCGTCGCCGACTGGTACGGCCAGCTCGGGATCAAGGTCTCGACGACCGCCCTGGACGAGGACACGCTCACCCAGATCCTGCTGCCGCCCGAGGCCGGCGACCCGAAGAAGGATCTGGCCAAGTACGACATCGAGCTGTGGGGCTGGTCCGGGAGCCCGGACCCGAACGCGCTCCTCCAGATCTTCCGCTGCGACGCGATCGGCGGAACCTCGGACAGCCTCTACTGCAACCCCCAGTACGACGCGCTGTACGACCAGCAGCTGAAGCTGGCCGGCGACGAGCGCAAGGCCGTGCTCGCCCAGATGCAGAACATCATCTACAACGACGCGCCGTACGACATCCTCTACTACGACGCGAACCTCGCGGCGTACCGGACGGACAAATTCGCGGGCTGGCAGAACCAGCCGCCGGACGGGACGCCGTTCTTCACCTACAGCACGCTCCAGTACACGTACCTGACCGACGCGACGGCTGCGCCGTCGGCGGCTCCGTCGACCGCGGCATCGAGCGGCCAGCCGGTCGTCGCCGGCAGCTCGAGCGGGCCCGCGGCATCGGCGGCGACCGCGCCCGGCGGGACGACGACCTCGAGTGGTTCGAACACGACGCTCATCGTGGTCGCGGCGATCATCGTGATCGTGATCGTGGGCGGGTTCCTGCTCGCGAGCCGGCGCCGCCGGAACGCGGTCGAGGACGAATGAGGAACGTCCGGACGGCGGCGAGCGACGTGTTCCGCCGCCGTCCCGACGAACCCGCGCTCCGATCGATCCAGCCGGCCTGACCAGAAGCCGGATCGCAGAGCGACATGGGCTCGCGATACCTCGGGCGGAAGCTCGGTCAGGCCGCCCTGACGATCGTCGCGATCGTCGTCCTGAACTTCCTCCTGTTCCGGATGATGCCGGGCTCGCCGGAGCGCGTGCTCCTGCGCAATCCCCACATCAGCCAGCAGCAGCTCGACGCCGTCAAGGCGCGGTGGGGTCTCGACAAGCCGCTGATCCCCGATCAGCTCGTCGACTTCGTCGTCTCGACCGCGACCGGTGACCTCGGCTACTCGCTGAAGTTCCAGGGCCAGCCGGTCACCGAGGTCATCGGCGACTCGCTGGGACCGACCGTGCTCCTGATCGGCCTCGGCGAGCTCGTCGCGATCGTCATCGGGCTCGCGGTCGGCTCGTACGCCGGCTGGAAGCGTGGCGGTGCGGTGGACCGCGTCGGCTCCGGGATCAGCCTGATCCTCTATTCGATGCCGTACTTCGTGATCGGTATGCCGCTGATCATCATCTTCGCGGCGGGCCTGCACTGGTTCCCGACGTCCGGCATGACGTCCGGGAGCGGTCCGAGCGATCCGATCTCGAAGGTCATCGACCTCGCTCGGCATCTCGCCCTGCCGCTCGTGACGGTGTCGCTCGGGCTGATCGGGAGCTACTCGATCATCATGCGCTCGGCGATCCTCGAGACCCGCTCCGAGGACTACATGACGACGGCCAGGGCAAAGGGCCTGAGCGACGGCAGGCAGCTGCGATCGCACGCCTTCCCGAACGCCATGCTGCCGATGGTCACGATCATCGCGATCAACCTGGGGTACGTCGTCGCGGGAGCGATCACCGCCGAGGTCGTCTTCAGCTGGCCGGGGCTCGGGTCCCTGACGGTCACCGCGCTGCAGGCGCGCGACTATCCGGTGCTCCAGGGCGTGTTCCTGCTCCTGTCGGTCGCGGTCGTCCTCGCGAATCTCGTCGCCGATCTGCTGTACGGCCTGCTCGACCCGAGGGTCCGCGCGTGACGACCGCCGCCGCCTCGGTCGCGACGGCCCGCCGCGAGGCGTGGCGGCTTCGGGCGAAGAACGCCCGGACCTTCGCCCGTCGCTATGCCCGGCGGAAGGACGGCGCGGTCGGCCTCCTGATCCTGCTTGCGTTCACGATCCTCGCGATCGCCCCGCAACTGTTCGTCGGCGCGCTCCAGACCGCGACGACCGGGACGGGAGCGAGCCTGGAGGGCCCATCCGGCACGCATCTCTTCGGGACGGACGAGCTGGGCCGGGACATCCTGAACCTCACCGTCCACGGCGCCCGGATCTCGATGACGATCGGGCTGCTCGCGACGCTGATCACGATCTTCTTCGGGGCGGTGATCGGCATCGTCGCGGGCTACGTCGGCGGCTGGACGGACAACCTCCTCATGCGGCTCACGGACTTCTTCCTCGTCCTGCCGACCTTCGTCCTGGCCGTGATCCTCGCGCCGGTCCTGCTCGAGATCATCGGCACGGACGCCGAGCTGTTCGGGATCAAGGCAACCCTTCTCGTGATCGTCGTCGTGATCGGCATCACGTCGTGGGCGACGACGGCCCGGATCATCCGGAGCCAGGTCCTGTCCGTGAAGGAGCGGATGTTTGTCGACCGCGCCCGGGTCATCGGGACCGGTCCCGGCCGGATCATGCGCCGCGACATCTTCCCGAACGTCGTGAACCTGATCGTCGCCCAGAGCGTGCTGACGTTCGCGACTGCGGTCTTCACCGAGACGACCCTGTCCTTCATCGGCCTGGGCGATCCGTTCCAGCCGTCCTGGGGCCAGATCCTCAACCAGGCCGAGTCCACCGGCGCGCCCGGCCTGGGGGCCTGGTGGTACATCGCCCCGCCGGCCGCCTGCGTGGTGCTGGTCGTGCTCGCGTTCACGCTCGTCGGCAATGCGCTCGACGACGTCCTCAACCCGAAGGTCGGGCAGCGCCGATGAGCCTCGACCCCCGAGATGTCGGCGCGAGCGCCGGGACGTCCCTCGGCGACGCGCGTCACGAGAACGATGTCGAGTCAGGTTCGGACGCGACCACCGGATCGGACGCGCCGGCGCCTGCCGACGGCCGCCGCGCGGCCGCGATCGAGTCCGCGATCCGGATCCGCTCCGAGCGGAAGTGGGCGCCGCCGAAGCAGGCGAAGCCGGGCGCTCCACTGCTCGAGGTCCGCGACCTGAAGACGTGGTTCTCGCTCGAGAGCGGCACGGTCCGGGCCGTCGACGGCGTCTCATTCCAGCTCGACTACGGCGAGGCACTCGGGATCGTCGGCGAGTCGGGCTGCGGGAAGACGACGACCGCGCTCTCGATCGTCCAGATCCTGCCGAAGAACGCCCGGATCGCCGGCGGCGAGATCAACCTCATGGGGATCGACCTCGTCAAGAAGAACGAGAATCAGCTGCGGCGCTACCGCTGGCGCGAGGTGTCGATCGTCTTCCAGGGGGCGATGAACGCGCTGAACCCGGTCCGCAGGGTCGTCGACCAGATCGCGGAGCCGATCGAGCAGCGACTTGGCGAGCCGAAGGCGAAGGCACAGCGCCGCGCTCGGGAGCTGCTGGAGCTCGTCGGGATCCCGGGGAAGCGCGGGAACGCGTATCCGCACGAGCTCTCCGGCGGGATGCGGCAGCGGGCGATGATCGCGATGGCCCTCGCCTGCGACCCGGCGATCGTGATCGGTGACGAGCCGACGACCGCGCTCGACGTCATGGTCCAGGCGCAGATCCTGGAGCTGCTCGAGGACCTCCGCCACAAGCTCGGGCTGTCGCTGATCCTGATCACCCACGATCTCTCCGTCGTGGCCGAGACGTGCGATCGGGTCCTGATCATGTACGCCGGTCGCGTCGCCGAGGAGGGGCCCGTCTCGGAGGTGTTCCGCCACCCGCGGCATCCCTACACGCAGAAGCTCCTGGCCGCCTTCCCCAACATCCGCGCGGATCGGCGGACGCTCGACGTGATCCCCGGATCGCCGCCCGACCTTCGGACGCCGCCACCGGGCTGTCGATTCGCGCCGCGCTGCGCGTTCGCGATGGAGGTCTGCCAGACGGTGGTGCCGCCCGAGGTCACCTTCGGCGGCGGTCTTCGTGTCGCCTGCCACCTCTACCCGCCGGGAAGCGACGGCCGGCCCGTCACCGTGCCGCCCGCGAACGCGATCGGCGCCACGGTGCCGCTCGTCGAAGCGCCACCGGAGCTGCCACCGATCGAGGCGACGCCGGTATGACCGAGATCGGCGACGAGATCGCCCGGCTCGACGACCTGAAGGTCCACTTCCCGATCCGCGGCGGGCTCCTGGACGCAGTGACCCGGAAGAGTCGCGGCGTCGTCCGCGCGGTCGACGGGATCGACCTCACGCTTCGCCGCGGGGAGGTGCTGGCGCTCGTCGGCGAGTCGGGCAGCGGCAAGACGACCACCGGTCGGGTGATCGTCAAGCTGACGCGGCCCACGTCCGGGCGTCTCACGTTCGAGGGCCGTGACGTCACGAACGTCTGGAGCGGCGACGCGCTGAAGGCCTATCGCCGCCGGGTCCAGCTGATCTTCCAGGATCCGTACGAGACGCTGAACCCGAAGCACACGATCCACGACTTCGTCCTCGAGCCGCTCGTCGTGAACGACCTCGGGACGCCGGCCGAGCGCGAGTTCCGGGTCATGGAGGCGCTCGAGGCGGCCGGGATCCGGCCCGCCGCGGACTTCGCGTTCCGCTACCCGCACGAGCTGTCCGGCGGCCAGCGGCAACGCGTCGTGATCGCCGGTGCGCTGGTGATGAACCCCCAGGTGATCGTCGCCGACGAGCCGGTCTCGATGCTGGACGTCTCGATCCGGACCGAGCTGCTCCGGCTGATGCTGGACCTGCGACACGATCTCGGGCTGACGTACCTGTTCATCACCCACGATCTCTCGCTGGCCTGGGTGATCGCCGACCGGATCGCGGTGATGTACCTGGGCAAGATCATGGAGATCGGACCGGCCGAACAGGTGATCCGCAACCCCCACAACCCCTACACCCAGGCGCTCGTGTCCGTGTCGCCGTCGCCGGAGCCGCCGAGCGCAGGGGAGCGGGCGCGGCGGACGATCCTGGTCGGGGAGACACCGGACGCCGCGCACGTCCCGACCGGCTGCCGCTTCCACCCGCGCTGTCCGTATGCCTTCGACCGCTGCCGGGTCGAGGAGCCGCCGCTCTTCGACGTCGGCGGCGATCAGCGGGCGGCGTGCTGGCTGGCCGAGGGCGGTCGTTCGCTGCCCGTGGTGCCGCCGCCGGCCGTGGGTGCCGCGAGTCCGGCCGCCACCGTTCCGGCCGCGGCCGCGGCGGTTGCGTCAGCGGCGGTCGGGGACGCGCGCTGACGTCGCTCCCAAAGGCGCCACGTCGCGATTGAACCCCGGGTCAGTCCACCCGGCGGTCGTCGTCGTCGTGATCGAACCCGTGCTTGCGGGCGTACTCGCGAGCCAGCTGCTCCTGCAGGCGCGCCTCGGCGTCCGCACGGGCCCGGCAGTGCGGGCACTCCGCGCATCGCTCGGGCGCGAGCGAGACGCGGAGGTCGTAGACCGTGACGATCATGGCGATGGCAAGGGCGATCAGGCCGGCCGTCTGGAGAATCGATCCATCCATGGCGACACGATGACCCGCTCGAGGTTCCGGACGCGCGTCCGTCTGCCGAGGTCGGGTTGCGACGACCTAGCGACCGTCTTTCGCGCAGCCGGGAGACGGTGCCCCGACGCCGGCCGGGGCGCCGCGACGGTGAGCCGCACCGCCTGACGCGGCCACGCCCGCCGCGTCAGTCCTCGGCGGCTTCCTGCAGCCCGCGGTAGATCGCCCAGCCGATCGCGGCGCCGACGAGGGGTCCGATGATCCAGACGAGGATGTTGGCGTCCAGCGTTCCCCCGACGAGCGCCGGCGCCAGGGACCGTGCCGGGTTGACGGACGCGCCGCTGAACGGGATGCCCGCGAAGTGGATCGCCGTCAGCGTCAGCGGGATCGTGAACGCCGCCTGGTTCGGTGCGCGCTTCGTCACGGTGAGGATCACGAGCAGGAAGATCGCGGTCAGCACCGCCTCCACCACGATCGCCTGGAGCATCTTCCCATCCGGGAAGCCGCTCGCCGTGCCCTGGACCGCCGGCTGCCCGGCGACGAACAGGAGCAGGACCGACGCCGCGATCGCGCCGATGATCTGGGCAACGACGTAGCCGACCGCGTTCATCGCGTCGATCCGCTTGTCCAGGAACGCACCGAGCGTCACCGCGGGGTTGTAGTGGCCGCCCGAGACGTGCCCGACGGCCTGGATCGCGGCCAGCAGGCCGAGCCCGAAGCCGAACGGCGCGACGAGGAGCGCCGGCACGGCCGGTTGGAACGCCGCCGCGGCCGCAATGCTCAGCGACCCGACCGCGACGAGGATGAAGGTCCCCACGACCTCAGCCAGATACTTCCGGGCGTCCATCCGTTCCTCCGCTCATCCGGTCCCCTTCGACCCCGCGGAAGTATGGCAACTCGCGGACCCTGCGAGTTCGTGCTGTCGCAGGGCGTGGACGAAGGCGCTGCGGCGCGCGGGGTCCCGTCAGGCGGCGGCGGCGAGGACCTCATCGTCCGCCGCGATCTCCACCGACACCCGGCAGTTCGGGCAGTCGATGGTCGCCGCGGCGAGGCTCTCGAGGGTGAGCTCCGTGTCGCACCAGGTGCATTCGATCGTGATCATGCGCAGAAGGTGACCCTCGGCTGTGTCACCTAGCGTGTCACGACGCGCGGCGATACCGAAAACAGCTCGGAAGGTGATCGTCGACCAACCCCACGCTCTGCATGAAGGCGTAGACGATCGTCGACCCGACGAACCGGAACCCGCGCCGGCGGAGGTCCGCCGAGAGCCGATCCGATTCGGGGGTCGCGCCGGGGATGTCGCCCATCGACGCCGTCGCCGGCAGCGTCGGCGGAGGGCCGGGCACCATCGACGCAAGATAGGCATCGACCGACCCGTGCTCGTCCGCGACGATCAGCCAAGCCCGCGCATTGCCGATCGTCGCCTCGATCTTCGCCCGGTTCCGGACGATCGCGGCGTCACCCATCAGGCGCTCGACGTCGACGTCGCCGTACTCGGCGACCTCGGCCGGCACGAAGCCGCCGAACGCCGCCCGGAACCCATCGCGCTTGCGCAGGATCGTCGACCACGACAGGCCGGCCTGGAACGACTCGAGGGCGAGCCGCTCGAACAGCTCGACATCGTCGTGACACGGCGTGCCCCACTCGTCGTCGTGATACCGAACCATGAGCGGGTCCGGACGGGGCGCCTCGGCGCTGGACCACACACATCGAGGGCGGCTCGGATCGAACCCGGCGTCGGCAGGCTGGGCCGTCGCACGTGGGTCCGAGGCGGCTGGAAGGGTCACGAGGCTGACGATATCCGCCGCGACGGCGGCGCGCTGCCTCCCGCCCCGTCAGGAGATCGGCGACGTCGCGAAGAGGGTTCCGCGCAGGCTGGGATCGCCGGCCGGCCGCCCCACGTTGAACGCGGCGACGAACACCGCACCGGACACGGTCTTCGTGGCCAGGCTGCCGGTGAGCGTGACGCTGATGAGCCGGCCGGACACGCCACGACGGGAGAGATCGAGGTTGGTCAGCGTTCCGACGTTCGTTCGGGCGTCCTTCGCGAGGATCGACGACAGCGCCGCGCCTGTGTAGGTGGCGCTCGTCCAGGTCGCGTACGGCGAGCCGGCGTCGTACGACGTGCCGTCCGGCGCCCGGTCGCTCGACCCTCGCAGATACGCGACCGCGCCCGAGACGATGCTGCCCGACGAGCTCACGAAGACGTTCTCGTTGTTCTCCGTCCAGCCGCCGTCCGCCGAGTGGTACAGCGCGTTGACGGGCGTCGAACCGCGCAGGAGCGTCTGTCCTGCCGTTGCGGTGACGGCGGCGTTCGTGATCGTCGTCTCGGCGTTCCGACCGCGGTAGACCTGTGAGCGGGTGTCGTCATACAGGTCGTACGAGCCGGTCATGGGATGGAGCCGGTAGAGGGCATACGAGCGGGCCGCGATCGCCTGCGCCTTGAGCGCCTCGACCGGCCACGACGCCGGCATCTCGGCCGGGACGACGCCGCGGACGTAGAGGTCCAGACCGACGGCGTTCACGACGGTGACGGTGGTCGTGAGGCGGATCCGGAGCTCGCCGCGGTAGACATTCGAGGCAGACGCCTTCGAGGTCAGCTCGAGGAGGGTCGTTGTCGCAGCCGGCCGGACGACGAGGCCCGAGCTGATCGTCGCGGCTGCCAGCGGGGCGCCTGCGGACGAGACGACCCGTGCTGCCCACGTCGACGCGCCGGGAGCGGTTGGTGCGAGCAGGAGTCGGGCGTCGGCGGGGAAGGTGCCCGCGATCGCGTCGATCGTCCAGACCCCGCCGCGGCCGGTGACGACAGCGGGCTTCGCCGAGGAGGCGGCGAGGCCGCTCAGGACGAGGACGCGGACCAGGGTCGATGCGCTCGTCGTGCCGAGGGTCGTGCCCGGGTAGTAGTGGGCGAGGATCGCGGGCGCGAGCTGGCCGGCAAGCGCGCGACCGCGGGCGCCGTACTGCGACATCCCGACGCCGTGGCCGTAGCCGCGGCCGTAGAACGTGACGGCATCGAGCGGTCCGGGTCGGGGGATGATCGTCCGGGACTGGGCAGCGGCGCCCGACGTCGTGGCGATCATGGCGGACGCGGCGACCACGATCGCGACGACCATCCGGCCGAGCCTTCCCATCAGGCCGCGGCTCCGCCGGGACGGGAATGCGACGGAGAACGCGGGACGGGTCGAACGTGCCAGGGCCATGGCAGGCAGAGTCCTCAGCTGAGCCGAGTCACTGTCTCCGGGCGCGCGCGGCGCCTCCATGGCTCGTCCGGGCCAGCGGGCTCATCCGATCGATCCAGTGGCTCCGCGGTCCCGGTCGCGGGGATAGGCTGGTCCGATGGGGCTGCGATTCTATGTCGCGCACGGAGCCAGCGGATCGTCGGCGAGCATGGCGGCACATGTCCGCGGGCTCGTGCGCCGCGGGATCGACGCGGAGGCGATCGACCTCCCGCTCAAGAAGGCCGAGGCGGCGGTGCCCGCGTTCCGCGCGATCGTCCCCGACACGCCCGGCGGTGCAGCGGCGGCGGTGGCCGTGGGAGTCACGGCTCCGAACGCGATCGCGGTTGGCGGCCAGTCGTACGGTGGTCGCGTCGCGAGCGTCGCGGCCGCAGACCCTGCGACCGGGTACGTCGGGCTCGTCCTCTTCAGCTATCCGCTCCACCCGCCCGGAGCGCCCGGCAAGGCGGACGAGCGGACGAGCCACTGGCCGGCGATCCGCTGCCCCGTCCTCCTGCTGTCGGGTGAAGGCGACCCGTTCGCCAGGATCGAGCTCCTTCGCGAACACGTCGGGCTGCTCGCGAACGCCGAGCTCGTCACCTACCCCCGTCTGGGCCACACCCTCAGGCCCGTCCTCGAGGACGTCCTGGATCGGACCGCTGCGTTCCTCGCGGCGCTCGACAAGGCTGGCGCGCCGCGCTGACCGCGGGCTGAATCTCGCCGCCGCGCGAACCGGCGGGTGATCGCCGGATGAGTCGCAGGTGAGATCAGGGTAAGGTCGGGTATGGACAGGGGCCGTATGGTTGCCTTGACCCCAGCCCGACCGAGCGGACCCCAAGGCCGCCCGGGCCCACCATCAACGTTCTCGGAACGGCACATCCCGACCCGCGGCGCAGCGTTCCCCCGCCCGGTCGGCTGTCCCTCCCGGTTCGCGTCATCCCACCGCCGGCACGCTCACCGTGCCGTCCCGGCAGGAAGGAGCACCATTGCCAGAGTTGGCCGGCCGCCGTCGAGCGGTCCCCGCGGCATTTCTGACCGCGGCATTTCTCGTGTCGATCGTGCCCGCGGTCACGAATTCGGCGACCGCGCCGCCAGGTCTCGAGCCGTTCCTGCGCGCGCTCGGTCAAGTCGAATCCGGCGGGAGCTACACGGCGCACAACGCGACGTCCGGCGCGTACGGCAAGTACCAGATCATTCCGAGCAGCTGGGCGGCGTGGGCGAAGCTCTACCTCGGCAGCGCGACCGCGCCGCAGACGCCCGCGAACCAGGAGACCGTCGCCCACCGCAAGGTGACCGCGCTCTACGTCTGGCTGGACTCGTGGCCGGCCGTCGCCCACTGGTGGCTGACGGGCTCGGGTGAGCGCAATTCCGCCCTCTGGTCGTCGTTCTCGCGGACGTACGTGAGCCGGATCATGGCCCTGATGAAGACGTACGGCGGCGGCGCCGTCGGGTCGACGTCAACGGTCGGACCGAACAGCTGGATCGACAAGTCGGATCCGCGCGTCGGCGAAGGCTCCCGGGCCATCGTCTACGGGGCGGGCTGGGCTGTCGCCCGTCTGGCGGCCTATTCCGGCCACACCGTGAAGTACGCGACCCGGACCGGCGCGTCGGCAACGATGCATTTCACCGGGAACGGCATCGCCTGGGTGGGTCCGGTCGGGCCGACACGCGGCAGCGCTCGCGTCTACGTGGACGGCAAGTACATCGGGATCGTGTCGCTGAAGCGAGCGGCCTTCCGTGCCCGGGTGATCGTCTTCTCCCGGCGTCTCGCCGCGGGCCCGCACACGATCCGCATCGTCGTCGCGAGCAGTCGCCGCCCGGTGGCGATCGACGAGCTGATCATCGGTCGATAGGGGAGGCCGCCGCCGGAACGCTCAGCGGGCGGCGGTCACCTCGATCTCGATCCGCGCGCCCAGCGCGAGGCGGCTGACCTCGACGGTCGCCCGCGCCGGTGGGTCAGTCGGGAAGTACTCGCGATACACGCCGTTCATCGTCGCGAAGTCGTCGAAGTCGACGATGTAGACGGTGCACCGGACGACATCGCCGTAATCGAGGCCGACGGCCCGGAGGAGTCGGCCGACATTGTCGAGCGTCGCGCGCGTCTCGGCCGCGATCTCGCCCGCGAGACCGGGTGTTCCCGGCACGTCGCCGATCTGGCCCGAGAGGAAGACGAAGCCGTTCGCCTCGACGACCTTCGAGAACGGGAAGCTGCTCGGCGCCTCGCCGGCGAGCGCAGGAATGGTTCGCGGCACGACGCTCCTCCTGTGACGGTCCCTCACGCCGGAGTCTAGGGGCAGCAGGCCGACCGCACCGTGCCCGGTCGGCTAGCCTTCGTCCGGATGGACGCCCTCAGCACGACCGGCCTGTCGAAGTCGTACGGACGGCATGAGTTTCCGGTTTCCGCTCGGATCCGCGGCACGGGACCCGAGGTCCACGCGCTGACCGACCTGTCGATCGCCGTCCACGAGGGCGAGATCTTCGGCTTCCTCGGTCCGAATGGCGCCGGCAAGTCGACGACGATCCGGCTCCTGCTCGGCTATCTCCACCCCACATCCGGCGGCGCATCCGTCCTCGGCCGCGACATCGTCCGCGACAGCGTCGAGATCCGGCGACGGGTCGGCTACCTGCCGGGCGGGATCGCCCTGAACGACACGCTGACTGGCGAGCGGCTCCTCGACTACCTCGGCGCCCTGACCGGGCGGCCCTCGATCCGCCGCGCCGAGCTGCTCGACCGTCTCGAGCTCTCCCCGCGAACCCTGCGCCGGCCCGTGCGCGACTACTCGCGGGGGATGCGCCAGAAGATCGGGATCATCCAGGCGCTCCAGCACGATCCCGAGCTGGCGATCCTCGATGAGCCGACCGAAGGGCTCGACCCGCTGATGCAGCGGGCGTTCTACGGGATCCTCGACGATCTCCAGGCGGCCGGCCGGACGATCTTCTTCTCGTCCCACGTCCTCTCCGAGGTCGAGCGGGTCTGCGACCGCGTCGCGATCGTCCGTCAGGGGCGGCTCGTCGCCCTCGAGGACGTCGCCCGACTGCTGGAGCGCCGCAAGCGGAATGTCGAGCTGCGGGTCGCGGACGACGACGTTCCGACGCTCGACGGCGTGCCGGGTGTCACCGCGATCAGCCGGTACCCGGACGGGCGGGTCACGTGCCAGCTCGAAGGCGACGTCGGCCCGTTTCTTGCGGCGCTCACCGGCCACCGGATCGTCGACCTGACGATCGAGCCGGCCCATCTCGAGGAGGCGTTCCTCGAGCTGTATGAGGACGCCGAGCCCGAGGCGGAGGCACCGCCGTCGACGGCCCCCATCGCGACGGCGCCACGCGACGCGGCCCCGCCCGAGCCACCGCGCGTGCCGACCGCATGAACGCCACCCTCTTCCGCCAGCTCTGGCGCTCCCAGCGCACGAAGCTGGTGATCATCTGTCTCGCGATCGCCGCGTGGAGCGCGGTGCTCCCGGTGATCTACCAGTCCTTCGGTCAGCAGATGAAGTCGCTCATCGATTCCGGGATCATCCCGAAGCAGTTGACGAACTTCGGCGGCGGCGACGTCTTCAGCCTCGCCGGCGCGATCGCCCTCGGCTACGTCCACCCGATCTCGATCATCCTCGTCTCGGTGTTCGCGATCGGCTTCACGACGTCGGCGATCGCCGGGGAGCGTCAGCGCGGCACGCTGGAGGTCCTGCTCGCCCGGCCGCTCTCAAGGCGCGACATCTACGCGACGGAGCTCGTGACCGCGCTCCTCCTGATCGGGCTCGTCCTGGCCGCAACGTCCGTCGGGACGCTGGTCGGCGCGGCGGCGGCCGGCGTGCTGCCGGAGCTCCACCCCGAGCGCCTGCCGCTCCTCTGGCTGAATGGGATCCTGCTCTGGGGCGCGATCGCGGCGATCGGCCTCGCCGCCTCGGTGTCGTTCGACCGGCTCACACCCGCGCTCGGGATCACGATGGCGATCGTCGTCGTCAGCTACTTCCTGGAGATCCTCGGCTCCCTCTGGCCGGATGCCGCAGGGCTGCAGCCGTACTCGCTGTTCCACTACCTCGCGGCGCGGGACGTCCTGAACGGGACGGTGAATGCGGCCGGCCTGGCGCTGCTCGCCGCGGTTGCGGTGGCCGCGATCGCCTGGGCCGTCACGGTCTTCCCGCGTCGCGACCTGGCGGCGCCGAGCTGAGCCTCAGGCCAGGAGGCGAGCGGCCGCCGCGGCCCGCTCGCACCACCACGCGAGGTCGTCGGCCGCGCTGACCCCGGACGCGAGCACGAGACCGGCCTCCGCATCGAATCCCTTCCGCCAGCCCCGGAGCAGGAGGCCGACGAGGGTCGCGAGATCGTTCTGCCGCGCCCACTCGGTCGCGTCCACGTCCGGGCGGCGCGCCCAGTACCGCTCGAGCACCTCCGCGGGCGGGATCGGCAGCGCGTTGACGTTTGCGACGAGGAACCAGCCCAGCTCGACGGCGACCGGCGCGACCATGACCATCTGCCAGTCGACGAGCTCGACGCCACCGTCGGCGGCCAGGCCGGCGTTTGCGAGCTTGAGATCGCCATGGAGGAGCGTCGCGGGCTCGGCCGCGAGGGCGTCCAGCAGCGGCCCGGGATTTGCCGCGAGGTCGTCGACGATCGTTCGCGCGGCGGCCGTCGCATGCCGATCCCAGGCGTCCCAGCCGGGCAGGAGTCGATCGGCGACGGCGTCACGGGCGGGCCCCGGCTGCTCCAGCGAGCTGCGGCAGATCAGCGTCAGCCGTTCCCGGAGCGGCGTCCAGAACCCTCGCCCCGCCGCGAGGCCCTCATCCCAGCGACAGCCGTGCATGGCCGCGAGCGCATCGAGGACGCGGTCGAGTCGGTCGATCGCGAGCGTCTCGTTCCAGTCGAACAGGATCCCCGACAGGTCCGGCATCAGGACGGCCGACGTCCCCGTCGCCTCGTCGTACGCCGCGCCGACGGCGGGGTTCCGGGCGGGCCACGGAAGCTCCGGTCCCTCGGCCGCGAACCACGCCTCGCGGAGCACCGGCCCATCGGCGGTCGCCCGGGCGATCCAGTCCGCCGCGGTCGAATCCCGCTTCAGCACGAACCCCCGGCCGTCGGCGTCGCGAAGCCTGGTCATCGTCGCACCGGACCAGCCGTCGTTCGGAAACGGCTCCTCGGTCGCGGGATCGATCCCGTGCCGGGCGAGCAGCTCGTCGAGCGCGATCAATCGCGATCGGACGAAAGCGTGGGCGAGATCGGCACGAACCGTTGGGCGGCACCCCATTCGATGAGCGACAGCGCGAGGAGCCCGAGGCCGACGAAGGCAATCCGGCCGAGGAAGTACATGGCCATGACGCCCGGGTCGCCGATCACGGTCTCGTTGGGCGGGTCGCCCGACGTCCCGACTCGACCATCGCCGACGAGGATCGCGGCCCCGATGAACCAGGCCGCCGCGAGCAGCGCGAACACCGACCGCATCATTGTTCCCTCCGGTGCTCCTCAGCCCTCGTCGAGGTAGTGGACGACGGATCCGGGGCAATTTCGGCTGATCACGACCACGAGCGGCTCGGTCGCCGACGCGTTCTCCTCGACGTGCGCCTCACCTGCGGCGATGTAGACGAAGTCGCCGGCCTCGGCCTCCATCGATTCCTCGAGGCCGGTCGGCCCGAAGGTGTACCGCGCCCGACCGGAGGCGATCCAGATGCTCGTCTCGCACTCGCCGTGGTGGTGGATGCGGGTCTTCGCGCCGGGTGCCGTCGTGACGACCGAGGAATACAGCCCGACCGAACCCACCGTCTCCGCGCCGATCGCGATCGAGCGCCCCATGTCCGCGTTCTGGCCCTGGCTCGTCGATCGATCCTGGGGGCGGATGCGAACGGCCATCGGCGACGCTAGACCACGACCGGATCCGGCGCCCACGAGACGCGCCAGACGCGCCACAGGGCGGACGGATCCGAGAGCGGATCGCCGTGGACGAGCACGAAGTCGGCCGGTCCGGCCTCGCGGATGACCCCCGCGTCTGGCTCGCCGAGGAGCTCCCCGCCGCGGATCGTCGCTGCCCGGAGTGCCTCCCACGGCTGAAGCCCGGCATCGACGAGCGCTTCGACCTCCCACGCCAGCTGGTTCGCCCGGAGCGAGCCACCGCCGAAGTCCGTGCCGGTGGCAATCCGGACGCCGGCACGATGGGCGGCGATGACCGACGCCTCGGCCTTCTCGCGCCGCGTTGCCATGGCCGCTCGCCCCTCCGCGCCCGCGAACCGGGCGATCGTCGTCGTCGAGCCGAACGATGCCCAGGACCGGAACACGCCGAGGGTCGAGACGAGGAACGTCCGACGTTGTGCCATCTCGGCCGCGAGGTCGTCGTCGAGCTCGAAGCCGTGCTCGATCGCATCGACGCCGCCGGCGACGCCCTTCCGCGCGCCGTCGATCCGGCCGCTGTGGGCGGTGACGCGCGCACCGCGGTCGTGAACGGCCCGCACGACGCGGCCGATCTCGTCGGCGGACCACGGGCAGACCGTCGGATCCGCGCCGTCGAGATACAGCTTGATCAGGTCCGCGCCGTCGTCGAGCTGGCCGAGCGCCGCGGCCACGAGGCCATCCGCGTCGTCGACCTCGACGCCGCCGGAGTTGAGCGAACCTGGGCCGCCGATCCACGTCCCGGCCGCCCGGATGTGCGGCCAGCCTGCTCGACCGCGGGCACGATCCCGAACGCCAAGGCTCAGGGCACGCTCGCGGCCATCGACGGGATCGACGCCGGGCGGCGCGCCCACGTCCCGGGCCCATCGCACCCCGGCCTGCGTCATGAGGGCCGCATTCCGGGCAACCGTCGCGACCGCGGTCGCCGGCGAATCGTCGATCCGGTCGATCCAGTGGGAGCCGCCGGGCAGCGTCAGGTGGCTGTGGCCGTCGACCATGCCGGGCACGATCGTGCTGCCGCCGGCATCGACGATCTCCACGTCGCCATCGAGCGCTTCCTCGCTGTCCGTCGGCCGGATCCAGGCGATCCGGTCGCCGTCCACGAGGATGCTCACCCCGTGCCGGAGCTGATCGTTCGTGGCGTCGGCCAGGGCGGCGTCGCGGTACAGGACTCGGCGAACCGGTTCGGACGATCTCGCGGACACGAGCGGGAGCCTAGCACCGGATAGGATCGCCGCCGTGACGTCGTCGATGCCGATCCCTGCCGTCGTCCCCGCCGCCATCGCGGCCCTGCCGCGGTTCCCGCTCCTCGACGGACCGTCGCCCCTCACGCCCCTGCCGCGGTTCGCCGCCTCGGTCGGCGGGGAGGCGCAGGTCTGGATCAAGCGCGAGGACCTCCTGCCGCTGGCGTTCGGTGGGAACAAGCTGCGGAATCTCGAGTTCCTCGTCGGGGCCGCGATCGCCGAGGGCGCCGACACGCTGATCACGTCGGGTCGCCGTTGGTCGAACCACTGCCGGCTCACCGCGGCGGCTGCGGCGCGTGCCGGCCTGGCGGTCCACCTCGTCGTCACCGGCCCGCCGCCGACGCCCGGCGATGAAGGGCCGAACCTCCGGCTGGACGAGCTGCTCGGCGCGACGGTCCACGTCACCCGAACCGGGGAGCGCGCCGAGCGGGCCGAAACGGTGGAGCGGGTTGCGCGCGAGGTTCGCGCTGCGGGCCGTCGGCCGTTCGTGATCGACGTCGGCGGCACGGGGCCGATCGGAGCCGCGGGCCAGGTCCTGGCGGGCCTCGAGCTCGCGGATCAGCTCGCAAAGGCGGGCGTCGCGGAGGCGTCGGTCGTGCTGCCATCCGCGACCGGCGGGACGCACGCTGGTCTGCTCGCGGGACTTGCCCTCGCCGGCGGCCCGACGCGGACCGTCATCGGGATTGCCGTCGCGGCGCCGTCCGTCGAGCTGCGGCCGAAGCTCGTCGGGTTGCTCGCTGCGCTCCAGCCGCTCGTCGGCGTCGCGGTTCCGGCGGACGCGGTCATCCTCGAGGACGACCAGCTCGGGTCGGGGTACGGTCGGCCAACCGCCGCCGCCGACGAGGCGACCAAGTTGCTGGCCCGCACCGAGGGGATCCTTGTCGACCCGATCTACACGGCCAAGGCGCTGGCGGGACTCGTTGCCCGCGTCCGTGACGGACGGCTGCGGGGTCCCGTCGTCTTCTGGCACGCGGGCGGCGGGCCCGGCCTGTTCGAGCGGCTCGACGAGGTGCCGGGCTGAGGTTCGCGAGGCGCGGTGCGAGGAGCGCGACGAGCCGGCCCCCGCGCCACGCGCCGTGCCGCGCCGCGCCGCGCACTGCGACCCGC
>JBHORC010000006.1:0-126913 GCA_042408445.1 Chloroflexota bacterium
CGAGCCCTCGGGCGCGCGCCCGTTCCCGGGTGCGGCGGCGCGCGTCGTGCGGCCGCGCGCCGGCGAGCCCTTGGACTCGCGCCCGATCCCCGGGACGCCGTCGGCCCTCCCCGCGGCGATATGAGCGCCGGTGGTATCGCGGCCGATTTCGGCGCGGTACTGGCCGTGTTGACGGCGCGTCGCCTCAGGCTCCGAGCCGATTCGTGCGGCGAGGCGGCCGCTTGACGACCCTTCCGGCGCCACTACCTGCCCGGATACGACGGGCGCTCGTACGGCAACGGCGAGGGAGGGCCGGCGGGACGTCGGGATCCGCGAGGACACCTCAGGCCGCGGCACGTCGCTCGTCGATCAGGCGGCGGGCCGTCTCGGCCGCCACGCCCGCGTCGCGACAGTAGGCATCGGCGCCCACGGCCATCCCGAACTCCTCGTTCAGCGGCGCCCCGCCCACCAGGACGATGTAGTTGTCGCGGATGCCGCGGTCCTTCAGCGTCTGGATCACGACCTTCATGTACGGCATCGTCGTCGTGAGCAGCGCGCTCATCCCGAGGATGTCCGGCTTGTGCAGCTCGAGCGCGGCGATGAACTTGTCGGCGTCCGTGTTGATCCCGAGGTCGACCACTTCGAACCCGGCGCCTTCGAGCATCATCCCGACGAGATTCTTGCCGATGTCGTGGATGTCGCCCTTCACGGTGCCGATCACGACCTTGCCGACCGGCTCGGCGCCCGTCTCGGCGAGGAGCGGGCGGAGGATCTCCATCCCGGCCTTCATCGCGTTCGCCGCGAGCAGGACCTCGGGCACGAAGAGGATGCCGTCGCGGAAGTCGATGCCGACGATCTTCATGCCGGCGACGAGCGCGTCGTCGAGCACCTTCGTCGCGCTGAATCCGCGCTCCAGCAGGATGTTCGTCCCCTGGACGATCTCATCGCGCATGCCGTCGTAGAGGTCGTTGTGCATCTGCTCGACGAGCTCGTCGTCGCTCAACGCACGGAGGTCGATGTCCTCGTAGTCCGCCACGTCGTCGTGCTCCCTGACCGCCCGCCCCGACAGCCCATCGGCTCCGGTCACCGCCTCAAGAGGTAGGGTTCCACATCGTGGAACGGTGCCGTATGATGGAACGCAGGCCGGGAATCTAGCCGACGAGGAACCGGGTGTCCAGAGTCCAGTCCATCGAGCGGGCGTTTGCGGTGCTCACCGCGTTGACCGACGGCCCCGTCGGGGTCACCGAGGTCGCCGAACGGGTCGAGCTGCCGAAGTCGACGACGGCCCGAATGCTCGCCTCGCTCGCGCGCGAAGGCGCCGTCGAGCAGGTGCCCGGCGAGACCCGCTACCGGCTCGGGCCCCGGATCGAGACGCTCGCGACGGGTCTCGGAACGACCCGGAGCCTGATCGCCGTCGGCCGGCCGCATCTCGCCGAGCTCGCGGCGGCGCTGGGTGAAGCCGCCGGGCTGTCTGTCCCGGACGGCCGCGAGGTCCACTACGTCGACCAGGTCGACGCCCCCAACCCGAACCCCGTCGGCATCCGTGACTGGACGGGCTCCCGCGTGCCGCTGCACGCCGTGTCGTCCGGGCTCGTGTTCCTGGCCCATCGGCCGGCGTCGACGGTCGATCGCTATCTGGCCGGCCCGCTTCCCGCTCTGACCGACCGAACCGTCACGGACCCGACCGCAATCCGCGAACGTCTCCGGGCCGTCGCGCTCGCCGGCTTCGCCTGGGTCCATGACGAGTTCGCCATCGGGATCTCGTCTGTCGCGGCCGGGATCCCGGACGCCACCGGCGAGATCATCGCCGCGGTCCACGTCCACGGCCCGTCGTACCGGTTTCCGGCGGCAGGCCGGGAAGGGGCACTGGGACTCGTGGTCGCCACGACGGCTGGACGGATCGCCCGCGCGCTCCGCGCCAGCATCGACTGACCGGTCAGCCCCGCGTCCCGCGGCCATCGTCGAGCGGGACGACGAGCGGGAGGCTACCCGACGTGTCGCGGGTCATCACCCACGAGACGCGGACCGTCGCAATCGCGTCCGCCAGCGGACCCGAAACGGTGAAGTCGAGGACGGTCGACCACGGAACGGACGCATTCTCGTGGTGACCCGCGGAGACGCCGTCCGCCGTGGGCGCGCCGACCATCACCAAGGCGGTCGACACCGTTCGCTCGCCGAGGAGGGCGGTCACCTCGATCCGCGCAACGCTGGGGTCCGCAGCCCCGGAGACGACCAGACGGACCCTGCCGCTCACGTCGCCCGAGGGGTTCGCGAGCAGACGAACCGTCGAGACGACGGGCTGCCCGTTGAGCGTCGCCGTCGCCCGACGCGCCGCCGCGGCGCCGGGCAGCCCCGGCGCGCCGTCCATTTGCGATGTCCCTGACGTCGCGACCAGTGCGTCCCCTGCCCCGTCGTGCGGGGCCGACCCGCGCTCGGCCGCGCGGTCGACGATAGTCCTGGGCATGGCAGCCGACGCGAGGCCGAGGCCCGTGAGGCCGGTGAACGTCGCCAGGACGAATGCGGCCCACGGTGATCGGCGTTGCCGAACGCGGTGGACCTCGGGGACCATGTCGATCAGCTCCGGCACGGGATCGCGCTCGCGGATCAATCCGGTGTCGTCCTGATTCGTCCGGTCCATTGCCCGACCTCCGGTTTCCCACCACGGCGTGGAGCCACACTGACCCTGAGTCGCGGCGCCGAGTCACCGTTCCGATTTCGCTGTTCAGGCGGGACGCCGTCACGATCAATGCGCCCCGAGCAACCCTGGTAGTGCCCGCGCAGGAAGAATCGGAACGAATCGTCGTCAGCGCGATTCCTGTCTGTGGAGGCACATCGCCTCGGAGCTCGTTGGAGGTGCGGTGGAACGGGCGACCGTCGACCAGGCGATGGCCGGGAACCACGATGCGTTCGCGCGCCTCGCGGCGGCGTCGCTCGGCTCGATGTACGCGACCGCCCGGCTCATCGTCCGGAACGACGACGCCGCGGAGGACGCCACCCAGGAGGCACTCGTGAACGCGTGGCGGCACCTGCCGAGCCTTCGTGATCCCGACCGGTTCGAGGCGTGGCTGTACCGGCTGCTCATCAATGCCTGCCGCTCGCAGATCCGCCGGCGCGGACGTCACGTCGTCCTCGAGCTCGACGTTGCCGATCACTCGAGCCAGGGCGGCGATCCGGCGCATGGCCTCGCGGATCGCGATCAGCTGGAGCGAGGATTCCGGCGTCTGGACGCGGAGCAGCGAGCGATCCTCATCCTCCACATCTACCGCGGCTACAGCGTGCCGGAGGTCGCGGACATCCTCGGCATCCCGCTCGGGACCGCCAAATCCCGCATTCATCGCGCCACAAGCGCGATGCGCGCGGCGCTCGAGGCCGACGGCCGAACGACGCTGGCACTGGAAGGGGGCCGACCGTGACCGCCGACACCGGCCTGCCTCCCGACATGGAGCGAGTCCTTGCGGACTGGTTCCAGGCGACGGCGCCGAGGCGCGAACCGGCCGACCTGCTCGATCGGGTCCTGACACGAACCGCCGGCGTTCGCCGACGGCCTTCGTGGTGGCAGGCCGGCAGCTGGCTCGACGTCCTGGATCGGCCGCGATGGCTCTTCGGCCGCGCGATCACGATCGGGACCGTTGTCGCGCTCCTCGTTGCGCTGGTCGCCGTGATGCTGACCGCCGCGAGTCGGCCGCCGTTTCCGATGCCGCTCGGTCGCAACGGATTGCTCCTCGCCGCGGCACCGGGACAGCTCCTCCTGCTCGATGGAAACGGGGCCGTCGTGAGACGGGCGGCGACCGGCGACCAGTTCGGGCAGGGCGCGTGGTCCCACGACGGAACGCGCCTCGCCCACGCCGAGGGATCGAGCGCGAGCCCGAACTTGGTGATCACCGACGCCGATCTGGGCGAGCTGTTGCGGATCGACCTCCCGGCGGACACCGTTCCGTCGTTCTCCTGGTCGCCAGACGACCGGCACATCACCTTCGGCACCGATACGGCCAACGGGGCGCGGGCCTATGTCATCGATGTGGCCGCGGGCGCCGTCGCGCGGCCGATCACCGATGTCGCGCTCCATGCGGTGATGCCGGTCTGGTCGCCCGACGGCGGCTTGATCGCCCTCCGTGGAGGCGTCTCGGTCGACCAGCTGGCGCTGTACGTCGTCCGGCCGGACGGCTCCGCCCTGGTCCGACTCAGCCACCAGGCCAGCGCCGTGGAGCAATGCAAGATCTCGTGGACGCCGGATGGCCAGTCGATCGTGTTCGCGACGGCCGCCGGTGTGTACGTCGCCTGGCGGATCGACCGGGACGGGTCGAACGAGACGATGCTCACGTCGGCTGCCGACACTTCGTTCTGCCCATCAGTCTCCCCCGATGGCACGAGGATCGCCGTCGCCCAGTGGCTTTCGACCGGCAAGTACGTCACGATCCGATCGATCGACGGCTCGGGGCCATCGCGCCCCGACGGTCCGTTGTGGGACAGCTGGCCCGGCGTGTGGTCGCCGGACGGGAGCACGATCGCGATCAACGGTCGAACGCTGGACGGCAGCCCGGACCCGCGCGCGTTCCTCGACGCGAACGGGGCCGGTCCGGCACGGACCTTCTTGGCCGACGGCGCGGACGTCGTGGACTGGCAGCGGCTCGCGCGGTAGGAACCGGGCCGGGCGGCCGCTCCAGGCGCCGCCGGCCTCGAACGGCGTCAGGCGCTCGTTGCGCCGCGCATCTGGCCGGTCGATCGGCCGCCCGTGTTCGCCAGCTTCCGGAGCCGCCAGCTGAGCGACAGCGCGGCCGCGCCCGCGAAGATCGCGCCGACGCCGACGAACGACGCGGTGAGGATCAGCCCGACGACCGGCAGCGCCAGGATCACGAGCCCGATCACGACCCGCAGGATCCCGATCAGGGCCAGCACCCACTCGCCGGTCACCTCCTCGCGGATCCGCCACGCGGTGAAGACGTGCATCACGCCCGAGACGACCAGCCACGCACCGAGCAGCGTCACGAGCCCGACGATCGTGAGGCCCGGAATGATCGCAGCGAGGATCCCGGCAACGATCGCGAGGACGCCCATGACCGCGAACGGCCAGGACCGACCCCGGTGCTCGGCGACCCGGACGCCCTCCGCGACGTGCGACACGCCGGTGATCAGCGCCCAGGCGGCAAAGACGTAGGCCAGCGTCAGCAGGGCGATGCCGGGGACCAGCAGCGCAAGGATCCCGAAGGCGATCCCGAGGATGCCCTCGACGGCGAGGACCCACCAGTGGCGGGCAGCGACAGCGAGCATGGCGGCGCTCCGATGCGTCGTCGCCGCGCCGTGTCCGCGCGGCTGACGTTGTTCGATCCTACGCCCGTCCTGGTCGGGTGCTCCCGGCCGATCCTGAGGCGGCCGCCCGGGCCGCGTCACTCGGGACGTTGACGGCGGGGTCGTCCAACGGCATCGAGCGGTGCCGGTAGAACGGCGTCGGCTGGGGCGCGGGCGGCGTGTTGCCCGCAATCAGATCGGCGGCCTTCTCCGCCAGCATGATCACCGGGGCGTAGATGTTCCCGTTCGTCACGTAGCGCATGACGCTCGCGTCGGCGGCCCGCAGCCCGTCGACGCCGTGGATCGCCATCGTCAGCGGATCCGTGACGGACGAATCGTCCGTGCCCATCCGCGCCGTGCAGGACGGATGGAGCGCCGTCTCGGCGTCGCGGGCCACCCAGTCCAGGATCTCGTCGTCGGTCTCGACCACGGCGCCCGGCGACAGCTCGCCGGTCGAGTACGGCTCGAAGGCGGGCTGGGTGAGGATCCGCCGCGCGACCCGGATCGCCTCGACCCATTCGCGCCGGTCCTGGTCCGTGGAGAGGTAGTTGAACCGGATCGACGGCCGCTCGCGGGGATCACGGGACCGGATCCGGAGCGAGCCGCGCGCGTCGGAGTACATCGGACCGACGTGGACCTGGTAGCCGTGGCCCTTGACGCCGGCCGTGCCGTCGTAGCGGATCGCGAGCGGCAGGAAGTGGAACATCAGGTTCGGGTAGGCGACGTCGTCATTCGAGCGGACGAAGCCGCCGGCCTCGAAATGGTTCGTCGCGCCCGGTCCGCGGCGGAGGAAGAGCCACTCGGCGCCGATGAACGGACGCCGCCACTTCTCGATCGCGTAGGGCTGCATCGAGACGGGCTGGCGCGAGCCGTACTGGATGTACACCTCGAGGTGGTCCTGGAGATGCTCGCCAACCGCCGGCAGGTCGGCGACGACCGGGATGCCGTGACCGCCCAGCAGCTCGGCAGGCCCGATCCCCGACAGCTGGAGCAGCTGCGGCGTGTTGAACGCGCCGCCGGCGAGGACCACTTCGCCGGCCCGGATCGTCTCGGTCCCGCCGCCCTGCCGTTCGATCTCGACGCCCACGGCGCGGCGACCCTCGAAGACGATCCGCGTCACGAGCGTCCGCGTCCGGACCGCGAGGTTCCGCCGGCTCCGCACGGGATGGAGGTACGCCCGGGCGGCGCTCATCCGGCGGCCGTGCCGGATGTTCCGGTCGAACGCCGCGAAGCCCTCCTGGCGATAGCCGTTGACGTCCGTCGTCAGGTGATAGCCGGCCTCCTGCGCCGCGGCAAACCACGCCTGGAAGAGCGGGCTCGTCGCCGGTCCACGCTCCAGCCCCAGCGGGCCACCGTGGCCGCGCCACGGATCGTCCGGCGCAGCGGCCGTGCAGTCCTCCATCCGCCGGAAGTACGGCAGGCAGTGGGCGTAGGACCACGTCTCCATCCCGGGATCCGCCGCCCAGCGCTCGTAGTCGAGCGGATTGCCGCGCTGGAAGATCATCCCGTTGATCGAGCTCGAGCCGCCGAGGACCTTGCCCCGGGCGTGGTAGATCCGGCGGCCGTTCATGAACGGCTCCGGATCCGACTCGTACTGCCAGTCGTAGAACCGGCTGCCGATCGGGAAGGTCAGGGCGGCCGGCATGTGGATGAACGGGTCGAAGCGGTAGTCCGGCCGGCCGGCCTCGAGGACGAGGACGCGCGTCGATGGATCCGCGCTCAGGCGATTGGCAAGAACGCTCCCGGCGCTGCCGCCGCCGACGATCACGTAGTCCCAGCGCGGTTCCGTCATCGAGGCAACGCTACCGGCGCGTGGCGGCCGCGATCACGAGGTCAGGCCGCACCGAGCCCGCGCCGCCGGATCTCCTCGGAGATCGCCGGCACGACCGCATGAAGGTCGCCGATCACCGCGTAGTCGGCCACGCCCATGATCGGCGCCTCCGCGTCCGTGTTGATCGCGAGGATGTGCTTCGACGCCTTCGAGCCGACGATGTGCTGGATCGCGCCGCTGATCCCGCAGGCGATGTACAGGTCCGGCGCGATCCGCAGGCCCGTCTGCCCGATCTGGTCCGCGTGCGGCCGCCAACCGGCGCTCGTGACGACGCGCGACCCGCCGACCGCCCCGCCGAGCAGCGACGCGAGCTCCTCCAGCTCGGCGAACCCCTCGGTGCTGCCGACGCCCCGGCCACCACCGACGACGACCTTCGCGTCGGTCAGCGAGATCCGGCCGCGCTCCGGCGCCTCCCGGCCGGTCACGTGAACCGCGAGGTCCCCGTCGGTGAGCGTCACGTCCGCCGCTTCGACCGTCGGTGCCGGGGTGCCGTCCGGCGATCCCGCCGCCACCGTGTTCGGCGCCACCGTGAACAGCTTTCTGGACGCCTCGAGCCGGCACTCCTCGATCAGGCTGCCCGCCCATCGCTGCCGGGTGATCGTGTACGTCGCGCCGGGTTCGACGCTGAGGCAGTTCGCGACCATCGGCACATCGAGGCGCGCGGCGGCCCGCGCGAGCAGGTCGTTCCCGCGCTCGGTTCCGGCCCCGACGACGGCCTCCGCCGACCGCGCCGTCGCGATCTGGGCGATCGCCGAGGCCCAGCCATCGGGATGGTCGACGGTGAGACGCGAGTCGTCGACGACGAATGCGCGGGCGATGCCGCGCCCGGCCAGCGCCTCCGCGGCGGACCGGGCGGCCGCCGCCTCGGCAAGGATGATCGCCTCGACCGGCGAACCCACGGCCGCGGCCGCGCCGCGCGCGACGGCGAGCGCCTCCAGCGACGCGCGCTCGGGACCCTCGGGACCCAGCGCGATGACAGCGAGGACCGGCCCGCTCATCGGCCCAGGACGCCGAGCCGGACGAGCAGGTCGACGACGGCCGGCGCGGCGGCCGGCCCCTGGCCGATCACCTCGGCCTGGGTCGTCTCCGTCTGCGGCAGCCGAAGGACAACCTTCTCCAGCCCGCCGGGCGACCAGGCCGGCGTCGACCGCTCGACCTCCTTCTTCCGCGCCCGCAGCCGGCCCGGGACCGACGGGTAGCGCGGTAGGTTCAGGCCCTCCTTGACGCTCACGATGGCGGGCAGCGGCAGCTCGAAGGTCTCCCAGCCACCGGTCGCGGCCTCTCGGCGAGCCGTTGCCCGGCCGTCACCGGTCTGGAGCGACTTCACGCCGGTCACGATCGGCCGGCCGAGCGCGGCCGCGACACGGATCCCGACCTGGAACCCGCCGCTGTCCGCGGACTCGTTGCCGAACAGGATCAGGTCGAACGGACCATTGGCCGCTTCGTGGGCCCGGATCGCCTCGACGATCGCGCGGGCCGTCGCGATCGGATCCCAATCCCGGCCGTCGGTCTCGAGGAGCACGGCCCGGTCGATCCCGATCGCCATCGCGTCGCGGAGCTGATCCTCCGCGGCGGCGGGCCCCAGCGTGAGGACCGTGGAGCTGCCGCCCTGCGCCTCGACGATCCGGACCGCCTCCTCGACGGCGCACTCCTCGTGCGGACTGACGGTGAAGCCGAGGAACCGGGTGTCGATCTCCGCGCCGTCCGCGGTCAGGACGATCCGGCCGCCGGTCGCGGGAACGCGCTTGACGCAGACGAGGATGTTCACGAGTCCGTCCCGATCCTCAGGAACGGATCCGGCTGTTGTCGGGATCGAACAGCGGCGTTGCGCCGGCGACGGCCACCGTTACCGGGTAGCGCTCGCCGAAGTACTCGACCGCGAGCTTCGTCCCCTCGACCGCCTGCTCCGGCGGCAGATAGGCCATGAGGAGATGCTTGCCGACGGAGGGTCCCGATCCGGCGCTCGTGACGTACGAGCCGCGGCCCTTGGCGTCGACGATCCGCTTGCCGTCCGGCGTCAGGATGGGCTCCCGACCCAGCATGTAGCGCTTCACGCCGGACGACGAGGTCGGGTCGTCCACGGTCAGCGTGCACAGGATCGCCGCCGGCGCCTCGGACCGCTGCCGGAGGTACGCCTCGCGGCCGACGAAGTCGGTCTCCTTGACGGTGGGTCGGGCCATCCCCGCCTCGACGAGGTCGAAGTCGAGCTCCAGCTCCGCGCCGTGGGCGCGGTACCCCTTCTCGAGCCGGGCGGTGACGGCGTACGTCCCGATCCCGACCGGCGCCATCCCGTGGCGCTTGCCGGCCTCCCAGATCTCATCCCAGACGCGGCGGCCCTGCTCGATCGGGACGTAGATCTCCCAGCCGAGCTCGCCGACGTAGCTGATCCGCGACGCCAGCGTTCGGACGCCGTCGATGTCGGCCTCCCTGGACGAGAGGAACGGGAAGCCGGCGTGGCTGACGTCCGCGTCGGTGACCGACGACAGCACGTCCCGCGCCCGGGGCCCCCACAGCCCGATCGTCGTCCACTGGTTCGTCGCGTCGTGGAGCTGGGCCGAGCCGTCCGTCGGCAATCCGTCGACGAACAGCTTCTTGTCGCGCATGCCCATCCCGCCGCCGGTGACGACGCGGAACCGGTCATGGCCGAGACGCATGATCGTGAGGTCGGCGAGGATCCCGCCGGCCGCGTTGAGCATTGGCGTGTAGACGGTGCGGCCGGGCTTCACGTCGACCTTGTTCACGCAGAGTCGCTCCAGCGCCTCGCAGGCGCCGGGACCCGTTACGTCGAAGATCGCGAACGCCGAGAGGTCCACGATCCCGACCCGATCGCGCATCGCGAGATGCTCCGCGTTGATGATCGGCGACCACCAGCGCGACTCCCATTCGGCCTTGCGCGGCATGACCCGGTCGCCGTACTCGTCGAGCAGGGGCCTGTTCGACTCGTACCAGAACGGCCGCTCCCAGCCGGCCGCCTCGAAGAAGACGGCCCCGAGCGCGACCTGGCGGTCGTACGCCGGCGAGAGGCGGATCGGCCGGTTCGATGCCCACTGCTCCTGCGGATGGACGATGCCGTAGGTCTTGTTGTAGCCCTCGGTCGCGCGGGCGGCGATGTGCTGTTCGGTCTTGTGGTGGTCGTAGAAGCGGGCGATGTCCGAGCCGTGGGGATCGATCTCCGGCTCGCCGTTCGTCATCCACTCGGCGATCGTCTTCGCGATGCCCGGCGCCTCCTTGATCCAGATCGCGGCCGCGGACCAGAGGCCGCGGACCTCCGGGGTCTCGCCGATGATCGGGTTGCCGTCCGGTGTGAGCGACAGGAGGCCGTTGATCGCGAGCTTCACCCCGACCGATTCGTCGCCGACGATCTCGGGGAAGAGCTCCAGCGAGTCCTCGAGCTGGGGATCGAAGTCCTCCTGGGTGAACGGCAGCATCGTCGGCGAGAGCGCCGACGCGGCGATCGACGGGATGTCGTCGGCGTCCATGAGGATCGCCCGATGGGCGTATGAGCCGATCTCGAAGCCGGTCCCGTGCTGCCGCTCGTACATGTTCGTGTCCATGTCGCGGACGATCGGGTAGCCGACCTCCTTCGTCGTGTGCTCGAACATCGGGACCGGCCCGATGTCGATCATCTGGTGGACCGCCGGCGTCAATGGAATCGAGGCGCCGGCCATCCGGGCGATCCGCGGGCTCCAGACCCCGCAGGCGACGACGACGAACTCGGCCTCGATCGTGCCGCCGTCCGTGTGCACCCGCCGGACCCGGCCCTGCTCCACGTCGATTCCGGTGACCTCGACGCTTGCGGCGACGGTCAGCGCGCCCATGTCCTGGGCCTTCTGGCGCATGAGCGTCCCGGCCTGGAGCGAGTCGACGATCCCGACGCCGGGCGAGTAGAACCCGCCGAGGATCACGGTCTCATTGATGAACGGGACCATCTCCTTGACCTGTGCCGGGGTGAGCAGCCGGGTCCCCTCGATGCCCCACGAGGTCGACGACGCCATTCGCCGCTTCAGCTCGTCCATCCGCTCCGGCGTCCGGGCCACCTCGATGCCGCCGGTCTCGTCGTAGACGCCCAGCTCGCGGTACTGGCGCGCGCTGTCGAGGGTGAACGCCGTCATCTCCTTGCTGTGGTCGGTCAGGAAGATGAAGTTCGAGGCGTGGCCGGTGGACCCGCCCGGGTTCGGCAGCACGCCCTTCTCGAGCAGGACGATGTCCCGCCAGCCCAGACGGGCCAGGTGGTAGGCGAGGCTGCTGCCGACGATGCCGGCACCGATGATGACGACGCGGGCCTGCGCCGGGACCGAACTCATGTCGCCTCTCCGCCCTCGCTCGATGCCGCGCCGATCTCACCCTCCGACGCGGTGGCCCGGAGATGCGGCGCTCGGCCGCCAAGGGTTCCGGGGCGCCCATGGTACCGCTCGCGGCAGCCCGGCTCGGCACCGCTCGCGCACCCCTGTTCCGGGACCCCGGGGTGGTGTACCTTGCCCGGCACGCCACCGTCGTCGTCCGCACCTGAGGAGGCTGCGTGACCACCCTCGCCGTCCCGCCCGCGAGCACGCCTGCTGCGGATCCGAGCCCCGCCGGGAGCGGCGCGACGATCTCCGTCGACGGCCTGTGGAAGGTCTTCGGCCCGGCCGAGCAGCGGCTCGCTCGCCAACCGGCCGCCCCTGCCGCCGACGCGATCGACGCCGCCGTCCGCGAGCATGGCGGGACGATCGCCATCGCCGACGTCTCGTTCAAGGTCCAGCCCGGCGAGGTCTTCGTCGTGATGGGTCTCTCGGGGAGCGGCAAGTCGACGCTCGTCCGGTGCCTCACCCGGTTGATCGAGCCGACCTTCGGCGAGATCGAGCTGGATGGCGAGGACATCCGGAAGGCGTCACCCGACCGGCTCCGGGACCTCCGCCGTCGCCGCTTCTCGATGGTCTTCCAGAACTTCGGACTCCTGCCGCATCGACGCGTGCTGGAGAACATCGCCTTCGGGCTCGAGCTGCGCGGGGAGCCGAAGGCCGCCCGCCAGGAGCGCGCCCGGGAGATGCTCGGGCTCGTCGGCCTGGACGGCATGGCGGATCGCTATCCGGACCAGCTGTCCGGCGGCCAGCAGCAGCGCGTCGGCCTGGCCCGCGCGCTCGCGGGCGACCCCGAGGTCATGCTCCTGGACGAGCCGTTCAGCGCGCTCGACCCGCTGATCCGGCGGGACATGCAGAACGAGGTGATCCGCCTCCACCACGATCTGAAGAAGACGATGGTGTTCATCACCCACGACCTCGCCGAGGCGCTGAAGCTCGGCGACCACGTGATGATCATGCGCGGCGGCCGTGTCGTGCAGATCGGCCGGCCGGAGGAGCTCGTCGCGCGACCGGCGGATGAGTACGTGGCCGATTTCGTCCGGGACATCCCGAAGAGCCACGTCCTGACGCTTCGCTGGGTGATGCGCGCGCCGACGCCCGAGGACTCCCTGGACGGGCCGGTCTTCCCGTCGAACACGGTCATCCGCTCGGCCGTCCACGCGGTCGCCGCCTCGGAGCATCCGATCCGGGTCGTGGACGACGGCCAGGTCGTCGGCGTTGTCGATCGCGCCCACGTCCTCGAGGCGATTGCCGGCGGTGACGCCGCGTGACGGCGATCCGGATCGGCGCCGCCGTCGGGCCGGACCCGGGGACCGCCCGGCGGTGGCTCATCGCCGTGCTCGGGCTTGCGGCCGTGCTTGCCTACGTCGTGTTCCGCGGCCAGTCGACGCTCCCGCACAACGATGACGAGCCGCTCTTCCGGACCCTGAACGGCGTCCGGGACGCGGTCGCGGACAATCGGACCGTCCTCGAGCCGATCCGGGCGGGCGTCGGCGCCCTCATCGACGTGTTCAGCAACATCCTGGCGTCGCTCGGCTGGCCGGGCGTCCTGGGTCTCGCCGGCGCGCTCGGCGTGGCGTTCGGCGGGATGCGGCTGGGACTGCTCGGCATCCTCGGGTTCGCGTCGCTCGGTGTCCTGGGCCTGTGGGACGAGAGCATGCAGACGCTCGCGATGATGCTCGCCGCCGTCGTCATCGCCCTGGCCATCGGCCTGCCGCTCGGGATCCTCGCCGGTCGCAGCAACCGGGTGTCGGCAGTCCTCTCGCCGATCCTCGACGTGATGCAGATCATGCCGACCCTGGCCTACCTGACCCCGATCACGCTCCTCTTCCTGATCGGCGAGACGCCCTCGACCATCGCCACCCTGATCTTCGCGATGCCCGCCGCGATCCGGATCACGGCGCTCGGGATCCGCGGCGTGTCGGAGTCCACGGTGGAGGCGGCGCGGGCGCTCGGGTCCACCGAAGGGCAGCTCCTCCGCAAGGTCCAGATCCCGCTGGCGCGGCGGGCCGTCGGCCTCGCGATCAACCAGACGATCATGCTCGGCCTGTCGATGATCGTGATCACCGGGCTGATCGGCGCGCCGGGCCTCGGCCTGACGCTGACGCAGGGCCTCAACAAGCACGACGTCGGCTCCGCGTTCGACTCCGGGATCGCGATCGTGATCCTCGCGATCATCCTGGACCGGATGACGTTCGCCGCCGGCGAGTGGCTGGATCCCCGGATCCGCCCCAGCCGCGGCCGCCGCTGGATGAGCATCGGCGTCCCGGCCGCGATCCTCGCCGTCGGGCTTGCCGCGCCGTTCGTCGTCGACGCAACGCAGTTCCCGGACGCGGTCGCATTCTCCTTCCGCGGGCCGGTGAACGACTTCACGGCATGGCTGACCAGCACGTTCCAGGGGATCACCCTGCCGACGAAGGACATCGTGACCAACGTCGTGATCAACCCGCTCGAGGGGTTCCTCACGTCCGGGCCGTGGTGGCTGATCATCGCGATGATCGCCCTGATCGCGTGGGCCGTGTCCGGCCCGCGGCCCGCGATCGCCGCCGCGGTGTGCCTCGGGCTGATCGTAGCCCTCGGACTGTGGGCGCACGCCATGGCGACCCTTGCGAACGTCGCCGTCGGGACGCTGCTGACGCTGATCATCGGCCTCGCGATCGGCATCCAGACGGCTCGCCACGATCGGCTGCGGGCCGTCCTTCGGCCGGTTCTCGACGCGGCCCAGACGATGCCGGCGTTCGTGTACCTGATTCCCGCGCTGGCGCTGTTCAGCCCGACCCGCTTCACCGCAATCGTCGCGGCCGTCATCTACGCAGCCCCACCGGTCATCCGCCTCATCGAGGTCGGCATCCGGGCGGTTCCGGCGACGGCGATCGAGGCGGCGACGGCCTCCGGCGCGACGCGCCGGCAGCTGCTCTGGAAGGTCCAACTGCCGATGTCCCGGCACGCCCTGTTGCTGGCCGCCAACCAGGGCATCGTCATGGTGCTGTCGATGGTCGTCATCGGCGGGCTGGTCGGCGCCGGCGCGCTCGGCTTCGACGTCATCACCGGGTTTGCCCGCGGCGAACAGTTCGGCAAGGGGCTCGCGGCCGGTGTCGCGATCGTCCTGCTCGGGATCATGCTCGATCGGATCACCCAGGGGGCAGGGAGCCGCCGACGGCGCACTATGCTCAGGACAGCGGCCGGCTGACCGGCAGGAGGAGGATCGCACCGATGCATCGAGATGGAGTGGCTCGCTGGTTTGCGGCCGTGGCCGTGATCAGCCTGATCGCGATGGGCTGCGCGAAGGGGTCCGGCGCGACCACCGCGCCGTCCGTCGCCACCGCACCCAGCAGCGGGACCGCCGCGAGCGCGGGCACCGGCACGGGCCCCAGCGCGAGCGCCGCCGTCGCCGCCAAGGCGACCTGCAAGGGCAGCGGCGACAAGGGCAGCGTCCAGATGATGATCAACCAGTGGGTCGGCGCGGCCGCCAACGTCGCGGTCGCCCAGTGCCTCCTGCAGCAGGCCGGCTACAAGGTCGCGACGAGCACGCTCGCCGAGGAGGTCGCCTGGCAGGGCTTCGACACCGGGGCCGTCGACGTCATCCTCGAGAACTGGGGCCACCCGGACCTCGAGAAGAAGTACATCCAGGACACGAAGAAGGCGACGGACGCCGGTCCGAATGGCGTCACCGGGATCATCGGGTGGTACGTCCCCGGCTGGATGGTCGACAAGTACCCGGACATCACGGACTGGCACAACCTGAACAAGTACGCCGACCTGTTCAAGACGTCCGAGTCCGGCGACAAGGGCCAGTTCCTCGGCAGCGACCCGACGTTCGTCCAGTACGACGAGGCGCTGATCGCGAACCTCGGCCTGAACTTCAAGGACGTCTTCTCGGGCAGCGAGGCCGCATCGATCACGGCGTTCCAGCAGGCCGACAAGAACAAGACGCCGCTGATCGGCTACTTCTACGACCCGCAGTGGCTCCAGAACGAGATCAAGCTCGTCAAGATCGACCTGCCGAAGTACACGCCCGGCTGCGACGCCGACCTCAAGAAGGTCGCCTGCGACTACCCGCCGTACACCCTGAACAAGGTCGTCCGGACGGAATGGCTGAACTCGGCCGGCAATGCGGCCACGTTCATCAAGAACTTCAAGTGGGGCAACTCGGACCAGAACGAGGTCGCGGACCTCATCACGAACAAGAACATGTCCCCGGAGGACGCAGCCAAGCAATGGATCGACGAGCATCCGGACACGTGGGCGTCGTGGATGCCGTCATGACCCACGCCATCGGATAGCTCCGGACCACCGGCCGGCGAGCTCCCGCTCGCCGGCCTTCGTTTGCCGGCGGGGTCGCGGACCGGTGCATGGGCGCACAACCGCGTGCACAAAGGGGCGACGTTTCGTTCACGAACTGTTCACACTCTTGACGCACGGTCCTCGCGGCGGTGAAATGCGCGCGACCGGATACGGCTGGGTGCAGTGAGCACCGGACCGCCGTCACGACCACGCGATCGCCGTTGGAGGAGGGGGATCGCGTCGGGGTCCGGGCGCCGTTGCCGCCGCTCCTGCTCGAGATTGATTCCGTCACCACCCACACAGGAGAGTTGACTTGACCACGAAACACTCGTTCCTTCGGGCCGCCGCGCCGCTCGCGATGTTCGCGATCGTCGTGTCGGCGTGCTCGAGCGGCGGGGCCGCGTCCCCGGCCGCGAGCGCTGCCGCCTCCGTGGCCGCGCCCTCGACCGCCACGTCCGCCGCGCCGTCCGCGGAGGCGGCATCGCCGTCCGCGGACGCGCTTGCCTCCCTCGTCGCGGACGCGAAGAAGGAAGGCACCCTCACCACGATCGCCCTGCCCCACGACTGGTGCAACTACGGCGAGACGATCTCGGCCTTCAAGGCGAAGTACGGCCTCGAGGTCAATGAGCTGAACCCCGACGCCGGCTCCGGCGACGAGGTCGAGGCGATCAAGGCGAACAAGGACAACAAGGGCCCGCAGGCGCCGGACGTCATCGACGTCGGCCTGTCGTTCGGTCCCCAGGCGAAGACCGACGGCCTCATCGCGCCGTACAAGGTCCAGACCTGGTCGGACATCCCGGACACCGCCAAGGACCCCGACGGGTACTGGTACGGCGACTACTACGGCGTCCTCGCGTTCGAGACGAACAAGGCCGTCGTTCCGACGCCTCCCCAGGACTGGAACGACCTGCTCGACGCCTCCCACAAGAACCAGGTCGCCCTCGCAGGTGACCCGCGCGTCAGCAACCAGGCGATCCAGGCCGTCTACGCGGCCGCCCTCGCCAACGGTGGCTCGCTGGACAACGCCCAGCCGGGCCTCGACTTCTTCAAGAAGCTGAACGACGCCGGGAACCTCGTCCCGACGATCGCCAAGCCGGGCACGATCGACCAGGGCGCGACGCCGATCACGATCCGCTGGACCTACAACGCGCTGTCGCACCGCGACACTGCGGCCGGCAACCCCGAGATCGACGTCACCGTTCCGAAGTCCGGCCGGTTCGCCGGCGTGTATGTCCAGGCGATCAGCGCCTTCGCGCCGCACCCGAACGCGGCGAAGCTGTGGATGGAATTCCTCTACAGCAACGAGGGCCAGAACACCTGGCTGAAGGGCTACTGCAACCCGATCCGGTTCGAGGCGATGCAGAAGGCGAACGCCATCCCGGCCGACGTCCTCGCGAAGCTTCCGGACACGACGGGCGCGGTCTTCCCGACGCTGGACCAGCTGAACAAGGCCACCAGCCTGATCACGAAGAACTGGGACACGGCCGTCGGGGCCGACGTCAAGTAGCCGTCACGTAGTCGGCAAGGCAGCACGACCGGAATGGGCATGACTGCTCAGGCCGGCACGAGCAACGGGCCGGGCGCGCCATTGGCGCACCCGGCCCGACGCCGCTTCAGCTGGTCCTTCCTGGGCGTCCTGCCGTTCTTCGTCTTCACCGCGCTGTTCCTGATCTTCCCGATCGGGTTTCTCGTCGTCGGGAGCTTCAAGGACAGCAGCAACAACGACGCGTTCACGCTCCAGAACTACGCGAACCTCACGTCACAGCAGGTGTCGCGGGCGTTCGCGAACAGCATCGAGATCAGCCTCGTGACGGCGATCGCCGGTGCGCTGTTCGGCCTCCTCCTCGCCTACGCCGTGATCATGGGCGGGCTGCCGAAGTTCTTCCGGACGTTCCTCATGACGTTCTCCGGCGTCGCCTCGAACTTCGCCGGGATCCCCCTCGCGCTCGCGTTCATCTTCACGCTGGGCAACCTCGGCCTCGTGACCGGCTGGCTGAGGGTCCTGTTCCACATCGATCTCGTGAACGATCTGAACTTCCGGATCCTCTCCAAGACCGGGATCGAGATCGTCTACATGTACTTCCAGTTCCCGCTCATGGTCCTGATCATCGCGCCGGCCCTGGACGGCCTGAAGAAGGAGTGGCGCGAGGCGTCGGAGAACATGGGGGCGACCGCCAGCCAGTACTGGCGCTACGTCGCCCTGCCGATCCTGCTGCCCTCGATCCTCGGCTGCACCGTGCTCCTCTTCGGCAACTCGTTCGGCGCCCAGGCGACCGCGTATCAGCTCACGAGCGGCCAGGTGCCGATCGTGACCCTGCTGATCGGCGCCCAGATCAGCGGTGACGTGCTGCACAACCCGGGGCTCGGGTACGCGATGGCGATGGGGATGGTCGTGATCATGGGCTTCGCGATCCTGATGTACTCGATCCTCCAGCGACGATCCGAGCGCTGGCTGCGATGACCGGGCCGGCCATCGGGGCGCGCGCCCCGGAGACGATCGGCAGCATCCAGCGGGAGACGACGAGGCGCCGTCGCTTCCGCGGCTCGACGGTCCTGTCGTGGGTCGTGTTCACGATCGCGATGCTGTACTTCTTCGTGCCGCTGATCGCCACCCTGGAGTTCTCGCTCCGGGCGAGGCCGGCGGGCGCCGCGTACACGAACACGTTGAAGGACCCGGCGTTCTTCTCGAGCCTCGGCTACTCGTTCGTCGTCGGCCTGATCACGATCGTCGTGAGCACCCTGATCATCGTCCCGACCGCCTACTGGGTCCGGCTGCGCCTGCCCCGGCTTCGGCCGATCGTCGAGTTCGTGACGCTGATGCCGTTCGTCATCCCGCCGGTCATCCTCGCCTTCGGGCTGATCCGTTCCTTCAGCAGTGGGTTCCTCCCGCTCGCGTCGACGCAGATCGGGAGTGACGCGCTCCTCGTGATCGCCTACACGATCCTGTCGTTCCCGTACATGTACCGGGCCGTCGACAGCGGGCTCCGAACGATCGACGTCAAGTCGCTCACGGAGGCGGGTCAGAGCCTGGGCTCGGGGACGCTCCGGATCCTCTGGCTGGTGATCTTCCCGAACCTGCGCGTTGCGATCCTGTCGGGTGCGTTCCTGACGCTCGCGATCGTGATCGGCGAGTTCACGCTGGCCCTGTACCTCGCCCGACCCGCGTTCGGACCGTATCTCCAGCATCTCGGGCAGAACCGCTCGTACGAGCCGGCGGCCGTGTCGCTGATCAGCTTCCTGCTGACCTGGGGCGCCATGGGTCTCATCGCCCTCCTCGGCCGGTCGCGCCGCGGCTCGGCCGGAACCGTGGAAGTCGGCGGCGGTCACTGATGGCCCGACTCGCTGATCCGCGCCCATCCCTCCCCGTCACGGAGCACACCGACCGATGAGCTTCCTCGTCCTCGAAGGGATCAAGAAGCGCTTTCCGGGCGCAGCGACGGCGGCCGTGGAGGACTTCAACCTCGCTGCGGAGAAGGGCGAGTTCGTCTCGTTCCTGGGGCCGTCGGGCTGCGGCAAGACGACCACCCTCCGGATGATCGCCGGCTTCGAGCAGCCCACCGAGGGTTCGATCACGATCGCCGGCGACGACATCACCCACCGGCCGGCGAACCGCCGGAACATCGGGATGGTGTTCCAGTCGTACGCCCTGTTCCCGAACATGAGCGTCGCGGACAACATCGGCTTCGGGCTTCGCGTCCGGAAGCGTCCGAAGGACCAGATCCGTAACCGTGTCGGCGAGCTGCTGGAGCTGATCAACCTGCCGGACAAGGGCAACCGCTACCCGTATCAGCTCTCCGGCGGCCAGCAGCAGCGTGTCGCCCTTGCGCGGGCGCTCGCGATCGAGCCGGAGGTCCTCCTGCTCGACGAGCCGCTGTCCGCCCTCGACGCGAAGATCCGGGTCGCGCTCCGCAAGGAGATCCGGTCGATCCAGCGCAAGCTCGGGATCACGACCGTCTACGTCACCCACGACCAGGAGGAGGCGATGTCGCTGTCCGACCGGGTCGTCGTGATGAGCGAGGGCCGGGTCGAGCAGATCGGGCCGCCGCCGCAGATCTACAACTTTCCGGCGACGCCGTTCGTCGCCTCGTTCGTGGGCACGCTGAATCTCCTCCCGGCGACCGTCGTCGACCGCGAGAATGCGCGCGTCACGATCGGGGGGCAGGAGATCCGCGGCGCAAAGGCCGTCGGAGCCGGAAGCAGCGGCAAGGTCACCGTCGCCCTTCGACCGGAGGCGATCGAGCTCGGCGAGGGCGGCGGCGGGAACCGGCTGCGCGGCTCGGTCGAGGACGTCAGCTTCCTCGGCTCGATCGTCCGGACGCGGATCCGGGTGGAGGACGCGACCCTCTCCTTCGACCAGTTCAACGATCCGGCCCTGGCGGCGGCGGTCATCGGTGATGGAGTGACGGTCTCCTTCCCCGTCGAGGCGACGCTGATCCTCGAGGGCGCTGCGAGCGCGGACGCCGCCATCGAAGCGGCGATTGCCGAGAGCTGAGCGCGCACCAACTGCGTCGTCTCGCGGCGACTCGCGCTCCGTCCGGACCATGACGGCGCTGCACCCCGCCCTCGACGGCATCGAGCTCGTCGTCTTCGACAAGGACGGGACGCTGATCTCGTTCGAGGCGATGTGGTCCGGCTGGGCCAGAGAGCTCGGCGAGCGGCTGGAGCTGGCGACGCGGCGGCCGGTCGCCGGCGACGTCTTCGTCACGATCGGCTACGACCCGGCGAACGACGTCGTCCTGCCCGGCGGACCGCTCGCGATCGACACGATGGCCGGGATCCACGAACGGGTGGCCGCGGTCCTCCGGCGCTGGTGCCCGAGCGTCTCGGCCGCCCGCCGGATCCTCGCCGAGGCCTGGATCGAGCCGGATCCCGTCGAGCGGGCGGTCCCGCTCGCCGACCTCACCGGGCTCTTCTCGACGCTTCGCGACGCGGGCCGAACCATCGCCGTTGCGACGACGGACGACCGGCGGCCGACGGAGGCGACGCTGCGCGGCCTCGGGCTGGCGGAGCTGGTCGCCGCGGTCGTCTGCGGCGACGACGACGGCCCGACCAAACCGGACCCGGCGACGCTGATCGCGGTCGCGGCCGAGGTCGGGATTGCCGTGAGCCGCACCGCGATGGTCGGGGACACGCCGGCCGACCTGCGGATGGCCCGCGAGGCCCGCGCCGGGCGATCCATCGGCGTCCGGAGCGGCGTCACGGCGGCCGCGGAGCTCGTCCCCTTCGCGGACGTGATCCTCGAAACCGTCGGCGGTCTGCTGGAGCGTCCGACGGCCTCCTGACGCGACGGTCGCGGGCCGGCCGGTGCCGCGCCCGTGCCGCGTACGCGCCGCGCCCGCGCCGCGCCCGTGCTGTGCCGTGCCGCGAGCGATCCGCCCGCCGGTCGTCGCGGACCGTTCCCGGCGGTACCTCTGGGCTATCGCTCCCGAACGGTCGTGTCCGTACGGTTCGAACAGGTGTCGGGCGTCCCCCGTCGGCGCCCGGCTCACCGCGCACGAGGAACCGCCCCGGCACATGGCCGTCGCCTACGAGCCACCCGATCCCGACGCCCTTCTCGGGCTGGGCGAAGTCGCCGCGGCCGCCGGCATCACCCGGGCGACCGCCCGGGCCTGGTGCTTCTCCGGTCGCCTGCCGTCCGTCAGCGGGCCGAACAAGGAGCCGCTCGTCCGACGGGCCGACCTCGAGACGCTGATGTCCCGACGGACGTCGACGGGTGCCGCGCGGACGGCCGTCCACGATCCCGATGCCGGTGGCGACGCGCTGCGGCGCCTGGCCGCCGAGGTGAGCGGCCGGCTCGACCTGGAGACGATCTTCGACGACGTCACCGCCGACGCGATGCGCGTCTTCGGCCTCGCGCGGGCGGGCCTGTGGCTGATCGACGCCCGGAGCGCAACGCCCTTCTCGCTTGGCGCGCACCGCGGCCTCACGGACGAGGTCCTTCGCTGGGTGTCCGGGCTCCACGCCGACGCCCCCGTCGCCGGGATCCGCGCCATCGAGCGGCGCGAGGTCGTCGTCCTCCGTGACGCATTCCGCGAGGCCACCGGCGAGGCCCACGGCCTCTATGCCCGGAACGGCATCCGGAGCATCTGCTTCGCCCCGATCATCTTCCGCGACGAGCCCGTCGGGCTGTTCGTGCTCTATCACGATCGCGTCCACGACTGGACGCCGGAGGAGACCGCCCTCGCCAAGGGCTTCGCCGATCAGATGGCCGCGGCCGTGGGCAACGCCCAGCTGCTCACCTCGGTTCGATCGCTCGCGGCCCGCCTGGAAGCGGTCGAGGAGCTCGCGATCCGCCTCAACCGGACGCGAACCCTCGAGGAGATCGCCGGGCTCGTCCTCGAAGGAACGCAGCGGCTGATCGCCCACGATTCGATCCGCGTCTACCGGGCGGACCATGAAGCCGGGATCTGCGAGCCGTTGCGGTTCGCCGGAACGTTCCGCGGCTCCACGAACCCACCGCTCGAGCAGTTCCGGATGCGGATCGGCGAGGGGATCACGGGCTGGACGATCGCGAACAACCAGTCGGTCCTGCTCGGCGACGCCGCCGCGGACCCGCGAGACCTGGCCCGGCTCGCCGGGTCCGAGCAGGAATCGATCATGACGGTCCCGATCAGCTTCGAGGACCAGGTCTACGGCTCGATCGTCGTGGCCGCGACCGGCAACGATCGGTTCGATCACCAGGACCTGACGACGCTGACGATCTTCGCGGGCTACGCGGCCCAGGCGATCGTGAACTCGCAGCAGCTCGAGCAGCTCGAGCGGCAGCGTCGCGAGCTCGAGCACCAGCTGGCGAGCCAGCGCCGGCTTCTCGAGGTCAACGAGCGGCTCATCTCGACGCGCGATCCGAAGGGCGTCCTCGAGATGATCGCGGACTCCCTGAAGACGATCGTCCCGTACGACTCGCTCACGATCTACCGCTGCGACTTCGAGGCGCGCGTGCGGCGCGCGGTCGTGGCCCGCGACCGATTCGCGGACGTGATCCTCGACTATGCGGGGCCGATCGACATCGGCATCACCGGTTGGGTCATCGCCCACGGCGAGGGCGTCCTCGCCAACGACGCGCTCGGTGATCCCCGCTCCGTCCAGATCCCGGGCACCCCGGCCGAGCCGGAGGCGATGATCGTCGTCCCGGTGCGCGTCGGTGGCGAGGTCGTCGGCACGCTCAACGTCGGGCGGATGGGCCACGAGGAGGCGTACTTCAGCCAGAACGAGTTCGAGCTCGTCCAGCTGTTCGCCGGGCAGGCATCGCTCGCCCTGGAGAACGCCGAGGTCCACGGTGCGGTCACGGTCCGCGCAGAGCACGACGCGCTGACCGGCCTCCGGAACCACGGTTCGTTCCAGCGCGAGCTCGGCCAGGCGATCGCCCGGGCGGAGGGCGCGCCGTTCGCGCTGCTCATGCTCGACCTCGACGCGTTCAAGGGCTTCAACGACTCGTGCGGCCACCCAGCGGGCGACGCGCTCCTGGCCGGCGTCGGCGAGGCGATGCGGTCCGCGACGCGCTCCGGTGACGGTCTCTACCGATACGGCGGTGACGAGTTCGCCGTGATCCTGTCCGGTGCGACCCGGATCGAGGCGTTCGAGGTGGTGGACCGTCTTCGCCGGGCAGTCGCCGCCGTCCCGTCACCCACGGGCCCGCGCGTCACGATCTCAGCCGGCGTCGCCTGCTACCCCGACGACGGGACGACGAAGGACGACCTCGTGGCCGCCGCGGACCAGTCGCTCTATCTCGCCAAGCCCGCGTCGGCGCGGCGGGGAGAGGACGCGGACGCGGCTCGCCGCGACCCCTACCTGTCCGCCCTGGACGAGACGGCCATCGCCCTGATGAACCGCCACGATCCGCAGGACCTCCTCGAGACGATCATCGCCCGGGCGGCGGCGCTCGTCGGCACGCCGCACGGCTTCATCTACCTCGTCGAGCCGGACGGCGAATGGCTCGTGGTCCGTCACGGGATCGGCATCTTCACCGACTTCCTCGGCCATCGCATGCCGGTCGCCGAGGGGCTGAGCGGCCAGGTCTTCCGCGAGGGCCGGCCCATCGCGGTCGACGACTACGACGCCTTCACGGCCCGCTCCGACGCGATGCCGAAGCGGGTCTTCGGTGCCGTCTGCGGGATCCCGCTCACGACCGGCGGCCGCGTCGTCGGCGTCATCGGTCTGGCATCCGGCTCCTACGAACGCCAGTTCGGCACGCGCGAGATGGCGGCGCTCAGCCGCTTCGCCCAGCTTGCCTCGATCGCTCTCGACAACGCCCACCTCTTCGCGGCCGCCCAGCGCGGCGCCCTGTACGACCAGGTCACCGGGCTGCCGAACCGGGAGCTCCTGACCGATCGGGTCGCCCACTCGCTCGCCTGGAGCCGGGAGGGGGACCAGGATCCGATTGCGCTGATCCTGCTCGACCTCGATCGGTTCAAGGTCATCAACGAGAGCCTCGGCCACGCCGTCGGCGATTCGCTGCTCGTCGTGGTCGGCGAGCGGCTCCAGCAGTGCGTCCGGCCCGGTGACACCGTCGCACGGTTCGGCGGCGACGAGTTCGGCGTGATCCTCGACGGGATCACGAGCGTCGAGGACGCCCATCGGGCCGCGGACCGGATCCTCCAGGAGCTGAGCGCCCCGTTCCGGCTCGGGGACCGCGACTGGTACGTGAACGCGTCGCTCGGCATCGCGATCGCGTGGCCGGGCCGGGCCACCCCCGGTGACGTGTTCCGGGAGGCAGAGGTCGCGCTCGTCCGGGCGAAGGCGACGCCGGGTCCGCGGTACGTCCTCTTCGAGCCGGAGATGAGCGCGGCGACCCTCGAGCGGGTCGAGCTGGAGAACGACCTCCGCCGGGCGCTCGAGCGCCAGGAGCTGCGGCTCCACTACCAGCCGCTCGTCGACCTCCGGACGGACCGGATCGTCGGCCTGGAGGCGCTCATCCGCTGGGAGCACCCGACGCGCGGCCTCATCCCGCCGCTCGCATTCATCCCGCTGGCCGAGGAGACGGGCCTGATCATCCCGATCGGGCGCTGGGTGATCGAGACGGCCTGCCGCCAGGCGCGTCGCTGGCTCGAGGAGCTGCCGGACGCGCCGCTCGTGATGAGCGTCAACCTCTCCGCGCGGCAGTTCGCCCAGCCGTCGCTCGTCGACGACATCCGGACGATCCTGGAGGCGACCGACCTGCCGGCCGAGCGTCTCGAGCTCGAGATCACCGAGTCCGTCCTGCTCGACGAGGGCGAGGACAGCGGCCGGACGCTGCAGGCGCTCCGGAACCTCGGCGTCCGGCTCGTCCTCGACGACTTCGGGACGGGCTACTCCTCGCTGTCGTACCTGCGGCGGCTGCCGCTGGACACGCTGAAGATCGATCGGTCGTTCGTCGACGGCATCGACGCGGACGGATCGAACCTGCCGATCGTCCAGGCCGTGATCGCCCTCGCCCACGGACTCGGGATCGAGGTCGTGGCCGAGGGGATCGAGACCGCGGCCCAGTCGGCTCGTCTCCGCGAGCTGGTCTGCGACCGCGGCCAGGGCTTCTACTACGCCCGGCCGCAACCGCCCGAGGCGCTGTCGGGATTGCTCAAGGGCGGAACGGCGCCCGCTGCGGGGGTCTGAATCCCGGTCGCCGGCTGGGCGGCGGTGGGGGCGCGGGGGCGGGGCGGGGCATCGGCCTGAGCGCGCCGCGGGGCGCCGCGATGTCCTAGCGGCGGCTTCCCGTCAGCCGCAGCAGGAACAGGAACAGGTTGATGAAGTCCAGGTAGAGCTGGAGCGCGCCGATGACGGCCGCCTTCTCCACCGAGCCGATCGCGATCGCGAGCGTCCCGTTCTGGATCCGCTGGACGTCGAAGGCGGTCAGCGCCGTGAAGAGGATCACGCCGACGACCGAGATCAGGAGCGCGAGCCCGCTGCTCTGCAGGAACAGGTTCACGACGATCGCAACGATCAGCCCGATCAGGCCCATGACAAAGAACCCGCCGAGGCTCGCGAGCGACCGCTTCGTCGTCGCGCCGTACAGCGCGGCGCCGCCGAACATCGCCGAGGCGCTCAGGAACGCGGTCACAACCGACGTCTGCGTGTACGCCTGGACGATCAGGCCGACGGTGAGCCCGAGGCTCGCCGCGTAGACGAAGAAGAGCCCGAGCGCGAGCGTCGCGTTCATCTGCCGGATCAGGCCGCTGATCGCGAACACGATCGCGAGCTGGCCGAAGAACAGCAGCAGGAAGTTCCCCTGGGCGAAGGACGTGAGCGTCGGCGACGACTGGACCACGGCGGCGACGCCGGCGGTGAGCAGCAGCCCGGCGAACATCCACGTGAACGCGTGGACGAGGAACCGCTGGGTGAGGTCGACGCTCGGCCGGACGCCGGCCTGGGCCGGTGTCGAGCCGAAGGGGTTGTTGGTCATCATGGCTGGCTCCTCGAGGTGGCGGGTCGGCGACCGTTCGGACGCGTGCGATCTGGTCGGGATGGTGGTGCCGGCCGTGCCTCTGCCTGTTCGGCCGCGCGGGCGAGCACCCAGAGGAGGTCGGCGAGACGGTTGAGGTACGGTAGCAAATGGGTTCCGGGAATCAATCCCTGGTCAGCGAGGGTGACGGCCCGCCGCTCCGCGCGACGGACGATCGTCCGGGCGAGCTCCAGCGCCGCGCTCGTGAGCGTCTCGCCGGGGACGACGAACTCGGTCGGCATCCGGACGTGGGCCTCGGCCTCGCGAAGGATCGCGTCCAGCCCCTCGACCATCGAGGCCGAGACGCGCGTCACGCCCTCCTCCTGGCGATCCCAGGCATCTGGCTGCGTGGCGAGCTCGGCGGCGGCGACGAACAGCTCCCGCTGGAGCCGCAGGATCAGGGCGGGCAGGTCGCCGAAGCCGGCGTTCAACGTCCCGATCCGGCCCTTGACGCCGAGCGGGGCGCGGGCGAGGGCGAGCGCTGCGACGGCTTCGTCGATCGTGCCGTAGGCCTCCGTCCGGAGGTCGTCCTTGCGGATCCGCTCACCGCCGAACAGCAGCCCGGTCGTGCCGTCGTCGCCACGGCGCGTCGCGACGGCAGATTCGAAGCCGTTGGTCGCTTCGTCGTCGGGGGCGGTCATCGGTGGGTCGGCGCGGGGTCGTGCGAGCGAGATGGAGGCTCGGTCACCACATCAGGCCGGCGTCGCGCGGATCCCAGCGCTCCGCCAGCAGGGTGACCTTCACGTCGTGCTCGACGACCGATTCCGCCTGATCCTTGACCTGCTGGATCATCGAGCCGGCGTACGGGCAGAACGGCGTGGTGAGGATCATCTTGATCTCGGTCGAGTCGCTGCCGAGGATGATCTGCTTGATCAGGGCGAGCTCCACGACGTTCATCCCGATCTCGGGGTCGACAACGGCCCGGAGGGCATCGAGGATCGCGAGCTCAGTGGCCCGCCGCTGCGGGTCGAAGGCGGGCGTCTCGATCGCGTCTGCGGCGGTCTCCGGCGCGGTCGCCGCGTCGGTCGTGGTATCGGTCATCGCTCGTCGATCGTATCACCGAGCGTCCGAGGAGCCGGAAATCGGTGAGGGCGGGGTTCCGCGGTCAGGCGACGTCCGCGGCGGCGGGCTTCACGACGATGCCCGGCGCCCGGTACTGGGCCGGGAGACCTTCGGCCTCTTCCTCGGTGTAGCCGGGGCCGGCCAGGGAGCCGTCCGCGTCGAAGAAGTCGGCGTACCGGTCGCGATGCTGCGCGGCATACGTGTAGGCGGCGGCGACGCCGACCCGCTTCAGCTCGGGATGGTCCTTGATCAGGCGCTGGTAGTCGTAGCCATTGCTCCGCAGCTCCAGCAGCTGACGGACGGTGAGCCGGGAGCCGTAACAGAACGGCTCACCGTTCATCACGAGCGGGTCGACCTGGACCCACTTGATCGTCATCGCCGCGACCTGGCCGCGGCGCGACGGGCGCTCGACCGGACGTCCATCTCAGGCGCCCTTGTAGATGGCCTGGAGGAGGCGGTTCCGCTTGCGCGCGTCGCCCGCGATCCGCCGGTGCCAGAGGAAGCGCTCGATCATCGCGTCGACGGCCTCGTCGACGGGTCGCATCTCGGCGACGGGGAGGATGCCGCCGATCGCCCCGCGGATGCCCTCCGCGAGACTGACGAGGTCGTCCATCGGGACCTTGCGCCGGCGATACGCCGGTGGCACGGAGTCGGCGAACCATCGAGCCGGCTCCGGGTCGTCGCCGCGGATCGAGTCGACGATCCGCTCGATGAACACGTCGACGTCGCGGAGGAGCCGCCGGAGGCCGAGCTCGTCGTAGCGGTCGCGGAGCGTCGGGTCGCGGTCGATCGCGATCTCGAGCGCCCGGGCCGCCAGACGCGGGCGGGAGGTCTCGACCTTCGCCGCGGACGGTGGCAGACCGCCGGTGCGGTCGTTGGGTGGCAGGCCGAGGGACGGGTGGCTCACGCCGGGGAGTCTAGCGTGCCGCCGAACGGCTCGTTCCGGGCGGCTAGGATCACGCGGTGACCGGACGAGACGGGGCGGATGAGCGCGAGGGCCAGCGGGACGATGCGGTTCCCGGTGGAGCTGCGACCGGCGGTGCCGGGGACCGCGGCCCGCGCCCTTCGCCGGCCCCGCGCGAGGGCGGCGAGGTTCCGGCTCGGCCACGCACGGTGCTCGATCGGGCGCCGGGCGAGCGCTACCTTCCCGGCAGGCGCCGACCCGGCGACGCCGTCGAGGCGCGCGGTCTGGGGATGCCGGGCGGCGGCACGGGGTCGCGCGACCTCGCCGAGGTGTGGCCGCCGCTCGCGGTCGTGATCGGTGGCGCCCTTGCGTACACCGTCATCGGCGGGATCCTGGTCGTCACCGCCGGGCTCGTCGTTCTCGCCGCGTTCCTCGGCTGGCTGATCGGCAAGCTCGTCGCCCGGCCGCCCCGGGCCGCACTGGTCGGCGTGATCGCCGTCCTGGTCGGCCTCGCCGGGATCTGGCTGTTCGGCCGGCTCGAAGGCGGCGTCCTCGACCCGATCGCCTATTTCGACGAGGTCCAGGGCTGGCCGCTCGTGGCGCTCCAGCTCCTTGCTGGCGGCGGGTTGGCGGCGGCCGCCTCGCGCTGATCCCGCGCCGCCCGGGGCTGCGAGCTCGTCAGCCGGCCGCAGCGGCGATCTCGGCCGCGATCGTCGCCGGGCTCAATTGCTCCCGCAGCAGGCGCCCGAACCGCGTCGCCCGTCCGCCGCGCGCCGCCTCAGCATCCGGGCTGCCGTCGAGCCACGCCCGGAGGAGCGCCTCGCCCTCGTGATAGACGAAGACGTACGTCCGCCAGAGGGGATGCTCGATGAACTCGAGGCGCTTCGCCGCGACCGCGGGGGCGAACCGCCCGACGGCCTCGAGCCAGCCGAGGACCTCGTCGTGGGACCTCCCGTCGGCGTGCCGCATCAGCGCCGCGTTCACGCGCGACTCGGCGAGGGTCCGCCGGTACGGCGCCAGCGCGACGGTCCGCTCCGCGGCGTCGCGGGCAGCGGCGGGGTCGCGCGCGACCTCCAGTCCGGCCCGTTCGTACAGCTCGACGAGGAGGTCGGCCTCCTCGGCCCGCGGCGACGCGAACTCGTGACCGAGGTCGGCGAGCCCCTCGCTGATGAGGCACTCCGGCGTGTTGATCAGGAGGATGCTCGTCTCGAGCCGACCGAGCCGGTCAACGAGCGTCGCCTCCTTCGAGGCATGCTCGAGATGGTGGCCCGGGTACGCCTCGTGTGCGGCGACGTGGACGAGGTCCGCGGCCCGGACTGGCAGGTCCGTGTTCAGGTCGAAGCGAGACCGCCCGCCACCGAAGAACCAGTTGTAGCCGGACCAGGGTTGGTCGCGGACAAGCCGGACGGTCAGGTTCTCCCCGGGCGGGAGGCCGAACGTCGCCGACGCTCGCGCTCGAAATCGCTCGACGAGCCAGTCGACGACATCGGGCAGGCGCTCGACCGGGATCACGAACCGGTCGTCCCATGCGGCGAGGCGATCGGCAAGTGGCGTCGGCCCCGGCAGGAGCGCGTCGATCGCGACGGCGGCGGTGTCGAACAGCGACTCGTCCCGGCGGACCGGTGACCAGTCGAACAGCTCGCGGACGTGATCGAGATACGGCACCTCGGCACCGGTGAGGACCCGCGCCTGGGCACGGAGCGCGACGACCTGGGCCGTGAGCCAGGCGCGGCGCTCGGGCTCGGGCACCTCGGCCACGCGGTCGAGCAGCTCGTCGCCGTCCACGGCCAGGCGGCTCGGCGGCCGGAGCTGCTCCAGGTCGACTTCTGCCTTCAGATCGGCCGGCCCGAAGTAGCCGTCGACGAGTCCCGGGGCGTGCTGGTCCAGTCGCAGGGCGAGCAGGAGATAGTCGCGGGCGACCGGGTCCGGAGCCGGGATCCGGCGTCCGCCACCCAGCGCCGTCGTCGTCTCGGCGGTCACGCCCTCACGAGGTGAGCTCGCCCGGAACAGAGCCCATCCCCTGGCCGGGTGCCATCCCGCGCTCCTCGCCGACGAACGGCATCCCGAGCCGCTCGACCGCGTCGAGGCTCATCCGCAGGGCCGCGGTCTTCGCCTCGGCCACCTCGCGGACGTACGTGGCCTCCTCGGCGTCGTTCATCACCCGGCCGCGGACGATGTCCTTCGGCTTGCCGACCATCAGCCACGCAAGGTGGTAGCGATCCATCGAGCCCCAGGCGGTGGAGAGGAGGTCGTCCGAGAGCTGGAGCCAGGTCTGGAGGCCACGAAGGGTGGGTTGGACCTGGAGTCGCTCGCCTTCCTCGACGAGCTGTCTCGTCCGGGTCACCAGTTCGTCGCGCGTCATTTCCGCCCCCGAGTCTAGCGGGCGTCGTCGCCGCCGGGCGACATGGGTCCGCCCTCCGCTCCGCGGATGAACGCCTCGCGGTCCGCCCGCGCCCGGAGCGTCCACGGCCCGGGCGATCCTTCGCCGATCGGCTCGTTCGTGAACCGCGTGATCGGCAGGATCCCCGCGACCGAGCTCGAGAGGAAGGCCTCGTCCGCGTCCAGCAGCTCGCGCGTCGTCAGCCAGCCCTCGACCGGCTCCAGGCCGACGGACGCCCCCCAGCGCAGGATCCAGTCGCGCGTCGTGCCCGGCAGGATCGCGCACGCGAGCGACGGGGTCGAGAGACGGCCGTCGCGGACCATGAACAGGTTCGCGGACGTGGCCTCGGACAGGAAGCCGTCGATCGTCAGGAACACGGCGTCGTCCGCGCCGTCGCGGCGCGCTTCCACGCGGGCGTACACGAAGTCCGCGCGCGACGTCGTCTTCAGCGCATTGAGTGGATTCTCGGGGTCGCGCCGGACGGCCGACGCGACGAGATGGAGCCCCTTCTCGAGGTGGTCCGCCGGGACGGGCGGCACGGGCCACGCCTGGACGACGATCGTCGGGACCCGGTGCTCGTCCGGGGGAAGAAGACCGCGGCCGAGGTACACCCCGCGCGACACCGTGATCCGGACGCTCGCGTCACCGTCCGGTCCGCCGAGACCCTCCGCGACGAGCAGCTCGTCGATCGCCCGGCCGAGGGTTCCCTCGATGCCGTCGGGGAGCGGGATCGCCAGGCCATCTGCGGAGCGCCGGAGGCGGGCGGCGTGCTCCGCGAGCTCTGTTGGTCGGCCGGACCGGGCGCGGAGCGTCTCGAAGACGCCGTCGCCGAGCTGGAAGCCGCGGTCGAACGCGCTGAGGACCGGCTCGGCGGTCTCGGTGACGACGCCGTTGACCCAGACGTGTCGGGGCTGGGTGCCCATCGCCGGCGTCGACTGGAGGCCGGGCCGACCCCCGGCAAGGACGCGGTCGTCGTCCTGGCTCACGTCGTGCCCGCTCGATCGTCCTGCCCGCTCACAACGGGGACCTCCCGGCCGCCGATCGCACCGAGCGGGCCCGCCGCCTTCGCAACGGTTTCCTGCCACTCCGCGGCCGGATCGCTCTGCCAGGTGATCCCACCGCCGACGTGGAGCGAGAGATGGCTGCCGTCCGCGACGAGCGTCCGGATGAGGATCGAGGTCGACATCGCCCCGTCTGGCCCGATCCAGCCGAGCGCCCCGGTGTACGGGCCGCGCCGGGTCGGCTCCAGCTCGCGGAGGATCTCCATCGCCCGGATCTTCGGCGCGCCGGTGATCGACCCGCCGGGGAATGCGACGCGGAGGAGGTCGAAGCCGTCTCGACCTGGCGAGAGGCGGCTCGTGACCGTCGAGACGAGGTGCTGGACGGCCGCTGTTCGCTCCAGCCGGCACAGCCGTGGGACGCGGACGCTGCCAGGCCGCGACACCCGGCCGAGGTCGTTGCGCAGCACATCGACGATCATCACGTTCTCGGCGCGGTCCTTCTCGGACGCCAGCAGCTCGCGCGCCAGCCGGCGATCCTCGTCGCTGCTTCGGCCCCTGGGTCGCGTCCCCTTGATCGGGTCCGTCGAGACGCGACCCTCGCGGTCCACCGCGAGGAACGGCTCCGGGGACGCGGAGAGGAGCCCCCGCGGGCGAGCCGGGGCCGCGCCGGCGGCCGAGTGGTGCCCGGGAGCCCCCTCGCCCAAGTCGACGAAAGCGGAGAACAGGGCCGGATCGCCGGTCCGGAGGCGCCGGTAGAGCGGCCAGGGATCCTCGCTGAACGGCGTCGACAGGCGGCGGGTGAGGTTGGCCTGGTAGATGTCGCCGTGCGCGATCCGCGCCCGGATCGTCTCGACGCCGCGTTCGTACGACGCGCGGTCGAGCGACGACGTCAAGCGGAGCTCCTCATCGGCGCCCGCGCCCGCGCTCGCGTTCGAGCTCGCGCTCGCGGCCGGGCGCTCCGTGGTGGCGTTCCCGCCGTGCAGCCGTGCCCGGATCTCGTCGAGACGACGGCCGAGCCGCCCGCCGTCGCCGTCCAGCGCGCGGCCGCCAAGCCACGCCTCGTTCCGGCGGTGGTCCCAGGCGACGACCCAGTCGTGGAGCGCGAGGCGGAGCAGGGGCAGGTCCTGGTCATCGGCGGGGGCGGCCGGCAGCCGCTCCAACAGGTCCCCGAGCTCGTAGCCGAGGTAGCCGACGAGGCCGCCGAGGAACGGCGGACCGTCCGGGACGACGTCCGCGGCGAGGCGCGACACGACGAGTCGCGCGTCCGCAAAGGGGTCTGCGGCGGCTGCGGGTTCGGAGAGGACCGCGACGGGATCGGCGGTCAGGTACGTCCATCGCGCGTTGCGGCCCGGCCTGGCGCTCTCGAGCAGGGCGAGTCCGGGAAGGTCGCGAAACGCCTCCGCGACGTCGATCGCGCGCTGGCCGGCGAGCCACGGCAGCGGGTCCAGGCGGACCTGGGGGCGCGCACCCGCGGAACGGTCGATCAGGGACTGGGTCACCGGGCGATGATACGAACAAGGCGGAACACCGGCCTCTGGCAGAGGGCTGCGGGCGACGAGGGGTCGCGTCGCGCCTCGGCCCGGCCCGCGGCCGCCAGAGCGAGGTGAGGGTGCGCGCGAGGGATCTGGGCATCGCGATCGGGCGGGGGACCCCCGGCGCGACGAACTCGATCACGGACGTTGCCGGTGTCCGCGTCGGCCACACGACGATCATCCGCGGCGACGGGCCGCTCGCCGTCGGCGAGGGTCCGATCCGGACGGGTGTCACGGTGATCGTCCCGCACGACGGCGACGTCTGGACCGAGCCGATCTACGCCGGCTGCCATCGCCTCAACGGCAACGGCGAGCTGACGGGCCTCGAGTGGATCCGCGAGGCGGGCCATCTGTCCGGGCCGGTCGCGATCACGAACACCCACTCGGTCGGCGTGGTCCGCGACGGGATCATCCGCCACGCCGTCCGGCAGCTCCCGTTCGGGACGTCGTACTGGGCGCTGCCGGTCGTCGGCGAGACGTGGGACGGCCTGCTGAACGACATCGACGGCTTCCACGTGACGGCGGACGACGTCGACGCGGCGCTCGCTGCGGCGAGCTCCGGACCGGTCGCCGAGGGCAATGTCGGCGGCGGCACGGGGATGGTCTGCCACGAGTTCAAGGGCGGGATCGGGACGGCCTCGCGGGTCGCCGACGCGGCGTGGGGTGGCTTCACGGTCGGCGTCCTCGTCCAGGCGAACTACGGACGCCGCGAGTGGCTGCGGGTCGACGGCGTTCCCGTCGGCGAGGCGATCCCCCTGGCGGAGGTCCCGTCACCCTACGGTGATGACGACGAGGACGCGCCGGTGTCCACTGCCGGGCCGGCGGCGCCGGGCCCCGGACCTGGTCTGCCTCCGCCCGGCTCGGGCTCGATCATCGTCATCGTTGCGACCGACGCTCCCCTGCTCCCGCACCAGTGCGACCGGCTCGCCCAGCGGGCCGGTCTCGGGATCGCGCGGATGGGCGGCACCGGCGCGCATTCCAGCGGGGACCTGTTCCTGTGCTTCGCGACGGGCAATCGAAGCCTGCCGCGAACGTCGTTCCGAGCCGATCCCCGGATCGTCGCCAACGTCCGCGCCCTGAACGATTTCGCGATCGGCGCGCTGTTCGACGCGACGATCGAGGCGACCGAGGAGGCGATCGTGAACGCGCTCGTCGCGGCCGAGACGATGACCGGCCGAGACGGGATCACGGCCCATGCCCTGCCACACGACCGGCTGATCGAGACGATGGCGCGGTTCGGGCGCGGTCCCGCGGCGTCGGCGTGACGAAGGATCCGTCGCGCGTCGGCCGCGAGATCCGGCCGGCCTGACGGCGGTCAGACGGGCGTCGCCACCGCCTTCTCGATCGGCATTCCGACCATGCTGCCCCACTCGGTCCACGAGCCGTCGTAGTTGCGGACGCGCTGGTAGCCGAGCAGCTCATGGAGCACGAACCACGAGTGGCTCGACCGCTCACCGATCCGGCAGTAGGCGATGACGTCCTTGTCGGGCGTCACGCCCTTCGCCTCGTAGAGCGCGGCCAGCTCGTCCTGGCTCTTGAACGTGCCGTCCTCGCGGACCGTCTGGGCCCAGGGGATCGACGCCGCGCCCGGGATGTGGCCGGGCCGCTGGGCCGTCTCGCTCATGCCCGGGGGCGCGATGATCTCGCCGTTGAACTCGGCCGGCGAGCGGACGTCGACAAGGGCGAAATCGCTCGAGCCGAGGCGCGGCAGGATGTCGTCCCGGTACGCGCGGAGGCTGAAGTCGGGCTCGGGCAGCTCGTAGCCGGTGGCGTTGTACGACGGCACGTCGGTCGACAGTGGCAGGCCGTTGTCGAGCCAGAACTTCCGGCCGCCGTTCAGGATCCGGACGTCGCGGTGACCGAACAGCTTCAGCTGCCAGTAGGCCCACGCGGCGAACCAGTTGTTGTTGTCGCCGTACAGCACGATCGTCGTGTCCGGCCCGATCCCGCTCTCGCTGAGCAGCTTCGAGAACTCCTCGCGGCTGGCGATGTCGCGGCGGATCCCGTCGGCGAGCTGGCTCGTCCAGTTCCAGCCCACCGCGCCTGGAAGGTGGCTCTGGTCGTAGGCGGTGGTATCGACGTCGACCTCGACGAATCGGACGTTCGGGTCCTCGAGGTGGGCCTTGGCCCACTCCGCGTCGACGAGGACGTCGTTCGCGTATCCGGTGACGGTCATTGGTGACTTCTCCTGAGAGGTGAGCGGCGTGCGCCGCAGGAATGCGTGGAAGGGTTGGGCGATGGGGGTCGCGGGCGACGATTCGCTGCTCGGTCAGCGCGATCGGGCCCGCCGGAGACACGCGCACATCGGACTACCCCTCCCCGCTCGTGCGATCGAGCCGACTGAAGCTGGCGAGCCGCTCCTGGCACGCCGCGCGCTCGCGCTCCGCCTGGCGGACGATCCAGGGGTCGACTCGGCTCGAGTCCTCGATCGTGATCGTCGGGCCGTAGGCGCCGTCGTCGAGCACGATGCCGGAGCTGTTCCGGTAGTCCGTCATCCAGTTGGCCTGGAGCGTCACGGCCACGTCGGCGACGACCTCGGGCGGGAAGATCCAGTCGAGGTGGATCGCGTTCAGCCGATCGGCGATGTCCGCGATCCGGACGGGCCGGCCCCGCTCGATCCGGGCGAGCAGGCGGATCACCCGCAGGGCGCTGAAGGGATCGTTCGATTCCGCGACGACGGGCGGCGCGAGGTCGGCGGCCGGCAGGCCGGGCGGCGGCGGCCGGAGCTCGGCGAGGCCTGGCGAGACGTGGGTCGGGCTGTCCGAGGACATGGGCTGAGCGCGATCTCCGAGTGAGCTCCGGGACGTCCGGAGAGCCTACCGCAAGGCCTCATCGATCGCCGCCGAGGGCTCGAGTGCGGCCGCCGCGGATGGCTCGCCGGCCCCGCCCCGAGGGCGGGCGCCGCGCTCACGCCATCCCACGGAGAGCACGCCGGGCGCCCATTCCCCACGTGATTAGAATCGGCCCGTGGTCGATCACCGTCATCCCGTCGACGAGGCCCGAATCGGGAACCAGACGCGGTTTGCGCGCCTGGTCGCGCGCCGCGATCCCGAGATCGACCTCGCCCGTGCCGCGCTCGTCATCGCCCGCCACGGCCAGACCCCGATCGACGAGGACGCCGTCCTCGAGCAGCTGGACGGCCTCGCCGAGCGCGTCCGGATCCGGCTCGATGCAGGCGACGGCGCGGCAACTGTCGCGGACCGCGTCCACGACGTCCTCTACCGCGAAGCCGGCTTCCGAGCGCCGACCGCCGCGGAGTACGGCGACCCGGCCAACAGCCGGCTCGACGAGGTGCTCGCCCGGCGGGTCGGTCTCCCGATCAGCCTCGCGATCGTCGAGCTGGAGGTGGCGTGGCGGCTGGGCCTGGCGCTGTTCGGGATCGGCCTCCCGGGCCATTTCATCGTCGGCGCGCCGGACGGCTCCCGGTTCGACCCCGCAGACGGCGGCCGGCGACTGACGCTCGACGACTGCCAGGCGCTCATCCACCGATCCATCGGCGAAGGCGTCCTGCTCCATTCGGGGATGCTCCGTCCGGTCGGTCGGCGGCAGATCCTCACCCGCGTCCTGCGGAATCTGCGCGCCGCCCATCTCGCCCGGCGCGACTGGCCGAGCGCGCTCGACGCGATCGATCTGCTGCTCGTCCTCGAGCCGACGGACCCGGAGCACGGTCGCGATCGCGGGTTGATCCTCGGCCGGATGGGCCGGTTCACGGAGGCGATCGCCGCGTTGCGGCGCTACCTCGACGAACGGCCCGAGGCGACCGATGTCGGCGACGTCCGGCAGGTCATGGCGATCTTCGGCGGCCGCCTGAACTGATCGCCCGAGCGCGGGCGGGCGCCCCACCTCGCAGGATCGCCCGCCATGTTGCCGACCCGCATAAGGCACGCCCCGTCGCCGTCCGGTCGAGATTGAGGCAGGTGCGGCAACCGGTCGGCCCTCTGGCCCGATGGCGGCAGGCAGGCCTCCTCCTACGGTGTCGTCAGGTCGAACGAAGGACGACCACCCGCGAGGAGACCGAGATGCTGCCGATGATGACGTACGAGCTCGTGAAGATGAAGATCGACGAGGACCTCCAGCAGGCGGCGCGCGAGCGACGCGCCCGCGAGGCGGTCCGGAACCGGGCCCGCCCGATCGACTTCGCGTCGGTCGGGGAGCGGATCCGCGTCCGACTCTTCGGCGGCCCTCGTCTGGGACGGCCCGCCGGCGCCGGCGCCTGACCTCGACATCACCTTCCACCGGCCGAGCCCGGAGCGGCGTGCTGGGGCGCGTCCGCTCCGGGCTCCCCGCGTTCCCCGGGCTCCCCGCGTTCCCCGCGCTCGCCGCGAGGGCGCGGTCGGGCCGAGACGGCAACCGGCCGAGCCGAGGCGGCGACCGGATGCGACGGCGGCGCGACATCGACGGCGTACGATCGCAGCGCGTCGAGGTCGCCGGAGGGTCGACCGGGCGCGACAGCGAGGACCGGCCATGCACCTCCAGGTCCGGGCGAGGCCCGTGGCATCGCCACCCGATGTCGAGAAGCTCCTTGGTCGGCTGGCCAAGGAAGGCGTGAACCTCGTGGCGATCGGCGGGAGCAACGTCGAGTTCGGTGGGGAGCTCGCCTTCGTGCCGCAGGACGGCCACGAGGACGCGGCGTTCCGAGTGCTCGATCGGTTCAACTACCCGTATCGCGTCCTCCACGTCGACCAGGACGAAGGCCTCGCGCTGTGCGAGGTGCCGGACGAGCCCGGCGCGCTGCACGCCTGCCTGCGGGAGGTCGCCGACGACAACTTGAAGCGCGGACGGATCATCCGCGACATCCTGGTCGGCATCCCCGACGAGGAGGACCGATCGAACGGGGTCGTCCCGGTCCACATCTATTCCGAGGCGGTTCGGACCCCGGTCACGGTCGACGAGACCGGCGGCTAGCCCCCCGGCGCTCAGGCCGTCGCTCGGGCGTTCGAGTCCGCGGGTCGCCGCCGGCTAGCCGTCCGAGTCGACGGTCGCCTCGAGATCGTCGATCAGCCCGAGGCGGGCCGCGGCCATCGCCGCCTCGACCCGGTTCGACACGCCGAGCTTGTCGAGGATGTGGGTCACGTGGACGCCGGCGGTCTTGCGGGTGATGAAGAGCTCCTCGCCGATCTCGCCGTTGGAGCGGCCGGCGGCGACGAGCCGGAGGACCTCGATCTCGCGCGCCGAGAGGGTGTGAGCGGGTCGTCGCGGGGTGGCCGCGGCCGGCGCGACGTCGCGTGGGCGAGCCGCTTCCCCGCCGGTGGCGACCTCCGATGGCGGCGCGCCGTCGGCCGATGCGATCGCCTCAGCGGCAGGTAGGGCGAGGACGACGCGGGCCCGCCGCGCGAGCGTCTCGATCTGCTCGCGGAGCGGAGCGGCGCCGAGCCGCGTCGCGACCCGCCAGGCTGCCACCAGCTCGGTCGAGACGTCCGCCTTGATCCCCGTCCGCCGCAGCTCCGTCTCGGCGAGCCGCAACCGCGCGTATGCGCTGCCAGCCGGGTCGCCTGCGGCATCCCACGCCGCAACGCTCTCGGCCCAGGGCGCCGGGTCGAGCGTCGGCCCGATCCGGCTCGCCTCCGCTCGGGCCGTCGTCAGCCACGCAGCCACCGCACCATTCGTGCCCGCTCGGCTCAGGTAGGAGCCGGCCGCCCGGAGCCGCTCGGCCGCGGCGGTGAGCGACCGTTCGGCAGCGACATCGCGGCCGGCGCGGGCGGATTCGAGTCGATCGCCGATGGCGCGCAGCCCATGGGCGAGAAGCGGGACCGCCCAGACCTCGGTCCCGCTGTCTTCGAACCGCTCGATCGCGCCGGTGGCGAGCTGCTCGGCGCGGGCCGGGTCGCCGCGCAGGATCGCCGACTCCACCAACGCGACGATCCGGACGACCGCGAGATCGGGATCGAGTCGATCGGCGTCGATCTCGGCGAGCCGGCGATCGGCTTCGGCGGTCGCGCCGCGATGGGCGAGCAGCCGCGACCGGACGACGGCGAGGTAGGGCGTTCCGCGGCCGGTCTGATCGAGCGCGAGGCCTTCGGTCGTCGTGACGTCCGCTTCGTCCCAGCGGCCGAGGCGAAACTCGATGTCGCCCTGGAGTGCAGCGAGCTCCATTCCGTACCGCCGCTCCAGGCCGCCTCGTCGGGCGGTCTGCCGCGCCGTTCCGGCCACGGCCAATGCCTCATCGAGCTGGTCGGCAGCGAGGAGGTTCAGGGCGAGGTTGTGGGCGGAGACGACCGCGAGCTCGGTCGCGTCGGGACCGGCGAGCTCGTGGGCGCGACGCAGCTCCACCAGCCCGGCAGCGACATCGCCGGCGGCAACGAGATCCGAGCCGAGCATCATCCGGGCCCGGCTCTCCTCGAGGGGAGCGCCGGCTGCGACGGCGCACGCGATCGCCTCCTCGGCGACGGACCGGGATTCGGCGAGGCGGCCGAGACCCATCAGGGCGCCGGCGAGTCCGCCGAGCACGTTCGCCCGCTCGGTCGAGGGTGGTTCGGGCGGCACGAGCTGGACGGCACGCTCGTGCTCGCCGAGCGCTCGCTCGCCCTCGCCCGATGCCCAGGTGAGATACCCGAGCCGGGCATGGAGGAGGCCGGCCGTCGCCGGGTCTGCGGTCACGTCGACGAGAGAGAGCGCGTCGCCGATGAGCTCGATCGCCCGGGGAATGTTGCCGGCCAGATCCGCAACGGTCGACGCGCGGCGGCGGATGGCGATTCGCTCGGCGCCGGACGGCCGGCCGTCGGCCGGCAGATCAGCCTCCAGGGCGATCGCCCGCTCGAGGAGGCGCTCGGCGTCCGCAAACGCGTGCACCGCTTCGGCTGCGGACGCGGCCGCGATGGCGGCGCGATGGGCGTCGCGCGGACGGTCGGCCGCGAACCAGTGCCGCGCGAGGTCTGCCGCGGCGTCGGAAGGACGCGGCTCGCCGAGAGCGGGACGCGCCTCGAGCGCTTCCGCGAGTCGCTCGTGGATCGCCCGGCGCTCACCGGCCGAGAGCTCGTTCTCGACGACCTCTCGGAGGAGCTCGTGGCGGAAGCCGTGGCGACCGTCGGGAAGGGAGACCAGCACGCCGCCCGCGGAGGCGGCCCGGAGTGCCTGGCCGACCTCGACCGCGGATCGTTCGACGACGAGACCCAGGAGGCGTTCGTCGATCGGCCGGGCGGCGATCGCGAGCACGCGGACCACGTGCAGCGCGGCTGGGTCGAGGGTCGCGACGCGGGCAAGGAGGATGTCCACGAGCGAGGGCGGCGCCGCGGACGACGACCGGGACGGGTCGGCGGCGAGGAGCTCCTCGGCGAACAGCGGATGACCTCCCGACCGCCGCCAGATCGTGTCGACGACGGGGGCATCGAGCGGACGCTCGGCGATCGACTCGAGCTGCAGCTCGAGCTCCGGCCGCGAGAGGCGCTCGAGATCCATCCTGAGCGCGCCCGGGACGCGCCCCAGCTCGGCGAGCCAGCCGGCGACGGGATGCGACGCGGGGAGATCGTCCGTCCGGCAGGTCACGATCGCGACGAGCCGCTCGTTCGTCACGTTCCGGACGAGAAAGGTGATCAGGTCCCGGGTCGCCGGATCGATCCAGTGGACATCCTCGACGACCGCCAAGATCGGCGATCGGTCGGCGAGCCGGCCGAGAAGGCCGAGGAACCGCTCGAACAGGCGGGCGCGATCGACGCCCGACGCGGCGGTCACCGGGACCGGCTCGCGGGCCGGGCTCGTCGCGTCGTCAGGTCCGGCAGCCCCGGCCCCGTCGCCGCTTTCGATGGCCGGCCCTTCGATGGCCGGTTCGGCGACCGCGACTCCCGTCCCCGTTTGATGCTCGGGCCGGTCCCGGGAGCGGCCGCGGGTCGCCGGGCGATCGGCGAGCGGTCCGGTGGCGGATCGCTCGAGATCCGGAAGGAGCGGCGCGAGGTCGGCGGCGGCGCTGCCGATCAGCGCGTCGAGGTCCTCCGCCGGGATCGTTCGCGCGAGCCCACGCATCGCCGCGATGACGGGCAGGTACGGCAGGCCGTCCTCGTCGAGGTCGAGACATGCCCCGTGAAGCACCGCGTCGCCGTGGGCCCGCGCCCGGGCGAGGGCCTCCTCGATGAGACGGCTCTTGCCGATCCCGGCTTCACCGCGAACGATGACGATCTGCGGACGGCCTTCGGCCGCGGCGCGGCGGGCGCGTTCGATCTCGGCCAGCTCCGGATCGCGGCCGACGATGACCGGGCTCGATCGCCTCGCCACGCGGCCGATGGTACGACCGGCCGGTCGCCGCCACATCGGTCGGGAGGGTCGACGGTCGGCGTCTGGTTGCGAGGCGAGTCTGTCGTCGCGGCGGTCATCACGGCTGTGGTCGGGGCGGACGCCCCGCTCAGAGGGTCGGTCGCGGCGTCGGCAGGGCGAGTCCTCGCCGCTGTCCTCCCGGTTCGACCGCACCGGCGTCGCGCCACCGGCGCCAGGCGGCCGCGGTCTCGGGCGTCGATGCGATCGGCCCGAGCGGTTCCTCGTTGCGCGATGGCGTGGCGTTCGCCGCACTGGCGACGGATGCGGTCTCGGCCGCGGACAGCATGTAGAGGTGACCGAGCAGCTTCATGGTTCGTCTCCCGTCTGCGACCGGTTGGCCCCGGCGATGCAGGCAGAGTCCGTCTACGCAGCTCGGCCGCCATCGGATCCCGGCCGTAGGACTCGATCGGCGGCTACCTCAAAGTGGTTCGACTCCTCGGGGCCGGGGCGCGAGTCAGCTGTCTGCGCGACCGCTACCTTGGTCGATCCTCGCCAAGGCCACGCTCGCGGAGGCGAAGCTCGCGGAGCGCGGCCGACCGGACGTCCACCCAGGCGAGGCCAGCGGTGCTCGGCGGAGACGTGCCCACCGTCACCGCTCGGATCCACGCGCTCGACGAGCTCCCGAACCTTGCCCGAAGGATCGCCGGATACCTCCGAACGATCTCCCGGTTCGCCGCCGTGTCGGTCAGCAACCAAAGCGACTCGACGCGCTGGTTCGGGCCAGCTCGTTGCCGCGCGACCGCGAGCTTGCGGTCACTCGACCGGACGGCCGCGCCGAGGTCGTCGAGCCGGTTCCAGATCTCGACGAGAACGCTCACCCCGTGCAACCCGTCGAGGACGACGTCGCTCGAAATCCCGGATCTGCCCGGTTCGCCTGCCACCTCGAACGCCGGACGCCAGCCGGCGGCACCCGCCAGGCCGATCACGAGTTCTTGCGCTGCGAGGTGACCAGCATCCTGGAGCGGGTCGACGACGTCACGGCTGAAGCCAATCGCGAGTGGCCGCCGGAGCGCGACACCGATTGCGACCCACATCTCGATCGAGGTCGCGGCGCCCTGACCAAGCTCGAGACGGCTGATCTCCGACTGGGTCAGGTCGACCAGCCGCGCGAGCGCCGCTTGTGTCAGGCGGCGGCGCTTCCGCGTGGCTCGGGCGTCGCGACCCAGGTTCGCAGCGATTGCCCGGGCCTCCCGTTGACCGACGAGGCGGGAGGTGGCCCTTCTGGCACGTCGCATGAGCGCCAGTGTTGCGGACGTGGCTTACCCGTCGATTTGCGCTCCGCATCGCGGCATCCGGGCGTCCGTTGACCGGGTTTGCTCAAGTGGCCCGGGCGGCCACGAGTCAGAAGTGGCGCGACGACCGGCCACGCGCGGGCTGTGCCCCTCGAATACGACCGGGGTTCATGCGGGGTCGCCGACCGCGGCGAGGGGTCGAGCGGTGGGCGGCGTGCGACGCCGGGCCAGCGACCCGATGGCGCCCCGGATCGGCTAGAGCAGCTCCCCGTGGGCCGACGCCGTCGGCTCGCCGTCGCGGGGGCGGGGCTCTTCGCCCGGGCCGAACTCGCTCGCGGGCGCGATCTCGCTGGCGGCTGCGCGACCGGCCGCGCCGGAGTCGCCGCCCTCGAGCACGCGGAGCGGCCGAGTGGCCTGGCCCTCGATCGCGCCGACGCCGAACGGCACCCATTTCGAGGGGTCCTGGAGGCGGTGCGCCTCGGTGTTGCCGCGGGCATGCGTGTCCTCGAAGCCCTTCGGCTCGATCCACATCCGCTCGCCCTCGAGCAGGCCAAGAACACCGGACTGACCCGGCTCCGAGCGCTGCGACTGGCAGAACCGGCACGTCGACTCGTCGTGGCGGTCGTAGGTCGGTGGCTCCTCGTACGCGGTGATGTAGCCCTCGTAGTTGCGGAGCACGACCTTGTGGTCCGAGTACGAGATCAGGTAGTTCGGCATGACCGGGATCTTGCCGCCGCCACCGGGCGCGTCGATCACGTAGGTCGGCACCGCGTAGCCCGAGGTGTGGCCGCGCAGCCCTTCCATGATCTCGAGGCCCTTGCCGACCGGCGTCCGGAAGTGGCCGGACCCCTCGACAAGGTCGCATTGGTACAGGTAGTACGGCCGGATCCGGTTCTCGACGAGCCGATGGACGAGCGCCCGCTGGATGTGGACGCAGTCGTTGACGCCGGCGAGCAGGACGGACTGGTTGCCGACCGGAAGGCCGGCCTTCGTCAGCTTGTCGACCGCCCGCGAGACCTCCGGCGTGATCTCGTTCGGATGGTTGAAATGGAGGTTGATCCAGAGCGGGTGGTACTTCTCGAGGATCTCGCAGAGCTCGTCGTCGATCCGCTGCGGCAGGAAGACCGGCACGCGCGACCCGATCCGGATGATCTCGATGTGGGGGATCTCGCGGATGCCGCGGAGGATCTTCTCGAACAGCTTCGGGGCGAGCGTCAGGCCGTCGCCACCGGAGATCAGCACGTCGCGGACCTGCGGTGTGCGGCGGAGGTACTCCAGCTGCGCCTCGTGGTCCCGTGAGTTGAAGTTCTGGGTCGGGTCGCCGACGATCCTGGAGCGGGTGCAGTAGCGGCAGTAGCTGGCGCACTGGGTCGTGACCAGCATCAGAACCCGATCGGGGTAGCGATGCACGAGGCCGGGCACCGGGGAGTGGCGGTCCTCCGCGAGCGAGTCCTCCATCATCGCGGTGAACGCCTGATGCTCCCGGCCGAGCGGGATCACCTGTCGACGGATGGGATCGTTCGGGTCGTCAGGGTCGATCAGGCTGATGAAGTACGGCGTGATGTCGACCCGGAACTTGTCCTTGGCGGAGAGGCCCTCGCGCTCGTCGTCGGTCAGGTTCAGGACCTGCTCGATCTCCTCGAGATCGTTCACCCGATGGCTGAGCTGCCATCGCCAGTCGTTCCACTTCTCGTCAGGGACGTCCTCCCAGATCCGCGCGCGGCGCGAGACCGCCGGACGGCCGTCCGGCCCGAGCACCTTCGCCGGGTCCCGAGGATTGACGAACGGGACCTCGGCGACGGCACGCGCGGCATCCTGATGGGCGACCGCGGTCTTGATCTCCTGGGCGTCCAACTCGACGGCCTCCTGGGTGTGCCAACGCGGCGGCCGCCGCGTGGTTCGCGTGCATAAGGAGTATGCACAGTGGAAGTTCGGCCGATCATAGCGCGAGGCCGAACCGGCGGTCCAGATGGTCGAAGGTCCCGGTTGGCGACTGAGGCGGGCGGGGTCGCCCGCGCCCGCCGCGCGCGGCGCCCGGCCCCTGAGCGAGGCTAGGGGTCGAACCGCCGGGCGACGATCCTCGACTCGTCGTCCACCTGCACCTGCCCGAGCAGCGTCGCCTGGTCCGGACCGTTTCGAAACAGTCCGATCCACCATCGGCCCTCGATCCGGGCGACGTCCGGATTGATCCACGTCGCGGGATCCGCGGCCTGCACCCAGGCAGCGAACTGCGGGTCGCCGAGGGCCGCGTCGATCGCGACCGCCGGGGCGAGCAGCTTCCCGCCGTCCCCGCCGGTGATCGTCGTCGGAGCGGACACCTCGACCGCATGGGAGTCGTAGTCCATCGAGTCGACCTCGCCCTCGAAGCCGATCACGGGGAAGGCCGCTCCGACCCTGGCCGGACCCGTGGGAACCGGCAATCCCTCGTACGTTCCGTCCCAGCCCGCGCGGAGGGACAGGCTCTCGTGGGGCCGCAGCGTCTCGATCCGGAGGGACGCGGGGCAGGCCGCAGCCGTCCCCCAACGCGACTCGGCGATGTAGCCGAGTGTCAGCATGCTGCTGCCCGGATCCGGGCCCACCGCTCGGCGCTTGAACACGCCGAGGCGACCCGGCCAGTCGAGACGGCCCGTGGGGTAGACCTCGTGGAGGTCGATGAAGATCCCGCCCGGGTCGCCGCAGCCGCCGCCCGCCCAGCGGATCCCGCGATCGCCGATGTTCTCGATGCGGACGGACGCCCAGGACGGAGCGTCGTTCCGCGGCGGCCCCTCGACCGTCAGCGTCATTCGGATCGTCCCCGTCGTGGAGGTCGCGATCAGCGGCGACGCGGCGGCCGTTGCCGGGGGCGACGCGGACGGAGCAGTCCCTGGCGGCCCGCTGCACCCGCCGGCGACCAGCGCCAGCGCAACGAGGGCCGCGAAGGCCCGCAGGTGGCAAGGAGACGGCAGCGCCACGGTCGGATCGACCCCCGAGGAACGTTTGCCTCGGGACGCGACGGCGGCCGCGCTGGTTCCCGCCACCGGGCCGGCATCGCCCGGTCCGGGCTCGGGACGCCGCGGACCCGTCACTCCAGCGGGCCGAACCGCCTCCCCACGACGCGACCCTGGGAATCGACGGTGACTTCGCCGTACACGGTGGTCCGCCGATCGGACCCCGGCCGGGAGAGCCCGATCGCCCAGAGGCCGTCGCGGAAGACGAGGCTCGGATTCCTCGCGTCGGCGTCCCCGGTCGATTCGACCCAGGCGAAGAACTGCGGATCGGCAACGGCAGCATCGATGGCGAGCCCCGGCGCCAGGGGCGGTGGCTCGGCCCCGGCACCAGGCCCCACCACCGTCTGCATCGCCACCGCGATCGGCCGGGTCTCGAGCACGTTGTCCTCGACCGCTCCGGCGACCCCGACGAACGGAAACGATGCGGTGACGACGGCCGAACCGGGCGGGGCGGCGGGTCCGCCGGCAATCCGGCCGTCCCAGCCGGCGCGGACGACGAGGACGCCGCGGGGTTCGAGCGGTGTCGCCTGTCCGCCCACCGGGCAGGCGACAGGACCGCCATTCGCTCGCCGGAGCAACGACTCCTCCACGTAGCTCCCGGCGATCGGGTTGTCGAACCCGTCTCCACCGAGCGCCTGCGTCTTGAAGCGGCCGATTCGGCCGGCCCACTGGCGTCCGGACGCGAAGGCGCTCCGGAGGTCGATCGTGATCGAGACGGGGAACTGGCACGGAGCGGTCCACACCACCGCCCGCGGTCCGAGGTTCTCGACGCGCGCGTCGGCCCAGGTCCGGCTTCCGCTGACCGGCGCGCCCTCGAGCCCCAGCGTGACCCGGACGAGATCCCGCTCCGACGAGGCGTTGGCTGAGGGCGATCGGGCGGGCGGGATGTCGACGGCCGGTGAGCACGCCGCGCTGAGCGCGGCGACGGCGGCGAGCGCAACCGCCCGGACGGACGTGATGGTCACCGGCGATCCCCCTCGGGTTCGCCGGTCAGGCTACTCCCCGATGACGGACCAGAGGAACCCCATCATGATGAAGAAGCCGACGAACAGGGCGATCAACCCCAGGCCGCCGTATGGCGAGTTCGCGCCCTCGTGGGGCACCAGCTGCAGGCCGATCCCGAACACGACCGCCCAGGCGAGGAACAGGCCACCGAAGATGAACTTTGTCGTCGGCCGGGCCATCAGGCGACCGAGCCCGGACGGGCCCTCGGCAGACATCGCCGAGCGGAGCAGGATCAGCAGCATGACGATGCTGATGCCGGCTGCGACGCCGAATTCGACCGGGCGCGAGAAGAAGATCGTGAAGAGCTGCACCGGGCCCTCGCTCCTGCCTGGCGGACGCGAAATCGCTCGTTGACGATGCGCACGCGGATGCTAGCAGAGGGGCCGCCGCGCGGCGCTCCCGCCGGGTCTGAGCGACGGGTCACAGGGCGTGGGCGCGACCGGCCGCGTGGCTCGCGAACAGGTCGCGCGGGCGCCCGGGACAGACGTCCGCCCGCGCCCCGAGAGGCCCGCCGCCGCGCTCCCGATAGCATGACCTCGTCATGTCCCCTGCCCCGATCCCCGCGGACGGTGCCGTGCCGGCACGCGACCCGTTCGCCCGGCTCGGCCGCCTCGTCGTTCGGCGACGCTGGTGGGTCGTCGCGATCTGGGGCCTCGTCCTCCTTGCCGCGTTGCCGCTCGCGCCGCGGGTCGTCGGCTCGCTGCGGGCGGGCGGGTTCATCCTGGAGGACCTCGAGTCCGCTCGAGCCAAGGCGCTCCTCCAGCAGGAGCTGAACACGCCGCCGTCGGCCGTCGTCGTCGTCCTCCACAGCGACACGCTGACGGCCGGCACGCCGGCCTTCGAAGGGCCGGCGGCCGCGGCGATCGCGGACGTCCCGAACGCACCGGACGTGGTCCGCATCCTGCCCCACACGCTCAGCCCGCGGCAGGTCTCCGCCGACGGTCACACCGCGTACGACATCGTCTTCCTGTCGATCGCACCGGACGATTCGCCGGCCGCCCTGCCGGGGATCCGCGAGCGCCTCGTCACGCCAACGGACCTGGACGTCGAGCTGGCCGGTGGGCCGGCGTTCTACGGCGACGTCCAGAGCGTCTCTGAGTCCGACCTGCGGCGGAGCGAGGTGGTCTCGCTGCCGCTCGCGGCGATCGCCCTGCTGATCGTGTTCGGGTCCGCGGTCGCGGCGGCCGTGCCGTTGATCGTGGGTGGGGCGGCGGTCCTCGTCGCGCTGGCGGCGATCTTCGTCGTCGCGACCCTGACCCCGATGAGCATCTTTGTCCTCAACCTCGCGACGCTGCTCGGGCTCGGTCTCGGCGTCGACTACTCGCTCCTGCTGACGAGCCGGTTCCGCGAGGAGATGGCGCGACGGTCGAGCGAGCCCAGAGGCGAACGCGTCGCGGGCGCGGTCGAAGCGACCGTCGCCACCGCCGGCCGCGCGGTCTTCTTCTCCGGGCTCACGGTGCTCCTGGGCCTTGCCGGACTCGTCCTCTTCGAGTTCATGATCCTGCGCTCGGTCGGGATCGCCGGCGCGATCGTCGTCCTGCTGGCCGCGTCGTCCGCGCTCACGTTGCTGCCGGCGATCCTGGCGATCGTCGGGCCGCGGATCGACGCGCTCGCGATCCGCCGCGTCGTCCCGAGCGACGACCCGAACGGGCCCTGGGCGCGTCTTGCGAGAAGCGTCATGCGCCGGCCGATCGCGGTCCTCGTGCCGACGCTCGCGGTCCTCGTCATCCTCGGCTCGCCGTTCCTCCATGTCCGGTTCAACGCGCCGGACTCGACGATCCTGCCCGCGAGCGTCCCGTCCCGGGCCGCCTTCGACCGTCTCGCGGGCGCGTTCGGCGAGGGCGACTTCGCGCCGATCGTCCTCGCGATCCGGACCACCGGCCCCGCCACGACGCCCGCCAACGTCTCGGCCCTGTACGACTACTCGCGCCGACTGGCGGCGGACGCCCGCGTCCGGCGGATCGACTCGCTCGTCGACGTCGACCCGCGCCTCCGGAAGGAGCAGTACGCGCTGCTCTACGCGGACCCGAACGGGCCGCGCGACCGGTTCGTCGCCACGGCCCTCGCCGCGACGACCAGGGGCGATCTCACCTCGTTCACGATCACGACCCCGTACGGCCCGAACCGGGACGAGGGCCGAGCGCTCGTCCGCGACCTGCGGAGCGGCAGCGGGCCGCTCGCGCCGCCGGCCGGGATGACGGTCCTCGTCGGTGGCGGAGCGGCGGACGTGGCGGACGTCGTCGACCGCGTCGCGGCCGACTTTCCCCGGACCGGGCTGTTCACCGTCGTCGCGACGTATCTCGTCCTGTTCCTGCTCCTTCGGTCCGTCGTCCTGCCGGCGAAGGCGCTCGTCATGAACACGCTCTCGATCGTCGCCTCGTTCGGTGCCCTCGTCTGGATCTTCCAGGACGGCAACCTGTCGGCGCTGCTCGGCTTCCAGCCGCTCGGCTTCGTCGAGACCACTCAGCCGGTGATCCTGTTCTGCGTCCTGTTCGGGCTGTCGATGGACTACGAGGTCTTCCTCCTCTCCCGGATGAAGGAGGTCTGGGATCGGACCGGTGACAACCAGGAGGCGGTCGCCCGGGGACTGGAGCGGAGCGGCCGGATCGTGACGTCCGCCGCGCTGATCGTCGTCGTCGTCGCGGGCTCGTTCGCGTTCGCCGACATCGTCCTGATCAAGGCGCTCGGGATCGGGATGGCGATCGCGGTCGCGCTCGATGCCACGGTCGTCCGGGCATTGCTCGTCCCCGCGACGATGCGGCTCCTCGGCCATTGGAACTGGTGGCTGCCGGCCGGGCTGCGGCGCGTGCCGCGGATCGAGACCGCGGGGATCGCGGGTCTCCTCGCGCTCGCGCTCGTCGCGCTGCCGCTCCTCGCCGGCTGCACCGCCGGCGCCGGCCCCGTTCTCGCCAACCCGCCGGCGCCGCACCCGTTGCCGCCGGCGACGACTCCGGCGCCATCGATCGCCGCGGATCCCCAGCCGGTTGTCCTGCCCGCCGACGACGCGCCGCATCACCGGCTTACCGAGTGGTGGTACGACACGGGCCACCTCCGGACCGCCGACGGCCGACGGTTCGGCTTCGAGTTCGTCATCTTCCGGGCGGAGCGCGGCGGCTTCCCCGTGACGTGGGCGTCACACCTGGCGCTGACCGACGAGACGGGCCAGACCTTCCGCTTCGCCCAGCGAACCGAGATCGGGCCGCAGGTCGACCGGTCCCCGCCGGGCGGCTTCGACCTGTCGATCGCGCCCGGGGCGGCCGATTTCGCGGGAGCCTCGCTCGCGGTGGCCCCGACGCCATGGACGATGCAGGGCGGCGGCGGACACGACCATCTCGCGGCGGTCGGTGTCGCCGATCCGGCGAGTCCCGGGCACGGCGCCCTGGGGCTGGACCTGACGCTCGCGGCGACGAAGCCGCCCGCATTGCACAACACGATCGGCTGGATCGACTTCGCCGCGGGCGGGTCGTCGTACTACTACTCGCGAACGGCGCTCGCGGCGAACGGGACGGTCACGATCGACGGCCAGTCGGTCGCAGTGACCGGCGAGGCGTGGTTCGACCACCAGTGGGGCGACTTCATCACCGTCGGTGGCGGCGGCTGGGACTGGTTCGCCGTGAACCTGGACGACGGGACGGACCTGACCCTGTCGCTCGTCCGGAATGCCGACGGGTCGTACCCGCTCGTGTACGGGACGCTCGTCCGGCGCGATGGCACGACCGAGCATCTGCCGCGCGACCGGTTCAAGGTCGAGGCGACGGGGACGTGGACGAGCCCGGCGACCGGTGCCGCCTACCCCGCGGGCTGGCGGATCACGATCCCGACGGAGCAGCTCGCCATCGACCTGACACCGGCGGTTGCCGACCAGGAGCTCGACACGCGGGCGACGACGGGCGTCGTCTACTGGGAGGGGTCGCAGCGGGTCCAGGCGACGCGGGCCGGCCACGCGCTCGGCGGCGAGGCGTACGTGGAGCTGACGGGCTACGCCTCGACGCTCCCGAACGGGGCTGGCAGCGGCGGCGGACCGGCCGGTTCAGTAGTCCCGGCGACGCTCCCGTAGCCGCGTCCCGCGACGCTCCCGGGGCCGGCGTCGCCAAGGTCCCGGCCCCGCCTCGCGGCGGTCGGTCAGGGGGTGACGGATGCCGGGACGGTGATCCCCCGAGCCGCGGCGACGGCGCGGATCTCGGCGTCGACGGCGACGAGTCCGGCGAGCGTGGTGACCATCGCCCGTGCAGCGTCCCGGTAGGCCGTCTGGTTTCGCACGGATGCGACGAGGGCGTGGGCGGCGGAGTCGTGCACGGCCCCGTACACGTCGGTCAGCTTCGCCCCGATCGTGGATGACCCGGGCCAGTCCGAGACGATCCCCGCGAGCTCGGTCGCGTAGACGGATTCGGCGGAGATCGTGCGGAGGGTCTGCGCGACCTCGGCCGCATCGAAGGGCTTTCGGGCGAGGGCCGTCGCCAGCGCCCGTGACGATGCCGCCAGGCGGCTGTTCACGGTCACGGCCTGGACGATCGCCGTCCGGCTGATCAACGGCACTTCGGTGGCGACGGGAAGCGGCGTCGGGGTCGCACCGACGGCGATTGCCGACGCACCAGGCGCTCCCGACGCACCGGGATTGCCATCTGCGTGCGGGCCTCCCGGCGATCCGAGCACGCTGATCCCGAGGGCGCCGCCACCGACGACGCCGATCGCGAGGCCGGCCGCCAGGCCGACGATCGCGAACATCGACGCCTTCGTCAGCGGGACACCGTTCACGAGGCGGGTGCGGCAGGCGGGGCAGCGGTGCGTACCCATCGCGAGCGGGCGCGCACACACCGGGCAGTCGAAGACGGTCTGATTGATCTCGCCGATCGCGAGTGAGGTCGCGGAGTGGCCGGGCGAGCGCGGGTCGGACCCGGGCGCTCGGCGGCGTACCCGCCGGAGACCGTTCACGGCCATCCTGCTCCATCTCCAGATCGATGCGGCCCGCGGTGCTGCGGTGCAGTGGAGAGCAGTGTCGGCCACGGGGCGGGCGCCGTGGGCCGATCCGAAGGTCCGCTCCGGCCCGGTACGTTCGCCTGTCGTTGAAACCTCCGGCGCTGGCCGCGCCTCAGGGAGGTGAGGGACCCCGCGCCGATCCCCGGAGACCCAAAGGAGCCGCGATGACCGCCGACGAATCGAGACCATCCGACCCGGTCGCGCCGTTCGTGCAGACGGACCCTGCCATCGGGCTGGGAGCGGCTGCCCGGGCTCCGTTTGGGACGCGGATCGGCGAGGCGCTTCGGCGACGCCTCGGACGCGAGGGCGGACCACCCGGCAGGCTCGGCGGCCGGGCGATGATCGTCCTCGTCGCGGTGCTCGGGATCGTCGCGATCGCGGTCACCGATCAGGTCGTCCCCGCCGCGTCCGCGCATCAGGCCCAGCTCCGGATCTGGCTCGCGTCGCGGGCGGCCGGGCTCGTGACGCTGGTGCTGCTCGCGTTCCAGGTCGTGACCGGGCTGCTGCTCAGCCACCCGACGAACAAGACGCTGTGGCGGCTGTCGAGAGCCGTCTTCCCGTGGCATGACGTGGTCTGGCTCTTCGTCCTCGCCTTCGTCGGGGCGCACGTGGTCGCAATCGTCCTCGATCCGTATGCCGGCGTGGGACTGGCGGGCGTCTTCGTCCCGGGTCTGTCGTCATACCGGACCGCGCCGGTGGCGCTCGGAGCGATCGCGCTGGACGCGCTGCTCGTGACCGGCCTGACGGCCCGCTGGACGAAGCTCCTGCCGCCCGGGGTGTGGCTCGTCGTCCACCGGGCGGGGATCGGGATCTTCGCCTTCGGCTGGATGCACGCCCTGCTCGCCGGCACCGACTCGGTTCCGTTGACATTCCTGTACCTCGGCCTCGGCGGCGCGGTCCTCGCGGCGGCCGCGCACCGCTACTGGGCCGGTGACGAAGCGACCGCAGGACCCACGACCGACCGCGCGATTCCAGAGGTGACCCGATGAACAGGCGACGGATCCGGAGAGTGTTCGTGCTCGTTGGCGTGGTTGCAAGCCTCGCGATGGGTGCAGTGACCGTCCGCGGTGCGGCGGCGTGGACCGCCGGGAGTGCTCCACTCGCGGTGCCGCCGACATCGGCTGATGCGGTTGCGGCCCGGCTCGCCGATGAGGAGGCCCGCTCCAGCGACCTCCAGCGTCAGCTCGACGCCCTGCGCGGCGACAGCGCCCAGCTCGTCGCGGCGCTGGACGCCGCCCAGGCGCAGATCGCGTCGGATGGGGATGCCGCGGCCGGCCTTCGCGCCCGCCTCGCCGCAGCGCAGAAGCGACTCGCCACCCTGGAGGCGTCGATCGCCCGCGCCCGTGCCAACGCCCTCGCCGCGGCACGCCAGGGATCGTCGGGTGGATCGAGCGGGGGTAGCGCCGCTGGCCACGGAGCGACGGATGACGGGGAGGACGAGACCGATGGCTGACCGACGTTCGCGCCCCACCGCGACCGGGCTCGTCGCGCCGCGGGTCCCCCACCAGGTGCTGGCGCTCGTCGGCGTCACGACCGCCGGCTTCGCCGCGGCCCTCGCGGGGGTGTCGGGACTTCAGGCTGCCGACGAGGCGCGTCAGGCCGCGATCCATGAGCCGGTCCTCGCACGACTCGACGACATCGCCGCCGCCCGCGAGGCGCTCGCCGGCCGGATCCGCGCGATCGATGCGGGCCAGAGCTCGATCGCGACGACGTACGACGGCGTGGCCAACGGCCTGCCGACGCTCGACGCGACGCTCGGCCAGCTCTCGATCGCGGTCAAGGCGGTCGATGGCGCAGCCCGCGCGATGCCTCGGTCCGTCGCGCTGCCGCCCGTCGTCAGGTCGACGCGGCCGAGCACGACGTCGGGCAGGACGCACGCGACGACTGGCGGGTCGGCCGTTCCCTGATCCGGGGGGAGGGCCGACAGGGCGCGGGACGCGCGGTCCGCCCGGCGATCAGCCGCCCGCGAGAAACGCGTCCAACTCCGCGGCCGTCGGCATCCCGTTCCGCGCGCCGGGCCTCGTCGTGGACAGCCCGGCTGCCGCTGTCGCGCGGCGGGTCGCGGTCTCGAGATCCCGCCCGGCGGCGAGGTCGGCGGCCAGCGATCCGACGAACGTGTCGCCCGCACCCACCGTGTCGACGGCGTCGACGCGCACCGCGGGGACGGCGACCGGGGCCGCGTCCCCTTCGACGAGCACCGCGCCGCGGGCACCGAGCGTGACGATGACCGCCCGGGCGACACCGGGACGACCCGGACCGGCGAGCAGGATCCGGCCGCGAGCGGCGGGATCCGCCTCCCCGGCGGACGTGCCCTGGTCGCTTGCCGCGAGCCCGGCACGAGCGGCCAGCTCGGCGAGCTCGCCGGTGTTCGGGACCAGGAGGTCGACTGCCTGGAGGAGCGTCGCGTCAAGGCCGGTGGCCGGCGCGGGGTTGAGCACGGTCGTCGCACCGGCCGCGCGGCCCGCGGCAAGCGCAGCCCGCACCGACGCGATCGGGATCTCGTTGCTGACGAGGACGACGTCCGGGGGCGACACCGCGATGCGCGCCAGCGCCGCTCGGACCTGCGTAGGCGTCACCTCGCCGTTCGCCCCGGCCGCAACCGCGATCAGGTTCTCCCCGCGAGCATCGACGAGGATCAGCGCGACGCCCGTCGCGCCCGCCACCGTCGCGAGCTCCGAGACGTCGATCCCCTCGGATGCGAGCGCCTCGCGCGCCTCGACTCCCAGGGCATCGTCGCCGACCGAGCCGACGAACCACACCTCCGCACCGAGCCGGGCGGCGGCCGTCGCCTGGTTGCCGCCCTTGCCGCCGGCGTACCGCGCGAACGTCGCACCGGTCACGGTCTCACCCGGCGCCGGCAGCCGTTGAACGGATGCCACGAGATCGACGTTGACCGATCCGACGACGATGACTCGACCGCGCATCGACATGGGCTGATCGGCGCGCTCGCCCCTACCCGGTGACGAACTCGCCGCCGTCGACCGAGATGATGTTGCCGCTGATCCAGTCCGAGTCGGTCGCGCTCAGCGTGACGATCGCGTCGGCGACGTCCTGGGGCGTCGTCATCCGCCCGTGCGGGTTGCGGGCAAGGGTGATGTCGATCATCCGCTGGTTCTCGGGGATCTTCCGCAGCGCCGGCGTGTCCGTGACGCCGGCCCGGATCGAGTTGACGGCGATCCCGCCACCCTTCCGCGCGAACTCCATCGCGAGCTGGCGAACGTGCGACTCCATGGCCGCCTTCGCGCCCGAGACGACGCCGTACGACGGGACCGTCCGGCTCGTGCCCTCGGACGTCATCGCGTAGATCTTCGAGCCGGTGCCGAACATGCCGGCCCGCCAGACGTCCTGGACCCAGTACACGAGGCTGTTCGCCATCACGTCCTGGGTCATCTCCATCTTCTTCCGGTCCACGGCTGCCTTCGGATCCTCGGCGAGGAACGGAACGAGCGATCCGAAGGCGAGCGAGTGCATCAGGACGCGGACGTACGGCTCGCGACCGGCCGCCCGGCTCTCGTCGAACCGGGCCCGAAGCGTCTCGATGGCGGCGGCTCGCTTCTCGTCGTCGGCCGCGTTCATGTTGATGAACAGCGCCTCGCTGCCGGCGGCCACGATCCCGGCCTTGACCTCCTCGACGTGGGCGAGGCCGGCGCGGAAGTCGAGATGGATCCCCGCGATCCGGTAGCCCGCCGCGGCGAGTGCGAGCGATGTCGCTTCGCCCATCCCGCTCGACGCGCCGAGGATGAGCGCCCAGCGCTCGCGGTCATCGGTCATGCACGTTCCCTCCGGCTCCCTTGGGGCAGTTCGGCGAGTCTAGCGCCGCGTTCCGCGCCGACCGGGGCGGATCGGTGCACGACGACACAGACGGCTGCGGGTCGCCGCACGCCGCCCGGGCCGATCGGCACGGGACGGCGACGGTTGCGGCCGCTAGATTGGCCTCGTGCCAGAGCTCAAGACCGAGCAGGTGCTCGCCCTCCTCGCGCCGATCATCGTCATCCAGTTCGGGCTGATGATCGCCGCGCTGTACGACCTCGAGAAGGCCGAGCGCACCGTCCGCGGCGGCAGCAAGATCGTGTGGGCCGTCGTCATCGTGTTCCTGAACATCATCGGGCCGATCGTGTACTTCCTCGCCGGACGGGAGGAGGCGTGACGCTGCCGACGGCGACTCCCGCGTCTGCGCCGGCTTCGCCTGGATCGCCGGCGCCTGAGCTGCCGGCGTCGGGCGGTGCCAGCGGCGAGATCGCCGTCTCTGCCCGCGGCCTCCGCAAGCGCTACGGCTCGATCCTGGCGCTCGACGGCCTGGACCTCGAGATCCCGGCAGGCTCGGTGTTCGGGCTGCTCGGGCCGAACGGTGCGGGAAAGACGACGACGATCCGGATCCTCACCGGGCTTGCGCGGGCAACGTCCGGGACCGCGACGGTCGGCGGCGTCGAGGCGGGGCCGGATCGGCCGGCGCTCCGGCGGAACGTCGGCTACCTGGACCAGGATCCGCGCTTCTACTCGTGGATGCGCGGCCGCGAGCTGCTCGAGCTGGCGGGGCGGCTGAGCGGGATCCCGGAGCGGGAGCTCCCCGGCCGAGTCGCGGCGACGCTGCAGCGCGTCGGGTTGACCGGCGCCGCGAATCGCCGGATCGGCGGCTGGTCGGGCAGGATGCGGCAGCGCCTCGGGATCGGCCAGGCGCTGATCCACGAGCCCTCGATCGTGTTCCTCGACGAGCCCGTCAGCTCGCTCGACCCGGAGGGCCGACGCGATCTGCTCGAGCTGATCGCCGGGCTCCGTGGCGAGACGACGGTCGTGCTCTCGACCCACGTCCTCGCCGACGTGGAACGCGTCTGCGACCGCGTGGCGATCCTGGATCGTGGCCGGCTCGTCACGGAGGGGCCGCTCGCCGAGCTGCTCGCCCGCCACGCTCGGCCGATCCTGTGGCTCGTGCCGGAGCCGGGCCAGGAGGCGGCGGTCGCGGAGCTCGCCGGCCGTCTGGCGGCGGCGCCGTGGACGACGTCGGTCGGCACGGAGACGGACGGGCGACTGCGGGTGACGGTGAGCGACCCGGACGTCGCGAGCAGCGCAGTCCTGCCGCTCGTCGTGGGCTGTGGCGTCCGGCTCGTGTCGTTCGAACGCGCGCGACGGACGCTCGAGGACGTGTTCCTGGAGCTCGTCGGACCGCCGGCTCCGGAGGATCTCGATGGCCGCGGTTTCGTTCGGCCGCGCGAGGTTGCGTCGTGATGGCCGGCGCGCGTGCGCTCCTCGGCAAGGAGCTGCTCGAGCAGTGGCGGACGCTGCGTCTGCCGCTCGTCGCGGTCGTCTTCGTCCTCGTCGGGCTCAGCTCGCCGCTCCTGGCGCGGTTCACGCCGGAGATCCTCAAGGCGGTGGCCGGCGACCAGATCCCGATCCAGCTCCCGACTCCGACCGCCGCCGACGCGATCGACCAGCTGGCGAAGAACCTCAACCAGTTCGGAGCGCTCATCGCGATCCTCCTCGCGATGGGGTCCGTCGCCGCCGAAAAGGAGCGCGGAACGGCAGCCCTGCTGCTGGCGAAGCCCGTCAGCCGCGCGGCCTTCCTCGTCGCGAAGCTCGTCGCGATCGGCGTGACGCTGGCGGTCGGCGTGGCCCTGGCGGTGGCCGGCGCGTGGTTCTACACGCTCGTGTTGTTCGAGCCGCTGCCGATCGCCGGGATCGTGGCGGCCGGAGCGCTCGATTGGCTGCTCCTGATGGCCTGGGCGGCGCTGACGTTCGTCGGCAGCACGCTCACCCGGTCCTCGCTCGCGGCGGCGGGGCTCGGGATCGTCGCGTTGATCGTGGTCGGCGTCCTCAGCGCGCTGCCGCCGCTCGCCCCATGGCTGCCGACCGGGCTCACGGGCCCGGCGCGGGCGCTGGCCCTCGGGAGCGCGGGACCGGCTGCGCTCCAGCCCGTCGTCGCGACCGCGGTCCTGATCGTGGCGTGTGTCGCGGTCGCGTGGTCGTCGTTCCGGCGCCAGGAGCTCTGACGGGGCGTCGCGCATGGCGGTCGCGCGTTTCCGCCGCCGTCGCGCGTGGCCGTCGTTCGGCTACCGCGCCCGTCCCTCGCTACACGACGCCCGCTGCGCGCAGCTCCCGGATCGCGGCCTCGTCGTAGCCGGTTTCGCGCAGGATCTCGTCCGTCTGCTCGCCGAGGAGCGGCGGCGCCCTCCGGACGGTCGCCGGTGTGGCGGACAGCCGGAACGGTGGCGCGACCTGCGTCGTCCGCCCGAGCGTCGGATGGACGAGCTCGACGGTCGAACCGGCCGCCCACGGTGACGCGAACGCGCCGGCGACGTCCTGGATGGGTCCAGCCGGGATCTCCGCGGCGCTCAGCGCGGCGAGCCATTCGTCCGTCGGCCGCTCGGTGAACCGGGCGGCAAGCGTCGGGATCAGCTCCGCGCGATTCGTGACACGGGCGCCGTTCGTCGCGTAGTGGGCGTCGTCCGCGAGCGCGGGCAGGCCGAGCGCGCGGCACAGGCGCGGCCACTGCCGTTCGCTGCCGACAGCGACCGCGATCGTGCCGTCGGCCGTCTCGAACGTCTCGTACGGAACGATGTTCGGGTGGGCATTGCCCAGTCGCCCGGGCGACAAACCGACGAACGCGTTCTGGGCCTGGTTGACGAGGGCGGCGAGCGTCGACCCGAGAAGCGTCAGGTCGATCCGCTGGCCGGTCGGGGCCGGACCGGTCCGCGCTTCAGGGGCGTCCGCGCCGGTTCCGGAGGCGTCCCCGCCGGCGCGGGGCCCACCGCCATCGCCCCCGTCGTGCCGGGCGAGCAGCCCGGCGAGGATCGCGACCGCACCATTCAACCCGGTGATGACGTCGCTGATCGCCACTCCGACCTTCGTCGGGCCACCGCCGTCGGCATCCGCTGCGCCGGTGATCGACATCAGCCCCGATTCGGCCTGGATCACGAAGTCGTAGCCGGGCCGGCCGGGATCCGGGCTGTCGGGCCCGTAGCCCGTGATCGAGAGGTGGACGAGACCCGGGTTCAGGCGCTCGAGCGTCTCGTCGTCGAACCCGAGCCCGGCGAGCGCTCCGGCCCGGAAGTTCTCGACGAGGACGTCGGCTCCCCCGACGAGCCGACGAAGGACGTCTCGACCGGCGTCCTGCCGGAGATCGAGTCGGATCGAGCGCTTGTTGCGATTGACCGCAAGGTAGTAGGCGGCCGTTTGCGTTCCATCGGCTGCGTTCCCGACCCACGGTGGGCCCCAGCCGCGTGTCGCGTCGCCGTCGGGCGGCTCGACCTTGATGACGTCGGCGCCGAGATCGCCGAGGAGCATCGTGGCGTACGGTCCGGCGAGGACCGTGGAACAGTCGACGACCCGGACGCCGCGAAGCGGTCCCGGCGCGATCTCGCGGTCGTCGGCTGCCATGTGTCGATGGTAGGGAGTGGAGGAGGCCGCTCGTCGACCCGCGGAACGCCGCAGCGCCCGAGGCCCACCCATTGCCGCGCCGCGGCGCACCGCCGCGACGCCCGTGATCGCGCGCCAGCGAGCCCGATGCGATGATGCAGACATGACTGACGACACGAATCCGACCGCCGACGCTGCCGCCTCCCCATCCGAGCCGCCGGCGCCCCACCGCCTCACCCTGATGACCGTTCACGCCCACCCCGACGACGAGACCATCGGCACCGGCGGCGTCATGGCCAAGGCGGTCGCGGCCGGCCACCGCGTGATCCTCGTGACCTGCACCCGCGGCGAGCAGGGCGAGATTGTCGTGAAGGAGATCGACACGCCGGAGAACCATCGCCGGCTCGGCGAGCTCCGCGCCGCGGAGCTCGAGGCCGCGATGGCGGAGCTCGGCGTCACCGAGTGGGAGAACCTCGGCTATCGGGACTCCGACATGATGGGTCGCGAGGGGAACCAGGACCCGCGCTGCTTCTGGCAGGCGGACCTCGACGAGGCCGCCGGGCGCCTGACCTGGCTCGTCCGGCGATACCAGCCCGACGTGATGACGACGTACAACAGCTTCGGTGGCTACGGCCACCCGGACCACATCCGGACCCACGACGTGGCCGTGCGGGCGTTCGATCGGGCCGGGGACGCGGCGTGGTATCCGCAGCAGCTCGAGGCGGGTCTCGAGCCGTGGGCACCGGCCAAGCTCTACGAGACCGCGATCCCCGCCTCGGTCCGCGAGGCGATGCGAACACGGATGCGGGAGGCCGGCAAGCCCTCGTTCTGGGAGCCGCCGGAGGACGCGACCGACGAGCAGCGCCGCGAGTTCGAGGAGTTCGCGGCGAAGATGCTCGTCCCCGACGAGACGATCACGACGTGGGTCGACATCAGCGGCGATCCGATCGACCGCAAGTGGCGGGCGATCCAGCGCCACGTCACCCAGATCGCCCAGGACAGCGGCTTCATGATGCTCGGCGAGGGCGGCTGGAAGGAGTTCTGGCCGAGGGAGGCGTTCGTCCTCCGCGAATCGCGGATCCCGACGAACCCGCCCGAGGACGACCTGTTCGCGGGCCTCGCCTGAGGGAATCGGGTTCAACCGGAGCGGCGACGCGGCCCGACTACCAGGGCAGCATCCGCTTCGAGGCGTCGTAGATCTGGCCGAGGACGACTCGGCCGTCGCCCGCAGGGTCGAGCAGGTTCGGCTGCGCCTTGTCCAGGATCACGTGGGGCCGCATCCGGGCCTGGACGAGCGTCGGGCCGTGGAAGGTCAGCTCCAGGGTGATCCCTTCCATCGTCGGCTCCGACCACGTCTGGTCGAACACGAAGTTGCCGAGCGCGTACAGATCGGCTTGCCCTTGTAGATCTCGACCGCCCCCGCCCAGTGGGCGTGATTGCCGATGACGAGGTCCGCCCCCGCGTCGAGGGCGGCGTGGGCGAGCGTCTGCTGACCCGCGAAGGGGGTGGGGTCGTACTCGGTGCCCCAGTGCGGGAAGACGATCACGACCTGGGCACCGGCCTTGCGCGCGGCGGCGACGTCCACCTTCAGGGCGGCGCGCGACATCTGGGCGCTGCCCGCGCGATTCGCCCCGGCCGCATACGACTTCGCGATCGTGTCGTAGGCGAGGAACGCGACCTTCACGCCGCCCGCCGTGAGGATCGCCGGCGTCCTCGCCGCCTGGAGGTTCTTGCCGGCACCGCTCGAGGCGATCCCCCGTGACCGCAGGTTCGCGATCGTCTCGAGGATCCCGTTGCCGCCCGCGTCGCGGATGTGGTTGTTCGCGATGCCGACCCAGTCGATGCCGGCGCGGGCGAGGCCGGAGATGAGCTTCGGGTCGGCCGAGAAGACGGTCCCGGACGTGTGGTAACGGAAGGAATCCGGCGCCGGGTTCTCGAAGTTCGCGATGGCGAGGTCGGCCGATTGGATGAGATGACGGACCGACCCGGCGTGCCCAGTCCGGACCGTCCGCGGCAGCTGCCAGCCGAACGAGGAGCAGCAGTAGCGCGACGTGATGTCCGCGGTACCGCCGTCGAACGGGAAGTCCGCGCCCTTGCCCTTGATCTTCAGCGTCTGCGCGACGCCGCGGTCGAGCATGATGTCGCCGCCGGCGACCAGCGTCCACGAAGCGGCGGGGTCGAAGACGGGTCGGTCCGTCGGCTGGGGGAGGCGCGCGACGAGTCGCCACTCGGCGGCGGTTCGGACGCGGTCGACGCCGAACAGGAAGCGACCACCCCAGCCAAGCGCCCGGACGGCGGGGGTGACAGCGTCCGCTCGCAGGACGCCGAGTCGCTTCCGATCCGCGGCGAGGTCTCGCGTCAGCGTCTGCGCGTCCGGCGCGAGGACGAACCGCGCGTTGTCCGCCGGCCGAGCGACCCCGAGGGCGGCGACCACGGCGTCGGCCTCCGAAGCGACGACCTCGAGACCGCTCCACGGGGATCCGCTGCCGGCGAGCGCCGCCTGGAGGTCGGCGCGGCCGATCGTTTCGACGGTCGTCCGGAACTGCGTCACCGGCACGATCGGAACGTCCGCGATGGGTCCGGTGACCGGGCCCGACGGCGCGCCCGATGGCTGGGACGCGACCGGCGACGACGAGAGTCCAGATGACGCGCCGGCTCCGGGAGGCCCGGACGGCGTCCCGCCGGACCTCGCGCTGCCGGCCGGTCCGGACGCGGTGAGCGGACTCCGCGACGGGCTCGCCGACGACGCGCCCCAGCCGAGGGCGGTCCCCGCCACGGCGATCAGGAGCGCACCGACGACGACGGCGACCGCGAGGGGGAGGCGCTTCACCGGCGGGATTCTGACATGCCGACTCCCGACGACCTGGCGCTCGCGGTCGCGACCCGAGCGCTGCCTGCGTTCACGGGCGCTCGCTGCGTCGGGCACGAAGAACGCCCCGTCCGGGCGGGCGGACGGGGCGTGAGGAAGATTCTTGATGGCGGACCCGACCGGATTCGAACCGGCGATCTCCAGCGTGACAGGCTGGCATGTTGGGCCGCTACACCACGGGTCCGTTTGCGGCGAGTGCGGAGGATATCAGGCGGAAGTTCGCTTGTCGCCTCGGGCGGGGTGACCACGCGGCATCGAGTCAACCGCCGACCACGATCGCCTGGCCGCCCTCGCCGAGCTGGCCGAACCGTTCGAGGATCCGCCCGTCTGCGGCATCGTGGATCGTGAGCGAGCCCTCCCACGGCACGGTTTCCCCGGCTGCGTTGACGCTTGCCATCCCGGTCGCCGCGATCGCCCGCCCGCCCAGGACCGGACGCAGCGCGACGTACAGCGCCGCCGGGTCCCAGCGATCGACCATCGCCAGGGTCTGGGGGTCGAAGACGAACACCCCGAGGCTCGGCTGCATCGGCAGGTTCCCCTGCGCGTTAGGGGAGAAGCCGAGCGCGTAGAGCCGGCTCCCGTCGGGCGCACCGACCAGCTGCGGCAGCGAGAAGAACGACAGGCCGCCGGCGACGGGAACCCATTGCGGCGTCACGCCGCCGATTGGCGCATCGCCGGCTGCCTCCTCGGCGAGCGGGTCGTAGGTCTTCGTGTCCACGGCGCCGGACCGCGTGTCGATCCGGACCAGCGTCAGCGCCGTCGAGTCCCACAGCCACACCGCTTCGTTCGCCGTGTCCATCAAGGGGTCCGTGTAGTACGCGCTCGTATCCGGCACGTCGATCCGCCGGCGCAGGGCACCGTCCGGCCCGAGGACCGAAATGTTCCACCTCGCGATCTGCGCGCCGTTGCCGGCGTCACCGGGAATGGCGGAGCAGGCCGCCACGAAGGACGCCGGGCCCAGCCAGCGCATCGCCCCGCAGAACGGCGGCAGGTCGCCGAGACCCGGCGCGACGGTCGGCGTCGTCGGGTCGCCGCCGTCGATCGCGACACGCCAGCCGGCCGCCTCGGTCGGGCCGCTGCCATCCGCCGTCGGAATCTCGAGCGTCCCCCAGACGAACGCCTCGGAGCCTGACGGCGATCGGCTCACGAAGGGACCGAAGACGAACGAGCTCGGCCCGCTGCCGCCGCCGAATGGCGTGGGCGTCGGCGACGGCATCGGCGGCAGCTGCTGCGACCCGAGCGCCAGCCACGGACCGAGCGACGGTCGGACGAGATCGATCGATGCGACCGAGTACGACCACCCGGTCGGCGAGGGCATGGCGACCGCGAGCAGGGCCGATCGCCCGTCGGCGGCAATGTCGACCGCCGTCTGCGGCCCCTGGTCCACCGTGACGCTCGGCCCGAGCGCTGCGACAACCGTCCGCGATTGCTCGCGGCCGTCGCGATCCACCCGGACCACCTGGACGTCCCGGGTCATCGACCCGGTGTCGTACCGGTCGTTCATGCAGACGCAGATCCAGTCATCCCCGCCTGGCCCGGGGATCATCACGTCGCGCCCGGGTTCCAGGGCGACGCTCGGGACGACGATCCCGGTCGCGAGATCCAGCACGTGGAAGGAGTCCGTCGCGACCCCGATCCGGCCGTCGATCGTGACGCCCGGCGGCTTGGTCAGCGGGGGGAGCGGCGTTGGCACGATCGGCGTCTCGAAGCCGGCTCGCGTCGGCGACGGTGACGGTGACGGAGTCGCCTCCGGTGTCGGCGTGGCGAAGAATGCGACGTCGAAGTTCGGGCGATTGGCAAGCCGGGGGCCGATGAACCCGACCGCGACGAGCGCCGCACCCACCAGGAGGACGATCGCGGCGAGCAGCCGCCGACGCCGGTCACGGCCAGCGCCGCCACCGAGCCGATGCGGGACGACGGCAAACCCCCGATCCGGGCCGCGCTCGCTCACGTGGCCACCGTACACCGCGAGCGTTGCCGCGCCGCCGCCGGAGCGTCCGGTCCACCCGACCTATACTCGCCGCCCATGACCGCGATCGACCTCCGTTCCGACACCGTGACCCACCCGTCGCCTCCGATGCGGGCCGCCATGGCGGCCGCCGAGGTGGGCGATGACGTGTGGCGCGAGGACCCGACCGTGAACGCGCTCGAGGAGCGCGCAGCGGAGCTGCTGGGCAAGGAGGCGGGGCTGTTCGTCTCGTCGGGGACGATGGGCAACCTCGTGTCATTGATGGCCCACGTCCCGCGCGGCGGCGAGATCATCGCCGGCGCCCAGAGCCACATCGTCCGGGACGAGGCGGCGGGCCATGCCGTCGTCGTCGGAGCGAGCGTCCTCCAGCTGCGCGACCGACCGGACGGAACCCTGGATGACGACGAGATCCGGGCGGCGTTCCGGGATCCGGCGGACCCGCACGAGCCGATCACGAGCCTCGTCGCCATCGAGAACGCCCACAGCCATTCCGGAAACCAGCCGATCGGCGTCGCGGCGACGGCGCGGATCGCCGCGATCGCCCACGAGCGCGGCGTGCCGCTCCACGTCGACGGGGCACGCTTCTTCAACGCCGCGGTCGCCCTCGGCGTATCGCCGTCGGAGCTGGCCGCGCCCGCGGATTCGGTCACGTTCTGCCTCTCGAAGGGGCTCGCCTGCCCGGCGGGCTCGGTCGTCGTGGGTCCGGTCGCATTCATCGAACGGGCGCGTCGCGCCCGGAAGCTGCTCGGCGGCGGCATGCGCCAGGCCGGCGTGCTTGCGGCAGCCGGACTGATCGCGCTGCAGGACGGCGACGCGGGGATGATCGACCGGCTCGCCGATGACCACGCCGCCGCTCGCCGGCTCGCCGAGCGTCTGGCGGCCGTTCCGGGCGTGCGATCGCCGGGCGACATCGCCCAGCCGGGGGCCGACGACGAGCCGCTCGATCCGGAGCGAACGACGACAAACTTCGTCCTGTTCCGGGTCGCGGCCGATCGCCGCGACTTCCTGCGAGCGGCCGAGGCACGCGGCCTCCGTCTCGATGCCTACCCGCACGGCCAGATCCGCGCGGCGACGCACTACGGCGTGAGCGAAGGCGACGTGGACCGGGCGGCCGCAATCATCCAGGCGGCGCTCGAAGCGGTGGGCAGCCGGCAGCCGGTCGCGGCCGGGAGCCCCGCGTGACCGACCGCCTGGACGACGTCACCCTCACCCGCCCGGAGCCGGCCGCCCAGCCCGGCCCGCTCGACGACCGCTTCTACGAGCTCGTCGAGTCGCACTTCCGGACCCTGATCCGCCAGAACCCGCTCCTCGGCACCTACCTCGGGATCCACACGGAGGATCACCGGCTGGGCGACGGCAGCCGCGACACCGTGCTGGGCGACCTCGAGTCCGAGCGCCGGCACCTGGCCGCGGTCGAGGCGCTCGATCCGGACGGCCTCTCGGCGGAGGTTCGCTTCGAGCGCGATGTCGAGCTCCACAACACGCGGCGCTCGATCTTCGACACCGCCGAGGTCCGGACCTGGGAGCGCCGCTCGACCGCCCTCGACCTCGTCGGCGACAGCCTGTTCCTCGTGTTCGCCCAGGACTACGCGCCGCTCGAGGAGCGCCTGGCCGCGATCGCCGGCCGCCTGGCGGCCGTGCCGCAGTTCCTGCAGGAGTCGAAGACGCGGGCGGTCGTGCCGCAGGTGCGCGCCTGGCAGCTGCTGGAGATCGAGTCCGCCGCGGACCTGCCGGGCTTCTTCGGCGAGATCGTCAGCGCCGGAACGGACCTGCCGGACGCCGAACGGCGGCGCCTCGAGGCGGCCGCCGACACCGCTCGAGCCGCGATCGCGGAGTACGGGACGTGGCTGAAGGAGACACTCGAGGGCGGCACGGACGACTGGGCGCTCGGCGGCGAGCGCTACGACGAGCTCGTCTCGCTTCGCGCGTTCGACGGCCTGGACGCCGACGCCATCCTCGAGATCGGCGAGGACCAGCTCGAGATGCAGAAGGCCGCCCGGATCCGGGCCGCTGCCGAGATCGACGACCACGCCGACGAGGCCGCCGTCATCGACCGCCTGAAGTCCGACCACCCGGCGACGTTCGAGGAGGCGCTCGCCGGCTATCGCGACGTGATGCTCCGGTCGCGCCAGTACCTGATCGACCACGAGATCGTGACCGTGCCGGACGACGAGCGGATCGACGTCGTCGAGACGCCCGAGTATCTCCGGAACGTCATCCCGTTCGCGGCCTACTTCTCGCCGCCGAAGTTCGACCCGAACCCCAAGGGCATCTACATCGTGACGCCGTCGGTCGGCAACGACCCGAACGCGATGCGCGAGCACAACTGGAGCTCGATCAGCAACACGAGCATCCACGAGGCCTACCCGGGCCACCATCTCCAGCTCCACGTCGCGAACAGCCATCCGTCGCTGTCGCGGCTCCTCGTCGACGCTCCGGAGTTCGTCGAGGGCTGGGGGATGTATTCCGAGCAGATGATGCGGGAGCAGGGCTTCGACGCGGCCCCGAACTTCCGGCTCAACATGCACACGGACGCGATCTGGCGAGCGTGCCGGATCATCCTCGACGTCCGGATGCACCGCGGCGAGATCTCGATCGAGGACGCGACGCGCTACCTCGTCGCCGAGACGAGCTTCGAGGAGGCGAACGCCCACGCCGAGGTCCGGCGGTACACCTACACGCCGACGTACCAGCTGTCGTACCTGCTCGGCAAGGTGCTGCTCCTCCAGCTCCGGGCGGACGAGCAGGCGCGGCTCGGCGCGGCGTTCTCGCTCCGCGACTTCCACGACACGCTCCTCCGGAACGGGTCGCTGCCGATCAGCTTCCATCGCCGGCTGCTCCGCGAGCGGCTCGCGGCGGACGCAGCGGGTCAGGCGGGTGCCGCGGGCCCTGCCGGCCAGGGCCGGCCGGCGGCGGGCCGCGATTCCGCGGATCGCTCGAACGGCGGCAGCGGCGGCGCCCGCGCCGCACGGACCTGACGCGATCCGGCGCGTGCAGGTCATCCCCTCGATCGACCTCGACAAGGGCCGGTCCCGCGTCGTGTTCTGGCCGGGCGCCTCGACGGGCGTCGGCGCACCGACGGACCGGCCGGACCGGATCGCCGAGCAGTTCGTCGCGAGCGGCGCGCGGCTCATCCATCTCGTCGACTTCGGTGGCGCCCGATCCGGCCGTCCCGAGAATCTCGAGGTCGTCGGCACCATCGCCTCGCGCGTCGCGGTCCCGCTGCAGCTCGCTGGCGGCGTTGACACGGCGGACGGGATCCGGCTCGCCTTTGCGGCCGGCGCGACGCGCGTCGTGACGTCGATGGCCGTCGCAGACGACCCGGAGGCGCTCGATGCCGCGCTGGCCGTCGCGGGTGCCTGGCTCGCGGTCGGTCTCGATCCACGGCCGGAGCGTCTCGCGGCCTTTCCGTGGCACCGGGCGGGCTCCGCGACGCCGACCCTTGCCGGCGTCGTCGGGGAGCTGGCGGACCGCGGCGTGACGCGGTTCGTGCTGGCCCACGGGGGCCGACAGCCGGACCTTGCCGCGCTCGGCCCGATCATCGCGCGAGGCGACATCGACGTCCTGATCGCCGGCGGTGCCACGGATCTCGACGGGCTGCGGCGGCTCCGCGATGCCGGCGTCGCGGGCGTGATCCTCGGCGAGGCGCTCCTCTCGGGCGCGATCGAGTTCTCTGCTGCACTGGAGGCCGCTGCGTGACCGCGACGCCCGCCCGATGACCGACGACCGACGCCGCGGACGGCGTGACACCCGCGATCGCGGGCGCAGCGCCGGGCGAGGCTCCGGGCCGGCGGACGGCCCGATCCCGGGGTACGACCTCTACGCGGTGCTCGGCGTCCGGCCGGAGGCGACGCACCAGGAGATCCTCGAGGCCGCGTCCGGCATGGACGGCCGCCTCCGGACCGCTGCGGCGAAGGACCGGCCCGGTGCCACGGCACGGCTGAAGCGCGTCAACGTCGCCCGCCACTGGCTGACCGACCCCACGCGGCGACGGACCTACGACGCGGCACGCTCCGGGGCCGCGGCCGGTGGTGCCTCGACGGCCGGCGGCAGGCGCGTCCGGGCGCGGGTCGGCGCCGGCAGCGCGACGCGGCGCGGCTCGACCGGGAGCAGCGGCCTCCTGAGCCGCCCCCTGACCTGGATCGGCGCGGCCGCGGTCGTCCTGATCGCGGGGTTTCTCGTGCTCGGACCGGGCGGTCTCGGCGGCACCGGCGCTTCAGCCAGCGGGTCGCCGTCGTCGGGAGCGGGAGGCTCGGCGGGCGCGGGTGGCATCCCGGCCGGCTGCCCCACTGCGCAGCCGCCCGCCGCTCCCAAGGGTCAGCAGGAGCTCGCGACGATCGCGACGACGAAGGGCACGATCGAGGTGACGCTCGTCGCCGACCTCTCGCCGATCGCGGTCGGCAACTTCACGGCGCTGGCCCAGTGCGGCTATTACGACGGTGTCGTCTTCCACCGGGTCGTCCCGAACTTCGTCATCCAGGGCGGCGACGGCCAGTACGGTCGCATCTCCAGCTACAGCGCGAGCCGCGTCGGTTCCGGCGGGCCCGGATACGCGATCCAGGACGAGCCAGTGACGACGACCTACCGGCGCGGGACGGTCGCCATGGCGCGAACCTCGCAGCCGAATTCGGCCGACGCCCAGTTCTTCATCGTCCTCTCGGACGACGCGCAGGGCTCGCTCCAGAGCGCGAACACCTACCAGATCATCGGCTCGGTCACGAAGGGGATGGACGTCGTGGATGCGATCGCCGCCGCGGCGGACGCCGAGAAGCCCAGTCAGCCGGTGGCGATGACATCGGTGAAGATCAGTCCCACAGCCGCGGCGTCCGGAGCGCCGTCGAGCGCCGGCCCCAGCGCTTCTTCGATCGCCTCGAGCCCGTCGGCATCGACCGCCGCCAGCCCCCGTTGAACCAGGAGGACCAACCATGACGAGCGTCACGATCTCCACCGAGAAGGGCGACATCGACGTCGACCTGTTCACGAACGACGCCCCGAAGGCGGCCCAGAACTTCGTCGACCTGGCCCGGAAGGGCTTCTACGACGACGTGATCTTCCACCGCGTCATCCCGGGCTTCGTCGCCCAGGCGGGTGATGGCGAGCACGGCAAGAAGTCGTCGCTGAACTCCGGCCGGGTCGGCACCGGTGGCCCCGGCTACAAGTTCGAGGACGAGCCGGTCAAGGGCGACTACGTCCGCGGCGCGCTCGCGATGGCGAACTCGGGGCCGAACACGAACGGCAGCCAGTTCTTCATCTGCCACCAGGACCTGACGGGCAAGCTCCCGAAGAACTACACGCTCTTCGGTCAGGTCACGAAGGGAATGGATGTCGTCGACCAGATCGTCGGCGCGCCGAGGAACAGCCGGGACCTGCCGGACGAACCCGTGGCGATCACCGGCATCACAGTTCACGAGGACTGACCCGCCCGTCGTGCACGGTTTCGCGGCCTCCCGGGGAGCACCGCAATGGAGCCGCAACGCCCGCGCAACGAACGTTAAGGAATTTACACCACGACCTGCATCAAAACCCTTGGCTTTCGAGGGGGGCGCGAGTAGCATCAGCCATGCGCTGCTGAGTCAGCCAAGCTGCCCCAGCACCAAGGTCATGGGTAGGTAGGGTCAGGGTAGTCGGTTCAGCCGACGTGATAGATGCCCTTGGCGCGTGGCGGGCGTCCGGTTCGCCGGACTTTCACCGGGACAGCATCGAGGCGGCTCCTCCGGGAGCCGCCTCGAACCTTGTCCGGGACCTGATCAGCGGTTGCTTCCGGCGCGCGACCCCCCAAGCCTGGCCGGAGGGCGCCCGCAGGTGTCTCCCGACGCCCGGTCGCCGTGCCATCATCACGCCCCATGATCCTCCCTGAACGCGGCGTCGCCTGATGGCCGGCGGACGCGGCCGGCCGCTCCTCGCCGAGGTCGTGCGCAGCGAGCTGAAGCGGGCGATTCTCGGCGGCGAGTTCGCGGTCGGCTCCAAGCTGCCGAACGAGGATCGGCTCTGCGAGCGGTTCGGGGTGAGCCGGGTCACGGTCCGCGAGGCGGTTCGCGGCCTGATCGAGGACGGTCTCGTCATCCGGAAGCACGGCTCCGGGACGTACGTGACCCGGCGGCCGCTGCTCCAGAACTCCCTCGACACGAACTTCAGCTACACGGACTACATCGAGTCCTCGGGTCTGCGCGCCGGCCGGAAGCTCATCGGCACGCGGACGTTCGGGGCGACCGAGGAGATCGCGACGATTCTCGGCATTCCGGTGGGCGCGCCCGTCGTCGAGGTTCGTCGGATCCGGACCGCCGACCGGCGACCCGCGATCTATTCGGTGGACCTCGTCCCCGCAGAGCTGGTCGGCGCGAATGTCGGCCGGGACGAGCTCGCGGGTTCGCTCTACAGGATCCTGACGGCCGCGGATCACCCGATCGCCCACGCGGAGGCCGTCCTCTCGCCGACGATCGCGGATCGCGACCTGGCCGGGCTGCTGGACGTCGTGCCCGGGACGCCGCTCCAGTTCCTCCACCAGATCGATTTCGACGAGGGCGGCCGAGCCGTGATGGTGTCCGACGAATGGCACGTTCCGTCGGTCATGGAGCTGCGGGTGTATCGCCGGGGTCCCGGGCCGGTCGCCTGAGGGCTCGCGCCCGCGGGCTCGGTTCGTCGCGTCCGACCCGGCGGCCACTCGGTCCCTTGACGAGGGACTCGGCCCGTCTCTACGATAGTCATATTACGACTCTGGTGTTGGAGGGCGCACCATCCTCGTCATCGGCTGCGACGTCGGGACTCAGTCGACGAAGGCGATCCTCGTCGATCTCGAGGGAACGACGATCGGCCGGGCGAGCGCGACGTACCCCGTTGCGCACCCCGCCGCCGGTTGGGCCGAGCAGGATCCCCGCGACTGGCTGACCGCCGTCGGTGCCGCCATCTCCGAGGTCGTCGCGCAGGCAGGCGCGCGTCGCTCCGAGATCGCCGGGATCGGGATCGCCGCGCAGGTCGACGGGATCGTCGCCGTGGACCTTGCGAACGAACCGCTCGCCCCTGCCCCGATCTGGATGGATCGCCGAGCGGTCGCGGAGCTGGGCGAGGCCACGGACCGCGTCGTGCCTGATCGAATTCGCGAGATCACCGGCGCGAACGCCGATCCGTCGCACGGAGCCCCGAAGATCGCCTGGCTGCGCGGCCACCTCGGGTCACCCGCCGACGCGTGGCTGACGCCGGCGGGTTTCGTGGTCGCGGCGCTCACCGGCCGGCGGACGATCGACCCGACGCATGCCTCCTCGCTGCTCCTCCTCGACGTCGAGAGCGGGACGTGGTCCACGGAGCTGCTGGACGCGTTCGGGGTCGACCCGACGACGCTCGGCGAGCTGCTCCCCTCGACGGCCATTGCCGGCGGGCTTCGGACCGACCGCGCCGCCGCCTGGGGATTGCCGAACGACGTGCCGGTCGTCGTCGGGTCGGGGGACGAGCACGCCGCCTGCGTCGCGGCCGGCGTCGTGGCGCCGGGAGTGATCGGCGACATCACGGGCACCGCGGAGCCGGTTGCTGCCGCCGCCGCGACACCCGTCCGCGATCCCGACGGGCTCGTCGAGACACACCGGCATGTGGCTCCGGACCGATGGCTTGTGGAGCATCCCGGCTTCGTCTCGGCCGGGAGCGTGCGATGGCTGGCGGAGGACGTCCTCGGCGTGGAGCAGGCGGCGATCGGTGCGCTCGCCGGTGACGCCCCGGTCGGGGCGGGCGGCGTCCGGTTCGTGCCGGCGCTCGGCGGGGCGATGACGCCGCGCTGGAACCCCGCCATCCAGGGCGCATTCACCGGGCTCGCCATCGGGCACGACCGGCGGCACCTCGCGCGGGCCGTGCTCGAGGGCTGCTCCCTCGCCGTCGCCGACGTCGTCGACCGGCTCGAGGCGCTCGGCCTCGGCGGCGACACGATCCGGGTCGTCGGCGGCGGGGCGCGCGATCGGACGTGGCTCCAGATCAAGGCCGACGTGACCGGCCGCCGGATCGAGCGGCTCTGCGAGCCGGAGGCGACTGCGCTCGGCGCGGCGCTGACCGCGGCCGTCGGACTCGGCTGGTTTCCGGATCTGCAGACCGCGGCCGCGACGACGCTCCGTCTCGACCCCACGGTCATCGAGCCCGACGCGTCGCGGATTGAGACGTATCGCGAGATCCGAGCGGAGGCGCACGCGTTATTCGATGCCCTGGAAGGCATCGCCGCGCCGCGCGAGCGCGCCGGCGCCCGCGGAGGCGCGTCGTGACCGCCTCGCCCGGCCACCTGGACCCGACCGACCTCGAGTCCGTTCGCCGCGCCGTCGGGCTCGACGAGCCCGGGAGCCGGCTGCACCCCGTCGGGATGTCACGGATCCTGATCGGCGCGAACGCGCTCGCCGAGCTGCCCGCCATCGTCGCGGGGCTTCGCGGCCCCGGTCCGATCGCCGTCGTGACGGACGCCGTCCCGATGCGGCGCGGGGACGCCGACGTGAAGGCAGATGTCCGAACCGCCCTGGCAGGTGCGGGGAGCGGCGTCGTGAGCGTCGTTCTCGGATCGGCGGACGCGGAGCTGCACGCGGACGCGGCCGCGATCGCCGCGGCCGTCGAGGGCGCGCGTGGCTGCGGCTGCATCGTGTCGGTCGGGTCCGGGACGATCTGCGACGTCTCGAAAGAGGCGAGCCGCGAGCTTGGCGTGCCCCAGGTCGTCGTCCAGACGGCGAACTCCGTCAACGCCTTCTCGGACGACATGGCCGTGCTGCTGATCCACGGCGTCAAGCGGACCGTTCCGTCCGGGTGGCCGGACGCGCTCGTCATCGACCTCGAGGCGATCCGGAGCGCGCCGCCGCGTCTGAACCGCGCGGGTGTCGGTGAGCTCGTCGCGATGTTCACCGCGCCGGCCGATTGGCGGCTCGCGGCGGCCGTCGGCCTGGACGACACGTGGGACCGCCGCGTCGTGGACCTGTTCCGGAACGGCGCCGGCGCGCTGCTCGACGCGGCGCCGCGGGCGACCTCCGACGACCTCGGGGCGCACCGGACCCTCGCCGAGCTCATGACCCTGAGCGGGCTCGCGCTGGGGATCGCCGGCCGGACCGCGCCGATCTCCGGCACCGAGCACACCGTCAGCCACCTGCTCGACATGGCCGCTGTGCAGTCCGGCCGGGCGACGGGCCTCCACGGCGCTCAGGTTGGCGTCGCGGCGCTCGCCGTCTCGGTCGTGTGGGACCGGCTCCTGGCGTCCTTCGACCCCGAGCGGCTGCTGGCAACGCCCACGCCCGCGCCGTCGGCGATGCAGGCGCGGATCGACGAGGCATTCCGCGACCTCGACCCGTCCGGCGCGATGGCGGCGGAGTGCTGGACCGCTTATGCCCGCAAGCTCGCGGCGTGGGAGCAGCGCCGCTCCGAGCTGCCGGCGCTCGTCGCCGGCTGGGACGCGCTCGTGGCCGAGCTCCGGACGCTCCTCGGCGCGCCGCCGGCGATCGCCGCTGCCCTGCGCTCCGCGGGCGCGGCCGCGACCTTCGATGAGCTCGACCCGCCCGCCACGCGCGCCACCGCGACGTGGGCCCTCCTGAACGGCCACCTGATGCGCGACCGCTTCACCGTCGCCGACCTGGCGTTCTTCGGCGGCGCCTGGTCCGCGGACGTCGTGGGCGAGGCGATCGAGACGGCCGCCGGCCTCGCCGCCGCCGCGCCGCGGGGTGGTGGTCCCGCGGCGGCCGACGGCGCTCCGGCGGAACCGGCCCTCGCCCCCGTCCGGGCGACGCCGTGACCAGCCGGGTTGCCGCCGGCGGAACGGCCGCCGGCGGAACGGCGGCCGGGGGAACGGCGGCCGGGGGAACGGCGGCCGGGGGAACGGCGGTCGGAGGAACCGTGGCCGGAGGAACCGTGGCCGATGCCCGGCTCCGCCGGCCGGACCGCATCTGGCCCGGCTACCTGTTCGATCTCGACGGGACGGTCTACCTCGGCGAGGAGCCGCTGCCCGAGGCCATCGCTGCCCTGGAGGCGCTCCGGTCCGCGGGCAGCCGGGTCGTCTATCTCTCGAACAAGCCGCTCGAGCGGCCCGCGTCGTACGCCGCGAAGCTCCGGGCGATGGGCGTGCCGGCGGACGACGACGACGTCGTCTCGTCCCTCGATGCGCTCGTCCGGTATCTCCGCCTTCGGCCCCCCGCCCGCGCAATCCTCACGGTGGCCGAGCCGCTGATCGACGAGATCCTCAACGAGTCGGGGCACACCGTGAGCCGCGAGCCCGCCGACGTCGATGTGGTCGTCGTGTCGTGGGACCGGACGTTCGACTACGACAAGCTCGAGCGCGCATTCCGGGCGGTCCGCGGCGGCGCGAGGATCATCGCCACGAACCCGGACCCGTGGTGCCCAACCCCGGATGGAGGCCTGCCGGACTGCGCCGCGATGCTCGCCGCGATCGAGGTCTCGAGCGGCGGCCGGGCCGAGGCGATCGTCGGGAAGCCCTCGCCGCACATGGCCGCGGTGGCGCTGGAGCGGCTGGGCCTCGAGGCCCGCGACGTCATGATGGTCGGCGACCGCCTCCTGACGGACGTGCGGATGGCCCACGACAACGGCATGCTCGGCGGCCTGGTCCTGACCGGCGCGACGAGCCTGGACGACGTGCCGCCGGCGCCCGACGGCCCCGACTTCGTCCTCGAGCATCTCGGCCAGCTGATCCCGGAGCCATCCGACCCCCGCCAAGTCAACGGAGCGCCTGCGTGATCGAGTTCATCTTCATGCTCACCCACAGCGACCGGACGATCCCGAACGCGCGGGCCGTTTACGACGAGATCCGCGACAGCCGGCTCCGCTACGTCGGCTTCAAGGACATCGGCCTGCCCGTTCCGGAGCTCCGCGCCCTGGCCGAGGCGATGCGCGCGGACGGCCGCGAGGTGATGCTCGAGGTCGTGTCCGAGGACAAGGACGACGAGCTGCGCTCGATTCACGCCGCGCTCGAGATCGGCGTCGACTGGCTCCTTGGCGGGACCCATCCGGACGAGGCGCTCGAGGTGCTCGCCGGCGCGGGCGCCGACCGGCCGATCCGGTACTGCCCGTTCCCGGGCCGCGTCATCGGCCACCCGAGCCTGCTCCGCGGCACGATCGAGGAGATCGCCGGCGACGCCGCGGCGCTGACCGCGCGGCCGGGCGTCCACGGCCTGGACCTGCTCGCCTACCGCTACCACGGCGACGTGCCCGCGCTGACGGCGGCGGTCCGCGATGCCTCTGCCGGGCCGGTGATCGCGGCCGGCAGCGTCGACTCACTCGAGCGGATCGAGACGCTCCGGCGGATCGGCGTGTGGGGCTTCACGATCGGCGGCGCGATCTTCGACGGCCGGTTCGACGGGGCGCCGTCCGTCGCCGCCCAGATCGAGACGGTGCTCGCCGCGGCGGCGGATCCGGAGCCGGCCACGACCTGATCCGGCCGAGCGGCGCTGACGGCTCGCGCTGCGGTCGCCTTGCCGGGCGAGCCGCCCGCCGCCGAGCGCTACCCCGGAACCGCGACCCGCGGCGCGAGGCCGGCGGCCTCGACCGCGGCGTGGACGCGCTCGACCTCCGCCGCATCCAGCGGAAGAAGCGGCCGCCGGACCGCCGCCGACGGGAGGACGCCGAGCGCCTGCAGCGCGACCTTCGTCCGCGCGCGGTAGTCGCCGATCGGTGGCGCGAAGATCACGTCCGAGAGGCGCTGCAGCCGGCCGCCGACCTCCAGCACCGTCGCCATGTCGCGGTGGCGGACCGCGTCGAGCAGCTCGACGTGCTCCCGCGTCCCAAGCGTCGCGAAGCCGAGCAGCGCTCCGGTCGCGCCGAGCAGGAAGCTCTCGGCGATGAAGTTGTCGTTGCCGGTCAGCAGCGTGATCGGCCGGCCCGACGCCTCGACCCGTGCCCGCATCTCCGTGAACCGCAGCGGATCGAAGCTCGCCTCCTTGATCGCGGCGACCGAGGGGATCGCGAGCAGCCGATCCAGGACGTCCGGCGGGTAGAGGACGCCGGCGAGCGCCGGCTGGAGCTGGAACAGGATGAGCGGCAGGTCGCCGGCGGCCGCGATCGCCTCGTGGTAGCCGACTGCGACATCGAGCCGGAGCGGCTGCGACAGGAACGCGCCGATCGGGAACACGAGGAGCGCGTCGGCTCCGGCCGCCGCGGCGTCACGCGCGTTCGTCTCGCCGTCGCGCGTCGACGGGCCGCCGACACCGGCAACGATCGCGCAGCGGCCGCCGACCGCCGAACCGACCAGCTCGAGCATCCGGCGCCGCTCGTCGCGGGTCAGATGCGGGCCCTCGCCGGTGTCGACGTTGACGGCCAGGGCGACGGGTCCCTGCTCGACGAGCGACTCCACATACGGCCCGACGGCGGCCTCGTCGATCGAGCCGTCACTGATCATCGGGGTCACGATCGCGGGAATGATCCCGGCGAGGTCAAGCATGCGTCGCCTCCTCTGGCGTCGATGGGCGGATGGACACGGTTCGGCGGATGGCGGCGGATCGATAGATCGCGAGGACGGTTGCGAGCGCCGTTTCGGCATCGTCGAGACCCGGGACCGGCGGCCGACCGGCCTCGATCGCGTCGGCGAAGCCGGCGAGGGCCGCGGCCCAGGGGTCGACGGCGGGGCGTTCGATCGAAAGCCAGCTTCCCGCGGCGTGGTCGCGCCACGGGCGTCGGAGGAACAGCCGGAGCGGCGGCGCCGGCGACAGGTACGGATCCGGCAGCCGGAGCGCACCGAGCGTGCCGTCGATCTCGATCTGCTCGCCACCGCTCGCGCCCGGCGCATGGGCAGCGGCGACGAGACTCCCGACGGCGCCGGTCGGCGACGCGCCACGGCGATAGCGCAGCACGACCGCGGCCTGGTCCTCGACCTCCACCCCTCGGACGCCGGCGGAGGTCTCGGCGGCGACCCGCTCGACGTCCAGCCCGGTGATCCAGCGGACGAGGTCGAGCTGGTGGATCGCGTTCATGAGGATCACGCCGCCGCCGGCACGGCGGCGGCGGGAACGCCACGGATCCACGGCACGGCCGGTCGGCCCGGACTCCCAGTACGTCGGCGGCTTGTCGATGAGCGTCCGGATCCGGATCTGGGTCACGTCGCCGATCGCGCCGGCCAGCACGAGCTCGCGGGCGGCGTCGACGGCGGGCGCGTGACGGAGCTCGAACACGACGCCGACCGATCGTCCCGCGGCCGTCGCAACCGCACGGACGCCGCGGAGCGCTGCCAGCGTGGTTGCGGCTGGCTTCTCCACGAGGACGTGGCGGCCGGCACGAAGCGCCGCGCCGGCGGTCGGTGCGAGACGATCGTGCGGCAGCGCGACGTACACCGCGTCCACCTCGCGATCGACGAGCAGCGAGCGAAGCTCTGCGTGGAATCGGGCACCGCCGGTCCGCTCCGCGAGGTCGCTTGCCCGCGACCGGTCACGGTCGTGGACGGCGACGATCCGGATCCCGGGCAGGTCCCCGACCGCACGGACGACGTCCACGGCCGCACCGCCGCAGCCGACGATCGCGAGACCGAGCGGCATGGTCACGGGTGCGCCGCGACCACGGCGGCAAGGTCCTCGTCCTCGCCATCGATCCGTCCGAGATCCCAGCGGCCGATGCTCGCCGTGGGTCGCGCGTGGAACGCAGCGGTGAACCCGCACCGTTCCAGTGCGGTCGTCGCGGCGCGGGAGCCCGCGCCGTACGGGTAGGCGAACGCCCAGGGTCGCGGCTCCCGGGCCAGCCACCCCGCCGATGCCTCGACCTCCGCAGTCACGCGGTCCGCGGGTTCGTGGTCGAACCAGGGATGGCGAACGCCATGGCCGCCGATCGTCATGCCCGCCGCCCGGAGCCCGGCCACGTCCGCATCCGAGAGGTGGAGTCGGTCCGCGATCGCTCCTTCGTTGCCGTGGCGCTCCTCGATGAGCGCGGACAGGATCGGCCCCGCGACGTCGGCGAGGTCGCGCTGGAGCGGCCGCTTCACGACGTCGATCGGGTCGAACTCGGCCGCGGCTGCGCGCGCCTCCGCCACCTCGAACCGCCGGCGATCGTCCCGGTCCAGCCGCGCGACGACCGCGGCGCGAAGCTCGGCCGGTGAACGGTCCGCGAGCAGGATGTGGATCAGGTGCCCGACGGAGAGCGGGTCGCCGCTCGATCGGGCCATCGCGAAGAACACACCGGACCAGCCGCGGGCGGCCAGCCGCGGCCCGACCGTCCGGTGATGGTCGATGAGACCATCGTCAAACGTGAGGAGCACGGGGTTCGGCGGGAGCGGGACGGTGCCGTCGAGCGCGCGGGCGACGGCCGGCCAGCCGACGATCGTCCGGTGGCGCGCGATGAGGTCGAGCTGGCGGTCGAAGTCGACGGGGCGGACGGCGCCGGCACCCACGCGCGGCTCCTCGTCGGGTTCGCGGACGTAGTGCCACATGACCGTGAGCAGGCCGTCGAGCGGGTGGCCGTCCGCAGCGGTCCCGGGCGCGGTCCGCGGCGTCATGACGGACCCGAGAGTCGCAGGTCGACGAGCCGGGTCCCGAACCGTCGCCGGAGGCGTCGGACGAGCCGGTCCGGGACGACACCGGGTTCGACGAGCTCGGCTTCGTCGACCCACGGGCCGGCGCCGCGGCGCGTCGCGAGGGTCGTCAGCGCCGTCCCGGACCAGCGCTCGTCGACGGCCACGCCACAGCTCGTCGTCACCTCGACCGACCCGTCCACCCTCGCGACCCGGACGATCCCGGGCCGATCGAAGGTCGCGACGCCGTCGATCGAGACGACGGATTCGCCCGCGAGAGAACGGCCCCAGTCGTCGACGCGGACGACGCGCAGCCGGCGTCCGCGGAAGACGAACGCCTGCAGGGAGAGCGTCACCGGTTCAGCGCGGCGGAAGGCGATCGCCGCCGCCCCGCCAGGCCATGCGACCCGCAGGCGTCCCGGTTCGCCCGGCTCGATGTCCGCCGAGACGGACGCGAGCGGCTCACTGGCGTCGAGCCGTCGCGTGGCCGCGATCGAGACCGCCGCGACGATCCGACGACCAACCCTCGGTTCGCGCTCTTCGACGTACGGATGGATCGCCGCGTCGTCGACGATGTTGAGGCGCTCACGAACCGGCTCGGACCAGCCCGTCCCGTCGTAGCCGAGCAGCGCGCGGATCGCGACGGTCCGTTCACCGTCGGAAGCGACGAGGCCGTCCGGGTCGAGCCGACCGCGGCCGATGGCGCGACCGTCCGCGCGGACGCCGATCGCCGCGGCGCCCTCGCGCAGGCGGACGGGACCGCGCGACGCGACGAGACTGGCTCGAACCTCGAGCTCGTCGACGACCAGGACGATCGTCTCGACCGTCGCCACCGTGGTCGCCGGAAGCCGGTAACGCGACCGGATCCAGCCAGGGCCGGCCGACCCCTCGATTGATTCGTTCCGGTGGACGACGCCGCCATCGGGGTCGATCGCGACGATCGCTCCGTCCGATCCGGCCGCTGCGCCCGGGAGGACCGGCACGTCGAACGGGAACGCCGAGCGGTAGGCGAGCTTGCCGTACGTCGCCGCGTAGTCGTGGTCCGCGATGTCCGCGGGATGGCCGATCCGGGCGTTGTGCAGGCGCGTCTCGCCGGTGGCGCCACTCCAGGTGGCAAGGATCCCGGCGTCCGCCGAGGCGAGGAACCCGGACCGCCCGCTTCCGGCCGGGAGGGAACCGGGCGGCGCCGACCAGAATGGGTGCGTCGCGGGCATTGCCAGGGCAAGGAACGCGTGCGCCGCCCAGGCCGACGCACCGGCCGAGACGTAGCCCTCGACCACCTCGGGCCGATGCCCGGCGACGCCGACGCGGAACCAGTCCGTCTCGGGATCGATCGCCCCGAGCGCGACCGCGCGTCGCAGGACGCCGCCGGCCAGCACCCGCGCGACACCGGCCTCGAGCGGATCGACGCCGAGAAACGCGGCCTGGACGAACGGCGCCGCGAGCGCGAAGCGGTACCCAAGCGAGCGCCCGAACAGCGGGAACGAACCATCCGCGGCGAACAGCGGGGCGACGCCGGCGAGCCATGTTCGCGCTCGGCGGATCAGGGCATCGCGCCGCGCCGATCGTCGGTCCCCGTCGATCGTCGCCCACCACAGGAGATGCCAGTGGATCGCCCAGCCGGTGTAGAGATCCAGCGCGTGTCCCGCACCGTCGCGATACCAGCCGTCGCCGGCCGCGTGGGCGTCCATCCAGTCGATGGCTGCGTCGATCGCCCGGTCGTCCACGGCTCGGCCGGCCGCTCGCCGCAGCAGCGCGGGCAGCACCGGGAAGAGCACCCAGTTGTCCGGCCACAGGTCGCGGCCATCCACCTGCCCGAGCCAGTCGAGGACGCGGCCGGGCGCCGCGGGGTCCACCGCGCGGAGGGCCTCTTGCATCCGCTCACCGCCCAGCCAGAGCGCCGTCGCGATCTCCGCCGCCTCGACGATCCGCTGGTCGCGATCGCCGATCGGGCCCCACCACGCGGCGTTCGACGGATTCGTCGCGTCCGCGAGCCCGCGGGCCACGATCGCGGCGACGTCGTGGCGGCGACCCTCGTGGACGAGCGCCACCGGGTTCGTCCGCTCGTGCAGCCATGCGGCCCACGCGACGGACATCCGGGCGAAGCCCTCGATGGACGGCACCTGGTCGCCGACCCGCGCGCCCGGCAGGGACGCCGCCGCAGGTGACCCGCCCGGTGGGATCGATCGGACGAAGCCGTCGGTCAGGCGGGCAAGGAGGGCGACCCAGTCGGCTCGCGCGGAGAAGTCCGGAACGTAGCCCGGCGCCGCCGAGGCCGGCCCGGGCGCCAATGTCGCCGCCACGTCAGCGGAACGAGGGCAGGACGTGCTCGGCCAGGAGGCGCAGCTCCGACTCGAGCACCTCGTGCGGCAGGCCGGCAAAGAACAGGCGGCAGATCAGCTCGTCCGGTCCGTACGCCTCGTCGAGCCGTCGAATGGCGGCCACGCACGTCGCGGGGCTACCGACGATGAACCGTCCGTCCGCGAGGCGGTCCAATCGATCGGTCGGCGTCGCGTCCGCGTTCCCGACGAGTGGGTGCGACCAGCCGCCGCCGTACTCGTCGCGGTAGTTGACGAGGAGATGTCGCTCCGCGAGCGCCCATGCCGCCTCGTCGGTCTCGGCGATGACGACCTCGCGGGTCAGGGGACGCCGGACGGTTGCGGGGTCGCGACCCGCGGCGACGAGCGCGGCGTCGTACTCCCCGCGGAGGCGGAGGAGACGGTCGAGGTCGGCGGTCGGCCCGGGGACCCACGCGTCGGCGATCGTCGCGGCTCGCTGAATCGTCTTCGGGCCCCAGCCACCGAGCCAGATCGGCGGCGGCGGCTCTGGCAGCGGCTCGATTCGGCCGACGGCGCGGAACGCCGGACCGGCATGGTCGACCGATTCGCCCGCCCAAAGGGCGCGGATCAGCGCGACGGCTTCCTCCAATCGTGCGCCGCGGCCGTCGAGCGCGGCGTCGTGGAGTGCGAACTCGTCCGGCCGATAGCCGATCGCGAGCCCGAGGACGAACCGGCCCTTCGAGATCCCCTGGACCACGGCGACGTCCTCGGCGAGCCGAACGGGCTGGTAGAACGGCAGGACGATCACATCGGTCCCGAGGACGAGTCGCTCGGTCCGGGCAGCGATCGCGGCCAGGACGACGATCGGCGACGGCCAGTAGTGGTCGCGAACGCCGTGATGCTCCTCGAGCCAGACCGAATCGAAGCCGAGCTGCTCGGCGAGGACGGCCTCGTCGATCGCGTCCTGGAAGCGCGTGCCGCCTTCGCTGGGGATGAAGCCGAATCTCATCGGTGCCGGACGCTGGCTGCGGCGAGCGAGGCGCGCGCCGGCCGGATCTCCCGGGCAGCGGCGCGGAGCCAGGCGAGCGATGCGGGGAACGCGATCTCGGCCGGGGCGAGGCGCTCGTCCCAGGCGCGTTCCCACTCCAGGCTCACGACGGGCGGCCCGCCGGCGACCGGTGCAGGCCGTATTGGGCCGGCGCCGGCGCCCACCCCGGCCCCCGCCAGCAGTCCGAGCACTTCACTGATCGGCACGTCGCCGTCGCCGAGGTCGCAGAGCTGCCACGTCCCGTCGCGACCCGTGCCGTCCTTGACCTGGGTCCAGGCGATCCGGCCCAGATACGTCTCGAACCCGACGGCGGGCGGCTCCCCGGCGGCCCACGCGTTGCCGACGTCCCAGACGACCGCGAGCCGATCGTCGTCGACCGCGGCGAGGATCGGCTGCAGATCGACCGCCCGGACGAGGTCGTCGTGCGGCTCGATCGCGAGACCCACGCCGCTGCCGGCCGTTCGATCAAGCGCCGCGGCAACGCCTTCGATGGCTCGCGCGATCCGCGTTTCGCGCGACGCATCGTCGTTCGCGACGCCGAGGAAGATCCGGACCCAGGGCGCATCGAGGTCGCGGGCAAGGCCGACGTGCGCCTCGATCGCGTCCAAGGACCCGCGGACGACGGACGGATCGGCGGTGACAAGATTCGGATACGAGGTCACGGCAACCGAGCGGAGCCCCGCGTCAGCGACCGCCGTCCGGAGCGCCGCACGACGGCCTGCGCTCCAGGCAGTCCGGACGGTTCCGTCGTTCCCGCCGCGCCACTCGATGCCGTCGAACCCGATCTGCCCGACGCGCGCGACGACGGTCGCGGCGTCCCACTCCGGACACCCGAGCGTGCTGACGGCCCAACGGACGACGAACCCCGCCTCCATCCTTGACATCATACGTCCTACGAATTAGCGTCCGGCTGTCATCGTGGTCTAGACCACACCGTCACCGGGAGTCCTCGTGCCCCGATCCGCCGCGGTTGTCACCGCCGCCGCTCCGGGAACCCTGACACCGTCGCGGACGCCTCGGAGGGACGCGCCCAAGCGGTTGCGCGGGCCGCAGCGGCGCGAGACCGCCACGTTCCCCCTCGGCCTCCGACCGCCACAGGCGGCCTGGCTCCGGATCGAGGAGGAGCTCGCCGCGCGCATCGAGGGCGGAACGATCCCGGCGGGCGACCGGCTTCCCGGGGAGCGCGAGATCCGCGACGAGTTCGGGGTGAGCCGGATGACGGTTCGCCAGGCGCTGGCGCGGCTCGAGCAGCGCGGGCTCGTCGTTCGCCGGCGAAGTGTGGGGACCTTCGTCGCCGAGCCGCGCTTCCGACAGAGCGTCACGGTCCTCCGCGGCTTCTTCGACGAGTTGGCCGCCCAGGGGACGATCGCGATCTCGAGGCTCCTGTCCGTGGAGGAGTCGGTGCCCTCGCCCAGCGTCGCCGCCGCGCTGGACCTCGGACCCGGCGAGACGGTCTACACGGTGACCCGGGTGCGGTCTGCGAGCTCGGTCCCGATCGTCCTCGAGCGGTCGCACTTTCCTGCTGCGATCGTGCCCGGGCTGCCCACCGAGGACCTCGAGCACGGCTCCATCTACCGGCTCATGGAGCGGCGCTACGACGCGCGCCCCGTCCGAGCCAGCCAGTCATTCGAAGCCGTCGCCGCCGACGCGTACGAGGCGCAGGTCCTCGCGGTCGCGGTCGGCAGCCCGCTGATGCGGGTCGACCGGACGTCGTGGGACGCGCGGGGTCGGGCGGTCGAGCAGGCACAGGACCTCCATCGCGCGGACCGGAGCCGGTTCGTGACGGAGCTCCGGCTGTGAACCCCGGCTCCGAGGCGCTGGCCGCATCGGCCGGCGACGGGTCCAGGCCGACACCCGGAACGGTCGACGCCGTCGTCATCGGTGGCGGTGTCGTCGGGTGCGCGATCCTGCGCGAGCTCGCGATTCGGGGCATCGACGCGATCCTGCTCGAGGCCGAACCGGACATCGGCGAGGGCGCGAGCAAGGCGAACAGCGCGATCCTGCACACCGGCTTCGATGCGAAGCCCGGGACGATCGAGGCCCGACTGCTCCGCCGAGCCGGCGAGCTCTGGCCCGAGCGGCTCGAGGAGCTGGGTGTGCCGGCCCTCGCCTGTGGCGCCCTGATGCTCGCGCGAACCGACGCTGAGGCGGGCGGCCTGACGGAGATCGCCGCGCTCGCGACGGCGAACGGTGTCGCCAGCGAGACCCTCGCCCGCGGCGCCCTTCGCGATCTCGCCCCGTACGTCACCCCCGATGCGGTCGCCGCGCTCCACGTTCCCGGCGAAGGGATCGTCGACCCGTTCTGGCTCACCCGCGCATTCGCGGAGACTGCGATCGCCGCGGGCGCCGTCGTGCGACGTTGCGCCCGCGTGGTCGCCCTTGACGTCGACGCTGACGGCGTCGAGATCGCGCTCACGGACGGCTTCCGGCTGCGTGCCCGCCAGGCATTCGATGCGGCGGGGCTCTGGGCGGACGACGTCTCCGCGCTCGCTGGCGACACGAGCTTCCACCTCACGCCGCGAAAGGGACAGTTCCTCGTGAGCGAGCTCACCGGCGGCGTCGACCGGATCGTGCTGCCGATCCCCGGCCCGCTGGGCAAGGGGATGCTCGTCACGCCGATCGTCTTCGGTGGCGTCCTGCTCGGGCCGACCGCCGAGGACGGCACGGACAAGCTCGACCGATCGACCGACGAGGCCGGGCGGCAGCGGATCCTCGAGTCGTGCCGAGGGCTCGTCCCGGCGGTCGACGAGATGGTCCCGATCCGCCGGTTCGCCGGCGTCCGTGCCGTGTCGTCGACCGGTGACTACGTGATCCGCCCGTCGACCGCGGGCGACCGCCTCACGATCGTCGCCGGCATCCGGTCGACCGGGATCAGCGCGTCGCCGGCGATCGCGGAGCTCGCGGTCGAGATCGCGAGCACCGCCCGCGGCTGGCGGCGACGGCCGGCGGCGAGCGGCGCTGCGAGTTCGACGACGGACGCCGGGCCCGCGTTCGACGAGGACGCCGGGGTCGTCGTCTGCGTCTGTCGGTCCGTCGGCGCGGCGGAGGTCGCAGCCGCCTTCGCGGGACCGGTCCCGGCGACGACGACCGACGCGGTCAAGCGGCGGTGCGGCGCCGGGTTCGGGGACTGCCAGGGAAACCGTTGCCTCGCGGAGGTGATCGACCGCGTCGCGACGGCGAACGGGGTCAAGCCGAGCGCCGTCGAGAAGGGGCTGGCGGGCTCCTGGCTGATCGCGGCCACGGGGACCGGCACGCGTTCCGGCGACGCCCGCGACGCCTGGCCGAGCCGTGCCAACGAACCGTTCGATGTCGTCGTCGCGGGCGCTGGCCCGGCGGGGATCTCCGCGGCAATGGCCTGCGCCGAAGCCGGCCTGGACGTCGCCGTCGTGGAGCGCGCATCCCGCGCCGGCGGCTGGCTGCTGGCCCTGCCCGCGTCATCGCTCCAGGCCGCCGAGCAGGCCGCGCTCGCGGCGTTCGACCTCCTCGTCGGAGCCGGTCGGATGACGTTCGTCCGCTCGGCGACGATCGTCGGGCTCGCGTCGGAGACGGAGGCGGCGGGTGGTGTCGCGTGGAGCGCCGATGTCCAGACGGCGACCGGCAGCAGGAGTCTCGAGGCCCGCGCTGTGGTCCTCGCGACGGGCGGGTACGTGACGCCGCGGGAACACCTGGGCGTGGATGGGGCGCGACCGGCCGGCGTCATGACCGCAGATTTCGTGACTGACGCCCTCGATCGGGGATGGCTCCCGACGCGGCGGGCGGTCGTCGTCGGCGACGGCCGGCTCGCGCTCGCGACGGCGGACCGCCTTCGTGCGGCCGGCACGGAGATCGCCGCGACCGTCCGCCGTTCAGGCGGCAACGATGGCGGCGAGGTGACCGCGCTCCGCGGCCTCCGACGGGTCGAGAGCGTCCGCTTTGCCGACCGCGAGGTCGACGCCGACGCGATCGTCTTCGCCGACGCCCTTCGGCCGTCGTCGTTCCTGCTCCGCGGCCTGGGGATCGGCGACGACCGACCGGGCGTCCCGATGCCCGCCGACCCCTCGGGCGCGCTTCCGCTGCCCGGTCTGTGGGCGGCCGGCACCTCCGTGACACCGGACGTCGACCACGCCACCTCGCTGGAGGACGGCCGGCGCGTGGGGATGGCGGTCGCGGCGAGCGTCGCAGTCGGAGTGCGGCGATGAGCCTCGTCGCCGAGGAAACCGTTCGCGTCGCCGCGTCGATCGACCGCATCTGGGGCGTGTTCGACGACCCGGCGGCGCTCGCCCGCGTGCTGCCCGGCTGCGAGTCGCTCGAGACGATCGGAGCGGACGCGTACCGGGGCGTCCTCGCGACGAAGCTCCAGTTCCTCACGATCCGCGCCGAGGTCACCGCCCGGATCCTCGATCGCCGGCCGCCGGACGCGCTCCGGCTGGACCTCGACGGGCGGCCGCGCGGCCTTGCGGGCGGCTTCCGTGCCTCGATCCCGATCGATCTCGCTCCCGATGGCGACGCGACGACGATCCACTACCGCCTCGATCTCACGACAAGCGGCCGGCTGGCGAGCTTCGGCGCGCCGATCCTCCGCGACTCGTTCCGGCGGCAGGTGTCGACCCTCGTCGCCAATCTCGAGCGCGAGCTCCAGCCGCCGGCCGGCGGCGACCGATGAGCACAGCGGCTCCCGAGCAGTTCGTCCTCGCCATCGACCAGGGGACGAGCTCGACGCGGGCGATCGCCTTCGATGCGAGCTGGTCGATCCGGACCAGCGCCAGCCGTCGCCTGTCGATCCGTCATCCCCAACCCGGCTGGGCGGAGCAGGACCCGGACGAGATCCTCGCGTCGGTCGTCGAGGTCGTCGAGGAGGTTCTCGCGACCGTCGGCGGCCCCGACGCGATCGCGGCCGTCGGCCTGGCGAACCAGGGCGAGACGGTCGTCCCGTGGGACCGGGTGACGGGCGAGGCGCTCGGGCCCGCGGTCGTCTGGCATTGCCGCAGGAGCCAGACGATCGTCGACCGGGTCGCCGCCGCAGGACACGGCGACGAGATCCGGGCCCGAACCGGCCTCCCACTCGACCCGTATTTCTCTGCCGGCAAGATCCGCTGGCTGATCGAGGAGGTTCCGGCCGTCGCTGGGGCGGCGCGGGCGGGCCGCCTCTCTGTCGGGACGGTCGACTCATGGCTGACGGCGCGTCTCGGCGGCAAAGAACGTGACGAGACGCCGGGTGGCGCCCGCGCCGCTGACCACCGCGGCCGGACCGACCCCTCGACCGCCTCGCGGACCCAGCTCTTCGGCCTCGCCTCGCTCGACTGGGACGACGAGCTCCTGCGCTGGTTCGGTGTCCCCGCCGACACCGTCCCGACCGTCGGGCCGTCCGCCGGCGCGCTCGGAACCTTGTCGCATTCGTCGTGGGGCGGGTCCCTGCCGCTCCGGGCGATGCTCTGCGACCAGCAGGGGGCCCTCGTCGGCCAAGGCGGCCATCGGCCGGGGACGATCAAGGCGACGTACGGGACCGGCGTCTTCGTCCTGGCCCAGGCGGGTCACGTCCCGCCACAGCCTCCGCCCGGGATCCTCGTGACGGTCGGCTGGACAAGCCCGGATGGCCTTCCGACCTACGCGTTGGATGGCGGCGTGTTCAGTGCCGGGAGCCTCCTCGACTGGCTCGAGACCGGGCTCGGGATCCTCGAGTCCGCCGGCGACCTCGACCGCCTCGCCGCGACCGTCCCGGATGCCCGCGGTGTGCGTCTCCTGCCCGCCCTCGCCGGCCTCGGCGCACCGTGGTGGGATCCGGACGCGCGGGCCGTGATCGCTGGGATCAGCGCCGGAACCGGCCGCGGCCACATCGCCCGCGCAGCGATCGATGCGATCGCCCATCGGGTCGTGGACGTCGTCGAGGCGATGACGCCGCAGCTGCCCGACCCGTCCGTCCCGCTCCGGGTCGACGGCGGCCTCACCGCGAGCGACCTGCTGATGCAGCGACAGGCGGACCTGATCGGCCGCCCGCTCGAGGTCGCGACGACGACCGAGTCGACCGCGCTCGGCGTCGCCCTGATGGCGGCGATCGGCGCGGGCCGGCTCACGGAGGCGGAGGCGGCAGACGTTGCCACGACAGCCCGACGGATCCAGCCGGGCATCGACGAACACGCACGCACAGCCGAGCGCGGCGCGTGGCGCGAGTTCGTCCGGAACGCTGCCGCACTCGCCCCAGCGCGTCCGGCATGACGCCACTCCACCAGGAACGCGCACCCTCACCCACCGTCCACGACAGGAGGAGCACCCGATGACCTCGAACGCCTGGCTTCGCCCCGAGCGGCCGCTCGTGATCGCGCACCGCGGCCATTCGATCGACGTACCGGAGAACACCCTCGGCGCCTACCGGCGGGCGATCGAGCTCGGGACCGGGATGATCGAGTGCGACGTCAACCGGACCCGCGACGACGAGCTCGTGATGATCCACGACTGGAAGCTCGACCGGACGACGAACGGCCGTGGTCCCGTCCGCGACCTGACGCTCGCGGAGGTGCAGGAGCTCGATGCTGGATCCTGGATGGGCGGCCAATTCGCCGACATGCGCGTGCCGACGACGATCGAGGCGATCGAGCTCGGCCGGGAGGCCGGGATCGAGATGTGCTTCGAGGTGAAGGGCGAGACGCCGGACGAGTACGCCGGCACCGCGGTCCGGCTCGCCGAGCTGCTGCGGGACCGGAACGCGCTCGAGTGGGCGTTCATGTCGAGCTACGACCACGCGGCGATGGCGCTCGCGAAGGAGCGCGTCCCGGAGCTGCTCTTCGCTCCGGAGCGGCTCCCGGACGACGTGCCGGTCGATCCCGAGGAGGCCGTCCGCCAGGCCCGATCGCTCGGCGCCGAAGTCCTCCAGAACCACTGGCGGTTCCTGACCGGTGACCTCGTCCGCGCGCTGCACGAGTCGGGGATCGCGATCTGGGCCTGGCCGACCACCGAGGAGCACGAGATCGCGGCGAGCCTCGCCGTCGGTGTGGACGGCGTCATGGGCGACGACGTCGCGGCGATGGTCCGCGCGGTCGGAGCGCTCCAGGCGGCGCCGTCGACCGGAGCGACCGGCGCCGCAGCCGACTGAGGTCGCGCGCCCGGGCGTGACCCGGAGGCAGGAATCGTCGCGGCCGCGTACGCTGCCGCGCGGATGGACCCCGACGTCGATCGAGCCGCCCCTTCTCGCCCGGCGGCGCTGACCCGGCGTCGGTTCCTGCGTGGCGCGGCGGCCGCCGGGTTCGCGGCCTCGCTCGGTGGCGTCGCGGCGTTTCTCGCCGCGTGCTCGCCCCAGACCTCGCCGTCGCCCTCGTCCTCGGCGGGCTCGCCGGCGCCGTCCATCTCCAGCGAGCCGTCCGGCAGCCCATCCGCCGAGCCGTCCCTCGAGCCCTCGCCGAGCGCCTCGACCGCCCCGACGGCAAGCCCACCGCCGGCGCTCTCGCTCGAGCAGAAGATCGCGGGTCTGATGATCGTCGGCTTCCGCGGCTCCCGACTCGACCAGACGCCGTGGATCCGCACGGCCGTCGCCGATCGCGGCCTGCGCGGCGTGATCCTCTTCGACCGCGATCAGCAGACGGGCGCTCAGCGGAACGTCCTGTCGGCCGCGCAGGTCCGGCGGCTCGTCGCGGATCTGCGCGCCGCAGCCGCGCCGCGGGTGATCGTCACGAGCATCGACCAGGAAGGCGGGATCGTCACCCGCCTTTCGCCCGCTCACGGCTTCCCGGCGCTCGCCTCCGAGGCGGAGATCGGTGGCGGCACGGTCGCGACGGCGCGACGCTGGGCGTCGACGATGGCCACGACCCTCGCGGACGCCGGGATCGACCTCGACTACGCCCCGGTCGTCGACCTGAACGTGAACCCCCACAGCCCGGCGATCGGCGGCCTCGATCGCTCGTTCTCCGCGAATCCGGACGTCGTCGTCCGGATGGCGACGATCGAGATCGAGGCGCTGCGCCGGGCCGGCGTCCGGAGCGTGCTGAAGCACTTCCCGGGCATCGGCAGCTCGACGACGAACACGGACTTCGGCGTCGCCGACGTGACGAAGACGTGGAGCCGGACCGAGCTCGAGCCGTTCCGCCGGCTGATCGCGGCCGGGACAGCGGACGTCGTCATGGCGGGCCACGTCGTCAACGGCCAGCTCGATCCCGACAAGCCGGCGTCCCTTTCGAAGGCGGTCGTGACGGACCTGCTGCGCGGCGAGCTCGGCTGGGAAGGCGTGGTCGTGACGGACGACCTCCAGGCGGCCGCCATCACGAAGCGGTTCGGGGCGGACGAGGCGGTGCTCCTCGCCCTCGAGGCCGGCAACGACCTCCTCCTGTTCGCGAACCAGCAGGTCTACGACAAGACGATCGTCGAACGGGTCGTCCGGGTCGTCGCCGCGGCGGTGGCGTCCGGGCGCCTGCCCGAGAGCCGGATCGACGAGGCCTGGTCGCGCGTCGAGCAACGGTTCGGCGCGACGACCCCCTGAGGCACGGGCGCCAACCGCGCGGGCCGCGAGCCGGCGAACCCCACCCCCTAGTCGTCGCCGAACGCGATTCGCGCCGCCCGCGCGAGCCGTCCCGGCGCGTGCTGGAGGGCCGCGGCCACGGCCCGTTCGGACGGTCGAAGCGACCCCGGCGCGCGCGTGGCCGCGGCCGGCACGACGAGCAGTGGCCCGCGCCGACGTACCACCCGCCAGGCCGCTGATCCATCCGCGCGCCGGTCGTATCGGATGTCGACCACCGCCCGCCCCACGCGAAGACCCCGGATCGTGACCCCCGGCAGCCACGCGGGCAGCCGCGGCCGGACCACGCGGAGCATGCGCAGGGGCGCGAACGGCTCGAGGCCGAGCATTGTCTGGACGAGGCCGATCACCGCGCTCGCGGACCACGCCTGCGGGCTGTTCGCCCGCGGGTACGGGACCGGCGCCGGCACCTCGCGCCGGTCGTGGCCGGTCAGCGCCTCCGGTAGCCGTCGACCGGGACTCAGCTCGGCCGCCCGAAGGACGCCGTCGGCCAGCCGATCCAGGTGCCGTTCGAACCCGTAGCGCTTGAGCCCGAGCGCGATCGGCATCTGCTCGACGGGCCAGACGGCGCCGAGGTGGTAGGCGAACGGGTTGTACGACGTGTCCTCGGAGGACAGCGTCCGGATCCCCCAGCCGGAGAACAGATCCGGTGCGAGGAGGCGGTCGGCGACCGCGCGGGCAAATGGCCGCGGAACAACGCCCGCCGCGAGCGCGTGGCCCGCGTTCGAGGCGATCGGCTGGACCTGCCGCTTGTCGCCATCGAGCGCCATCGCGTAGTAGCTCATGTCGGGCATCCAGAACGCGTCGTGCCAGCGCCGCCGCAGGTCGCGCGCCCGGCGGAGCTCCGTGGCGGCCGCCGCGTCGTCGCCGAGCGCGGTCAGGATCTCGGCCATCCGCTCGATCGCGAGGACGTGGTACGCCTGCTCCTCCACGGTGGCGATCGGGCCGAGGGCGGAGCGACCGTTCGCGTGGCGGATCGCCTCGTCCGAATCCTTCCACGCCTGGTTCGGCAGGCCGCGCGGCGATCGACGCTCGTACTCGAGGAAGCCGTCGCCATCGAGATCGCCGTGCTCGCGCGCCCAGGCCAGTGCGCCGCGCGCCGTGTCGAGGTGCTCGCGCAGGAGGTCGTCGTTGCCGGTCCAGTGCCACAGCTCCGCGAGGACGACGACGAAGAGCGCAGCGGTGGTCTGGCTGCCGTAGTACGCGTCCTGGGGGACGACCCCGAGCTCGGCAAGTGGCCCGGTCCGCATCTCGTGGATGAGCTTGCCCGGCTCGGCGTCACGCCAGGCGCTGTCGGTGTCGGACTGCGTCCGGGCGGTCGCGGCGAGACCGCCGACCGCCGCTCGTGGACCGAGCGACAGCGACTGCCAGCCGACGATGGCTGTGTCGCGGCCGAAGAACCCAGTGTACGTCGGGACGCCGGCGTTCAGGAGCCAGGCAGCGCCAGACGACGAGCCGAGGAGCTGCTCCTCGAGCTCGAGGTTCCGCAGGTCGAACAGGTCGTCCGCCGCCCGATCCCAGATCCGGACAAGCCGATCGTCGGCCTCCACGAACGTGCGCCGCGCGCGCCAGGCGCGGCGCTGCCGGTCGCGCCGAGCCGCTTCGTCCGGCGTTCGCTCACGCCACGCGGCGCCCTCGCGGACCGCGTACGTCAGGCTCGCCTCCCAGTGGCCGTGTTCGGGGAGGTCGAGGTCGAAGGAAACGCCGTGCTCGTCGACCCGGGGCGCGGACGTGGCGGTGTCCACCCGGATCCGGAGCCCGCGTTCGTCGACGCGGCCATCGCGCTGGACGCGGTACTCGAATTCGAGCATGTCGTCGGTGGCCCGGCGGCGGATCTCGCCTTGCTGCTCGCGATCGCGATCCAGCTCGGCGACATCGATGAAGTCGGCGTCCAGGTCCAGCCGGAGCGATGTCCGGCAGGGAACGCGGGAGCGGTTGTGGACGTGAAGCCGCTCGACCAGCCCGGGCCCGACCTCCCGCTCGAGGATCAGCTCGACCGAGTCCTCCGGGAGCAGCGGGCCGTCCGGGGTTCCGCCGTCGCGCTCGCGTCGCAGCAGCGTCGTCGACCGATCGCTCTCCACCTGCGCGATGTGGACCAGCTCGAGCGGCCGGCCGTCCAGCGTCAGTCGGTGGCAGGCGAGGATGCGGGCATCGCGGTGGTAGAGGCCGTGACGCCCGCCGGCGATGACCCCGTCGGGCGACGAGCAGAGGACGGTCGAGCCGGAGAAGAGGATCGTGTCGTCGGGCACCGTCGTTCGGAAGCGTGCGGCTGGTCGAGGGCGACGACGAAGGTGCCGCGGCGTGCCGCAACCGCGACCGGCGCACGGGTGAGCCGCTGTTTCAGCCGCGCGACACCGCCGCCGAGCGGCGCGCCGCCCTTCGCCGGTGGTTCGCCGGTCCTCGGACCGGGCCGACTATCATGGGCGCTCGCGCGCCTGTAGCTCAGTGGATAGAGCGTCGGCCTCCGGAGCCGAAGGTCGCAGGTTCGAATCCTGTCGGGCGCGCCAGTTCAACCTTTTCGGGCAGAGCCAGCGCCAATCTGTGCGCATAGGCCCGTCAGGCGCACCCGGACGATCTCGGGTCCCTCGACCACGATCTGCTCGTAGATCGCGTGGAGCAGGTCTGCCTTCTCCTGCCCCCTGTGCTGTCAATCGGCTTCGGGATTGAGGTGCCTGGCCGACGAGGGTGGCTGGACCACGTGAGTCAGTTGGGAAGCGGGGCCTCCGAGCACAGTCCATTGCCGCGTCGGTCCGCGGGCGCCACACTCGACTCGTCGATACCGCGTGGAGGACCGCCATGGGGTGGACCATCGAGAGCGTCGAGCAGGCACCAGTTCAGCCGGAGGACGTGTTCCGTCTCTACGCCGATCCGGCCACGTGGGCGCAGTGGGGACACAACGCGACGCGTGTCGAGGCCGATGGACCGCTCGCCGCGGGATCGATCGTTGAGGTCCGCGCGAACTACGGCAAAACGTATCCGTGCGTGGTCCGCAGGTTCGAGCCCGGCAGGGCGCTCGAGCTGAGCGTCCGACCCCCGTTGCTCTCGATCGTGAACACCTACGAGGTCGAGCCCTCCGCGATAGGAGCGAGGGTGCGCCACGCCTTCGATGTATCCGGCCCGCTGGCGGGGGTGACCCGCGCGATCGGGCTCGGCCGCCTCTACCGACGGCAGCTCGAGCGAGAGGTCAAGCGCGTCATCGAGCTGGCCACTCCTGGATCCACCGGTGACCGCAAGCCGGGCGACGAGGCGACTGCGAGCGGCGCGGCTGGTGACGACACCGCAGACCGTGCATAGGCTTCACCGCAGATCGTCCGCAGGCGGGCCCGCCGGGTCTAACGCGAGCCACCGGTCGCGAGCTTCCTGTTTGGCATGCACGCCCGTCGACATCGCGATGAGCGTGGCCTTGCGGGCCGGTAGGACCAAGACAAAGCGACTTGTGGCGCCTGCCAGCAACCCGGCGCGGATGATCGGTTCGCCGAGTGCTTGTGCGTGATCGCGCATGGTTCCGGCCGTCAGGCGGCAACCTGCACGTCCGCCACGCGCTCGTCGGCGATGATCCGCCCGTCGCGCATCCGGATGATCCGGTCGCAGGCGGCGCCAACCTCCTGGTCGTGGGTGACGATGAGCACCGTCTGCCCGCGCTCACGGTTGAAGCGACGGAGCAGGCCCAGGACTTCCGCGGCCCGGGATGAATCCAGGTTGCCCGTCGGCTCATCACCGAGGATCAGCTTCGGGTCGTTCACGAGGGCACGGGCGATGGCCACGCGCTGCTGCTCGCCACCTGACAACTCCATCCGCCGGTGCCCCGCTCGCTCGGCAAGGCCGACCGACGCCAGCGAGGCGCGCGCAGCCACACGGGCTGCCGAACCGGACGTCCCGGCATACTCGGCGGCGAGGGCCACGTTCTCCTCGGCGGTGAGCGTCGGGACCAGGTTGAAGGACTGGAACACGAAGCCCATCGATCGAGCCCGGATGGACGTTCGCTCGCCGTCCGAGAGGGTCGTCGCATCGACCCCATCGATGCGCAGGGTCGGAGCCGGGCCGTCGTCGGTATCCGGCGCGTGGAGCAGCCCGAGCAGGTGCATGAGGGTGCTCTTGCCGGAGCCTGACGGCCCCATGATCGCCACCATCTCGCCGGCGGCGATGCTGACGTCAACACCCTGCAGGGCATCGATGCTGGTCCGGCGCGACAGCCGGTAGGTCTTGCGCAGGTCGGTCGCTTCGATCAGGTTCATCGTTCGCTCCTTCGTCGTTCGGTCGTTGGTCATTCGTAACGCAGGGCCGACACCGGGTCGAGCCGTGCGGCAGTCCAGGCCGGGATGATCCCGGCCACCATCCCGAGGATCGTGCTGAAGCCGACCGCGAACGCCGCGGTTTGTGCGGTGAGGTCGAAGAGGACGGTGCCGCTCGATCGGCCGGCGTCGTTGACCAGGACGACGACCGCAGCGCCCAGGCCGAGCCCGATCAGGCCGCCCACCAGCCCGATGACCCCGGCCTCGGCGACGAGCTCGCGGACGATGCGTCGCCGGGAGCCGCCGATGGCCCGCCGGATGCCGATCTCGCGGGTCCGCTCGGCCACGCTCATGGCCATCGTGTTGATCACCGACAGGCCGCCCACGATGAGGCTGATGGCGGGTTGGCCAGCTCGTCCGCCTGGAGCGACTCGGCGACGAGTGGGGGCAGGTCGCCCAGGTACAGCGCCTGGGCCGTCGAGAGCGGGATGAAGCCGTTCGTGTCGGGCGAGCTGAGGGTGGGTTGCAGGGTCCCAAGGACCTCGAAGGACTCGCCTCGGATGTCGACCGTCCCGCCGGCGACGACGCCGTACTTGCGGGCGATGGTCGACCCCAGGACCACGACGTTGCCGGTGTCCTCGGCGATGAGCTGGCGTCCCGTGGCCAGCTCGGGTGTGAACGTCTCGAACCCGGCGTCGGCGCCCGGGATGGTCCCGACCAGGAAGTCCGGCGCGCCGAACCCGATAGCGGGATCGCGGTCCCACGGGATCTCGACCTTGGGCTGGACGGCACCGACGCCGTCGAGGCCGGCGATGATCTCGACGTCGTCGAGGCGCATCGGCGACGAGCCGAAGGCGACGCCGTCGGTGACGACGATCTTGTCGGCGAAGTATTCGCTGCCCATGCCGACGAGGCCGTTGATCTGGTTGGCCAGCGAACTGAACACCACGAGGGCCCAGATGCCGATGGTGATGCCGGTGATGGTCAGGCTCGTGCGGAGCTTGCGGCGCGAGAGCTCTCGGAGGATTCGCATGACTACTCTGCTTTCAGGCTGAAGGGGGGATAGCGGTCGGTCACGAGCAGGAACGCGTAGGCGTTCACGCGCAGGCTCCACCGCCCGACGCCGACCACGTAGTTGAAGAGCGGCTGGGGATAACGCCCGGTCATGAGGATCGCGAACCAGGCGATCACGATGGCGAGGGCCGCTCCGATGATCAGGACGATCAGCGCGACGTAATGGGGGATCGCCAGGAACCACTTGACCAGTGGAAGCCAGCGGTTCAGGTCGCGATCGACCTCTGGATACTCGATCTCGAGGTGCACCGATTGCTCCTCGACAGTGGACGGATATCGGTCCGTGAGCAGGGCCACGTAGGCACCGACGCGGGCGCCGAAGCTGGTCAGCTCCCGTGCGAAGTCGAACCACCAGCGCGGGTAGCGCATGCGGATGACGATCATCAGCGCCGTGGCGAAAGCCAAGCCAGCGAGCCGTCCACCGCCGGCTCCGACAATTTGCTCACCGGTTGCGGTGACCGTCATGTGGGTCCCGGTCCCCGTGATCACTCCGAGCACGATGGCAATCGGTATGACCCAGATCAGGCGAAAGAAGGTCGTAACCCGATCAAGGCGTTCGGGGTAGTCAATGGTCAGACGAGCCGCGTACGGCCCCACTGGCATCACTGGCGCGGTCACGACGCCACACTCGCCGGCGTCAGCGCGGTCAGCGCGCCGCGGTCGCCGATGCTGATGATGACCTTGCCCCGGGCACGTCCGAGTTCCAGGTAGCGGATCGCCTCGGCTGCTTCGTCGAGGCGGTAGGTCCGGTCGATGACCGGCACGATCTTTCCGTCGTCTGTCAGCTGCGCAAGGACGAGCAGGTCGGCACTGCTCGGAGCGGTCGTGAACGAGACGATCCTGTGGCTCGTGAACCGCGTCAGCACCGCGGCAGCCAGGATGTGACCGATCGGCCCCACCCAGCGGTTGGTACCGACGTATGACAGCACCAGCGTGCCGGTCGCGGTCAGCGCGCGTCGTCGAGCCGACAGTGAGCGGTTGCCCACAAGGTCCAGGATGACGTCATACCGACTGGCTGACTCCGTGAAGTCCTCGGTGGTGTAGTCGATGACGTGGTCGGCGCCGATTGATCGAACCATCTCGACGTTCGGGCCGCTGGTCACCGCGGTCACCTCGGCGCCCAGGACCTTGGCGATCTGCACCGCATAGGTGCCGACGCCGCCCGAGGCCCCATTGATCAGAACCCGCTGCCCGGGCTGGACCTGTCCGGCATCGCGAAGCCCCTGGAGTGCGGTGAGCGCGGCGAGCGGCATCGCGGCGGCCTGTTGGAAGCTGAGGCTCGACGGCTTGGCCGCCAGGGCGGTGTCCGGCGCCGCGACGTACTCCGCGATCGCGCCGGGGACGCTCCCGTACACCTCGTCGCCGGGGCGGAAGGCGGTCACCAAACTGCCTACCGCCGCCACACGACCGGCGAGGTCCGTGCCCGCGACGGCGAACTGGGGTCGACGCGGGCCAAAGCCGAGTCCGGAGCCCGCGGCGCGCATCAGATAGGGGCGGCCGCGCAGGATGAGCCGGTCGGCGGTGTTGACCGACGCGGCATGCACGCGCACCAGCACGTCGTGGTCGCCGATCGCGGGCTGGTCGATGTCGCGCAGCTGCAGGTCATCGGGTGAGCCGTAGGTTGGTTGAACGATTGCCTTCATGGTGGTCTCCTGCTAATGTACGGCGTACATCGTCAATACGGCGTACATTAGATGTACGGCGTACATACGTCAAGCCCGGGTGCCGGGAGGGATCCAGATGTCTGTGAAGGAACGATCGAGGACCAGACGACGAGTCCCACTCAGCCGGCAGCGAGTGCTCCGAACGGCCATCAAGCTCGCTGATGAAGGCGGAATCGAGTCGCTCAGCATGCGGAACGTCGCCCAGGAGCTGGGGGTATACCCCATGGCGCTCTACAACCACTTCGCGAACAAGGACGATCTGCTCGACGCGATGGTCGACGTGATGTACGAGGAGATCGACGTCACCGCCGGAGGGTCAGACTGGAAAGGGGCGATGCGTCAGCAAGCCAGCTCGATCCGCGAAGTGCTCGCGCGTCACCGCTGGGCGCTGGGGGTGATCCAGTCCCGCGTCCATCCAGGCCCGGGCAACATGCGATACCACGACATGGTGATACGGGCGTTGCGGCAGGCTGGCTTCTCCGTCGCGATGGCCGTTCACGCCTTCACCCTGCTCGACAGCTTCATCTTCGGCTTCGCGCTGCAAGAGCAGACCCTGCCCTTCGAAAGCACGGACCAGGTCGACAAGTTGGCGATCGAGATCCTCAGCCAGTTCCCCGCTGACGACTATCCCTACCTCGCCGAGTCCGTTGCCGAGCACGTGGGCAAGGCCGGCTACGACTTCGCCAGCGAGTTCGACTTCGGTCTCGATCTGATCCTCGCCGGTCTGGACAGCCTCCGGGCGTCGCCCGACCGTGCCGATCCCATCGGCACGGCCTGACTGCGGCGCGAGAGTGGTTGGCGCACGTCCGGCTTGAGCGAGCGATGGGCACTCGGGGTCGCGTGCGGGGGCTCAGCCTGCATTCAAGAGATCACGCTGACTTCAGGCTAGGGACGACGAGCCAACCAAGGGCGCGACCCGAATGGATCAGCTGCTCGGTCGTCAGGCTCGACCGCGCTCGTCGGTCGGCGAGGTGCGGCTTGACGGTGCTGGCCCTGATACCGACGAGTTCGGCCGCGTCGTGGACCGACCCGCCGGCGGCGACGTAGGCGGCAAGCACGTCCATCTGGCGCCGCGTCGCCTGCGGCGGAAGCACCCCGCGCTGGTACCCGTCCCTCATCGCAGCCGCCTGGCAGCGGCCAGCCACTCGTCGCGCCCCTCGATCGGGATCTCGTAGGTCGCTAACGCGCGCCCGACACCTGTTGGACACGCCATTCTTCCCCGCCGCCGGGTGTTCACATCCGCGGAGGCAATCGACGCGTCGCGCCGTTCACGGACGAGCCCGGGAAGGTGGTTCAGGGATTCGGCCGGAGGCGCGGATGCGTGCCGTAAAGCCAGACCTCACCCGTGGCCGAGCGGAGCCCGGTCCCGTCCGCGTTGATGAGAGCCATTGTTGGGTTGCCAATCCCCGGGCCATCGACCTTGGTGAACAGGATCTGGGTGCCATCGGGCGTCCAGGTCTCCTCGACGGCGCGACTCTGGCCCTTGGTGAAGTGCGTCAGAGCGGTGACTCCGGATCCATCCGGCCGGATCGTGTAGAGGTTCGATGGTCCGTCCGGTTCGTCGTCGCGGCCGGTCCATGGTCGGGTCGAGAAGACGATGAGGTCACCGCTCGAACGCCAGTCCGGGTAGTCGGCCCACAGGCTCCAGTCCGTGAGGAGCCGCGGTGCAGCTGAACCGCCACTCAAGTCGACGACCGCGATTGCCGATGCGGTCAGGACGGAAGCTGCGGTGGTGTCGGACCAGCGGTCGATCTCGACCACCAGGGAGTTGCCGTCGGGGGACCAACGGGGCTCGAGGAAGTACTCCGCTCCCCTCGTTGTTGATAACACCCGTGTGGATCCACTCGCGACGTCGAGGGCCATGAGGCGGGAGCCGTCCACGCTGCCAGCATCGCCGAGGTCGAACGTCGTGAACGCCAGCGTGTGACCGTCGGGCGACCAAGCGGGCCAGTTGTCCTCGGCGCAGGGCAGGACGCAGTCGAGCACTTTGACCGCATCGGAACGTCCGATGTCGGCCACGAACAGGTCGTCGGTCCACATGTCCTTGTTCGCACCGCCTTCTTCCGCCGAGAAGGCCAGGCGCGTGCCATCGGGCGACCAGTCAGGATGGATCTGCCATCCACCGGGCGCCACCTGGACATCAGGCGAGGCCCAATGGTCGTCGACTCCATTTGGGCGCACCAAGCGGTTGCCCGCACCATTCGCGACTGGGCCCTCGTACACGATCCACGGCTCGCCCGCGAGGATCGCGACGGGCGTCGCGCTTGACTGGGGCGTCGGCGAGACTGAGGCCGTGGCCGCGGGCATCGAGGCGGGCGGCGGCGTCGCACTGCTGGCGTCCGTGGCCTGGCTTGGGCTCGTCAACCCGGAACATGCTGAGATCAGGACCACTACGAGGGGGACGACGATCGACTTGCTGGGCGGTCGGATCAGGTTCACTGGAAGATCTCAACCGTCGATTCGGCGTTTCTGTCGAATCCGCCGAGGAGCGGGCCGCGGGCGTCGGTCATCGAGACTCCATCGTCGAGCAGCGTCGCGGCCAGGAACGGAGGTGACGGGGCGTGCAACTGGGTCACCACTGCGGTACCGACTGACTACGTCGTCTTGAACGAGGCGGTCAGGACGTCGACCATCGACGGCGCGCCGGAGATCACGTAGGCCTCGTCGCCAACCACGAACCCGTAGTCGTCGTAGTTCCCTGCTGGGTCCTGCCCAGACTCGCACCGAAACCTGAAGTACCACGCCGCGACGCCATCCACGGTCGCGGTCGACCACGCACTCCGCGAGCCGAAGCAGCGACCGCCGGCATCGGCACCTTCTCTGGCCTTCCAGTTTTCGAGCCACGCCGCCGCAGTCACGCCGGATTCGAGGACTTGGCCCCTGATTGACGCAGCAGGCGCATCCGACTGCGGTCCAGCTCGGAAGATGTCGGTCTCAGTCGCGTCCGTGTCGAGCGTGGAGTTGCCGCGCCACGGCGACGTCGCGAATGTGACAACCCACGAGGAAGGCACCTGGACCGAGTAGCGGTACAGCGTCGACGCGACGGCGTTCGCTTCGGGTGATGGCGTCGATACGGGCGAGGACGGCGCTGACGTCGACCTGGGGACGGATCGTCCTCCGACGTAGAGCCAAACGCCACCTACCCCTACGGCGAGAAGGATCGTGACAGCCGCGGCCCCGAGCGAACTGACGCGGCTCAAGCCCCAAGCCTGTCGCGTGATCCCTCGCCGTGGCCGAAACTGCGAGGCGCCCTCGACGAGCCAGGAGCTCCCGATCCAGGCCACACGGCGCGGGCGCGGGCGGACGTTCCGGGTCGACTCGATCGCACGAGCAAGAGGCTCGCGCGGGGGCGACGTCGTGGCGTCGGCGTCGAACCACCCGCGCAGGGTCCGGTCGAGGTCGTTCTGCGCAGTCATGCGATGGACTCCTGGCCGATTCCGGCCACGCGGGCGTCGGCCTCGAGGGCGGCGCGCAGCGAGAGGTGGGCGCGATTGAGCCGGGACTTGTACGTCCCGATCGGGACATCCAGGACGGTCGCCGCCTCGGCGTCGGGCAGCCCCAGATAGTGATGGACGACGAGCACTGCTCGATGCTCGACGGAGAGGTGCTGAAAGCCCCGTTCCAGCTGGTCCCGATCGGCAAGGGCGCCCGTCGAGTCGTCGATCCCCGGTCCATTGATCGTGTTGATCTGGATCTGCATCGGCCGGCGCCTCGCCCGTCGCAGCTCCTGATAGCAGGCCCGCACGACGAGCCGGTTGAGCCAGGCGTCGAAGCGGTCCGGGTCGCGGACGGCCCGGATGTGCAGCCATGCCGACGTCAGCGCCTCCTGGACGGCGTCCGACGCAAGGTCCTCGCGGCGAAGGATCAGCTGAGCAGTGCGATGGAGACGTCCGTACGCGTCGGTGGCCAGCGACGCGAAGGCGTCGTGGTCACCGGTGCTCGCGCGGAGGACGAGGTCTCGCAGCATCGACATTCCTGCTTGTCGTGGCCTCGGTGGCCGCTGTCGACACTATGAGGCGAGAGCCGATCGCATCGTTCCATCCTGGTCGGCAGTCCGGCTCTGCTCCAGGGTCAGCACTCACGTGGCGAGCGCGACACGACCGGAGCCATGGCCGCGATGCGCGCGACCGCGTCCGGCAGAGGAGATTTCCTTCGAGTCCGCTAGTCGTCTGTGCAGGCCAGACACCTGACTGGCTTGCGATCACAACCGGAGGCAGCCCGAGCGCGAACTTCGTACTCCGCCCGCCTCACCTGTTCAGCTCGCGGGCAGGGCCGCTTTCAGCGCCTCGACGGCTAACGTGAGTTGCGTGCCCGCCGGCCCGCTCAGCCTCGACGCGAAGCCCTGGACCTTTGTGCTCAGGTTCTCGACCGCGGTCCTGGCGGCCGATACGTCGCCGGTCGTCAGCGCGGTTCGCACGCCGGCCGACAGCTGCGTCAGAGACGCGGCGTCGTCGGAGCTCAGCCCGGTCGTCGAGGTGTTCGCGGTGATCGCGGCGTCGACCTGGTCGAGCGCCGTCATCGCCGCCTTCGTGCCGGCACTCGCGGCGGCTGAAGCGTCGATGCTCGGGACCGTGACACTCGGCAGCGCCGACGCGGCTGGAGAGCCGCAACCGCCGAGGACAAGGGCCAGCGCGAGGCCGAATCCTCCGGTTGCCGCGGTGATCCGGCGAACGACCTGGGTCTTGACGTGGCCGGTCGCGCTGGGCGACGCGGCGAAGTTCTGGGTCTTCATCGCCAGACGGTGCGCGAACGAGGGTGACAGGAGCATCCCCGCAGGGCCGGTGATCTCGCAAAATCGCTCTCGGTCTGTTCCGGCCGAGGCGGCGAGCTTGGTCCGCCCGGTCCTCGCCGAGGCTCAGCCGCGGGAGCCGGGCGCGCCCGGGTAGAGCCCGAGCAAGCGGCCGCGCAGATCCCCGCTCGCGCCGACGAGCTCCAGGAAGTCCTCGCCACCCATCACGAGAAGGGTCCCCGGGGCGTCGGCGCTGACCGTCGCGGTCCGTGCGCTGCGATGCAGCAGGCCCAGCTCACCGAAGACCTCATCCGGACCGAGCTGGCGGAGCGCGACCTCCTCTCCGGCGTCGGTGAACTGCGAGACCGTGAATGAGCCGTCGACGATGATGTAGAAGCGGTCCGCCGGCTCGCCCTGTCGCACGATCGTCTGGCCTGCCGTGACGTGGACGGCCTCGACGTGGTCGAGCACGGCCTCCAGGCGGGATGCACGGACACCCGCGAACAGCGGCAGCTTCGCGACGCGAAGGAGCGTCGCCTCGTACGGGCTGACGGGTCGGCTCGTCGCGGAGCCCAGCAGGACGGTCCCGATGACGCTCGCGACGACGACCGCGGCACCCGCGCCGCCCAGCGCCACCTCGGCGCCGAACGCAACGACGACGATCGGAAGCACGAACGCGCCCGTCGCTCCGGAGACGGTGTTGAGGGTCATCAGGAGGCCGAGCGCGCGCCCGCGGAGCTCGTCGGGGACGAGCCGCTGGAACACGGTCGTCAGGACGACATCGAGCAGGATCGATCCGGCGGCCGAGATGCCGATCGCGACGAGTGCGACGGCGAGGATCGGGATGCCGCCGAGCGCCGCCACGCCTGCGCCCGTGAGGACCGCGCCGATCACGAGCGGCCCGGCAAGGTGGCGACGGAGGACGAGCACGCCGGAGACCAGCGCCCCGGCGAGACCGCCGACGCCGATCGCCGCGTTCAGGTAGCCGTTGGCCTCCTCGCCGGCCTTCAGGACCGTCACCGCGAGGATGATCGTGAGCGCCTGGATCCCGCCATCGAGGAAGCCGACGAGCACCTGGATGAGGGCGAGGCCGGAGATCGGCCGGAGCGGGACGCGCGGCGCGGCTGCAGAGACCCCTGTCGTCGCCGTCGAGGAGGGCGTCGTCGTCGACGTCGACTGCCCGGCATCGATGGACCCCGATGCCTGGCCCGCGTCGTCGGTCGCAGCGATCGGGTCGGCGTCCTCCGGGCCTCCTGGCGGCCTGGCTCGCGCGATCGACGGCGGGAGCGTCCACAGGACCCCGGCGATCACGATGAATGTCGCGGCGTTCAGGACGAACGCGAGCACGACTCCGCCGGTCGCGATCAGGATTCCGCCGATCGCCGGCCCCACGATGAAGCTGAGGTTGCCCAGGCTCGCCCAGGCGGAGTTCGCCGGACCGAGCTGGCGTTCGTCGGTCGCGAGGCTGGGGATGTACGCGCCGATCGCCGGGTAGAAGAACGTCGACCCGCCGGCTGCGACCATCGCCAAGGCGACGATGAGCAGAACCGGGCCGTTGGTCGCGACGAGGATCGCCATCACGACCATCACCGATCCGCGAACGAGATCTGACGCGAGGAGGACGAGCCGTCGGTCGAACCGGTCTGCCGCGAGGCCTGCGGGGATGGAGAGCAGGATGTACGGAACCATCCGGACCGCGCCGAACGCACCGACGGCCGCGGCGTCGTTCGTCTCCCGATAGATCACGACGAAGATCGCGACGATGTAGAGCCAGTCGCCGATCCCGCTGACGAACTCGCCGAGCAGGAGCTTCGTCAGTGGCCGGTTGGCGAGCAGCCCGCGATAGACGCGGAGAGCCTCCACGGGACCCCTCGGTGGCGGCGATGTCGATCCTTCGCGCGTCCCTCGCCCGCGCGGCGCTCATCCTAACGGCGGCGCGCGGCGTCGGAGCGACGGTCGTGTGACGACCCGGCGCGGCCCCGACTGGTCTACGCGCCGTCCCCGAGCCGTCGCTCCATGAAGACCCAATGGCGCTTGTATTCGTCCGGAATCTCGCTCTCCGGGTAGGCAGCGATGTCGACGAACCCCGCGGAGCGGTAGAGCGCGTGGGCGGTCGTCATGAAGCCGGAGCTGTCGAGCCGGACGCGGGCGTAGCCATCTTCGGCGGCAGCCGCGAGCAGTTCCTGCAGGAGTCGCCGGCCCGTTCCGCCCCCGCGATGGGCGGGCTCGACATACATCCGCTTGATCTCTGCCGTTCCGGCGCCGATCCGCCTCAGGCAGCCGACGCCGAACGCGTGCTCGGCGTCGACCGCCAGGAGGATGCGGCCGTTCGGCGGCTGGAATTTCCCGATCGCCGCGATGTCCCGGTCGACGGTTTCGCGGACCGGGAGCCGGAAGCCGTAGTGCGACTCCAGCTCGTCGTTGCCCCAGGTGAGGTACTCGAGCCACAGGCGCTCGACCTCGGCCAGGTCGTCCGGCAGCCGCGCGCGACGGATGATCACGCGGCCAGTGTCGCCCAATCCGATCTCCTGGCGAGGTCGGACGGTCGGATCGCCCGGCCAGGATCCGCACGTCCGCGTCCCGTGCCCGATGATGCATTGACCGGGGGACAACCGTGGGAACGACTGAGGGGTCAGATGGACGAACCGGCCGGCAGCGCAAGGACGCTGTCGACGGACGAGCTTGCGAGCGAGGCCGGAGCTTCGCCCGAGCTGGTTCGTCGGCTGCTTCTGGCCGGCGCCATCGAGGCCAACGCGGACGGGACGCACGATGAGCCGAACATCGCGCGCGTCCGGCTCGCCACCGCCCTGACCGAAGGCGGGATCGACTTCGACGACCTCATGGCGGTCATCGGGAGCGGTGTGTTTCGGCTCGACTGGGTCGCAAGGCTGTGGAGCGTCGCGGAGCCGAGTGGCCGCACCTTCAATCAGTTCGTCGAGATCCTCGGCGATCGTGCTGGGCAGTTGCCGTCGATCTACGCGGCGTTCGGGCTGGCGGTTCCGCCGGCCGAGGCGGTCATGCGCCGCGACGAAGAGACGGCGATCGCGGACTTCATCGAATTCTGGGCGATGGTCGACGACCAACCCGACACGTTTCTCCGAGCGGCGCGGATCGCCGGCGAAGGCGTCCGGCGGATCCAGGTCGGGACCCAGGATCTCTTCGATGAGCTCGGTGGGCCACCAGCCGGTCAGGCTCATCGGGGCAAGGCGCCCGAGGAGGCGATGCGCCCCTCGATGCGCTTCAGCCCGGTGCTGGGCCAGCTGCTCGTCTGGCTCCAGAAGCGACACATGGAGAGCGAGGTGTTCGGCCGGGTCGTGGACTACGTCGAGGACGTCCTCGTCGAAAGTGGTCACGTCGATCGGCGGGAGGCGCCTGCGGTCGCGTTCGTCGACCTCACCGGGTACACGCAGTTGACGATCGAGGCAGGCGACGAGCGGGCGGCCCAGTTCGCGACGACGCTTCAGGCGCTGGCGCAAGCGGCGGCACGGGCCCATCGCGGACGCGTCGTGAAACTCCTCGGAGACGGCGTGATGCTTCGGTACCCCTCGGCCGCCGACGCGATCCGATCTGTCCGGAGCCTGATGGCCGCGATCGTCGATGCGGGCCTCCCCGCGGCGCACGCGGGGGTGGCGGTGGGCCCGCTCGTGCTGCGCGACGGCGACGTCTACGGCCACACGGTCAACCTCGCCGCGCGGATCGCCGCGGAGGCCGGACCCGGGGAGATCCTCGTGCCGCGGGCATTCACGGAGCGACTCGTCGATTCCGGGATCAGCTGGGAAGACGCCCGAGACGCTCGGCTGAAGGGTCTCGCTGAGCCGGTCCGCCTCGCAAGGATCACCGCCGGTTAGCCGTGGCGGTGCCGCCGCCAGTGCTCGGCACGCGGCGCGTCTGGGCGGAGACGCGACGGCCGACGGGCGACCACCCCTTGGGCTCGGTCGGGGCGTTTCGCGCGTTCCCTGCCGGTATGGACGCTTGCATCCGCCCGTCCTCGGGTATACAGTGAACCATGTGGTTCAGTATTTCGACGGTCGACTCGACGCCTCGTTCGCGGCGCTCTCCGATGCCACCCGGCGTGGCGTCCTGGAGCGGCTGGGACGCGGCGACGCGTCGATCTCGAACCTGGCGGAGGCCTTCCACATGACCCTGACCGGCATGCGGAAGCACGTCGGGGTGCTGGAGCAGGCCGGGCTCGTCACGACCGAGAAGGTCGGGCGGGTGCGGACGTGCCGGCTCGGGCCTCGGCGACTCGAGGACGAGACCGCGTGGATCGAGCAGCAGCGCCGGCTGTGGGACGCCCGGTTCGACGTGTTGGAACAAGTCGTCGCGGAGCGACGACAGAAGGAGCGGAACGATGGACACCCGAAACGCGGCTGAGGCCGCTGCCACCCAGGACCGAACGACGATCGAGCGCGCGTCGGACCGCGAGCTCGTCGTCACCCGGTCGATCAATGGCCCGCGTGACGTCGTGTTCGACGCCTGGACCGATGCCGAGCTGTTCCGGCAGTGGTGGATCCCGAAGTCGATGGGCCTGAACCTGCTCTCGTGCGAGGTCGATGCCCGGGTCGGCGGCGGCTACCGGCTCACGTTCGACGTCGGCGCCCCCGAGCCGATGGCGTTCTTCGGCCGATATCTCGAGGTGACGCCGCCGTCGCGTCTCGTCTGGACCAACGAGGAAGGCGACGAGGGGACGGTCGTGACCACCGTCACGTTCGAGGAGGACCACGGCCGGACTCGGCTCGTCGTCCACGACCTCTATCCCTCCAAGGAGGCGCTCGACGAGGCGATGGCCTCCGGGGCGACGGGCTGGAACTCCGAGTCGTTCGACCAGCTGGACGAGCTGCTCCGCCGAGCGTGAGCTTCAGCCCGGCGTGGCGATCGGTCGGATCTCGACGCCGCCGTGTGCGGCCGTCGCCTCGGGGATCCGGGCCGCGAGCTCGGTGGCTTCGTGGATGTCCCTCGCCTCGAGCAGGTAGTAGCCGCCGACGATCTCCGGCGAGACGTGGAACGGGCCATTCGTGATCGTCGGATTGCCCGAAGGGTCGCCGCGGATGCTGACGGAATTGGCGGGAGGCTCCAGCTCGTTCACGCCGAGGATCGCGGATCCCGCCGACGCGATGAGCTCCTGGTGCCGGTCGCCGTTCGCCGAGTGCCACTCCGCCGGGAGATCGGCCCATGTCTGCTCGTCGCCGTAGATCAGGACGAGGAATTTCGCCATCGGAAGCCCACCTTGTGCGGCGCCGTCGCGCGATCGATCACGTCACGCACGAGCATAGGCCGAAGCTGGAACGCTCAGATCGAGCGGCGTCGCCGAGATCGTGGTGCCCAGCCTGCTCGCGCCGTCCGCGGGCACGCCCGTCACCCGCCCTGAGGCGCCGCGCCGTACTCCTCGTCCGTGACGTGGTCGCCCCACACCGCTGGGTTCCCGTCGTCACCGACGTCGAGCATCGCGAGGTGGACCATGAACCGGGCGGCCGAGGCGCCGTGCCAGCGCTCCTCGTCGGGCTCGATGAACACCCGGTCGCCCGCACGGATCACCTCGACCGGACCGCCGCGTCGCTGGACGAGGCCGACCCCTTTGGTCACCGACAGCGACTGACCCAGCGGGTGACGATGCCAGGCAGTTGTGCGTGGTCCCGGTCCTATCGCCCGCCGTACATCCCCTGAGCGTTTCCAGCCGCGGCTTCGTCTGCTGACCAGACGGATCGCTTGGAGGGACTCGGCATGCGGCGGCGGACAGCCTGGATCTCGCTCGCGGTGATCACCGCGCTCAGCGCCGGCTGCGGATCGGCAACGACGTCGCCGTCTGCCGCGGGCGGCTCTGGAACGCCTTCGTCGTCAACGTCGGCGGCGGCGGCGGCGAGCGCGTCGAGCGGGCCTGCGGCCAGCGCGACGGAATCGGGCGCGGTCGGCGCGCTGGTCGCCTCCGATCTCGACACGATCGATCAGGCCGTTCGGTCGAAGCATCCGGATCCGTGGGTGAACCACTCCGAGGCGGCCTGGAAGGCGAAGCTCGCGGAGCTCCGCGCGTCCCTCCCGACCGCGACGCCGGACCAGGCACTGGTCCAGCTCCAGAGTCTCGTCGCCCTCCTCGACACGCACTCCGCGCTGTTCCTTCCGCCCGGCGATTCGTTTCCGATCGTGACGCACCGTTTCGCCGAGGGCTTCTTCATCACCGCCGCACGCGACGCCTCGCTCGTCGGGGCGCGCATCGATGCCATCGATGGGACGCCGGTCGCGAAGGTCGAGGCCGCGCTCCGGCCACTGATCGCGGCGGACAACGACAGCGCGATCCTCGACGCGATCAACCTGTCCGGCATCGACCCCGAGGGCGATCGTCGGATGGGGTCGCCGAACGTCCTGCACGGGCTCGGCATCATCGCGGACTCCGCGAAGGCGACCTTCACCGTCACTCGACCGGACGGCAAGCGTTCGGACGTGGTCCTGGAGGCGGCGCCGAACCAGGAGCTGTACGACGAGTTCCACGTGACGGGCGGCCTCAACGGTGCGGCGCCACGGGCGGTGGCACGGCGGAACGACGTCGTCTGGACCCTGGCGGACCCGAAGACGCACACGTTCCTGTTCAGCGTCAACGACATGCACGAGGACGGGATCCCCGCTGCCCTCACCGCGATGCGTGCCGCGCTGGACGACGGATCTGCGGACCGGGTGATCCTCGACCTGCGCTATGCGCGGGGCGGGAGCTCGAAGGCGATGGACGGGCTGGTCGCCGCGCTGGTCGCGGACAAGCGGGTCAATCGGCCCGGCGGGTTGGACGTCCTGATCGGCCGCGAGGACGTCTCCGCGTCGACGACGGTCATTGCGAAGATCGACGTTCGAACGAAGGCCGTCTTCATCGGCGAGCCGACTCCTGCGCGCGCGGACAACTTCCTGAATCCGGAAGACGTGGACCTACCGGCGTCGGGCTGGAAGCTGTCGATCCCGACCTTCAGCTGGCACACCGGCGATCCGCGGTCCTCGATCGATCCTGACGTCGCCGTGCCGACGACGGCCGCTGACTTCTTCGCGGGCCGCGACGCAACGCTCGAAGCGGCGCTTGCCGATCGGACGTGACCTCGGCTCAGCGGCTCGACCACGGGTCAGCCCACGAAGAAGAGGGCGCTGCGGAGACCCGAGCCGTCCGTGAGGACGTGCGAGACGCTCACCCAGCGGAGGGATCCGGTTCGCCAGGCAACCCAGCCCCATGACAGCCCGAGCGCAATTGCGGCGATTGCGTACGCGGCCCGCCCCATCGCCGAGGGGTGGATGACCTGTGGCGCGACGTGCCATCCCCCGAAGCCGACGGCGGGCCAGACCCAGCCAAGCCAGACGTTCGTCGGCCAGTAGCTGACGTAGACGCCCCGCCAAAGGACTTCCTCGAGCGTGGCGTTCGCGACGGCAACGGCGCTGATCGTCGCGACCATCGCCGGCGTCGCCTCGCCGAGCTCGGGCAGGAGGCGCGTGGCGATCGCCCCGAGCGGCGGCCAGAGCAGGAGCGCAGCCCCGAGCGCGGCGGCCGGAAGGCCGAGCCGCGGCCGAGCGCAACCGAACAGCTGGCGAACTCGGTTCGTGCCGAGCAACCCGACCGAGAGTCCCGCACATGCCGTCCAGTACACGCCGAACCCAGCAACGTAACCGCCGCGATCGCCAAACAACGCCTTCGTCCCGATAAAGGTGGCCGTCATGGCGAGCGGCATCGCGACGGGCAGCGCGACGGCGATGGCGCGGCGCGCGTCGAGGCCCGTCTTCATCCGTTCCGTGGCCACGTTCTTGACGGACATCCGGGAGCTCATGCTCCGGTTATCGCGCACGGTGCTGCTGCGCGGTAGGTCCGAAGGTCCCGTCCAGTGCCCGGGACTCAGGGCGGCGCGGTGCTGTTCCGGGGCGTCCGGGCGTCGCGCGGTCCGCCAGCGACGCCGCCCCACCTTCGCGCGGAGTGCTGCACGATGACGGCGGGCGCCTTCGGGCCGAGACACCTTCGTCAGGAGTGACTCTTGAACGAGACATACCTCGCACTTCTCCGCGGGATCAATGTCGGCGGGCGGAATCGGGTGCCGATGGCCGCCCTGCGAGCACTCCTCGAGGACCTCGGGTTCTCCAACGTCGCCACCTACATCGCCAGCGGCAACGTGATGCTGGAGTCCGATCGGGGCCACGACGCGATCCAGGCCGACATCGAGCGGGCGCTTCCGAAGGCGTTCGACCTCCATTCCGAGCTCGTCAAGGTGCTGGTCCTGTCCCGGGAACAGCTCGAAGCCGTCGTCCGGAACAAGCCGCAGGGCTTCGGCGAGCAGCCGGACCGATACCACAGCGACGCCATCTTCCTGATGGGGATCGATGCGGCCGAGGCGATGCCCGCCTTCGATCCACGCGAGGGTGTCGACACGGTGTGGCCGGGTGACGGCGTGATCTATTCCCAGCGCCTCAGCTCGCTCCGAACGAAGAGCCGTCTCGGCAAGATCGTCGGGTCGCCGGCGTACGGATCGATGACGATCCGGAGCTGGCAGACGACGATCGCGTTGCTCGAATTGCTCCGCGCGAGGGGCAGCGCGGACAGCGCGAAGTAGCGCCTCGAACGCGCCGCGGCCCCGCCCGCCGCGCGCCGCGCCTGGCACGCGTCGCGATTCGTCCCATTGACCGGATCGGCGCTCGCTCGCAGATTCGGCCCGTGACCGTCGCGGCAGCTTCTCGAACGCGAACCCGCGCCCGCGAGTGGCTCGCGATCGTCGTTGCCCTCGGTGGCCTGGTGGCCTGCGCGGCGCCACCGGTCCCGAGCGCGTCGACCCGGCCGCTCGGACCGGGCGAGCAATGGCTGCCCACCGTTCCTCCGGGCCTGTGCGCCGGCGGCGGAGCCACGACCGAGATCCGCCTGCACGGATCGTCGTCCGACCCGCGCATCGCGTGGCTGGAGATGCCGGACGGATCGCGTCGCCAGGTGTCGTGGCTGCCGGGAACGAGCGCGAGGTTCACACCGGACCTCGAGGTGATCGGGCCGGATGGTCGCATCGTCGCCCGTGAAGGAGCGCTGATCACCGGCACCTGCACGATCGGGCCGGACGCCCTGGTCGCGGAGTTCGGACCGGCTCCATCCACCGCCACGGGAGCCGGCTGAGCAGCGAGCGCCCTCCGCCGGGCCGTCGCGCCGGCGCGTCGACGCGACGACGGGACAGCGACCCTGCCAGACTTCCGGTAATCGCATAAGGACGTGGGAGGGGAACGGCCGTGAACCGTCACAACGTGCCGCTGCTCGGGCTTGTCGCCGTCGCCGTGCTCACCGTCGCGTGTGGGACCGCGCGTGCGGGAGAGGGAGCGGCTCCGACCGCTGTTCCAGTTGTCCAGGACGTGGTCGTCGTCGACCGCGCCGCCCTCGCCGACCGGTATCTCGCGCTCGCGGGTCCGCTGAACGTCCGCGTTCGCGACCTCGGCAAGCGCGTCGATCAGGCGAACGATCTCGCGGCCATGCACGCGATCTCGCTCGAATATGCGGCGGTCGAGGACGAGCTCGTGACCGGGCTGCGGGCCCTGACGGTCCCCGACGATCTCAAGCCGATGTTCGTTGCCGCCATCGCCGCCGCAGAGCAGGTCGCCGCGCTGAATCGCCGGGCCGCAAGCGGGGGCGACATCGCCGGTGTTGGCGCATCTCTCGGCGTCGCGCTCGACTCGCAGCGACTCGCCCTCGGTCGCGTGCGAGACGCCCTCGGCCTCGGCCCCGTGCCAGGCGGCGTAGAGGACGACGCGGGCTGAGCCCCCGGCTGCCCCCGTGGTGGTCGTCGCCGGCCTCGATGGAGGGGCCCGGTCGTGGCCATGACCGGCCGTCGCCTCCACCGACGCGCCGTCGCCGCATCGCTGCTGGCCGGGGCTCTTCTCGTTGCGTGCCAAGGCGTCGCCCGGAGCGACCCGGTCGTCGACGGCTGGCCGATCGGCCCCGAGGTCGCGTGCACGGCCGACGTCCGGTGCCCGGAGCTCATCGCGATCGCGACGGCGGCGCTCGATCTCCGTGACCGCGGCCACCCCGCGGTCGTCCGGGCAGCCCTTCACGCCGACGGCAAGACGTTTGACGCCGACGGCAACCGGCTCCTCTACACCAGCAGCGGCCGCTCCTACGGAGTCGTTCGCTTCGACCTCGCCGACGGCAGCGTCCGCGCGATCGGCCTCGGCGCGGCGGGCCCCGACCCGACGATCCGCGCGTTCGACCACGGCGTCGCTGGCGGCGCTTCGGCTCCCTGAGCGCGCCGCGACCCTGCGAGGCCGGACGCGGCGCCATACTCCGAACGTGCCGCCCGTCTCGCCATTCACGCTGCCGGCGCTCCGGCGCGCGCGCGACCTGATCGACCGCGAGTTCGCGACCGCTCTGGACCTCGACGCGATGGCCCGCGAGGCCGGCTACTCGCGCTTCCACTTCGCCCGCGCCTTCGCGGCGGCGTACGGGGAGACGCCGCGCGCCTGCCTGACGCGCCGCCGCATCGAGCGGGCGAAGGCACTCCTCCGCTCGGCAAATCTCTCGGTCACCGAGGTCTGCCTCGCCGTCGGGTTCGAGAGTCTCGGCTCGTTCAGCCGGCGCTTTCGCGACCTCACCGGCTCGAGCCCGTCGGCCTATCGCGCGGCGTCCGTCGAGGAGCACGGCGTGCCGTCGATTCCGGGCTGCGTGGTGCTGATGTGGACGCGGCCTTCGACCGAGGTGCACCGCCGCGATCCAGCAATCGGGGAGAAGCCGGCGCTGTAGCGCGTGGGCTAGGGTGGCCCGGCAACCACGACAGGAGGCCCCGTGATCACCCGTCTCTCCCACACGACCGTCTACGTCAACGACCAGGACCGCGCGCTCGCCTTCTACCGGGACATCCTCGGCTTCGAGGTCCGATCCGACACGGTGCTCGACGGCTTTCGGTGGCTCACGGTCGGGCCGGCGGGGCAACCGGACCTGTCGCTCCTCCTCGCGGTCCCGGCCCCGCCGATGTTCAGCGCCGAGGACGCCGCCGTCGTCCTGGATCTCCTGGCGAAGGGCTCGCTCGGCGGCGGCGTGCTCGAGACCGAGGACTGCCGGGCGACGGTCGCCGAGTTGAAGGCGAAGGGCGTCGCGATCCTCCAGGAGCCGGTCGACCGGCCGTATGGCGTCGAGGCGATCCTGCGCGATGACAGCGGGAACTGGTTCAGCCTGACGCAGAGCAAGCGGTGGGCGGTGTCCTGAGCCGCCGCCACTGAAGGTTGGTCGCCCGGCAGGGACTGGCCGGGGAATCGGAGGCGCCGGGAGCTCGTGCTCCTGGCGCCACCCATCAGACGAGCGCCATCGGCCGAACTCATCGGTGCGAGAATCCGCGAATGGTGACCTGGAACGAGCTGGCGGCGGTCGCGCCGGAGATCGCTGCGGCCGGCGAGCGACTCCTCCGGAGGAGCGAGATCGGCGAGGGGATGCTCGCGACCGCGGCTCCCGATGCGGCACCGCGGCTCCATCCGGTGTACGCCGAGATCGTCAACGGACACCTGCTCACGTTCGTCCAGGCGGCGTCCGCGAAGGCGAGGGATCTCGCTGCCGACGGGCGATATGCGTTTCACACGCACATCGACCCCGCGCAACCGGACGAGTTCGCCGTCCGCGGGAGCGCGCGGGAGGTCGACAAGGAGGCGCTCCGAGCGCAAGCGGTCGAAGCCTGGGCGTTCGACGCGACCGAGGGCTACCGCCTCTTCGAGCTGGACATCGACTGGGCGCTCCACGGCAGCCGTCCAACCGAGGATGACTGGCCGCCGATCTATCGCTCCTGGCGGCGCGGCGCGTCCCCGACCGGCTGAGGCTCAGCGCTCGGCGGCCGACGCCGCGGCCTTCTGCTCCGGGGTGCCCCAGTCGTCGACGAAGTCCCAGGCCCGAAGCCGGTCGGGGATGACTCGGATCAGGATTCCGGGCTCTCGGAAGCCAGCCGTGAGCTCTTCGGCTGCCTCGGCACCGACGTAGCGAGTGCTGATCCGCCGGATCGCGGCCTCGAAGCCCTGGCTCGTCAGCTCCGCTCGACCCGTGACCTCGAGCCCGCGGTACGGCATGTCCTGCTCCGCAATGACGACCGTCGTGCGTGGATCGCGGCCGAGGTGCCGGACCTTGCCGTCGGTCGGGCCGCTCGTCCAGATCACGACGGCCTCGCCGTCCCATTGGAACCAGACCGGCGAGAGCATCACCGTCCCGTCGGCTCGGTTCGTGGCGAGGACGGCGATGATCGGGCGGTCCAGCAGGTCGCCGAGGTCCGCGATCGCGAGGTTCGTTCGCATCGGGCCGCGCGCTCCCGTCAGGCGCGGTCGATCGCCACGGCGGCCTCGACGATCGCCGCGGCCAGCGCGTCCACGTCGTCGTCCGCTGCCGGTGTCGCGATGGCGCCCATCCCGCGCGGCGCGAGGTAGAAGCCCGCGAGCAGCAGCCGAAGGAAGAGGTCGGCCGCGCCGGTTCCCGTCGCGACCGCCGACGCGGCCGTGTGATCACCGAGCCGGACCTGGAACAGCGACGCCGCCGTGTCGACGCGAACCTCGACGGCGGCCGCTGACGCGCCTCGCGCCACCGCAGCCCGCAGACGCTCGGCGCGGGACGCGAGGGCGTCGTAGACGGCCGGCGTGAGCTCGGCGAGGGTCGCGAGGCCGGCCGCCGCGCCGACCGGGTTGCCGTTGAACGTCCCGCCGTGCGTCAGCGCGCCGACGCGCCGGGCATCGAACCGATCCATCACGTCCGCCGCGCCGCCGAACGCCGCCAGCGGATAGCCGCCACCGATGATCTTGCCGAGCGTCGTGAGGTCCGGTCGCACGCCGGAGATCGACTGGGCGCCGCCGGGAGCCGCTCGGAACGAGATGACCTCGTCGAAGATCAGGAGCGCACCCAGGCGATCGCAGATCTCGCGAAGGCCGCGGAGCAGCTCCGGCGACGCGGCCCGGACGCCGCCCGCGCCCTGGATCGGCTCGATGACGATCGCCGCGAGGTCGCGGCCGTGCTCCGCGAGCGCTCGCTCGACACCGTCGAGATCCTCCCAGGGCAGCGTGATCACGAGCTCGCCGACGACCGCCGGGACGCCGGGCGACGTGGCGACGGCCGTGTCGTGGGTCCCGTGGTACGAGCGGTCGAAGATGCCGACGACGTTCCGGCCGGTCACGGCCCGCGCGGCGCGGATCGCGAACATCGTCGCCTCCGTACCCGAGTTCGTGAACCGGATCCGTTCGATCGAGTCGACCCGCCGGCACAGCTCCTCGGCGAGCTCGATCTCCAGCTCGCTCGGCGCCCCGAACGCCGAGCCGCGGCGGACCTGCGTCTCGACGGCGGCGACGACGGCCGGATGGGCGTGGCCGAGGATCAGCGATGTGTAGTTGCCGAGGAAGTCGCGGTAGGTGTTCCCGTCGACGTCGCGCACCCGGATCCCGGTCCCGTCCGCGAGGTACGGCGGATACGGCGGCGCGAAGACCGTGGTCCTGGTCGAGCCGCCCGGCAGGACGCGGGTAGCCCGGTCGAACAAGGCCGCGGAGCGCGGCGTCCTCGCGCGCCAGGTCTCGTGCAGGTCGGCGGCCGCGATGGGCTGGGCGATGGCCATGTCCGTCATTCTGACACCGGCGCGGAGCCATCAGCATTCGGCTCGATGGTCGCCCGGAAGAGGTCGCCGCCGACGGCCGCGTCGGCGAGCCTCACGCACCAGCGCACACCGTCGCGCCACGAGGTCCCGTGGATCCGCGTCCCCGCGGCGGCGGCCTGGACGAACTCCAGGCGATAGGTGCGCGGGACGGCGGCGAGCATGCCGGTGGCAGTCTCGGCGCCGCCGGCGGCGACCAGCGCCTCCTCGAGCCAGTCCAGGTACACGGCGTTGTTCGCGTGGGCCAACGGGTCGAGCTCGTGGCGCCGAACGGCGATGTCGACCTCGGCGGCGCCGGCGGGTGTGGCCGGAAGTGGCACGCGCCGGACCGCACCGCCGCGATCCGCAGCGCCGAACATCTCGCCGAACTCCGCCGGAATGCGGGTGAGGCTGGCGCGCGCGTCGATCAGGACCCAGTCCGTGTCGACCGCCGCGGCGAGTGTCCCATCGGGAAGGTGGAACGTCCCGCGACGCCGCGCGAACACCCGACGCATGCCGACGACCTCGGTCCGGGCCGCGATCGTCGTGCCCATCGGCACGGAGGCATGCATCGTCAGCGCCGCGGCCCGGACCAGCCAGGTCAGGCCGCGCTCGGCGTACCACTCCCGGCCGAACCCGAGCGCGGTCGAGTGGAGCCAGGCGAGGTCCTGGGCGTACCGCATGAAGCCGGAGGTCCGGAGGAGACCGTCCGGACCGGCCTCGTCGAACCGGACGCGATAGGCGGTCTCGTGGGCGAATCGCACCCGGTCGGATGGGACCGGCTCTCCGGGCGCGATCTCCTCCCGCGTCACGGGACCCGACGCGAGGTCTGGGCGACGGCGTTCATCGCCGAGAAGCCTACGTCCGCCCGGCTCGGACGCGGCGAAGGTCAGCGACTGGGGGCGGGCCGGCGGCGGAGGGACCAGCCGCGAGCGCGGTCGGGTGCGGCGTAGGCGCGGTCCGCGCGGGCGAGCAGCTGGGCGAGCGTCCGTCGAGCCGATTCGTCCCAGGCATTCGAGTAGGCGCGCGTGGCATCGGACCGAATCCGGGCCGCCTCGGCGCGCGCGCCGATCCGCTCGAGACCGGCGACGCGGTCGAGGATCAGCCGATACAGCTCGGGCAGATCTTCGGCCAGCGATGGCGCGGTCTCGGCCGTCGGGGGAGCGGGAGCGGTCGGCCGGGACTCCATCACGTTGCAGCATCGGTCCAGTCCGGGTGGACCGGGACCGACGATGGTCCCGGAGGCGCCCGGCGAAGGTCCCTTCCGAGCGTGAACCGGTGTCGCCCGGCACCACCTGGGCGCCGGGCGTGGCGCCCGCGCCCGACATTCAGTCGCCGCGATGGCCGCCGGATCGCACCTCGAACCGCGAAAAGCCGTTCGTCGCGGGCATCCGAACCGCCTGGACCGTCTCGACGATCGATCCGATCGGACCGCGACCGAGGAGCGCCTCGAGCTCGTCGAGAGAAGAACCCTCCCCTTCGGCGACGACGCGAACGCTCCCGTCCGCCTCGTTCGCGACCCAGCCCGTGATGCCGAGACCGTTCGACCGCTTCAGGACCCAGTAACGGAAGCCCACGCCCTGGACGCGGCCCCGAACGACGGCCTCGAGACGGGCAGACGCGGCGGCCTCACCCGCCGTGCCCTCACCCGTGCGGGCCGGACCCGCGGCGCGGCTGGTGGCTTCACTGTCGTCGCCGGCAGTCATGCCGCTCCCCGCGCGGCGGTCGCGGGATCCGCCGACGCGCCCACCGAAGAGCCGGCGACCGGCCAGGCCAGGAGGAGCGTGTCGAGGACGAGCTCCGGGCGGACGTTGGCCTCGATCAGCTCACCGGCCGCATCGAGCCGGCCGAGGAACGCGGTGAAGTCCGTGACGCCGGACCGCACGCCCGCAGACGCATCCCGCAGATCGTCGAGCAGGGCGGGATCGCGAACCTCCCGATCCGCCCCGAGCGCCACGACCACGAGGTCGCGCGTCAGCTCGCGCCACAGCCCGATCAGCCACGCCACCGCGCGTCGCCGCTCCAGGGCGGTCCGGTTCGCACTCGTCGACGCGCCCGCCTCGTCGTCGTCCGTCGCCCCGTCCCCCGCCGCGGCGCCGTTGCCGTCGCCCGCAGCCGCGGCCCGGGTCGCGTCGTCTGCTGCGGGAGCCGCCGGGAGGCGTTCCGCACCGCGGCGCGTCGTCCGCGCGCCGCGGCCCTTGCCCGCGGGCAGGGATTCAGCCCCCGGCGTGGCGGAGGACGCGGCGGACGCGAGCGCCCGATCGATCGAGGAGGCGGCCCCGATGAGCTCACGGGCGGATGCGAGCCTCGTGGCGGGCCCGGCAACAAGGAGGTCGAGCAGCGTCCGCGCGGCGACGTCCCGCGACGCGAGCGCGTCCGGTGTCCGCGCGAGGAGCCGGGCCAGGCCCGGCCGGCCACCCGACAGGCGTGCCAGCCGGGCCGCGAGCGCCGGTTCTGCTTCGTCGGCATCGGCCAGGATCGCCTCGATCTCGTGCGTCGCGACGGGCCCGAGCCGGATCCGCGCGCAGCGCGAGCGGACGGTCGGCATCAGCCGGTCCTCGTCGTCGGCGCAGAGGATGATCGTGACGCCGGCGGGCGGCTCCTCGAGCGTCTTCAGCAGGGCCGTCTGGGCGTCATCGCCGAGCCGATCCGCGCGCTCGATGATCGCGACCCGGGCTCCGCCCTCCATCGCGAGCAGTGACAGGTCGAGGGCGAGCCGCCGAACCGTTCCGTCGTCCGGCCGCTCCCGCGTCCCGATCCGGATCTGGTCGCCCGGGCCGGTCGGAGCGAGGCGATGCAAATCCGGATGGATCCCGCGGTCCACGAGCCGGCAGGCCCGGCATGCCCGACACGGCCGCGCAGCAGGATCCGGATCTGTGCACAGGAGTCCCGCGGCCAGGTCCAGGGCGAGGGTCGTCTTGCCGATCCCGGCCGGGCCCCCAATGAGGAGGGCGTGCGGGGCACGGCCGGCGATCATCGCCCGGACGGCGTCCCGCGCCCGATCGTGGCCGCGAGTCAGCAGGCGACCGGAGGCCGTCGTCGACTCGCCGACCACGTCGAGCGCTCGCTCAGGACTCGGCGGGTTCGGCCGCCTTCCGGGTCGTTCGACGCCGCGTCGGCTTGGCCGCATCAGCGCCGGACGCATCGCCGGCGGCACCGCCCTCGGCGGAACCTCCCGCGGCGTCGCCCGGATCGGCCGAAGCGGCCCCGGTCGCCGCCGAGCGGCGCGGTGCGCGTCGCTTCGGCGCAGGTGCCGCGTCGTCCCCGGCTGCTCCGGCGTCGCTCGAGCCCGTGCCGGTGTCGGCTGCGGCCGCATCGGCGGTCGTCGAGGCGCTGCGCCTCGTCGTCCGTCGCTTTGCCGGCGCGGCCTCGGCCGAGGCCGTTGCCTCGCCCGCGTCCGTCGCGGCGGCCTCGCCGGCTCCGGCGTCCGGGGTCGCCACCGCCGTGGACCGGGTCGTGCGTCGCGCCGGCGTTCGGCGTCGGGTCGTCGGCGCCGCTTCGTCACCCGTCGCCGCCGCGTCACCCGCAGCAGCTTCCGACGCGGACTCGGCCTCGCCCACGGGCTGACCCGACCCCTCGTTTCGGGCCGTGCCGCGACCCTGCGGTGCGGCCGGCCTGCCCTTGCCCGACTGGGCGAGCTGCGCGCGCAGCATCTCCTCGAGCTCCGGCGGGACCTCGCTCCAGGGATCGCCGCCGCTCCGGGCCGGGCGATCGGCACGCTCGGGTCGGTCCTGCCGCTCCGGCCGGCCGTAGCCGCCGCGATCGGGTCGACCGCCGGACGCACGTCCGCCGCCGCCACCACCGCCACCGCCACCGCTGACCTGGCGCTCGCGGCCGCTCACGTCCGGATAGCGGTTGATGCCACCGGATCGCGATCCGCCACCGCCATACCGCTCGCGCTCGATCGCGGCGGTATAGGCGCTCCGACCACCGCGCGGTCCGCGCGGGCCCCCGCGTCCCTGCTGCTGCTGGCGGCCGCGCCGCTGCTCGGCGATCAGGTATTCGGGGATCTCCGGCTCGTCGAAGTCCTCGTCGTCGGCGACCGGTCCGGCGGTCGTCGGCGCGCTCGTCGGCACGCCGATCTGGGCGTCCCAGAAGGAGCCAAACGGCGTGGAGCGCGGTCCGCGAGGAGCGGTCGGGACAGGAACGTCCTCCTCCTCGTCGTCGGTCTCCGCATCGTCATCCGATGCGGCGACGGGGTCACCGGCGACCGGGGCGACGCCGGTCACGGCCTCGTCCCGACCCCGGCCGCGCCCGCGGCCGCGACCGCCACGGCGCCGGCGCCGTCGCCGGCCCGCCTCGTCCGTCTCGGTCTCGCCCTCGACGGGCAGCGCATCGAGCATCTCGAACTCGTCGTCGTCCTCGGCTCCTGGAGCCGCGACGTCCAGGTCACCGGCCGCACCACCGGCCGCCGCCTCGTCGCCGGCACCCGCCCGTGACAGCTTCTCGCCCGGCAGCACGGTGATCCCGGCGCCGTTGGAGGACGCCGCGACCGTCGGCCGATCCGGCCGCTCGGTCCGCGACCGTCCGCGACCGCTCGCGGCAACCGGCTCCGCCTCGCCTGGCCGGCCGCGACCGCGACCCCGCCCGCGACCACGCGTGCCCGTGCCCTCGGTCTGCTTGTCCGGGACCTCCGTCATCGAGAGGTCCTCCTCGTCGCCGGCCACCCGACGGCCGGAGCGGGACGACGACTTGTCCACGCGCGCGAGCTGGGTGATGTCCGTGAAGAGGTCCGCGACCTCGATGAGGTCGCTGGAGGTGTTGCCGCGGAAGCTGATGACCTCGACGCGGACGCCCATCTCCTGGACGGCCCGGATGGCCGGCGCGAAGTCCCCGTCACCGGACACGACGATCGCGATGTCCAGGTTCCGGGAGGTCTTCATCATGTCGACGACGAGCTCGATGTCGAGGTTCGCCTTGACCTTGCCGTCGCCGTACTTGCGGATGTCCTTGCTGACCACCTTGTAGTGGTTCCGGGCAAGGAAGGAATGGAAGTTGCGCTGGTTCTCGTTGTCCGGGTCCAGCCCGGTATAGGCGTACGCGCGGACGAAATCGCGTCCGGCGGTGGCCGACTTGAGGAGCGTGACGTAATCGATGTCCACGCCGGCCGCCTTGGCCGCGTAGAAGATGTTCGCCACGTCCACGAAGACGGCGACGTTCTTGCCCACCTTGACTCCTTGAGTTGGGTCGAGCGACGTCGGCGCGCCTCGCGCAGCCTGACGGCGCCAATCAGTTGTTGGTCCGGGTCCTCGCCGCTCCGACCGCGGCCACACGACACTCCGCTCGGGGACCCGCTTCGACGAAGCCATGCCGCTCCAGCCGGCTGCGCTCCTCGGGATCATCAGGGAGGGCCGCCTCGACGACGCTGCAGCCCTTGTTGCGTGCCGACCGGAGGATCTCCTCCAGCAGCGCGTCCGTGACGCGGCCCGTGTCGTGATCGGGATCGACCACGACGAAGTCCACGGCACCGACGAACCCGCCGGCACGAACGGACGGCCGAAGCGCGAGCACCGCGCCCCCGACGACCTCGCGCCGGGCCTCGGCGATGAAGATGCTTGCCTGCGGCAGGTAGACCAGCTGTCGGAGCAGGTCACCCGAGTCCATGGACCCGCCGGAGGTCGCTGCCCGGACGGAACCGCCCGAGAGTGCGACCAGCCGTTCGATGTCCGTGATGCGAGCAGGCCGGATCAGATATTCCACGCGGGCCGAGGCACCTCGTGCGCGATGGCGGGATGGCAAGCTGGAGCGCGCCTTCGCCGATCGGGAGCCGACCGTTGGCACCGTTCCGGTGGGGACCTCGCGGGGTGGCGAGCCAGAGGCTCGACAGCCACGCCCGGGTCGCCGCCGACCGGTGTTGCATTCGGTCCGCCGATGTCTATGATACGGCATCGCTTCGGCGGCAACCTGCGCGCCGTCCGAGCCAGCGTATCTGCGTCGTGGCCCGTCACGCACCGCCGCTCGCTCCCCAACCCCGAATCGCTGCTCCGCAGCCGGCTCGGGGGGCGACGCATCGGGCACCGGAACACGACCAGGCGCGGCAGGTCGGGACGGAGGAAGCGCCGACCGAGGTCGTTCCGGGGTCATCCGGACGGCAAGCGTTCGAGGAGGACAGTGCATGAAGTTCCGGAAGTTGGGCGCGCTCGCCGGCGTGTCCCTGCTGGCCCTGTCGGCCTGCAGCAGCACCCCAGCAGCCTCGACGGCGGCGGGTGCCAGCGGCGGGACGGGGCTCACCCCGACCACGCCGAAGGCTGCGGGTGATTCGTCGAAGGGCACGATCAAGTTCGCCATCGAGCTCCCCCTCCAGGGCAGCGAGAAGGCGGCCTCGGATCCGATCATCAACGGCGTCAAGCTGGCGATCAAGCTCGCGGGCGGCACCGCCGGCGGCTACAAGATCGACCTGCCCCAGTCCGCGATCTACGACGACGCCCTCAACGGCGCGCACGATCCGCAGACGGGCGCCAACAACATGAGCAAGATCGTCGCCGACGCGGACGTCGTCGCGGTCATCGGCCCGCTGAACTCCAGCGTTGCCAAGGCGGAGATCCCGATCTCCAACGAGGGCGGCGTCCTGCAGTGCTCGCCGGCCAACACGAACCCGGACCTGACCCAGGGCGATCCTGCGAAGCAGCTCCGGACGAAGCCGAACAACTACATCCGCGTCGTCACGACGGACAACGTCCAGGGCCCCGCGGCTGCCCAGTACCTCTATGACGTCCTGAAGAAGAAGTCGGTCTATGTCATCGACGACACCGAGACCTTCGGCAAGGGCGTCGCGGACGCGTTCGCGGCCGAGTTCACCAAGCGTGGCGGCACCGTCGTCAAGCACGACGCGGCCCCGAAGACCACGCAGGACTACGTGTCGATCATGACCGCCGCCAAGGCGCTCAACCCCGACTCGATCTACTTCGGTGGTGTCACCGCGACCGGCGGCGCACGGATCCTCAAGGCGGCCGTCCAGGTCGGTCTCGGGGACGTCCCGTACGTCGGCCCTGACGGCATCAACGACGGCTCCGGCACGACGAAGGACTCGTTCCTGAATCTCGCCGGCGCTGACGGCAAGAACAGCTACAGCACCCTGGCCGGCATCGGCGACTTCCCGGGCCGCGCCCAGTTCGAAGTCGACTACAAGGCCGAGTACAACGCCAGCCCGACCGGTTACGCCGGGACCGGCTATGCGTGCGCCCAGGTCGCGATCAATGCCCTCGAGCGGGCTGGCGCGAAGGCGGCGGACAAGACGGCACTCCGTGAGGCGGTTCGCGCCGCTGGCACGGATACCACGGTCAAGTACTCGACGATCGTCGGCGACATCACGTTCGACGCGAACGGCGACACGAGCCAGAAGATCGTCTCGATCTATTCGTTCGATGCCGCCGGAGCCGGTGGCAAGGGCGACTGGAAGTTCCAGACCCAGGTCGACTACGCGCAGCAGTAGTCACTCGACGCGGAAGGCCGGGGATCAGTCGATCCCCGGCCTTCTGATCACCTCCTGACGATCCGCCACCCACTCGACCTGCGAGGGATCGCACCGTGGTAGCCACCGCCAGGCCGGCCCCAGCGGGCCGTTCGCTCGGACGTGGGACGCGCTATGTCGTCGGCTCCATCGGCGCGATCGTCGTCTACACCCTCGTCCTCTGGCTGGCGCTCCAGCCCACCCAGAACCTGACCGCCGAGCAGGCCCTCCCCAACGCGATCCAGCAGACGGTCAACGCGCTGTCGATCGGCGCGATCTACGCCCTCATCGCCCTCGGCTACACGATGGTCTACGGGATCATCGAGCTGATCAACTTCGCCCACGGCGACATCTTCATGGTCGGGGCGTTCCTGTCCGTGGTCTTCCTCGGCGGATTCGCCGGCCAGGTCGGCGCGGTGGACAGCATTCCCCTCCTGGCGATCCTCCTGATCGGCACGCTCGTCTTCACGATGCCGCTGATCGGCCTGCTGAACGTCGGGATCGAGCGGTTCGTCTACCGACCGCTGCGGAATGCCCCCCGGCTCGCCCCGTTGATCACGGCGATCGGCGTGTCGTTCATCCTCCAGAACCTCGCCCTCGTCTTCGCCGGAAGCGGCGACCGGTCCTCGCCCCAGATCTTCCCGCTGAGCTGGCAGATCAAGTTCGGCGGCGCGTCGATCTCGGTGCTGTCGATCTTCATCTTCGTGCTCGCGATCACGCTGATGCTCGCGCTCCAGGGCTTCGTGACCCGGACCCGTCTCGGGCGGGCGATGCGGGCAACGGCGCAGGACCGCGAGGCGGCCGCGCTGATGGGCGTCGACATGAACCAGACGATCGCCCTCACGTTCCTGCTCGGCGGCATGCTCGCCGCCGCCGCCGGCGTGGTGTGGGGCCTCCGGTTCGGCTACGTCCGCCAGGATCTCGGCTTCAACGCCGGTCTGAAGGCGTTCACGTCGGCCGTGCTGGGCGGCATCGGCAACATCACCGGTGCCGTGCTCGGCGGGTTCGTCATCGGCTTCATCGAGAACTTCGCCTCGTCGATCGGCGTGTCCCGCTGGTCCGAGTTCCTCGTGTTCCTGATCCTGACGCTCGTCCTGATCTTCAAGCCGTCCGGACTGTTCGGACAGGCAACGGGAGACCGCGCATGACCGCCACCGCCCGACCCGCGGCGCCGCAGGTGAGTCGCGGAACGACGCTCCGCGATTTCGTCGACAACCACCGATCGATCTCGATCGTCGCCGTGATGGTGCTGGTCACGATCGCGATGTACTTCCTGCCGCTGTTCCCGCCGCTGTCGATCGTGCAGGGCGCCGGGACGTGGTACGACGCGTTCGCGAACGCCGGCGTCTTCGTCCTGCTGGCGATGGGCCTGAACGTCGTCATCGGGATGGCCGGCCTGCTGGACCTGGGCTACGCGGCGTTCTTCGCGATCGGCGCCTACACCTACGCCTACAGCAACTCGCCGTTCAGCCACCTGGACCTGCCGTTCTTCCCGATGCTCGTCATCGGTGCCTTCGTGGCGGCGGTCTTCGGCATTCTCCTCGGCGCGCCGACGCTTCGGCTCCGCGGCGACTACCTGGCGATCATGACCCTCGGCTTCGGCGAGATCGTCCCGATCGTCTTCCTGAACCTGGACAAGTACACCCAGGGGACGAACGGCATCGGCGGCATCTACCGGCCGGAGCCGCTGCCGTTCCTCGGCCCGTTCAGCGCCATCTCCCCGTTCAACTACTTCGTCGTGATGGTGGGAATCGTGACCATCACGATGATTCTGTTGTACCGGCTTCAGGATTCCCGGATCGGCCGGGCGTGGAACGCGATTCGCGAGGATGAGCTGGCGGCGGCCGCGAACGGGATCAACACCGTCACCACCAAGCTCCTGGCCTTCGCCCTCGGCGCGACGACGTCCGGTCTGGCCGGGGTCTTCAACGCCTCGAAGCTCACGATCGTCTCGCCGGACCAGTTCCTGTTCACCGTCTCGTTCACGGTCCTCGCGATGGTCATCCTCGGCGGGATGGGCAACATCTGGGGCGTGGCGATCGGCGCGTTCGTCGTCTACATGATCCAGGTCGTGATCCTGAAGAACATCAACGGCGTGCTCGAGACGCTCGGCGTCCCGGCGTTCGACCTCGGGCCGCTCCACGTGGACCTGAAGAACATCCCGTTCGTCGAGTTCCAGTTCCTGCTGTACGGCATCGCCCTCGTGCTGATGATGCTGCTCAGACCCGAGGGCCTCTTCCCGAGCCAGCGCCGCCGGCAGGAGCTCCACATCGCGGAGGAGTTCGACGAGGGCATCGAGGAGGTCGGACCGATCCCGGTCGCGGCGGCCGTCGAGTCGCCCGCCGCAGAACCGGATCCGAGCAGCTTCGCGATCGGCGGCGACGCGGCCCTGGGTGGCGGCAGCGCCTCCAGCGGTCCGTCCGAGGCGACGGCAGCCGATCGCGGCGAGCCCGACACCCGTGAGCCCGGAGACGTCCGATGACCGACCTGCTGAACGCGAACGCCGTCACCAAGCGGTTCGGCGGACTCGTCGCGGTGAATTCGATCGAGTTCACGATCCCGAAGCAGTCGATCGTCAGCCTCATCGGCCCGAACGGCGCCGGCAAGACGACGTTCTTCAACATCATCGCCGGCATCTACGACCCCACCGGCGGACGGATCGACTTCAACGGCCGGCCGATGATCGCGCGCCCGCGACGAGCGTGGCTCGAGCCGATCCTGTGGGTGATCCCGCCCATCCTGATCGCGCTGATCTTCTTCGTGATCGGCGCCGGCAACGAGACGCTCGATGCGATCGGCGTGTTCGTCCTGCTGGCGACGCTCATGGTCGTCCTGCTCGTCGGCGTCGCCCGGCCGCCGTCGTATCAACGGCTCCTGATCCGGCTCGGCATCTTCAAGAGCGCCCGGCCGAACGACATGGTCGTCGCCGGTCTGGGCCGGACCTTCCAGAACATCCGGCTCTTCCAGAACATGACGGCGCTCGAGAACGTCCTCGTCGGGATGCACTCGCGGCTGCATGCGAGCTGGATCGACGCGCTGCTCTCGACGCCGCGCGATCAGCGCGAAGAGGCGGAGGCCCGGGTGAAGGCCCGCGAGCTGCTCGCCCTCGTCGGGCTGAAGGGCCGCGATGACATGGTGGCCAAGAACCTGCCGTACGGCGATCAGCGCCGGCTCGAGGTCGCCCGCGCCCTCGCGTCGGAGCCGTCGCTCCTCCTCCTCGATGAGCCGACCGCCGGCATGAACCCGCGGGAGACCGCCCAGCTGACGGCGCTGATCAGCAAGCTCCGGACGGACCTCGGGCTCACGATCCTCCTGATCGAGCACGACATGCGCGTCGTGATGGGGATCAGTGACCGGGTGACGGTCCTGGACCACGGCGAGAAGATCGCCGAGGGAACGCCGGACGAGGTCCGGCGGAACCCGAAGGTCATCGAAGCGTACCTGGGAGCACCCGCAGCATGACCACGGCGCAGCTCCCCGAAACGGCGCCCGCCTCCGGTGGTACGGCCGCTTCGAAGTGGGCCGGACCGATGCTGGCCCTCGAGGACGTCCACACCTACTACGGCAACATCCACGCCCTGCAGGGGATCTCGCTCACCGTCGATCAGGGCGAAATCGTGACCCTCATCGGCGCGAACGGCGCCGGAAAGACGACGACGCTCAAGACGATCAGCGGCCTGCTGCACCCCCGCCAGGGACGGCTGATCTTCGAGGGCAAGGACGTCTCGCGGACGGCGGCCCACACGCTCGTCCGGGTCGGGATCGGGCAGTCGCCGGAGGGTCGCCGGATCTTCTCCCGGATGACCGTCCTGGACAACCTCCTGATGGGCGCGTTCACCCGTAACCGCGACGATCTCCAGCCGGACATCGACCGCGTGTTCGTCCTGTTCCCGCGGCTCCGCGAGCGGATCGACCAGCTCGGCGGGACGCTGTCCGGTGGCGAGCAGCAGATGCTCGCGATCGGCCGGGCGCTCATGTCACGACCGCGGCTCCTGCTCCTCGACGAGCCGTCGCTCGGGCTCGCGCCGATCCTCGTTCAGCAGGTCTTCCAGACGATCCGCGAGATCAACGAGCAGGGGACGACGATCCTCCTCGTCGAGCAGAACGCGCTCCAGGCGCTGTCGATCGCGAACCGCGGCTACGTCCTCCAGACCGGCGAGGTCGTCCTGACCGGACCGGCGCAGGAGCTGATCACGAACGAGATGGTCCGCAAGGCGTACCTCGGGGAGCAGTAGGCCGGCTCGTCCTTTGGGCGCGCCCCCCCGCGCGCCCCCGCGTCGCGCGCCCCACGCCGCGCGCCCCGCGCCCGC
>JBHORC010000008.1:0-56214 GCA_042408445.1 Chloroflexota bacterium
CCGGGCGCCGCGTGGCTGCCGGGTCGGGCGCCGCGCCGCCTCGCCAGGCGGCACGGAGCGGCGGCAGGCCCCCGGCACACGCACCCGCCATCGACATTCGTCCAGCGTGAATCGCGCCGGACGGCGACACCGATCCTCCGCGCCTGTCGGCTGCCCGACAGCCCGACCCGAACCTACCGTCGACGCAGCGCCAGTTCACGACCCTGCACATCGACGGAGATCACCACCGCAATGGAAGCGTTCCACCCGCGCCCGCTCGAGACGGCCCCGGCCGTCATCCCGGCGATCAGCCCGGCCGCCCTCGCCGGCTTTGCCGCCTCGATCACGGGTTCCGTGATCCTGCCCGGCGACGACGCCTTCGACACCGCCCGCGAAGTCCACAACTCGCGCTTCGACCGGACGCCGACTGTCGTCGTGCGCGCGGCCGATGCCGCCGATGTCGCGCGGACCGTCCGGCTTGCAGCCGAGACCGGTCTCGAGCTCGCGGTCCGGAGCGGCGGCCACAGCCTCGCCGGCCACGGCACCTCCGAGGGCGGGATCGTCCTCGACCTCTCGTCGATGAAGGGTCTCCTCATCGATCCCGAGCGACGGCTCGCGTGGGCCCAGCCGGGTCTGACGGCCGGAGAGGTCACGACCGCGGCCGCGGTTCACGGGCTGGCGGTTCCGTTCGGTGACACCGCGAGTGTCGGGATCGGCGGGATCACGACCGGTGGCGGCATCGGCTTCCTGACCCGGAAGCACGGAATGACGATCGACAACCTCGTCGCCGCGGAGATCGTGACGGCCGACGGCCGGATCCTCACCGTCGACGACCAGCATCACCCCGACCTCCTCTGGGCGATCCGTGGCGGCGGCGGCAACGTCGGCGTCGTGACCCGGTTCGTCTACCGGCTCGTCGAGGCGGGGCTCGTCGTTGGTGGCGGGATCGTTCTGCCGGCGTCGCCGTCCGTCCTGGCCGGCCTCGTGGCCGCGGCCAAGGCAGCGCCGGACGAGCTGACGACGATCTCGTTCGTCATGCACGCGCCGCCGCTGCCGTTCATTCCGGCGGAGCACGTCGGCCGTCTCGTCGTCATGGTCCTCGGCGTCTTCGACGGCGACCTCGATGCGGGCCAGGCAGCCTGGGCGCCGCTGCGAGCGCTCGCCGAGCCGATCGCGGATCTCGTCAGCCCGATGCCGTATCCGGCCATTTACCAGTTCACCGCCGAGGGAGAGGCTCGTGGCGGCGGCAGCATCCGATCGTGGTTTGCGAACGATGTCGACGAGACCGACGCCACGAAGATCATCGAGCGGATGGAGCGAGCCCCGAGCCCGGCCGTCATGACCCAGATCCGCGTTCTTGGCGGCGCCATGGGCCGGGTCGCGCCGGACGCGACCGCCTTCTCCCAGCGGGACGCCCAGGTGCTGATCGCCGCGATGGCGATGTTCGAGATCGGCGGCGACCCGACGCCGCACGACGCCTGGACGAACGAGTTCTTCGAGGCGTTCGCGGATCGCTCGACCGGCGTCTACGCGAACTTCCTCGGGGCCGAAGGCGACGCCCGGATCCGCTCGGCCTACCCGCACGGCGCCTACGAGCGGCTCGCCGCGATCAAGCGCCGGCACGACCCGGCGAACCTGTTCCGGCTCAACCAGAACGTGCCACCCGCCTGACCCGGACGCGCGTTCGGCCTGCGGCCCGGCGTCCCGAGTGGGCGCCGGGCCGTCTGGTGTTCGCGAGGAACCGGCGCGCGTCGCCGGAGCCCGGGGGCGACGGGCGTCCGCTGCGCGCGGCCCCGGCCTCAGCGGTCCTCCGACGCTCGCGTCTTGACGCGGTCGTTCTACGCAGCGTAGATTGTCAACGTGTCATTGAATATCAGCGTCGGCGGTGAGGGCGAGGAGCCGACGCCACCAGAGACGAGCCCCCGCGATCAGCTCATCGCCGAGGTCGTCAACGAGATGACCTCGTGGAACGCCAAGGATCGAATGAAGGCGTTCCGGACGTGGCTGAAGGGGTCGCTGAGCCTGATCCACCTCCACGTCCTCACGGTGCTCGAGGCGGACTCGCCGATCGCGATGTCGCGTCTCGCCGACACCCTGGACGTCTCGGTGGCCAGTGCCACCGGCATCATCGGCCGGATGGAGGAGCGCGGGCTCGTGGAGCGGCGCCATGACCAGGAGGACCGTCGCGTCGTCCTCGTCGCGGCAACCGAGGCCGGCAAGGGCGTCTTCCGCACGATGGGCGAGGAGCGCCGCAACCAGCTGCGGACGCTCCTCGGCCGCCTCACCGACGACGAGCTCGCCGCGTTGCGAACCGGCCTCCGCGCCATCCGCACCGCGCGCGAGTCCCTCCACGCAGAGCACGAGGCAGACCGGTGATCGGACTTCTCCGAACGTTTCTCCGGCCGTACGCCGGCCAGCTGGCCGTCGTCATCGCGCTCCTGCTCGTGGGCGCGATCGGCAACCTCTACCTGCCGGATCTCCAGGGCGACATCATCAACAACGGCGTCGTCCGGGGCGACACGGACTACATCCTGCGGATCGGCGGCCTGATGCTCCTCGTCACGGCCGCCGTCGGTCTGTCCGCGGGTGCCGCGGTCTACTTCAGCTCGCGGGTCGCGAACGCGTTCGCCCGCGACGTGCGCTCCTCGATCTTCACGGCGGTCGAGACGTTCAGCCAGGTCGAGATCAACCAGTTCGGGCCGGCGTCGCTGATCACCCGCAACACGAACGACGTCCAGCAGGTCCAGCAGGTCGTCTTCGTCGCGCTGACCGTGATGGTCTCGGCACCGATCCTCATCGTCGGCGGCGTGATCATGGCCCTGCGGACCGACGTCCCCCTGTCCGGCCTGCTGCTCGTGATCCTGCCGATCATGGCCCTGATCATCGGAGTCACGATGACCCGGCTCGTCCCGCTCTTCCGGGCGACCCAGGCGAAGATCGACCGGATCAACCAGGTCATGCGGGAGACGCTGTCCGGCGTCCGGGTCATCCGTGCCTTCGTCCGGACGCGTCACGAGGAGCAGCGGTTCGACGTCGCGAGCCGGGACCTCTACGAGGTCCAGCTCCAGGCGACCCGGATCTTCGCGTTCACCCAGCCGCTGATCTTCGCGGTCTTCAACCTGTCGACCGTCGCGGTCCTGTGGTTCGGCGCGATGCGGGTGGACAGCGGGGAGCTCCAGATCGGCAACCTGACGGCGTTCCTCCAGTACCTCTTCCAGATCCTGTTCGCGGTCCTCACCGCGGTCTTCATGTTCATCCTGATCCCCCGGGCGGCGGTCTCGTCGACGCGGATCCGCGAGGTGCTCGAGACGCAGCCGACCATCCACGATCCGGTCACCCCGATCGTGCCGCCGTCGGACGGTCCGGACCGCGGCGTTGTCGAGTTCCGCGACGTCGAGTTCCGCTACCCGGGCGCCGAGCAGGCCGTGCTGCGTGCGATCACCTTCCGGGCCGAGCCCGGGAAGACGACCGCGATCGTCGGCAGCACCGGGAGCGGCAAGTCGACGCTCGTCAACCTGATCCCACGCTTCTACGACGCGACCGGCGGTTCGGTGAGCGTCGACGGCGTCGACGTGCGGGCGATGAGCCGCGAGGACCTCTGGGCGCGGCTGGGCTTCATCCCCCAGAAGGCGTTCCTCTTCTCGGGGACCGTGGCAAGCAACCTGCGGTTCGGCAAGGCCGACGCCACCGAGACCGAGCTGTGGCGGGCCCTCGAGATCGCCCAGGGGCGGGACTTCGTGGCCGAGATGGAGGGCGGCCTCGATGGCCAGATCGCCCAGGGCGGGACGAACGTCTCCGGCGGCCAGCGGCAGCGCCTCTCGATCGCCCGCGCGATCGTCAAGGACGCCCCGATCTACGTGTTCGACGACAGCTTCAGCGCGCTCGACTTCTCGACGGACGCACGGCTCCGGGCGGCGCTCGACCGCGAGCTCGGGGCGGCGACCGTGATCATCGTCGCCCAGCGCGTCGGGACGATCCTGAACGCTGACCAGATCATCGTCATGGATGACGGCGCCGTCGTGGGGATCGGCACCCACCGGGAGCTGCTCGAGACGAACGAGACCTACCGCGAGATCGTCTACTCGCAGCTCTCGGCCCAGGAGGCCGTCGCATGACCGCCGAGCGACCCTCGAACGGCAACGGAACCGGCGGCAACGGCAGGGGCCCGGCGGGCAACGCGCCGGGCGCGGGCATGCCCGGCGCCGGACGACCGGCTGGCGGCCCCTCCGGACCCGCGGGACCCGCGGGACCCGGCGGGCGTCCCGGTGGGCCGCCCGGTCGCGGCGGCCCGGGGATGTTCGGCATGGGCATGGGCCTGCCGCCCGCCAAGTCGAAGAACTTCCGCGGGTCGCTGATCCGGCTGTTCAGCCATCTCCGGCCGGAGGCGCCGCGGATCGCGCTCGTCATCGCGTTCGGTGTCGTCAGCGTGTTCTTCGCCGTCGTCGGTCCGAAGATCCTCAGCAACGCGATCAACGCGATCTTCGAGGGGGCGATCAGCAAGCAGCTGCCGGCCGGCGTGAGCCAGGCGCAGGTGATCGCGGGCGCGCGGGCGCAGGGCCAGAACCAGCTCGCGGACATGCTCGGCGGGATGCACCTGACGCCGGGTGTCGGCATCGACTTCGGCCGTGTCGGCGGCATCCTGCTGACCCTGATTGCGGTGTACGTCGTCAGCGCGGTCTTCAGCTGGGCACAGGCCTTCATCATGGCCGGCGTCACCCAGCGGAGCGTGCTCCGTCTTCGCCGCGACGTCGATCAGAAGCTCGGCCGGCTGCCGCTCCGGTACTTCGACAGCCACCCGCGCGGCGACCTGCTCAGCCGCGTCACCAACGACATCGACAACATCGGCCAGTCGCTCCAGCAGACGCTGACCCAGCTGGTCACGTCGGTCCTCACGATCATCGGCGTCCTGATCATGATGCTGCTGATCAACCCGCTCCTCGCCCTGATCTCCCTGCTCGTCGTGCCGGTCTCCCTGTTCGCGACGATCTTCATCGTGAAGCGCTCGCAGCAGCAGTTCGTCGCCCAGTGGGCCTCGACGGGCGCGCTGAACGGCCACGTCGAGGAGATGCACACCGGTCACGCGATCGTGAAGGTCTTCGGCCGGCAGCGTGAGGCGATCGAGCGGTTCGACGAGGAGAATGGGCGCCTCTACGAGGCCAGCCGGAAGGCGCAGTTCATCTCCGGGACGATCCAGCCGGTGATGACCTTCATCTCGAACCTGAACTACGTCTCGATCGCCGTCATCGGCGGCATCCAGGTCGCGTCCGGCCAGATGTCACTCGGTGACGTCGTCGCGTTCATCCAGTACTCCCGCCAGTTCACGTTCCCGATCATCCAGCTCGCGAGCGTCGTGAACGTCCTGCAGTCGGCGGTCGCCTCGGCGGAGCGCGTGTTCGAGCTGCTCGACGAGAAGGAGGAGTCGGCCGAGCCGGTCGGCGCCCCGGCGTTCCGCGAGCCCGTCGGCGCGGTGAGCTTCGAGGACGTCTCGTTCCGCTATGAGCCGGACCGGCCGCTGATCGAGAACCTCGATCTCGTCGTGAATGCCGGGGCGACGGTCGCGATCGTCGGGCCGACCGGGGCGGGCAAGACGACGCTCGTGAATCTGCTGATGCGCTTCTACGAGCTCGACGGCGGACGGATCACGATCGACGGGATCGACACGCGCGACCTGCATCGCGACGCGCTCCGGCGCGCCTTCGGCATGGTCCTCCAGGACACATGGCTCTTCCACGGGACGATCCGCGAGAACATCGCCTACGGTCGCCTCGACGCGACGGACGAGGAGGTCCACGCGGCCGCCGAGGCCGCTCATGTCGAGCACTTCGTGCGGACCCTGCCGGACGGCTACGACACGATCATCGACGACGACGCGACGAACGTCTCGGCCGGCGAGAAGCAGCTCCTGACGATCACCCGGGCGTTCCTCGCCGACCCGCCGATCCTCATCCTCGATGAGGCGACGTCGTCGGTCGACACGCGGACCGAGGTCCTCATCCAGCGGGCCATGGCGCGGCTGATGAAGGGCCGGACGACGTTCGTGATCGCCCACCGGCTCTCGACGATCCGCGACGCCGACACGATCCTCGTCATGGAGCGCGGCCAGATCGTGGAGCAGGGGACCCACGAGCAGCTCCTCGCGCGCGGCGGCGCCTACGCCGCGCTGTACGAGAGCCAGTTCTCCGGGGCGCTCGCCGAGGCGGTCTGAGGCAGCCCGGGGATCAGCGTGGCGGCCCGGCCCGGGCGCGTTCGCGGAGCGTCTCGACCGTCGCCGACGTCCAGTCGGACTCGGTCCACCAGGTCGCGCCGGCCTCGGCGAGGGCGGCGACGCGCGCCGTGTCCGCCTCGTCGCCCGGCCGGGTCGTGCCCTCGACGACGATCGCGAAGCCGTCGTCCGCGCCGCTCCGGGCCTCGCGAACGCGTGCCGCGATGGCGCGGATCTCGTCGACGTCACTCGTCTGCGGAAGGATTCCATCCCAGCGGAGCGCCCTGACGAGCGAGCGCTCGCTCCTCGTCGTTGCGGCGACCCAGATCGGGATCCGCGGTCGCTGGACGGGCGTCGGCCGGAAGGTCACGGTGGGGAAGCGGTAGTGGCGCCCCTCGAAGGCGAAGGGCTCGCCGGACCACAGTCCCTCGAGGATCGCGAGCGACTCGTCGAGCATCTCCGCCCGAACCCGTGCCTCGGTGGCCTCACCGACCCCACCGAACGCCCAGTCATCGAGCGCGCCAAGCCCGACGGGGAGCACGAGCCGGCCGTTCGAGAGCCGGTCCAGGCTCATCGTCTCCCGCGCCACCTTCCACGGCCGCCGCCGCGACGGCGGTGTCAGGATCGCCCCGAGCCGGACTCGCTCCGTCCGCATCGCCATCGCGGCGATCACGACCCATGGGTCGTACGTGTCCGTGTCGCCGATCGCGATGCCGTCCCAGGTGAAGACGCCGTCCCAGCCGGCCGCCTCGGCCTCCGCGGCGAGATCAGCGGCGCTCCGGGGATCGCCCGCGGAGACGACGAATCCGTACTGCATCGAACCATTCTCGCCCCGCCGCGACGAACGGGTTGACAGGGCGACGACCGCGCCCGATATTACGTCGCACGATATATCGTCTACCGGTATAGGAGTCCGATGAAGCCCCACATCCCCGAGCTCGGCCGGTTCGCCGAACCGGCGCTGCTCATCCTCGTCAGCCTCAGCGACGGCCCCAAGCACGGCTACGCGATCATGACCGACGTCGAAGCCGGCACCGGCCGGCCGATGGGCGCCGGCACCCTGTACGCCGCCCTGGCTCGACTCGAGGAGCGTGGCCTCGTCGAGGCGCTGCCACCCATCGATCGGCGGCGGCCCTACCGGCTCACCGGGATCGGCGAGACGATTCTCCGCGAGCAGCTGCAGCAGCTCTCGGAGTTCGCCCGCCTCGGTCTCCAGCGGCTCGGGCCGGTCGAGCAATGAGACGGTTCCTGATTCGCTGCTACCCGGCGCGCTGGCGCGCGCGCTACGGCGACGAGTTCGCGGCGGTCCTCGCCGAACGGCCGCTCGGCCCGTTCGACGTCGCCGACGTCCTGCTCGGCGCCCTCGATGCCCATCTCCACCTGCGCGGCGTTGGCGCCGCATCGGATCACCGAGGAGGCTTTGCCATGTCCCTGCGTCTCGGCGGCTCCGCCGCCATCATCGGTGGCGTGTCCTGGGTCCTTGCCCTGGCCGGTGCCGGCCTGACCGGCGAGCTCAACCTGTCGCCGGTCTGGTCCACCCTGCTCGTCATCGGGACCGCAGCCCTGATCGCAGCGCTCGTTGGCCTGAGCGCCTTCCAGGCTCGCCGCTTCCCGCGGCTCACGTGGGCGGCATTCATCCTTCCCGCAACGGGCGCTGCGGCATCGGTCGTCGGCCTGATCGCGATGGCGGTCGTGGGCGATCAGCCGTTCGTGGCCGGCATGACGCCGTGGAGCATCTGGGCGATCGGCACGCTCGGACTGCTCGCCGGGTCGGCGCTGTTCGCCCTGGCGACGTGGCGCTCGGCCGCGTTCTCGCGCGGCGCGTCCGTGCTGCTGTTCTTCGGGTCGCTCACGATCGTCCCGCTGCTCGGCCTCACGGGCTCGGAATCGCAGACGCTGCTCGGCCAGCTCGGAGCTGTCGCAATGGTGGGCGTGTTCGGGGCCGGCTGGGTCTGGCTCGGGCTCAGCGCGCTCCGGCTGGACGGAGCGACCCTCCCGGGCGCTCCCGCGACCGCCCGCTCCTGACCGGCCGCGGCAAGCCTCGGCACCGGGTCGCCAACGATGTCCCGGATCGCGACGATCGCGATCGCGCTGCTCATCGGGCTCGCCGCCTGCAGCGGCGGGCCCGAGCACGGGCCGGACCTTCGCGCGGCGGCACCCTCCGTGCGCGTGGAGGCGGCGTGGAACGATCCGGGTCGCCCCCGTCCGATCGTCGTCGACACGGACGGCGATGCCGATGATCTCGTCGCGCTCGCGATCCTCGCCGGCGAACCGACGGTCGTGATCCGTGCGGTGACCGTCGCGGGGACCGGGATCGTCCACTGTGGACCCGGCGTCGACCTCGTTCGCCGATGGCTTCGCGCGCTCGACCGGGCGGGCGTGCCGGTTGCGTGCGGCCGCGAGGAGCCGGGACCGGGCGGGCGGCGATTCCCGGAGGAGTGGCGACACCGGGCGGACACCGGCTTCGGGCTGGACCTGCCGCCGGCCGGCGCCCTCGTGGAGGGCGACGCCGTCGATCTCCTCGTTCAGAAGGCCCTGGCCGCGAACGGCGAGCTCGTCATTGTCGCCCTCGGCCCGTGGACGAACATCGCGGACGCCGTCCGTCGCGATCCCGCGTTCGGATCACACGTCGCGGCCGTCCACGCGATGCTCGGCACGATCGACGCAGCTGGCAACGTGGACCTGGGGGACACGCATCCGGACGACCATGTCGAATGGAATGCCGGGGCGGATCCCGGTGCGGTCGCCGCCGTGCTCGCTCAGGACGTGCCGGTCACGCTCGTGCCGCTCGACGCGACGAACGCACTGCCGCTGACGTCGGAGCTCGCCAACGCGACGGCCGGCGTCGGCGCAGGAACGGGCGCCGACCTGGTCTCGCAGCTGTACCTCCGCAACCCCGACATCCTCGCTGGCGGCCAGTCGCTCTGGGACTCGTTGACGGCCCTGCTCCTCACCCGACCTGCGCTCGCGACGTGGGCGGTCGATCGCATCGAGGTCGCGACCGGGGGAACGGCCGCCGGCCGCGTCAGCCCAACCGATCGTGGCCGGCCGGCTCGCTTTGCGAGGGACGTCGATCCTCGTCCCGCGCTCGCCGGATGGCTCGCCGCACTGGCAAGGACGAAGGTGCCGATCACTCCGGACGGTCGGCTGCGTCCGTGACCCGGGTCGACCCGCCAACCTCGTCCGGTGCCGCCTCGTGTCTGGCCGCCCGGTTCCTTGCGGCGGCGCAGGCGGCCAGGGCCGCGAAGACGGCTAGTCGCTGAAGCGCTCTTCCTTCCAGGGATCGGCATCGTTGTGGTAGCCGTAGCGCTCCCAGAAGCCGAGCTGGTCGTGATCCAGGAACTCGAGGCCGCGGATCCACTTCGAGCTCTTCCAGAAGTACTTCTTCGGGACGAGGAGGCGGAGCGGATAGCCGTGCTCCAGCTCGAGCGGCTCGCCACCGAACGTGTCGGCGAGGAGGACGTCGTCATCGTCGAGGACGCTCAGGGGCAGGTTGGCCGTGTAGCCCTGCTCCGCATGCGACACGACGTGGGTCGCGTTCGGGCGGACCTGGGCGAGGCGGAGGATCTCCTGGATCGGGACGCCTTCCCAGTCCGTGTCGAGCTTCGTCCACCTGGTGACGCAGTGGATGTCCGTGTGGACGGTCTTCCGCGGGAGCGCCTTGAACTGCTCCCACGTGAGCGTGAAGGGGTTGTCGACCTCGCCGTACACCCGGAAATCCCAGGTCGCGAGGTCCGTCCGCGGCACGGAGCCGTAGTGGAGGACGGGGAACTTGTCGGTCTTGTACTGGCCGGGCGGGATCCGGTCGGCGACCGCCGGGTCCATCTCACGGCCGCCGAAGAGGCGTTCGAACATGCTGTCTCCGAGGTTGTGTGTCGGAGGTCATCCTGACATACGAGGCAGCCGGGCCGGTGTCGAACGGATGACGCGGACGGCAGGGGCCGAAACGCCGGCCGCGATGCGCTAGCCTGTGCGCCGTGGATCCAGCCCCGCCCAGCGGACCCGAGCGCGCCTCGTCCGGACCCCGCCCGAACGTCGTCGTCGTCATGCCGGCCTACAACGCGGCGAAGACGCTCGAGCGGACCTACGCGGACATTCCCCACGACCTCGTCGGCCGGATCATCCTGGTCGACGACGTGTCGAAGGACGAGACCGTCGACGTCGCCCGGCAGCTCGGACTCGACGTGATCATCCACCAGCAGAACCTGGGCTACGGCGGCAACCAGAAGACGTGCTACCGGGCGGCGCTCGAGCAGGGAGCGGACGTCGTCGTGATGCTCCACCCGGACTACCAGTACGACGCCACCCGGATCCCCGAGCTCATCGCGCCGATCCTCTCCGGCGAGAAGCACCTCATGCTCGGCAGCCGGTTCCTCGGCAACCCGCTTGCGGGCGGCATGCCGAAGTGGAAGTACGTCTCGAACCGGTTCCTGACGGGCGTCGAGAACCTCGCCTTCGGGCTGCGCCTGTCCGAGTACCACACGGGGCTCCGGGCCTACAGCCGGCGCCTCCTCGAGACGATCCCGTACGAGCTGAACAGCAACGACTTCGTCTTCGACCAGGAGCTCATCGCCCAGGTCGTCGCCGCCGGGATGGGCCGGCGGATCGGCGAGATCGGCGTCCCGACGCGCTACTTCGACGAAGCGAGCTCCGTCGGCTTCAAGCGGAGCGTCGTCTACGGGACCTCCACGCTCCGGGTCGTCGCCCGCTATCTGCTCCATCGGCTCGGTGTCCGGCGGTCCGCGAAGCTGACCGCGCGCAACCCCGAGCCGAGACCGCCCGTCGCCTGATCGGGGAGGGGCCATGCGCAACGGAACGGTGATCCGCGGCCTCATCGGCGCCGCGATCTCCGTCGTCGCGATCGCGCTCGTCATCCGGACTGTCGATCTCGGCAAGACGCTCGACGTCCTGAGCCGCGCCGACCTCCGCTGGGTCGCCTTCGGAGCGCTCCTCTCCACCGCGGACCTGGCCTTCCGCGGGCTCCGCTGGCAGCGCCTGATCCGGCCGATCGCGCCGGTCCGCTACGTGGCGATGTTCGGCTACCTGCTGATCGGCTATGCCGCCAACAACATCCTCCCGGCACGCCTCGGTGAGCTCGTTCGGAGCCACTATCTCGGCGACCGGGAGGGGATCAGCCGCGCGTCGGCGCTCGGGACCGTGGTCGTCGAGCGGGTCGTCGACCTCGTCGCGGTCGTCGCGATCGCCTCCGCCGCCCTGCTCGTCCTCAGCGTCCGCGGCGTCGTCGCGAGCGCGGTGCTCGTCGGCGCCGGCGTCACGGGGCTGTTCCTCGTCGTCCTCGTCCTGGGGATCGTCGCGCACCGGCTGCCCGGCGCGGACCGGATCGCCGCGATCATCGACCGCTGGCCGCGCGTCCGCGAGATCGCCCGCAGCCTGCAGGGCGGCCTCCAGGTCGCGGCCCAGCCGCGAACGCTCATCGAGGCGCTCCTGTCGAGCGCCGCTGCGTGGTCCTGCTCGATCCTCGCGCTCGCGGCGCTCGGTCAGGCGCTCGGGCTCCAGCTGTCGATGGGCCAGGCGGCGCTGATCACCTCCGGCGTGGCGCTGGCGAGCGCGATCCCGGCCGGCCCGTCGAACATCGGGACGTTCGAGATCGCGGCGGTGACGGTCGGCGAGGCGATCGGCGTTCCGCGCGAGTCGGCGCTCGCACTCGGCCTGCTCAGCCACGCGATGATCCTTGCGGTGACGTCGATCGGCGGCGCGATCGCGTTCACGCGGATCGGCTGGGCGTCGGCCGAGGCGGCGGGCGAGGCAACAGCCCCGCCGAGCTAGCCGGATCGTCGATCAGACGGCGAGGCCGTTGGCGAGACCGAAGCCGACGATCGCGATCAGGGTCGCGGTCCCGACGAACAGCGCAGCTCCCAGACCGACCGCGAGCGGCCGCGCACCAACCTCGCGGAGATCCTCGAGACGCACGTTCAGCCCGACCGCCGCCAGGGCGACGAGGATCAGCGCCCGGGCGGCCGTCTCGAAGGTCGCAGCGAGATCGGGGCTGACGACGCCGACGCTTCGCAGCCCGGACAGCAGCAGGAAGCCGAGGACGAACAGGGGAACGGCCCGGCGGAGGCCGGCAGCGGTGTCACCGGACGTGCCGGTCCGGCGGGTCCAGCCCCACGCGATCAGGAGCAGCAGCGGCGCCATCAGGGCGTTCCGGATCAGCTTCACGACGGTCGCGACCTCGAACGCGCCGGGCGAATAGGCGGAGCTTGCGGCGACGACCTGGCTCGTGTCGTTGATCGCGATGCCGGACCACAGCCCGAACACGGTGTCCGCGAGGTGAGCGGCGTGGCCGATCAGCGGGTACGCGAACACCGCGACAGTGCCGAACAGGGTGACCGTCGCGACGGCATATGCCGTGTCGCGGGGACGAGCCGCAATCACCGGGGTCGTCGCGACGACCGCCGAGTTGCCGCAGACGGCGGCACCGACCGCGAGAAGCACCGCGAGCCGGCCGTCCACCGCGGCGACGCGTGACAGTCCCAGCACAAGGCCGAACGCGACCGCCATCGTGACCGCGATGATCGCCGCGGCCGGCAATCCGATCCCGACGATCTCCTGGACGCTCAGCTTCGCGCCGAGCAGGACGATCCCGAGGCGGAGCAGGCGTTCGGCGGCGAACTTGAGCCCTGGCCCGATCGCCAGGGCGCGGACGGCGGGTACGCGGCCCACGACGAGCCCGATGAGGATCGCGATCGTGACCTCCGACACAACGGGGGGAAGGAGGCCGGTCGCGAGGCGGGCGACGATCGCGATCGCGATCGCGGCGAGCAGCCCGGGCAGCAGGGGCCGAACGCGCGCGCCGATCGGGAGGCGGGTGGGCTGCGACTCAGTCGCCGAGGTCGCGGCGACCTCGCGATCCGGCGCCGCCCCGGGGCTCGACGGAGCCGCCGCCCCCGGATCCGCGGTCAAGAGGCCGCGGCGGGCCGAAGAACGACGTGCGGAGCGGCCGGTTCGACGGCCACCGGGTGTGCGTCCATGGCAGGGCGATCGTACGGCTCGAAGGTGAGATCGCCGCCGGCGACGCGCCGAACGCGGTGAAACTCGAGGGAGTACACCGCGTACATCTCCTCGATCAGGGCGACCGCCTCGACATGGGCCGGCCGGCCTGCGGCCGCGCGGGCCTCCGCGCGACTGGTCCAGAGACAGAACGAGAGGCACGAGCCGTCTGCGGCACGCGGCCCCTTGAAGTAGTGGACGAAGCCGGGCGCGCTCTCTGCCTCGAGGTGGGCGAGCTCGTCATACCGCTCGAGCCGCGCCTCGTCCGCGCCGTCCTTCCGGATCGAACGGAATGCGACGAGGTACCACTCGCCATCACCGAGCTCCGGCGACGCCTGCGGCCAGTTGAACGCATCGGCAATCGGACGCGTGGCATACCGATCGTCGACCGGTCGCAGGCGCTGCAGCACGTCCATCGCGCGGCAGCATGGGCGTCCCCAGACCGATTGTCAAATAGTGAGATGCGGCGATCTCGTAGAACGGAAGTCCTAGCCCGTTGGTCCTGGTCGAAGGGCGCCGACGATGGAGTTCGCCGCCCCCGGAAGCAGGCGCGCAACGCGCGTCCGCCACGCCAGTCCGCACCGACTTTCCGGGCCGATCACGCCGATCGCCGCCACGATTCCGTCTTCTCGGAATATGGGAGCGGCGATTGCCACGGAGAACGAGATCCCCTCGCCGACCGACTTCGCCACACCGCTCGTGACGATCTCCGCCAGCTCCGCCCGGAGCCGTTCCTCGTTCGGTGCGCCGGGCGACCGGGGGTCTGCGGCCACGACCTCGTCATAGATCTCCGGCGGCGCGAAGGCGAGGAGCGCGCGCCCGAGCGCGCTGCTGTCGAGGGCGAGCGCGGTGTCCGGCGGGATCGAGACGCGCAGCGGCTGCTGCGACGGGATCTCGTGGAGGCACACCGCCGCGAGGCCGATCCGGCGAACGATGACCGCGGTCTCGCCGGTCTCCTCGGCGAGCAGATGCAGCACCGGCTCGGCGGTTCGTTTCAGCTCCTCCGCGGTCACGTTCGCGCCACTGCCGATGATCAGCCGCGGGGCGAGCCGGTAGCCGGCGCCCTGGCGGTCGACGAACCCGAACGACGTCAGCGTCCGGAGATACCGGTAGATCGTCGAGACCGGCGTATCGAGCAGGACGCTCAGCTCGTCGGCCCGGATGTCGCCGCGGTCGGCGATCGTGAGGAGGACGCGCAGGCCGCGGGCAAACGACGTGTCCTCGGCCGCCTCCTCCGGCGGTCGGTCGCGAGCCGTGGATCGCTCAGTGTCGGTCGCCATCGGCCGCCCCCGGGGTCGCATCACTGCCGCCATTGCCGATCAGTTCGTCGAACGCCCCGCTCCGGATCGCCGCGACGAGTGGCTCCACGGGCGGCACGTGGTGGCCGAGCCCGAGGAACGGCACGGAGCCCCGGACGATCTCGACGGCGCGGCCCGTCCCGGCGCCGGCCCGGTGACCGCGGAGCTCGAGCGCCTGGGCGGCGACGACCAGCTCGATGGCGGCGATCCGCCGGCCCAGATCGACCTGCTCATCGAGGCGCCGCGCCGCCAGCGGGGCGCTCGTCGTCCGGTCCTCGATCCCTTCGGCATGGGAGGTCGAGACCACCTCGAACGAGACCGGTGCCGCGAGCTGACGCGCCTCCACCGCCAGAGACTGGGTGGCGAGGCTCAGGTACGTCAAGCCGGCCTCGGCCGTGTCGGGTTCCGGTACGAGGCCGGTCGGCAGCCCGGACCAGAGCGGGTACAGCTGCTTCGTCACGCGCTCCGACGCCGCGGACACGATCGACGCCAGGACGACGCGGACGTAGTCGAGCGCGGCCGCGAGCGGGAGGATCTCGAAGTTCGCGACGGACAGGACCCGATCCTCCTCCGGGATCACGATCGGGTTGCCCTGGTTGGCGTTGAGCTCGACGGCGAGGACCGCGTCCGCGTGGGCGAGGGCGTCGCGGGCGGCGCCGTGGATCTGCGGGACGTTCCGGAACGAGAGGGGATCCTGGAGGTTCCGGGCCACGCCGGCGTCGTGGATCGAGGATCCCGCGAGCAGCGCGCGCAGCGTGGCAAGGCTGCGGCCGAGTCCGGGATACGGCCGAACCCGGGCGATCGCCGGGTGCAGCATCGACGGGTTCGCGGCAAAGCCGTCGAGGCTCACCGCGGCGGCGACGTCGAACAGCTCGACGAGCGCGATCGCGTCGGTGATCGCGAGCGCCGCCCACGCCGTCGAGAACGCGTTGTTGTCGAGGAGCGCGGTGCCCTCGCCCGGCTCCAGCGGGACGTCCTCCACGAGGGGAACGACGAGCTCGGCGAGCGGCGCGAGGTCCGCCTGACCGACGGAGCCCGACACGTGCACGCGGGGCGGCTGTTCGGCCGCGAGTGATGCGAGGAGGCGCTCGGCGAGCTCCGGCCGGACCCCGGGCGATCCCTCCGCGAGATGGTTCGCGAGGCGGAGGAGCGTGGCACGGACGACGTCCCGGGGTGCATCGGCGCCCTGCCCGACGAGGTGATGGCCGAGCATGTGGCTCGAGTACGACGAGCCTCGATCCGGCGCGATCCCGACCCGCTTCAGCACGCCGACGCCGGTCGTCGTCCCGTAGACCGTCGCGCCCGCGGCCAGGGCACGCTCGAGGACGGCGTGGGTCTCGCGCATCCGCGCGCGGGCACGGTCGTCGAGCTGCACGGGCTCGTGGCCGCGCGCGACGCGCACAACCTCGTCACGCGTCAGCGATCGGCCGGTGATCGCGATCGTCATCAGGGGACCCGGGGGAGACGACGAAGCCCGCCCGGAAGGCCGGGCGGGCTTCGATCGATTGCGGGGGAACGCGAGGGCCTACTTGATGAGGCCCTGCGCCTGGAGGAACGCCTTGGCGACCTCGCCGACGTCCTTCTGGTTGACCGCGACGTCGACGCCCATCTTCGTGAGCTCTTCGGTCGTGATCTTCGCGGAAGCGTCGTTGAGGATCTTCGAGAAGGCGTCCTTGTCGACCTTCGCGAGGTAGTCGTTGCGGACGAGCGGCGCGAGGTTCTCGGCCGGCTGCGTCTGCTTGTCATCCTCGAGCACGACGAACCCGAACTGGGCGATCGCCGGCTGGGTCGAGCAGAACTCGGCGACGTCGATCGCCTTGCCCTGGAGCGCCTGGGCCATCGGGACGTCGCACGCGCCGAGGGCGGTGCGCTTGGCCGGCGGGTACTTGATCCCGTAGTCCTTGAGCGCGCCCGCGCAGAGCGGGTTCGTGTCGCAGTCAGACGGGAGGCCCCACTTCAGCTCGTCCTGATGGGCGGCGAGGTCGCTCATCTTCGCGAGGCTGAGGCTGGATGCCGTTTCGGACCGGACCGCGAAGGCGTTCGTGTCCGTGCCGGGGGCGATCCCGAGGACCGTGATGTTCTTCGAGGTGAGCGCGGCCTGGAGCGCATCGGCGTTCTTCTGGCCATCACCGCTGATCTTCGTCTTGTCGTAGAACCCGAGTCCCGACCCGACGTACTCCGGCACGAGGTCGATCTGGCCGGTGTCCATCGCGGGGATCCGCTCCTGGCGCGAGCCGAGGCCGAACTTGCGCTCGACGGTGTAGCCCGCGTTCTCGAGGACCTGCGCGTAGATCTCGGCGACGAGCTTCGACTCGTAGAAGTTGTCCGATCCGATCCGGATCGGCGCCTTCGCCGCTTCCGACGCTGGCGCACTCGGCGCCGTCGATGGCGTGGTGCTGGCAGCGGTCGACGGCGTCGTGCTGGCCGGCGCAGTCGTTGCGCCGCCGCCCGTTGTGCAGGCGCCAAGCAGCACCAGCAACGTCAGACCCATGCCCAGCACGCGGTGTGTCCGCATGTGGTTCCTCCTCATTGCTGCCGCCGAGCGCGGCATCGCCCGCGTACCTTACCAGCGAGTTGCGCGCACGTCTGTCAACTCTGCGTGCAACTCGTCATGCTCGCCTTCGCGTGGTCAGGCGGGATCGGCGACCTCGCCACCAGCTCGCGGCACGGCCGCCGGCCGCGCCCATCGTCTGGCGGCCCGCGGCTTGCGGAGCGCCAGCGGCGTCAGCCGGGTCTGGAGCCGGGCAAGGATCAGGTCGACGCCGACGGCGAGGCCGGCCACGAGGATGGCGCCTGCATAGATGGACGGCCGGCCGGCGAGGCCCTGGTTCAGGCCGTCGAAGATGAACCGGCCGAGCCCGCCCCCGCCGAGGATCGCGGCAATCGTTGCCGTCGCGATGACCTGCAGCGTCGACGTCCGGAAGCCGCCGATGATGATCGACGAGGCGATCGGGATCTCGATCCTGCCGAGGATCTGCCGTTCACGGAGCCCCATCCCGCGGCCGGCTTCGACGAGGTCGCGATCCACGGACCGGAGGCCGGAATACGTCGCGACGAGCAGCGGCGGGATCGCCAGGAACACCATCGCCAGGAAGGGCGGCAGGAAGACGAGGCCGAAGTTCGGCTCGTAGATCCCCGTCTCCGCGAGGGTCAGGGTCAACGGCACCGGGATGACCATCATCGCGAACGACGGCACGGCCCGGCCGATGTTCGCGAGGTTGATCGCGACATTCGAGCCCCGGTTCGTGTGGCCGATGTACAGCCCGATCGGGACCGCGATCAGCGCCGCGACGAGGATCGAGAGCCCGCAGATCAGGAGGTGCTCCTGGAGGCGGTTCGGGATGCCGGTCGTCCCCGTCCAGTTCGCCCCGTCGGTGAAGAACGCGATCACGCCGTCCATCAGCTCACCCCCGCCCGCGCGCGCGACCACGGCGTGATCACGCGTTCGAGGCGAACGAACAGCATGTCAGCGCCGACGGCGAGGATCACCGAGAGCACCGCGCCCAGGAGGTACTTCGTCGGAAAGAAGGTCTGGATCCCCTCGGTGATCAGCTGACCCAGCCCGCCGAACTGGTCGCCGAGAACGGCCACGATCGTCGCGAGCCCGATCGTCGTGACGGACGCGAGCCGGATGCCGGCGATGATCAGCGGCACGGCCAGCGGGAGCTCGACGCGGAACAGCCGCTGGCGACGGGTGTAGCCCATCCCCTCGGCTGCCTCCAGGATCTCCGCCGGCACGGTCGTGAAGCCGGCGGTGAAATTGCGGAACAGGATCAGCAGCGTGTAGGTGGTGAGCGGGATCCAGGCCGTGATGAAGGACAACCCGGTGATCGGGCGGAGCACCGCGAACGCCGCAAGGCTCGGGATCGTGTACAGGATGCCCGTGATCAGGGTGACCGGCCCGTACGCCCAGCGCTGCCGGACGGCCCAGACCGACAGGATCAGCGAGATGATGATCCCCACGATCAGCGGGACGAGGATCAGGCTGAAGTGCTGGATGATCCGGGTCCAGATCTGGTCGAGGTGGCCGATCGTCCAGGAGATGTCGAAGATCTTCGTGCCGGGCGGCATCTCAGACTCCCAGCTCGATCGCCGCCTCGTCCGCGGCGCCCGGCTCCGGCGCGTGGGCGTCATCGGGGACGTCGTCGTCGCCGGCCAGGGCTGACAGGTCGTCGAACGCGGGCGCGTGCTCGCCTTCGCGCATCTTGGCGGCAATCGCGGCCACGGTCATCAGGCCCTGCACCGCGCCCGTCCGGTCGACCACGATGCCGGTCTGGACATCGGCGTCGAGCATCATCGACAGCGCGTCCTTGAGGGTCGTCCGCTTGTTCAGCGACGGGGAAACGGGGTTCGCCATCTCGGCCGTGATCGTGCCGCTGGCCGGGATGTCGCCGTGGGCGACCCAGCCGAGCGGACGGTTCGCCTCGTCGATCACGAGGATGTAGCGGTTCGGATCGTCGAGCGCGCGATGGCGCGCGTCCTCCGCCGGATCGCCGACCCGCGCCGTGATCGCGGGGTGGAGCGGCACGTCGGCGACGGTGAGCAGCGACAGGCGCTTCAGGCCGCGATCCTGCCCGACGAACCGGGCAACGAACGCCGACGCGGGAGCGGCGAGCATCTCGAGCGGGGGCCCGAACTGGGCGAGGATCCCGCCGGTCTGGAAGACGGCGACGAGGTCACCCATCTTGATCGCCTCGTCGATGTCGTGGGTCACGAAGAGGATCGTCTTCGCGATCTGCTCCTGAAGCCTCAGGAACTCGTTCTGGAGCCGGTCGCGGACGATCGGGTCCACGGCGCCGAACGGCTCGTCCATGAGCATGATCGGCGGGTCCGCGGCGAGCGCCCGGGCGACGCCGACACGCTGGCGCTCGCCACCCGAGAGCTGGCTCGGAAAGCGGTCGCGGTACTTGGCCGGATCCAGGCCCACCAGGCCGAGCAGCTCCTCCGCCCGATCCTTCTGCCGCTGCTTCGACCACCCGAGGAGCCGCGGAACGGTCGCCACGTTCTCGCCGATCGTCTGGTGCGGGAACAGGCCGACCTGCTGGATCACGTAGCCGATGCTGCGGCGGAGGTCGGTCAGCTCGCGCGTCCCGGCGTCCACGCCGTCGATCAGGATCCGGCCGGAGGTCGGCTCGATGAGCCGGTTGACCATCTTCAGCGAGGTCGTCTTGCCGCAGCCGGACGGTCCGACGAGGACGCAGATCTTGCCCGCCGGGATCATCATCGAGAGGTCGTTCACGGCGCCCGGCGTGGGCTTGTTCTTGTCCTTGCCAGTCGGGACGTCGTAGTGCTTCGTGACGTGGTCGAACTCGACGACCGCGGCTTGGTGGGTCTGATCGGCCATCGGCGCTGATGCCCTCCTCACGGGGCCGCTCGGAGACGGTCGGACGGCTGGATTCGGGACAGTACCGCATCGCGCAATGGGCGATCGGACAACCGCTCGCATCGCGGCTCGGCGCCATGCCACCCATCGGGCTTGCCCGAGCTCGATCGTGGGCGATACTGCGTCCCGCATGCGAATCACCGCCATCCGGATCGATCCGCTCCGGATCCCGCTCGATCCTCCGTTCCCGGCCGCGTGGGACCCGGTTCCCCGAACGTCGTTCCCGGTCACGATCGTGCGGGTCGAGACGGACGCCGGCGTCGTGGGCGTCGGGTCCGGCGACACGATGGACGGGTTTGCGGCGTTCGAGCACCTCTTCATCGGCCAGGATCCGCTCGCGATCGCCCGACACGTCCGGGCGCTGGAGACGATCGACTTCCACGCCGGCCGCTACTGGCCGCTCGAGGTCGCGCTCTGGGACATCGCCGGACAGGTGGCCGGCCTCCCGGTCGCGACGCTATTCGGCGGCGCACTCGACGGAATCCCGGCCTATGCCTCCTGCGGGACGCTGCTTCCGCCGGCGGAACGTGCCGCGTCCGCCTGTCGCCTCCGCGACGAGGGCTTTCGCGCGCTGAAGATCCGGGTCGATCCCACTCGCGTCGAGGAGGGGATCGCAGCGGTTGCCGCAACGCGCGAGGCGGTCGGCGACACGATGGCGATCATGGTCGACCTGAACCAGGGCTGGCGGATGGCCGGCGACACCCGGCCGTCCCTGGATGTCGTCGCGGCGCGGCGGATCGCCGCCCGGCTGGCCGAGCTGGACGTTCTCTGGGTCGAGGAGCCGCTGGCCGGCACGGACCTCGCCGGGCTGGCCGCGCTGCGGGCGTCGGCACCGGGGATCCGGATCGCGGGCGGCGAGATGACGCGGACCTTCGCCGAGTCCCTGGCGGCGGTCGAAGCCGACACGTTCGATGTCCACCAGCCGGATGTCGTCCTGGCCGCCGGCATGCTCCGGACGCGCACGATCGCCGAGGTCGCCCTCGCGCGGAACCGCTGGTTCACACCGCACACGTGGACCAACGGGATCGGGCTGCTCGCGAATCTCCATGTCGCAGCGGGCGTGGGTGGCGGACCGTTCCTCGAGTTTCCCTACGATCCGCCGGCCTGGACCCCGGAACGGCGCGACGCCTTCCTGGTGGATCCGATCCGGCCTGGCGCGGACGGCGTGCTCCGGGTCCCGCAGCGGCCCGGGATCGGCGCCGTCCTGGACGAGGCAGCGCTGCGGCGGTACGCAGCATGACGGCCCGTGCGACGGTCACCGTGAAGGACGGCGGCGTGGAGGCCCGACGATGACGGCCGTCGGAGAGCCGCGGGCGACAGCCGACGAGTGGCTCGCGCGCGCAGGTGCCGTTCGGCCGCGGACGGAGCTGTTCATCAACGGCCGGTTCGTGCCCGCGGCGTCCGGCCGGACCTTCGCCGACATCGCCGGTCGCGACGGCTCGACCATCGCAGAGGTCGCGGAAGGCGACGGCGAGGACGTCGATCGGGCGGTTGACGCCGCTCGCCGCTCCTTCGACGACGGCCGCTGGGCGAACCGCTCTCCGGCGGACCGCAAGCGGATCCTGCTGCGACTCGCCGAGCTGATGCGCACGAACCGCGACGAGCTCGCGCTCCTCGAGTCCCTCGACGTCGGCAAGCCGATTCGCGACACGCTGTCGGTCGATGTCCCGAGTGCCGCGAAGACGATCCAGTGGTACGCCGAGACGATCGACAAGGTGTACGGCGAGGTCGGGCCGACGGGGCCGAACGCCCTCTCGCTCGTCACCCGCGAGCCGATCGGGGTGGTGGCGGCGATCGTGCCCTGGAACTACCCGCTGATCATCACTGCGTGGAAGCTCGGCGCGGCGCTCTCGACCGGGAACTCGGTCGTCCTGAAGCCGGCCTCCCAGTCGCCGCTGACCGCCCTTCGCCTGGCGGAGCTCGCGGTGGAGGCCGGGCTCCCGGACGGTGTCCTCAACGTCGTCGCCGGACCCGGCGCGGTCGTCGGCACGGCCCTGGCGCGCCACCCGGCCGTCGACAAGATCGCGTTCACCGGATCGACGGAGGTCGGCAAGGCGCTCCTCCGCGCCGTCGGCGAGACGGACGTCAAGTCGATCTCGCTCGAGCTGGGCGGCAAGAGCCCGCAGCTCGTCCTCGGCGACGTGCGCGATCTCGAGACCGCCGCGACCTCGATCGGGTGGGGGATCTTCTACAACGGCGGCCAGACCTGCAACGCCGGATCGCGGCTCGTCGTCCATCGCTCGGTCCGCGAGGAGCTCGTGGAGCGGATCGCGGCGATGGGGCGCGAGCTTGCCCCGGGCGAGCCGCTGGACCCCGCGACCCGGCTCGGGTCGATGGTCGACGGGCGGCAGATGGACAAGGTCCTGGGCTACGTCCGGCTCGGCGAGGAGGAGGGCGCGCGCGTTGTCGCCGGCGGGGAGCGGGTCCGTGAAGAAACCGGCGGCTTCTACGTCCCTCCGACGATCCTCGATGGGGTGTCGAACGAGTGGCGCGTCGCCCGCGAGGAGATCTTCGGGCCGGTCCTGACCGTCACGGAGTTCGAGGACGAGGCGGAGGCACTGCGGATCGCCAACGACTCGCCGTACGGGCTGGCGGCCGGCATCTGGACGCGCGACCTGAACCGCGCTCACCGGCTTGCTCGCTCGATCCGGGCGGGCGTCGTCTGGGTGAACACGTTCGATGCGGCCGACATCACGGTGCCGTTCGGGGGGTTCAAGCAGTCCGGGTTCGGCCGCGACAAGGGGCTCGCCGCGCTCGACGGCTACACGCAGCTGAAGACGACCTGGATCGACCTGTCCGGTGAGTGATCAAGGGGCCATGCCCGCTCGGCCCTCCGTCGGTCCGCCCTCCGTCGCCCAGCCCTCCGTCGCCCAGCCCTTCGTCGCCCAGCCCTTCGTCACACATGCGCGCCTGGTGCACACCGCTGTCGGTCGCGACCGCCGGAACCTGCCGAATGCGCACCTCGCGCTCGTTCCGGCCTCCGACCGGCCCGACACCCGGTCCAACGCGCACCACGGATCCAACAGCCGAGTTGTCGCCGCCGCTGAGCCGGCACATGCTCACCACGTGCGCAACCGGCAGGATTCCGCCACTGGCCGCGTGTCAACCGGGGCTCGCCCTCGCAGCCGCGCCCGCCGAGCCGCCCCCTCGCGCGCACCACGTGCGCACTTGGCAGGAACAGGCCCGCGATGACCAGCGACGACGATCTGTTGGCCGCTGCCCTCGGTGGCGCCGCCCCCGCTGAAGCAGCCACCGGTGAGATCGCGCCGCGGCGCCGTGCCGGCGGCCGGGCCGGCCACGAGCGGAACACGCTCCCGCCGCAACGGCCGTGGGCCCAGCCGCGGATTCGCTACCGCCCGACGGAGGTCCTCTCCGCCGACGAGATCGAATCAATCCACCAGGCCTCGCTGCGGGTGCTCGCCGAGATCGGGATGGACTTCCTCGACGACGGCGCCCGGGAGCTGCTCAAGGCCGCCGGCGCCGACGTCAAGCCGGACAGTCAGCGCGTCCGCTTCGACCCGGCGATGGTCGAGGAGCGGATCCGGACCGCGCCATCGTCGTTCACGCTCCACGCGACGAACCCCGAGCATGACCTCCAGATCGGTGGCAACTGGACCGCCTTCGGGTCGGTGGCATCGGCGCCGAACGTCGCGGACCTGGATCGCGGCCGTCGGATCGGCAACCGCGAGGACTATCAGAACCTCATCCGGCTCTGCCAGATGCTCAACACGGTGCACTTCTTCGCCGGCTACCCCGTGGAGCCGATCGACATCCACGCGTCGATCCGCCACCTCCACGCGATCCACGACCTGCTGACCCTCGCCGACAAGCCGATCCACGCCTACTCGCTCGGCCGGCAGCGGAACCTCGACGCCATCGAGATGGTCCGGATCGCCCGCGGGATCGACGACGCGACCCTCGATCGCGAGCCGTCGCTGTTCACCGTCATCAACTCGTCCTCGCCGCTCCGCCTCGACACGCCGATGCTCCACGGCATCCTCGAGATGTCGTCGCGGAACCAGGTCGTCGTCATGACCCCGTTCACCCTGGCGGGCGCGATGGCGCCGGTGACGCTCGCCGGCGCGCTCGTCGAGCAGAACGCGGAGGCGCTCGCCGGCATCACGCTGACGCAGGTCGTCCGCGCGGGCGCGCCCGTCGTCTACGGCGGGTTCACCTCGAACGTCGACATGCAGTCCGGCGCGCCGGCGTTCGGGACGCCCGAGTACATGCGGACCGCGATGATCGGCGGCCAGCTCGCGCGCCGGTACGGCGTCCCGTATCGATCGTCGAACGTCTCCGCCGCGAATGCCGTCGACGCCCAGGCCGCCTACGAGTCCGTGTTCTCGCTCTGGGGCGCGATCATGGGCGGCGTCAATCTGTTGATGCACGGCGCCGGCTGGATGGAGGGTGGTCTCCACGCAGGGTTCGAGAAGGTGGTCCTCGACGCCGAGCTGCTCGGGATGGTCGACGCGTTCCTCGACCCGGTGCCGGTGGACGAGGACGCGCTGGCGTTCTCGGCGATGCAGGAGGTGGGGCCGGGCGGCCACTTCTTCGGCGCGGAGCACACGCAGTCCCGGTTCCGGACCGCCTTCCACCGGCCGATCCTGTCGGACTGGCGGAACTACGAGTCCTGGCAGGAGGCCGGGTCGCCGGAGGCGCCCGGCAAGGCGAACCGGATCTGGAAGCAGCTGCTTGCGGCCTACGAGCCGCCCGCGCTCGATCCGGCGCGTCGCGAGGAGCTGGACGCGTTCGTCGCGCGGCGGGTCGAAGAAGGCGGCGTCCCCACGGACTTCTAGCCAGGGCGACGTCCAGGCAGCGGTTCCGAAGGCGGGCTTCGGCGTCAGCCCGGTCGTGGGCGAGCGGGCATCCGGAGGGCCACGACGACCCCCGACAACGCGGTCAGGGCGGCGACCGCGAGGATCGCGGCCGGGATTCCTGCTAGCGCGGCCAGGATGCCGGCGAGGATCGCCCCGACCGCAAAGCCCAGATCCCGCCACAGCCGGTACACGCCGAGCGCCGCTCCCCGCCATGCGGGCGCGGCGACATCCGCGATGACGGCGAGGAGCGTCGGGTAGACCATGGCCGTCCCGACGCCGAGGAGGATCGATGCGATCAGCCACGGGCCGAGCGACCCGGCCACGGCGACCAGTACGAGCGCCAGCCCCTGGAGCAGCATCCCGGCAACGATCAGCCCCCTCCGACCGATCCGATCGGACGCGGCGCCGGTCGCGATCTGGGTCACCCCCCAAACGGCCGGATAGGTCGCCGTGAGCAGCCCGATCTCCGCGATCGCGAGTCCATGGGCGGCGTAGAACAACGGCAGCAACCCCCAGGCGACGCCGTCGTTCAGGTTGTTCACGAGCCCGGCCTGCGACGCGGCCGACAGCGACCGATCCGTGATCGTCGTCCGGCGCAGGATCGTGCGCCAGGCTCGTTCGGCGGGCTCGCCGCCCTCGATCTCGGTCGCGCCTCCGGGGACGGTCTCTGCCGCGACGTGTCCGCTCGTCTCGCGGACGAGCAGGACGGACGCGCCGAGCCCCAGGCTGGCGACCGCAAGGCCCAACAGAAACGGTCCGGGACGAAGGCCGGCCTGTTCTGCGATGAACCCCGTCGCGAGGGCGACAACCGCCACGGCGCCGTAACCGCTCGCCTCATTGAGCCCGAGGGCGAGTCCGCGCCGAGCAGGCCCGACGAGATCGATCTTCATGATCACGGTGCTCGACCAGGCGAGCCCCTGGTTGACCCCGAGCAGCACGTTCGCGACGACGACCCACGCCCACGATGGCGCCCAGATCAGCAGGAGCGGGACCGGCAGACCGATCAGCCAACCGACGACGAGCACCGGCTTCCGCCCGAAGCGATCCGCCAGGCTGCCGGCGGCGAGATTCGTGAGCGCCTTCGTGATCCCGAACGCCACCAGGAACGTCAGGATCACCGGGACGCCGGTCAGCCCGAACACTTCAGAGCCCAGGAGCGGCAGGACGGTCCGCTCCTGGCCGATCATCGCGCCGACGAGCGCGTTCACGGCGACGAGCAACGCGAACTGCCGTGCGTTGGCGCGAAGGCCGAGCTCGGGAACGGATGTCGGCCGGGTCGTCACGGGACGAGTGTGGCCGCCGCCCGCACGACCCGCGGGCGTTTCCCGTCCGCCGGGACCCACGTGTCGAGGCGCTGCCCGGATGCGCATCGTCGCGTAGGCTTCGCGCGGGATCGAAGGCGCGCACAGCGCGGGCATCGGAGGGTCGAGTGAAGTCGTCTGCTCAGGTCGTCGTCATCGGTGGAGGCGTCGTCGGCGCCAGCGTCCTGTACCACCTGACGAAAGCGGGCTGGACGGACGTCCTCCTCCTCGAGCGACGCGAGCTCACGGCCGGGTCCACGTGGCACGCCGCGGGCGGCATGCACACCCTCAACGGCGACCCGAATGTGGCCCGCCTGCAGCAGTACACGATCCAGCTCTACGAGCAGATCCAGAAGGAGTCGGGCCAGGACTGCTCGATCCATCTGCCGGGCGGGCTGATGCTCGCCAGCGACGAGACGCGGATGGACTTCCTCCGGATGGCGGTCGCGCGCGGCCGCTACCTCGGGATGCAGCTCGAGATGATCAGCGCGAAGGAGGCACAGGAGCTCTTCCCGCTGCTCGACCCGCAGTACTTCGTCGGTGCGCTCTACGACCACGTCGAGGGCCACGTCGACCCGACCGGCGTCACGCGGGCCTACGTGAAGTGCGCCCAGATGGCAGGCGCGGAGGTCCGCCAGCACACCCCCGTGACGGGCCTCAGCCAGCGACCGGACGGGACGTGGGACGTCCACCTCGAGAACGGCGACCCGATCCACGCCGAGCACGTCGTCAATGCCGGCGGGCTGTGGGCCCGCGAGGTGGGCCGGTTCGTCGGGATCGAGCTGCCGGTCCTCGCGATGGAGCACCACTACCTCCTCACCGAGAACATGCCCGAGGTCGCCGACTACGAGCAGCGGACGGGCCGCGAGATGCCGATGGCGCTCGACTTCGCCGGCGAGATCTACATCCGCCAGGAGGGCGGGGCGATGCTCCTGGGCACGTACGAGCAGGACTGCCGGCCGTGGTCCCCGAAGGAGACGCCCTGGGACTTCGGGTCGCAGCTGTTGAAGCCGGATCTCGAGCGGATCGCGCCGGAGCTGTCCGTCGCCTTCAAGCACTACCCGGCGATGGCGACGATCGGGATCCGTCGCGTCGTCAACGGCCCGTTCACGTTCGCGCCGGACGGCAATCCGCTCGTGGGCCCCGTCCGCGGCCTGCGCGGCTACTGGGTCGCCTGCGGTGTGATGGCCGGGCTCTCGCAGGGCGGTGGCGTTGGCCTCGCGCTCGCGTCGTGGATGACCTCGGGCGATGCCGGCGACTCGGGGATGGATATCTGGGCGATGGACGTGGCTCGCTACGGCGACTACGCGAACCTCGCCTACACGAACGCCAAGGTCCAGGAGAACTACCGGCGCCGCTTCCGGATCACGTTCCCGAACGAGGAGCTGCCGGCGGGCCGGCCGCTCCTGACCACCCCGATCCACGACCGGTTCAGCGCCGCGAATGCCGTCTGGGGCGCGAGCTTCGGCCTGGAGCACGCGCTCTGGTTCCAGGAGCCGGGCCTCGAGCCGGTCGAGGAGGTCACGTTCCACCGGTCGAATGCGTGGAGCTGCGTGGCGGACGAGGTCCGGGCGGTCCGCGAGCGGGTCGGGCTCACCGAGATCTCGAACTACGCGAAGTACCGCGTGAGCGGCCCGGGCGGCGAGGCCTGGCTGTCGTCGCTGCTCACGGCGAAGATGCCGGCGCCCGGGCGGATCACGCTGACCGCGATGCTAAACGACCAGGGCCGGATCGTCGGGGAGTTCACCGTCGCCCGACCGGACGAGGAGGACGAGTGGTTCCTCTTCGGCTCGCTCGCCGCCGAGACGCATCACTCGCGATGGTTCTTGCACCATCTGCCGGCCGACGGATCGGTCGAGTTCGAGGTCCTCGGCCTGTCGATGGTCGGGCTGTCCGTCGCCGGGCCCCACGCCCGGGACACCCTGGCCAGGGTGACCGACACGGACCTCTCGACGCCCGCGTTCCGGTTCATGGACTTCCGCCGGATCGAGGTCGGGATGGTCCCGGCGCTCGTCGGCAGGATCAGCTACTCCGGCGAGCTCGGCTACGAGCTGTGGGTCGCGCCGGAGTACCAGCGGGCGCTGTACGACTCCTTGATGGAGGCGGGCGAGGAGTTCGGGATCCGGCCGTTCGGGTTCCGGGCCCTGATGTCGCTGCGACTCGAGAAGAGCTACGGGACCTGGTTCCGGGAGTACCGGCCGATCTACACACCGGCCGAGGCCGGCATCACGCGCTACATCAAGCTGGACCACGAGTTCATCGGCCGGGCGGCGCACGAGGCGGAGATCGCGGCCGGCGGCCCAAAGCGCCGCCTCGTCGCGATGACGCTGGAGCCGGACCCCGAGGCGCCGGCAGACGTGATCGGTGACGAGCCGATCTGGCATGACGGCGAGGTCGTCGGCTGGGTCACGTCCGGCGGCTATGGCCACTCCGTCGGCAGGTCCATCGCGCTCGGCTACGTCCCGGCCGAACTCGTTCCGGACGGAGGCGCGGGCGCGAGTGGCGCGGGCTCGGGCGCGGGAGCGAGCGGCGCCGGCGACGGGGCCAGCACGTCCGCCCCCGGTTTCGAGATCGAGGTCGTCGGGCGTCGCCGCCCTGCCCGGCTCCAGCTGGAGCCGCTCCACGACCCGCAGGGACTCCGGATGCGCCAGTGACGGTCGCGATCCGATGCGGCCGCCTCCTCGACGTCGAGACGGGAGCGATTGACGGGGATCGCGTCCTCCATGTCGCGGACGACGGGCGGATCAGCGCGGTCGGCGGACGTGATGACGGCATCCCCGACGATGCGATGCTCCTCGACCTGACGGGCCAGACCGTTCTCCCCGGCCTGATCGACACCCATACCCATCTCGTCGGCGACGTCCAGACCGCCGGGGTCCCGGCGACGACGACGTCGGCCGCCCAGGACGTCCTCATCGGCGTGCGGCACGCGCGGGCGACGATCGAGGCCGGCTTCACGACCGTCCGCGACCTGGGCACGTTCCGCGCGTTCACCGACTGCGCGCTGCGCGACGCGATCGACGCCGGCGACGTCGTCGGCCCGCGGATGCAGTGCGCCGGCGCGTTCATCACCGCGCCGTGGGGTGGCGGCGCCGTCGTCGGCCTCGCGCACGACATCGAGCTTCCCGAGGAGCTCCGGTTCGGCGTCGTCCGATCCGTCGACGACGTCCGCGAGCGGGTCCGCCGGCTGCTGATCGGTGGCGCGAACCTGATCAAGTGCATCGGAACGGGCGCCGTCCTGACGCGCGGCGGCGTGCCCGGCGCGCCGGAGCTGACCGAGGCGGAGATCCGGGCGGCCGTCGAGGAGGCCGCCTGGTACGACACGTTCGTCGCGGTGCACGCCCACGGAGCCGAAGGCGCGAAGCGCGCGATTCGCGCCGGTGCCCGTTCCGTCGAGCACGGCTCGTACCTGGACGCCGAGGCGATCGGCATGCTCGTCGACACCGGGACGTTCTTCAGCGTCGATCTCTACGACGGCGAGTGGGCGCTCGAGCATGGCGTGATCGAGGGCTGGCCGGCCGAGACGATGCGGAAGCTCGGCGAGTCGCAGGTCGGTGCCGAGGCGGTTGTTCGGCAGGCCGTCGAGGCCGGCGTCCGGATCGTGTTCGGCACGGACAGCGGCGTCTATCCCCACGGCCTGAACGGGAAGCAGTTCGCCTGGTACACCCGCTGCGGGATGTCGCCGCTGGCCGCGATCCGGAGCGCGACGACCGAGGCGGCCGAGTGCCTGGGCTGGGCGGACCGCGTCGGCACGCTCGCGCCGGGCCGGTTCGCCGATCTCGTTGCGGTCGACCGCGATCCGCTCTCCGATGTCACCGTCCTCGAACGACCCGTCCTCGTCGCGAAGGGCGGGAACGTCGTCCTGGATCGGCGCGAGGCTCGCGCCGCGTGAGCGACCGCCGGATCGTCGTCGACCGCCAGGCGATCCCGTTCGAGCCCGGAGATTCGCTTGCCGTCGCGGTCGTGCGCGCCGGTGGCGTCCCCGGGACCGGCGGCGCGCTGTGCCTCGCCGGCGACTGCGGCAACTGCCTTGCCGAGGTCGACGGGGTCGCCTACGTCCGGACCTGCCAGGTGGAGGCGCGGCCCGGCACGGTCGTCGTCCGGCATCCCGCCGCCGTCAAGCCGCCGCTCCCCGTCGTGGACTGGGGCGACCTGACCCTCACGCCCGTCGGCGAGGAGATCCCCCTTCGCCGTCTCGAGACCGACCTCGTCGTGATCGGCGGCGGGTCGTCGGGGACGGCCGTTGCCGCCTCCTCACGCGCGGCGGGTCGCGACGTGACCGTCCTGGACGCTGGGGCCGGCTCGGAGGCCGTCGCGATCTACCCCGGACCCGCGGTCGTCGCCCGCGAGCGGGACGCCATGGTCCACATCCACGCCAACGAGATCGTCGTCGCGACCGGCTCCGCCGAGATCCAGCCCGTCTGCCCGGGAAGTCGCCTTGCCGGGATCGTGACGGCGCGGGCCGCGGAGCGGCTCTTGGCGGCGGGCGTCAGCCTCGGGGCGGCGGTCGCGGTCGGGACGCCGCCCCGCGAGGTCCCGTGCACCGTGGTCGACGGTCCGCTCGTCCGGTTCGACGACGACGGCAACGGGCGGGTCGCGGCGGTCGTGACGCTCGGCACCGACGGCTCGCAGGTGACGACGCCGTGCGACACGGCAATCGTCGGGCTGGGCCTCGCGGCGCGCGACGTGCTTGCCCGGATGACGCCCGGCGGCGCCGTTCGCACGGCCGGCTCCGTCGGAGAGGATCACCCGCTGCCGCCTCCACCCACCGCCGGCGTCGTCTGTCCCTGCATGGGAACGACCGTCGACGATCTCGAGGGTGCGTGGGCGAAGGGCTACATGGAGCTCGAGCTCCTGAAGCGGGCGAGCTGGGCCGGTCTGGGGCCGTGCCAGGGCGGCGCGTGCCTGCCTCACGTCCGCGCGTTCATCGCAGCACGGACGGGGACCGTTCCGGACCCCTTCACCGCTCGGCCGGCGTCCCGCCAGATCACGCTCGCGGAAGCCGCCGCCGACACGACGATCGACGCCTTCCGACGGACGCCACTCCACGACGCGCACCTGGCGCTCGGTGCCCGGATGGACCGGTTTGGCGGTTGGTGGCGACCGTGGCACTACGGCGACGCCGTCGCCGAGTACTGGGCCGTCCGCGAGGGCGTCTCGATCGGCGACGTCTCGACCCTCGGCAAGCTCGTCGTCTCGGGACCGGACGTGGTCGAGGCGCTCGAGCGGATCTACCCGTGCCACGTCGCGGACATCAAGCCCGGCCGCTCGCGCTACGCGCTGCTCCTCAACGAGCGCGGCCACCTGATGGATGACGGGATGATCCTCCGCGACGCGGAGACGCGGTTCACCCTGACGTTCACCTCCGGCGGCGCGGCGAACGCCGAGATGTGGCTCCGGGACTGGATCGAGACGTGGGGGCTCCGCGTTCACGTGATGGATCGGACGATGTCCCTTGCCGCCGTCAACGTCACGGGGCCGCTCGCCGGGGAGCTGCTGCAGCGGTCGGGTCTCGCGGAACCGCCCCGCTTCCTCGGCCACGTCCGGGCCGAGATTGCCGGTGTCCCCAGCCACGTGATGCGACTGTCGTTCACGGGCGAGGCGGCGTTCGAGCTTCATCACCCGGTCGACCGGTCCGTCGAGCTCTGGAACGCGCTCCTGGAGCAGGGGCGCGACCTGGGCATCCGGCCGCACGGCCTGCAGGCGCTCTTCGGTCTTCGCCTCGAGAAGGGCCACGTCATCGTCGGGATGGACACGGAGCTCGACACGTCGCCGCGGCGGCTGGGGATGGACTGGGCGGTCCGGATGGAGAAGCCGGCATTCATCGGCCGGACCGCGCTCGCGCGGACCGCGAAGCTGCCCGAAACCCGGCGCTGGATGGGGTTCTCGATGGAGGGGTCCGCGCCTCCGGAGGGAACGCCGATCCGGTCGCTCGACGATGGCGAGATCATCGGCAACGTGACCGGTTCGTGGGCCTCGCCCCTGCTCGGCCGGGCGCTGATGCTCGGCTGGCAGAAGTGCGCTCCGTTCGTCGAGCGTGTCTCGATCGACGGTCGCGAGGCGACCGTGACTCCGACGCCGTTCTACGACCCCGAGGGCAAGCGTGCCCGCGCTTGACCCGCTCGCCGGGGTTCGCGTGATCGCCGCGCCGGCAGCCCTCGACGCGGCGCGCTTCCGCGGCGACGGCGTGACCGTCGTGCGGCTCGCGCCCGACGAGGTGTTCGCGATCGGCGCGGGTGAGGTCGAGGTGGACGACGTCGACGCGATCGTCGAGCTGGAGGCGGGGTTCGTCGGCGCGTTCCTGTCCGCCGAGGATCTCGCGCTCATTGCCGATCACACCGAGTGGCCCATCCCGGCGGGTGCAAGCAGCGTGGATCAGGGCAAGATCGCGGGCGTCCCCGCGAGGGTCGTCCGCGGTGATCCGCCGCTCCTCGTCACGCACGCGGCGTATGCGCACGAGCTGCTGGCCAGGCTCGGATGGCTGCCGTGAGCGCAGGGATCCTCGCGGACGGACGTCATGACGGCGTGGGTGAGCACGTCGACTCGCTCCAGCCGATCGTCTGGCACGACCCGCGGGACTCGTACGACGTCGTGATCGTGGGCGGCGGCGGCCACGGGCTCGCGACCGCGTATTACCTCGCGACGCGCCATGGGATCACGAACGTCGCGGTCGTCGAGGCGGACTACATCGCGTCCGGCAACACTGGTCGGAACACGACGATCATTCGCTCCAACTACGCGATCCCGGAGTCGGTCCGGTTCTACGAGCACAGCCGCCAGCTCTACGAGGGCCTGGAGGCCGAGACCGGCGCGGCGATCTTCCACCGGGTCAAGGGGCACGTCTGGCTCGCCCACACGGAAATGGGCCTGCGGACGGAGCGGGCCCGCGTCCTGATGAACCAGGCGATGGGCGTGAACACGGAGCTGCTCACGCCGTCCGACGTGAAGCGGATCGTGCCCCAGATCGATCTCACGGGCGGCGGCCGCTACCCGATCCTGGGTGCGTCGCATCACGTCCCTGCCGCGACGGCGCGGCACGACCGGGTCGCGTGGGCGTACGCGTCCGGGGCGACCGCCCGCGGCGTCCACCTGATCCCGCATCGGGCGGTGACCGGGTTGCTCCGGGAGGGCGGCGGGGCGAGCCCGAGGGTCGTCGGCGTGGAGACGGCGGCGGGACCGATCCGCGCGGCGGTGGTCGTGAGTGCCGTCGGCGGTCGCGTCTCCGAGGTTGCCGGGATGGCCCGCGTCCGGCTTCCCGTCCGGACGCATCCGCTCCACGCCTTCGTCACGAACGACTTCGAGCAGGGCCTCGAGAAGATCGTCGCCTCCAACGAGCTCGCGTGCTACGTGTCCCAGACGGAGCGCGGCCAGATGCTCATCGGGGCGGAGTACGACAGCCAGCCGTCGTTCTCGCGCGTCTCCTCGTTCGACGCGCTCCGAAGCTACGCCTACAAGATCACGATGCTGCTGCCGTTCCTGCGCCCGATGCGGATCCTGCGGACGTGGGCGGGGCTGTGCGACATCTCGGTCGACTTCAGCCCGATCATGGGCGAGACCGGCGTCGACGGGTTCCTCATCACGACGGGGTGGGGGACCTGGGGGTTCAAGGCGATCCCGGCTGGTGGTGAGGCGATGGCGGAGCTGATTGCGACGGGCCGGACCCCCGAGCTGATCCGGCCGTTCGGGCTCGATCGGTTCGGGCGCGATCTCGCGATGGCCGACCAGGCATCGGCGGGGACGCGCTGATGCACGAGCTGGACTGCCCGAACTGCGGTCGCCGTCCCCTCGACGAGTTCACCTTCGGCGGCGAGCGCCGACCGATCCCGGACTGGCTGACCGATCCCGATGCGCGCGACGTCGACGAGGTCTGGGTCTTCGAGAACCCGACCGGCCCGTCGACCGAGCGCTGGTTCCACGGCGCGGGCTGCCGCCGCTGGCTGACGGTCCGCCGCGACACGAGCGCTGACCGAGTGCTGGAGATCCGATGATCGAGACCGGCGGAACATCCGGGGCGTCGGCCGGACCGGCCGGCTACGCGACCCGCGAGATCGAGATCGTTGCCCGCGACCGGGCGCGGTTCGGTGCCGGCGTCGTCCGCGAGCTGCCCGCGATCCTCCAGTCGCTCGGCGCCGACGCGGCGTTCGTCGTCACGGACGCGGGGCTCGTGGGGTCCGGTGTCGCCGGGCGCGTCGCCGACCTGCTTCGCGACGCCGGCATCGAGGCGGAGGTCTTCGACGGCGTCGAGCCGAACCCCGGCACGGCCTCGATCCTTCGCGGCTCCGAGCGGCTTCGGGCCCTCCTCGGCAGTGATCCGGCCGCCGGACCGACGATCGTGGTCGTCGGGTTGGGTGGCGGCTCGGCGATGGACTCGGCCAAGGCGATCGCCCTGCACGCGCCCAATCAGCGTGATGTCATGGCACTTGGCTACCACGATGAAGCGCTCGTCGCCGGCATTCCGGTGGTCGCAATCCCGACGACGGCCGGCACGGGAGCCGAGACGAACACGTACGGCGTCATCACGGACGAGTCGATCGGCCGGAAGGGATACGTCGGGCACGAAAGCGTGCTCCCGCGGGTCGCCATTCTCGATCCGGAGCTGACCCTCGGCCTGCCACCGGCACCGACCGCCGCGACCGGTGTCGATGCTCTTACCCACTCGCTGGAGTCCCTGCTGTCGCGGAACCCGAACCCGCTCGCGGAGGCGATCGCGCTCGGGACCGTGCGAACGGTCGCTGAATGGCTGCCGATCGCGGTCGAGGACGGGTCGAACCTGGAGGCGCGCAGCCGGATGCTCCTCGCCGCGCACTACGCCGGCGTCGGCCAGCAGACGGGGACCGGCGTGGGGGCGGTGCACGCGATCGGACACGCCCTCGGAACGCGCGGCCGGTTGCCGCACGGAACGGCCCTCGCGACCGTGATGCCGGAGGTCCTGACCACGTATCTGCCGGTCCGATCGCGCGAGCTGGCACTGATGGCGATCGCCTTCGGCGTCGCGGCTCCGGCGGACCCGGAGGCCGCTGCTGCCACCGCCGGCATCCAGGCGCTCGACGATCTCCTGCATCGCGTCGGCCAGCGGCGGACCCTCGCCGCGCTCGGCCTCCCGCCCGAGACCTTCGACACGGTCGCCCAGGACGCGATCGAGGACGCCGCGATGAACAACAGCCCGCGGCTGCCGTCCAGAACCGAGATCCTGGGCATCCTCACCGCCGTCGCCGGCTAGGCCCCTCCCGCACCGCAATCGCTCCCGGCCCTTGACATCTCCCGCATATACGTATACTCCTACGTATAGTGATGCCAGAGCCAGAGGACTACGATGCGAACGTGCCGAACAAGACGATCTACGTCTCCGAATCTGACCTCGCCATCTACCAGCGGGCGCAGGAGCTCGCCGGCGGCAACCTCTCGTCGGCGATCGCCCGCGCGCTTCGTCGCTACGTCGATGTCGAGGAAGGTCGACGAGAAGGTTTCGACGAGATCACCGTCCGTGTCGGCCTGGGGCGGGCCCTCCGCAAGGTCCGCTTCAGCGGCCTCTTCCTGGGTGAGTGGGCCAACATGTCGGGAAGCAAAGCCGAGACCTTCCGCGTCTACCGGAGCCGGACCGGCAAGCTCGTCCTCCACGTGGAGCGGAGCCCGGACTGGACGATGGTCAACGACGAAGGCAAGCCCGCCGGCTGGCGCGGCTATCTCGGCGTCGGGAACCTCAGCTACGGCTCGTCACCGGGTCAGTCGACCCTCGAGGTGCTCGACAACCTCGACCAGCTTCGCGAGCGCGTCCCGCCACAGCTCTACGACATCGTGGCGGGCACCGTCCAGCAGCCGCCGGTCGAGGATCTCGACATCTGACCCAGCCGCTGGATGGCGGCGGGCCTTTCCGCCGGCGGCGACCAACAGCAAGACGCGGCCGGATCCACTCGGCGCCGTCTGCACGGACGTGGTCCCATGAACGCCGGAGTCCCCGCCGCGATCCGGGTGAGCGGCCTCCGAAAGTCGTTCGGCACGAATCTCGTGCTCGACCGTATCGACCTCGAGGTCCCCGTTGGAACGGTCTTTGCCTTGCTCGGGCCGAACGGCGCGGGCAAGACGACGACGGTCCAGATCCTCTCGACGCTCCTCGAGCCGGACGACGGCGTGGTCGAGGTCGCTGGGCACGACGTCCGCCGCGATCCCGCGGCCGTTCGGCGGGTGATCGGCGTGACGGGTCAGTTCTCCGCGGTCGACGGCGTCCTGAACGGTGAGGAGAACCTGCACCTGATGGCGGATCTTCGCCATCTGCCCCGCGCGGCCGGTCGCGCTCGTGTCGCGGAGCTGCTCACCCGGTTCGACCTCGTCGATGCGGCCCGCAAGCCTGTCCAGACGTACTCCGGTGGCATGCGTCGCCGACTCGACCTGGCGATGACCCTGATCGGCGACCCGCGGATCATCTTCCTCGATGAGCCGACCACGGGTCTCGACCCGCGGAGCCGGCGCGGGATGTGGGACATCATCCGGGAGCTCGTCGCGGACGGCGTGACGATCTTCCTCACGACCCAGCACCTCGAGGAGGCCGACCGCCTTGCGCATCGGATCGCGGTCCTCGACCACGGCCGCGTGGCCGCCGTCGGCTCGCCGGACGAGCTGAAGCGGCTCGTCCCCGGAGCCCACGTCCGCTTCGAGTTCGCCGATGCGTCGGAGCTCGAACGAGCGAGCCTGCTCCTCGCCAACGCGACCCGCGACGACGATGGCCTGGCGCTCCGGGTCCCGAGCGACGGCGACGTCCGATCGCTCCGATCGCTCCTCGAGACGCTCGATGGCGCAGGCATCCAGGCCAACGGCCTGTCGGTCCACACGGCCGACCTCGAGGACGTGTTCCTCTCCCTCACCGCGACCCCCGACAGCGAGAAGGTGCCCGTCCCATGATCGCCTCTTCCTACGTCCTCGCCGACACGGCGACGATGTTCCGCCGGAACCTTCGCCACATCCGGCGCTATCCGAGCCTGCCGCTCTTCATCGCGGCGATCCCCGTCGTCGTGCTCCTGCTGTTCGTCTCCGTCTTCGGCGGGACGCTCGGGGCCGGCCTTGGCGGCACCTCCGGCGGTCGGGCGGAGTACATCGCCTACGTGATCCCGGGGATCCTGCTGATGACCGTTGCCGGCGCCGCGCAGGGAACCGCGATCTCGGTGGCGATGGACATGGCCGAGGGGATCATCGTCCGCTTCAGGACGATGTCGATCGCCCGCGCCGCCGTGCTCGCGGGTCATGTCCTGGGAAGCGGGTTGCAGACCCTCGCCGCGCTCGCGATCGTGACGGTCGTCGGCGTCCTGCTCGGATTCCGACCAACCACGGGGCCGATCGAGTGGCTCGCGGCGCTCGGCCTGCTGATCCTCGCGACCTTCGCCCTGACATGGCTCGCGGTCGCGCTCGGACTCGTCACGAAGAGCGTCGAGTCGGCGAGCAATCTGCCGATGCCGCTGATGCTGCTGCCGTTCTTCGGAAGCGGCTTCGTGCCAACGTCATCGCTTCCCGACGGGCTCCGCTGGTTCGCCGAGAACCAGCCTTTCACGCCGATCATCGAGACGCTCCGCGGCCTGCTGCTCGGAACGCCGATCGGCGACCGCGGCCTGATCGCGATCGGGTGGTGTGTCGGTGTCTCGGTGCTGAGCATCCTCTGGTCGCGGAGGCTGTACGAGCGGACGCCTGTGCGAACGTAGGATCGTTCGTCGCCATGCGGGCGTCACGGTCGTGGCGCGGGCATCGTCGAGACGGGCGGATGAGACGGTTGATGCGAAGGAACATGACGGGAGCGGCCGTCGCGATCACCGCGCTCGTGATCGTCTCCGGGTGCAGTGCGCCCGGACCGACGCCGACGCCAGCGCGCACCGGGGGAGATGCTGCTTCGGCGGTCGCGTCTTGCGAGGCCTCAGCGTCGCGAGCACCGGCGGCGGTCCCGCCCTCCGCGGGCTCCGACACCGCGTCCTCGGACGCGCCCGCGACACCCGAACCTTCCTTCAGTCCGATTGGCACGGTGCACGTTCCGTTTGCCGATCGGTCGATGACGGTCGACATCGTCGGCACGCCCGGCGTCGTGACGAGCTGGCGCGCCGCGACCGATGCCGAGCTCCGGGCGATCGACGTGAGCACGGACGATTCGATCGCGACGGCCGGGCTGGGCGATCGGACCGTCGTCGTCGGCTGGATCGGCACGGTGTGCGACGTGCAGGCCACGCTCACCGTCGAGATCGGCAGCCTCGACGTCGCGCCGGCGCCGCGGACGGGATGCGACCTCGTCCCCGTCCCCCGCGGCGTCGTGCTGACCTACGCGGCCCGGGTCGACGCGACCTCGATCGCGCTCAACCTCCGGCAGCCCGACCTGCTGCCCGAATAGCTCGGACTCGCCTCAGCGACGGAGGAACCCGGGCACGTCCGGCTCCGGACCGCGCCACCGGGCGAGCTCCTGGGTCTCGAACCAGCCGAAGTGGTTGATGAAATGTCCGCCGTGCTCGGTGACGATCCGCGCCGCGTGCGCGACATGGCGCTGGCCGCGGACCCGAACGCTGAGCACGACCCGACCCTCCCGGATCGCGGCCTCGTACCAGGCGAAGTCCGGCGCCTGATCTGCCCAGCTGAACTCGAGGATCCGGTACAGCCGCCCGGCGATTCCGCGACGGCCGCCGGTCGGGTCGAACGCGGTCGCCGCTTCGGCACCCGCGAACTCCTCGATCGCGTCCGCGGCAACGCCCGCTTCGACGAGGGCGGCGCGCGCCGCAGCGGCGCCCTCGCCGGTATCGAACACCGCGATCAGTCGTCCGACCGCCGTTCCGATCGACGGCTGCCGGCGACCGCCCGTCGTCACCCCCGGTCGACGAGCGGCCCGACCTCCCGGATCAGCCGCTGCAGCGTCTCGTCGTCGTACGGCGCCGGCTGCTCCGAGATCACCGTCCGGAACCCGAGCTCGACATACGGCGCGAGCTTCTCGGCGAGCTGCTCGGCGGTCCCGTTCCAGAACGTGTCGTCACCCTCGAGGTTCGACAGGGGCGTCCGGTTGTGCTCCATCGCGGCCTTCCAGACGCGGTCCGCCTCGGCCTCGCTGTCCCGGATCGTGGCCTTGATGCCGAGCGTGAACTCGATCTCCGACGGGTCGCGACCGACGGCCTCGCAGTGCTGGCGAAGCACATCGATCTTGTGGGTCATCTTCTCGAGGCTGCCCATCGCGTTCCACATGTCGGCGTAGCGGGCGACCGTCCGGAGCGTCTTCTTCTCGCCGGAGCCGCCGATCATGATCGGCAGGTGCGCCTGGATGGGGCGCGGCTGATGCCGAAGCCCGTCGAAGCGGTAGTGACCGCCGTCCGGCGAGGTGACCTCCTCGCCGTCGAGGACGCCGCGCATCGCGGCGACCGATTCGTCGAGCCAGTCGAGCCGCTGCCCGAAGCCGGTCCCGAACTCGATCCCGTGGGCCTGATGCTCCGGCTCCATCCACGCCCCGCCGATGCCGAGGATCGCCCGGCCGTTGCTGACGTGGTCGAGCGTTGCCGCGGTCTTCGCGACGAGGCCCGGGTTCCGGAACGTGTTCGCGCCGACGAGCAGCCCGAGCCGGGCCCGCTTCGTCAGTCCGGCGGCCGCGACGAGGCTCGACCAGCCCTCGAAGATCGGCTGATACGGGTCCCCGAAGATCGCGTAGAGGTGGTCCCACGCCCAGAGGTGCTCGTAGCCGAGCTCGTCGACGCGGCGAACCGCAGTCGCGTAGTCAGGCCAACTCGTGGCCTGGTTCCAGAGCAGGATTCCGAACTTCACTGGGCTCATCGGATCGGGTCCTCGGGCAGGGGGATCAGGACGTCCCAGTCTACGGGAGGACCCGACGAGGCGGCTCGCCCGCGCTCGGCGACGACGGAAGCGCCGTGGGCGAGCTGCGGAGCGAGCCGTCGGCAGTTCGGGTCTCAGCCGGGCAGCGTGGCGAGGTCCTGCGCGATCGGCAGGCGGTCGTCCGCGTCCTCGATCGCTTCGACCGCTGCCGTCGCCTTGGCCTTCCAGAGCGCGCCGCTCGCCGGGTCACGGGCCGTGAACGAGGCTCGCGCCATCGCCTCGTACGCGCCCGCCAGGTCCCACGACTCGCGCTGATCCGGCGCGAGCGCCTCGTTGATCTCGACGCATCGCCGAGCGTGCCAGAGAGCCGGCTCACCCCGCCCGAGCGTCGCGTAGACGCGGGAGCAGAGCCACTCGCCACGGGCGAGGTTCACTGCCGCTCCCACCCGTGCCCAGTGCCAGCGCGAGGCGTGGGCGCGGTGGATGAGCTCGTCGGTCTCGGCCGGTGTCCGATCGGCCTTCTCGATCAGGCTCCAGGTGGAGTTGTAGAGATCGACCGCGAGCTGGCGCTCCGTGGCGGCGTCCAGCTCGACCATCGTCGCGGCCGTCGGATCGGCCGTGGTGTTCGTCATGATCGGATCCTTCCCATCGCTCATGCGCCCCACGACGTGGAGCAGCCTGGTGAGTCGGTTGACACGCGCGTCGATGCGGGCGCGGTGGGCGGCCATCAGCCGGCGACGCTCCGCGGCGTCATCGATCGCGAGGACGGCCCGTACCTCGTCGAGCGGCAGCTCCAGGTCGCGCAGACGGGCGATCGTCCGGGCAGCCTCGAGCTGGGCCCGCCGATATCGGCGGTAGCCCGTGAACCGATCGATGTCGGCCGGCCGCAGCAGGTCCGCCTCGTCGTAATGGCGAAGCGCACCGACGCTCAGCCCGGCGAGCCGGGCGAACCGTCCGATCGAGAGGAGCTCGTCGTCCACGTCGGCCATCCTGAAGCCTCGGGCAGGTGGAGAGTCAAGTGGCTGCGACAGCGGTACTTGCGGGTGGCGATGGGTGGGCCGAAGGGGCTGCGCCATCGGTCCCCACGGCCGGTGCCGAAGCCGGTACGATCGGTCGATTGGTCGATCCGACGCGATGCGCCATGCTCAGTGGCCTCGCGACACAGACTGACCGGGACTCGCTCACCGACGTCCCGGGGGAGGAGATCGATCGTTGAGGCGTCAACGCGCGCTCATCCTCGTCGCCGTCCTGCTCCTGCTCACGGCGGTCGCCCCAGCGACCGTCCGCGGCACGAGCCTCTGGCGCTGGAACGTGTACCGGACGGGAGGGTTCCTCTACCAGGATCCCTACTACACCGCCTGCACCGCCGCCGCGACGATGACGATGCTGAACTACACGGCCCTCGCCGGAACCGGCGGCAACGGGTTCCAGTGGAGGGTCTCCCGCACGCAGAAGAGCCCGAACCCCGCGGACATCCGGGACATGACCTCGATCCTCGCGTTCGAACGGAACCACGACACGCTCGCCGCGGGTGCCCTCGGCTCCGACGCGAACGGCTGGCGGAACGCCCTCAACTACTTCGGCTGGGGTCCGGACGCGATGGTCGATCCGGCCCGCCGCGTCTACGAGGTCCGGTCGTACGGCACCTTCGATGGCGCCCTGAAGGCGATCGCCCGGGCGATCGCGAAGTACCACAAGCCCGTCGGCGTCCTGGCGTGGGGCGGCCAGCACGCCCAGGTGTTCTCCGGCTACAGCGTGACCGGCGAGGACCCCGCGACGTCGTCCGACTTCGTCGTCAACGGCTTCTGGATCTCCGACCCGCTCCGATCCGACCACATCGCCAACCAGTTCATCACCCGGGGCGCCCTGCTGAGCGGCGGGCCGACCTATCGTTTCCGGCCGTATGTCCAGACGGACAGCCCATACGACGACCCGTACACGCCCGGCACCCAGCCGAGCTCCACCCGATCGACGGATTCGGCCTGGTACGGACGGTGGGTGATCGTCGTTCCGGTCAGGAAGGGGACGCCGGCTCGGTCGACGGCGGCCCGGACCAGCAACTGACGCTCAGGCCCGATCGAGCTCCCGGTCGACTGCCCTGAGGATGAACCGCGCCGCCTCGGCGCTCTTGCCGCCGAGCTTCTGACCCTCGTCCTGCTCGAGCGCCGGCCCGAGATCGGCGAGGAACAGCATCAGCTGCGGCGTCCGCTGGAGGTCGCCCGCGTCAAACGCGGCATCCAGCCGCGCAATTGCCCCGCGGGCGTTGTCGACGACGTGACCCTTGGCGTTGATCAGCTCCCGCACCTCGGCCCGGGCCGCGTCGGCGCGCGGTCCCGTGCTGCTCACGATCGACGTCCCATCGACTCGGCCTCCGCTCCCGTGGATATCTGGCGGACGGTCGTCGTCGCCGGCATCCCTGGATTCCCGGACGCGCCCGAGGTGGGACGTGGGGTCGCGACGTGACCGGGCATGGGCGTCGGCGGCCGCATCGCGGTCCAGTCGGCATCGAGGAGGCTCATCGAGATCTCGTCCCACCAGCGGCCGTCCCGCCAGATCGCCTCGCGGGCACGCCCCTCGACCACGAACCCGACCGATCGATACGCGCGGATCGCCCGCTCGTTGAAGGAGAAGACGCTCAGCGCGACGCGGTGCAGGCCCAGGCCCTCGAACGCGTGGCCGATCATCAGGCGGGTCGCCTCCGTCCCGTAGCCGTGGCCCCACGCGTCCTTCTCGCCGATCGTGATGTGGAACAGCGCCGAGCCGTTGTCGCTGTCGAGCTGTGACAGCGCGCACGTGCCGATGAGCCGATCCGTGTCACGGACATGCACCGCCATCGACAGCGAGTCCGCGCCGAGCGCCCGGGCGGCGAAGAAGCGATCGATCTCGTCGCGCCGCATCGGCCCGTCCTGGTAGCGCGTCAGGCGGACGACGTCGGGGTCCGAATACCAGCGCTGGAACGCCCGGATGTTCTCGGCGACGTGCCGGCGGAGGACGACGCGTTCCCCCGTCAGGAAGTCGGGAAACCAGCGTCGGGGGGCCATCGGAGGGACGGTATACCATCGCCGGCATGCGTCGCTGGAGCGAGGTCGCCGAGCGCGTTGCAGCCACGACGCGGACCTCCGAGAAGACCTCGCTCCTCGCCGACTACCTCGCCACGCTGACCGCCGACGAGCTGCCCATCGCCGTCGTCTTCCTCACCGGTCGGCCGTTTCCGGAGGCCGACCAGCGGGCGGCCGGTCTCGGCTGGTCGGCGATCGCGACGACCGTCACGGATCTGGCCCGCGTCCCCCGCACGCACCTCGCCGAGGCCTACGATCGCTCGTCCGACCTGGGGCGAGCTGTGGCCGACGTCCTCGCCGAGGCCGGCCACGACCCCGACCCGGCCGTGGCGCCGACGCTCGAGGACGTCGCGGCGGCGTACAGCGCGATCGAGGTGGCCTCCGGGCCGGCGGCGAAGGGGGAGATCCTCCGCGGGCTGCTGGCCCGATCCGACCCGCTGACGGCGAAGTACATCGTCAAAGTCCTCTCCGGCGAGCTCCGGATCGGGCTGCGCGAGGGTCTCGTGGAGGCGGCGATCGCGCGGGCGTTCGGTCGACCGCTCGACGACGTGAAGTGGGCCGGGATGCTCACCGGCGACATCGGCCGGATGGCCGAGCTCGCCCGAGACGATCGCCTCGCCGAAGCGAGCCTCGCGCTCTTCCACCCGATCAAGTTCATGCTCGCCTCGCCCGCGGAGGACGCCGCCGAGATCGTGCGGCGGCTCGGGTCGCCGGTCTGGGTGGAGGACAAGTACGACGGGATCCGGGCCCAGCTCCATCGTCACGGCGACGACGTCCGGCTGTATTCGCGGGACCTGCACGAGATCGGAAACCAGTTCCCGGAGATCGTCGAGGGCGCCCGCGGTCTCGGCTGGGACGGGATCCTGGACGGCGAGATCCTTGCCTACCGGGACGGGACCGTCCTGCCCTTCATCGCGCTCCAGGCACGGCTCGGTCGCAAGTCGCCATCGGCTGCGATCCGGGCCGAGGTGCCGGTGATCTACGTGGCGTTCGACGCGCTTGGCCTGGATCCGCCGCGGACCGCGACGGCCGGCGTGGGCTTCGAAGCCGTGCCCGTGGCCCTGCCCGTGCCCGTGCCCGTGCCCGAGCTCGATCCCGAGCCCGACGCGGTCGAGCCGCTCCTCCGTGAGCCCCTCGCGGAGCGGCGGCGTCGTCTCGAGGCGCTGGGCCTGCCGCTCGCCGACGAGGGCGGCGTCTTCGCGCTCAGCCACCTCGCCTCGGTCGACTCGGTCGACGGTCTCGAGGAGGCGTTCCGCGGCGCCCGCGAGCGCCGCAACGAGGGCCTGATGGTCAAGGACCCGCGGTCGATCTACTCGCCGGGCCGGCGCGGCCTCGGCTGGCTGAAGATGAAGAAGGCGCTCGCGACGATCGACTGCGTCGTCGTCGGGGTCGAGGTCGGCCACGGCAAGCGGCACGGCGTCCTCAGCGATTACACGTTCGCGGTCCGCGACACGGAGAACGAGCGGCTGGTGACGATCGGCAAGGCCTACAGCGGCCTGACCGACGCCGAGATCGCGGAGATGACGCGCTGGTTCGAGGAGCACACGATCGCGCGCTTCGGCCGGTATCGGCAGGTCGAGCCGACGGTCGTCGTCGAGGTCGCGTTCGACGTGATCGTCCGTTCCCGTCGGCACCAGTCCGGGTATTCGCTCCGCTTCCCCCGGATTGCGAACCTCCGGCTGGACAAGTCGGCGGTCGAGATCGACACGCTCGAGACGGTCGGCGCGCTCTACGAGGGGCTGCAGCACGGCGCCGAACAGCTGGTGACGGCGGGCGCCAGAACGTAGCCGAGTGGCGCGTCCGGTCCACGCCGGCGGCGATTCGGCGGCGGGTCCGGCGCTATCCTGACGGCGATGTTCGACCTGATCGGTGGCGAGCCCGCAGTCGTTCCGCTCACGCTCTACACGGACAGCTTCGTGATCCGCGGCCAGATCCGATCGCGCCAGGTTCGGATCTCGGACGTCCTGAACCACGCAGACGAGGAGTTCCTCGTGCTGTCGGACGTCGTCGTCGACGAGTACGGATCGCGCTCCGTGACCACCCGCAGCGACTACGCCCAGGTGAACCTCCAGGCCGTGCTCTTCGCCGTCGTCGACGCGGAGGTCCAGCCGCGGCCCGATCTGCGGACGCCGAAGATCCCCGAGCAGGCGATGATCTCGATCCCGCCCTTCCGGATCCTCGGCCAGATCCACATCCTGCCGGAGCGTCGCCTCGCGGTGGCGCTGACCGAGCTGACCGGGCGCTTCGTTCCCGTGACCGACGCGACCTACTGGTCCGATACCGTCGGCGAAGCGCGCAAGACCGCGCCGATGCTCGCGGTGAACCACTACCGAGCGCAGATCCTCGCACCGCACCGCGAGGTGGACCCGTGGTCCGGGCTGGACCGTTCGGGGGAGAGCGCCGAGGGCTCGTAGGGTCTCGGGCGCGTGCGGACCGTCGTGGGCGCGCGAGCCGCGTGGCCCCTTGCCTGGCCCGATATCGACGCCATCGCTATCTCTGCAGGGTGGAGAGGCATAGCGGTCGCGACGGGCGACCTGAACTCTCGAGCTGAGCACGATCCACGCTCCGGGAGCCCAGGGATCGGAGCGCCGCGGCGCCCTGACCGGCCGGATCCGCTGCGGCTAGCGATGGTGTCGATATTTGCCGCGACAGCCCGGCCTCGCGGTGTGAGGGAGCGCGGGGCGCCGGCTGACCCTGCCAGGCCGCCGGCGGATGAGTGCCCGTCGTATTCGAGCGCCTTAGGCCCGAGAAGCGGCTCTGCCACGTTGCGCTACCCGCGCGGCGTCGCACGCTCGTGGGTAGGGAACCCGCCGCGATCGCTCGGCGCGGGCCCCCGATGTCGTCCAGGGCTGCGCGATATCACCAGCGTTCATATTTCGGAGGAGAGCGCCGCCGCCGGCCCACGGGCCGGCCCGCCTATCGATCGACCGGCAGATCCAATCGGTTGCCCCATTCGGCCCAACCGCCGTCGTAGACCGCGACGTCCTCGTGGCCGAGCAGCGTGAGCGCGTAGGCGAGCTTCGCGGCCGCGATCCCCGAGCCGTCGTAGCAGACCATTCGGCGGCCGCGGGCGACGTTCGCCCGGAGCAGCTGATCGCGGATCTCGTCGCCCATCCGGAAGTGCTGGCTGCCCGGCCGCGTCATCGCCCCGACGGGAACGTTCACCGCACCGGGAATGTGCCCGAGCCGCTTGGTCGTGCCCTCGAAGCCGCGGTACTCGGCCGGGGCGCGCGCATCCAGCAACGTCACCTCGGGTGACGACAGCAGCGCCCGGACGTCGGCGGTGATGAGGCGCATCCGCGGTTGGGCGCGCGGCGTGAAGTGGGCGGGTGGCGGCGGGGCGACCGCGTTCGAGATCGGTCGGCCCTCCTCCTGCCAGGCGGGGAACCCGCCGTCGAGCACGCGGACGGACTCGAGGCCGTACACCCGGAGGCTCCACCACACCCGTGCCGCGAAGAGGCTCACGGTGTCGTCGTAGACGACGACGGTCGTCCCGTCCCCCACGCCCGCCCGGCCGAGCGTCTGCGCGACCTGCTCCGGACCGGCGAGCAGGAGCGTCTCGCCAGACTCGCCGCCATCGGTCAGCTCGGCGCGCCAGTCGACGAACACCGCGCCCGGGATGTGGCCCGTCGCCCAGACCTCGTGGGCGCTGCCGTCCGGCCGCCAGCGGACGTCCAGGATCCGGACCTCCGGCCGTCCGAGCTGATCGGCCAGCCAGTCGGTCGAGGCGAGCAGCTCCGGCCTGGCGAGCCCGCCGGGAGCGCGCGTCCGGGGGAGCCGCCGACCGGCGGGAGGCGACGACATCGCCGATATCATACGGGCGTGGTCGCGCCCTTCCTGCCCGACGACGAGAAGCTGGCCGCGATCCGCGAGGCGCTTCCCGCCCTCGGCGCCGGCATCTACCTGAACACGGGCTCCGTCGGGCCCATGCCGGCGGAGACTGCCGCGGCGATGGCCGAGATCATCGAGTACGAGCTGCGGATCGGACGGGCTGCGCTCGACTACTGGGATCTGTTCCTGGAGCGGCTCGCGGAGGCGCGGGCGGCGGTCGCCGCGGTCCTCGGTGGCGACGTCGACGAGATCGCGATCACCCATGCGACGTCCGGCGGCATGAACGCCGCGATCTGGTCGCTCGACCTTCACGAGGGCGACGTGATCGTGACGACCCAGGCCGAGCATCCCGGCGCCCTCGGCCCGGTCCACGCCGCCGCGGCGCGAACCGGTGCGGAGCTCGTCGTCGTCGATGTCGGCGGCGGCGGGGACGATGACGGAATCGTCGCGGCCTTCGACGCGACCATGCCGGCCCGGACCCGGCTCGTCGCGCTGTCGCACGTCCTGTGGACGACCGGCGCCGTCCTGCCGATCGAGCGGATCGCCGCCGTGGCCCACGACCGCGGGGCGGTCGTCGCGGTCGATGGTGCGCAATCCGCCGGGGCCATCCCGGTCAACGTGACCGACCTCGGCGTCGAGTTCTATTCGATCCCCGGCCAGAAATGGCTCCTGGGCCCCGAGGGCACCGGTGCGCTCTGGGCGTCGCCCGCGGCGGTCGCGGCGGGCCGCGTCTCGAACGCAAGCTGGTTCACGTATGAGCGGCTCTCGCCGACCGAAGCCGTCCCCTGGTCCGACGCCCGCCGCTTCGAGGACAGCGGGCACTACCGGCCCGGGATCACGGGCCTGGGTCGGAGCTGCGGCTGGCTGTCGATGTACGTCGGGCTGCCGTGGATCCACGCCCGCGGCATGGCGATGGCCCGCGCTGCCGCGGACCGCTTCGCAGCGATCGACAACGTCGAGCTCCTGACGCCGCGAGACGCGATGGCGACCATGGTCACGTTCCGGATCGGCGGCTGGGACGCAAGCGCGGCGCTGGACGAGATCGCCGGCCGAAGCTTCACGATCGCACGGACGATCCTGCCGCTGAACGCGATCCGGCTCAGCATCGGGTTCTTCACGACCGCCGAGGAGATCGAGCGCGTCGCGACGGTCGTCGAGCTGCTCGCCGCCCACACGCCGGAAACCCTCCCGAAGCGGCCGCGGATCCAGATCCTGGGACAGGGCGAGTGACGGTTCCGGCTCGACCGCCCAAGGTCCGTCGGCGGTCGGAGGTGGAGGTTCGCTGGCGGCAGTTCCGGCACGCCCCGCGGCCCGTCGTTCGGGCGGTCCTCTCCAGCCTCGTCGTCGCGATCGTTCTCGGCGTCGGGTATCTCGGCTACGACGTCGCGCTGCGCCACGGCGCGGTGCTGCCGGGCGGCGACCTCCGGACCCTGTACCTCGTCATCGACGTCGTCGTCGTCCTGGTCGTGGGCAGCGTCGTCACGTGGCTCGTTGTGCCGCAGCCCCGCGGCGCGGGTGACGAGGTCCGGCGATCCCCGTGGAGCGCGGCGCTCGGCTTCTTCGCCGCGGTCCCGGTGACCTACCTCGTGCTCGTGGTCGTCGTCCAGATCCTGGAGCCGCTGATCGGCTAGCTCGCCGACGCGGGGCGCGGCGCGCCGAGTGGCGTGCGCGGCGAGCGGCGGTCAACCACCCGGCGCGCGCTGGCGACAACGCCCGAGACGGCCGGATTGTTGTGCGCGCTGGCACCACTTCGGGCCCATTCGGCGGGTCCGCGTCTGGCCCATCCGTACCATTCCGCGTTACCCTCGCGCCGATATCATCCCCGGCGTCGGGCCCCCCGGCCGATCAGACGAGGTCGCTTCCGTGACGATGGATGAGCAGCAGCACGTCGCGCTGCCGAAGCTGTACGGCGCCCCTGCCTACGCCCGGCCTGCCACGGTTGCAGCCGAGACGCCCCGACCCTTCGATCCCGACGATCTCCCGATCGAGGCCGTCCGGACCGAGGAGGACCTCGAGCTCCTGACCGGCCTGGCGGCGCGCCCGTTCGGTGCGGCTGCGGCCAGCTCGAATCCCCGCGAAGGCGGTGCGGACGGGGATGGAATCCTGCGGCCCCGAGCCCTCACCCTTCGATCGCTCGCCGGTCGAATCCTGGGCCAGTCCGACAACTGACGGTCGCGCCCCCCGTCGGTCGGCGCTAGGATCCGCCAACGGGGGAGTAGCTCAACGGTTAGAGCTGCGGGCTTATATCCCGCTGGTTCCAGGTTCGAGTCCTGGCTCCCCTACCAGCTCCGGCAGTCCTGTCCGCGCTGCCGCGCCCGCCTCCGCGCCTCGGTGTCGCGCTAGATCAGCGCGCGGACCTGCTCGACGACCTCGGCCCGCCGATCGGCGGACAGCGACCGGGCCGGCGGCAGCGAGGCGAGCCACGCGGAGACCTGCTCCGGCGTGACGACGGCGCAGGCGCCCGTCCGCTCCAGACCCGGATCGGTCGAGACGACCGCGGCGTACACCCGGACGACGTAGTCGCGCTCCGCCGCGCCATGCCAGCGGCGTACCCGCTCGGCATCCCGGGCGGTGCGCTCGAGAGGGTTCTCCATGTGCGCCCAGCGACCGTCGGGTCGGCGGAACTCCCAGCTCGTCCCCGTCCGCCGGACGAACCGTGCCGGCGGCAGCTCCGCGACGACCGCGAGCCCGAACGGCCCGACGACCAGATTGGGGATCAGCCGTCCCTCCGGGAGGCGGACGTCGCTTGCAGCGTGGTACTCGTCGCCGAGCGCGTGCGCGGCGAGGGTCAGCGCTCGGTCGGGCGGTCGCGCGGTCAGGGCGCCGACGACCCGGCTGAGGCGCCAGGCGCCGACGATCGCGAAGAGGGTCGGCGCCACGAGCGCGATCCCCCAGACGAGGCCACCGAACGCGATCTGGGGCAGGCCGGCACGGATCGTCGTGGGCGCGAGCCGGCTCACGACCGGAGTCGTGAACGTCAGCCAGGCGAGGACGAGCCCGCCGACGAGCAGGACGAGCCCGACAGCGACGCCGATCACGATGGCGCCGAGCGGGGGACGGGCAACGCGGGGTGAGGCGATCAACTGCACGTCGTGATCCTCGCGCCACGCGGCCGCCGTGGGAATGACCCCATCGGGTCACGTGTTCGCGCCGTCCGACCCATCGACCGCCGCGGACCCCACCGCATCGCCCAGCGGTTCGACCGGCGCCCCCGGGACGGGTCCCGCTCCGGCAGGATCCGCGGTGGGACACCCGTACCATTGCGACTCCCCGATCGTGGCCCGAAGGTTCCCTCAGCACGGGCGTTCTGCCCGCCGCGGAGGCAATCATCGGCGTGCTCATCTCGCGTTCATCCCGGAACCGGCGTCCGGCGTCGCGGTCGATCGCGGCATCGGTGGCTGCGCTGTGGGCTGCCTTGATCGTGCTCCTGGCGACGGTCGGGCCGGTCCTGGCAGCCGCGGGCCCGGCCTTCCTGGAGAACCCCCGAGTCACGCCCCTGGCCGGGTCGCCAACGACGCCCATCACCTTCCGCGTCCGCTACCGGAACACGAGCGGCATCCCCGCAGACCACGTGAACGTGCTGCTCAACGGAACGGCGCACCCGCTGAGCTCCTCGGGGACGGGCTGGACGACGGGCGTCACGTTCCGCTGGACCACGACACTGCCGGCGGGCACGTATGCGATCTCATTCGAAGCGACGGACCTCGAGGGCCACACCGCGGAGGTCTCGGCGCTGAGCAACGTCGTCATCACGGGCCCGAGTCCCACGCCGACGCCGACACCGACGCCGAAGCCGACGCCCACCCCGACCCCAAAGCCGACCCCGACACCCACGCCGAAGCCGACTCCCACCCCGACTCCGCACCCGACCCCGGATCCCACGCCCCGACCCACGCCGCACCCGACGCCTGCGCCGACCGCGCAGCCCACGCCGGCTCCGACGGCAGCGGCGACCGCGAAGCCGAAGCCGACGCCTGCGGCCACGGCCGCGCCGTCGACTCCGGCTGGCAGCGCTCCCGGCTCCGATCCGTCCGAGTCGGCCGCCGCCCCGAGCGACGGTGGCCCCACGACCGCGATGGGCGGCTTGACTGGAGGCGTCGGGCCTGACGGGCGCGGCCCGGATGGCAGTGGCGGCGGTCCGGGCGGAACCAATGGATCCGGCGGCGACGCCACGAACGGCGGCGGCGCCGGACCGCTCGGCCCGACAACCGGAGGCGGTTCTGGCTGGGGAGTCCTGGCGAGCGCCCTCGGAACCGCGGGCGAACCGCCGTTCGTGACCACGACCCTGCCGATGCTTGTCGGCACGACGGCCGCCACGACGATGTCCCTTGCGTTCGCGATCTTCGGCAAGAAGCGCCGCGACGAGGAGCCGCCCGCGCCGGACGAGGTGCTCCGCGCGAACGCCGCGCGCACCGACGGCCGGATCCCGGGGATCGCCGCCGCGCTCTCGGCGCCGGTCGCCACGGTCGTCCGCGCGCCGCTGGTGCCGGCGCTCGCCGATGCCGAGGCCGGGATGCCGCGTTGGCGCCGGCCGTCGCTGATCGAGGCCCGCAAGGCGGATCCGGCGCGAACGGCGCCGACCTCGATCCGGCTCAGCTTCGACAATGGTGCCGTCGACGCGGTGGTGGGCCGCGAACGACGCGTCATCCGCTACAGCGCGGTTCGGCTGCTTGATGCGCCGGACGAGCTCCGGTCCGCCGACATCGGGCACGTCGACCAGGGCGACGAGGTCCAGCTGCTGGAGCGATCCGGTGCCTACTGGCTCGTTCTCTGTCCGGACGGCCGGCAGGGCTGGTTGCACAAGATGACGCTCGGCGAGGTCGTGTCTGACGCCCCGTCGCTCGGCCGGCAGGCCGAGGTCGAGGAAGATGCCCTCGGCGCATTCCTGGCGGCCCGCGCCCGCGCCTGACGTCCTGAGCGTTCGCGGCTGAAGTCTCGCCGTGAAGCCCGTCGCGAAAGGCAGTCGCGAGGGCGCCAGGGACTCCTCCGACGATGGCCTGAGCGACCGAGGCCCGCGGCGGCACCTACCCGCGACGGCGGTCAGTGGTTCGCGACGTGGCCCTGAGCGGGACCGCCCGGCACGGCGCCGTGATCCAGGCCGTCGATGATCGCGACGGCGGACAGGGACGTCAGCACGAGAACCAGGCCGAGCACCGGCACCACCGCGACCGACGCGAGCGTGCCACCGACCGAACGCGGGCCCGGGGTGCGATCGAGGCCGACGCGCCGGATCAGGAGCAGCCCGACCAACGCGGTCTCGAACAGGATGCTGGCCCCATCCGGCAGGCCGACCGGTTCCGGGCGGCCGGCGAACTCGCCGATCGGCAGCCCGACACTTCGCGTCCACGTCCAGGCGAGGATGATCGCGACGTTGACAAGGATGCCGAGGTCGATGAGGCGTCGCGACGGCGTGCCGAGCACGCGGATCGCCCACCACGCCTGGAACGCGGCCGAGGCGAGGAACCCCGCCCCGAGATCGCCGAGCTCCGCGTAGTGCGGCGGTGCAGCGGCAAGGTGGATCGCCGCGGCGCCGGCCGAGAGGGCGGCCATCATCACCGCGACGGAGCGGGCCGAATCAGAACGTTGTCCGGCGCCGACGCCACCGGGACCGGGAGGGCCCGCGGCAAGGGTCCGCGATGACGTCGAAGGGGTAGATGATGCGGCCGGCCCGGAGCGGGCCGGCCGCATTCGATACGAGAGCGCCGTGAAGATCCCGCCGCCGACCACGAGGACGGCGGCGGCGATCGCCTCGACGGTGTCGTGGCTGGCGTGACCCAGATCAGCCATGCCGCGACCCGTCGGTGACGGTTGCCGGACGCCCGGTCAGCGAGCGACCGCGGACATCTGGTTGCGGGCCATGTACCCGACCGCGAGGCTCACGACCGCGAGCGCGGCGTGGATCACATGGACGGCGGCGTTCGACGGCACCGAGAAGATCCCGAACAGGGTCGGGCTCACCAGCACCGCGACGAAGATGATCGCGTACAGCACGCCGAAGCCGAGAACGCCGTTGGCCTGCTGCTCGCCCTTCAGCCCGAACGCGATGTAGAGCGCGATCAGCCCGGTGACGATGTGAACGATGTTGTGAACGTTGTCGGTCCGGACGAGCGCGTTCTCCGCGCTGCCGACGATCGATGTGTTGAGGAACCCGAGCAGACCTGCGGCAATCAGGACCACGCCGGCGAGCGTCGCCCAACCCTGGGCCGTGTTCATGTTGTTGTTCATGTAGTTCCCGTCCTCCGTGCGGCGCGGATGCGCCATGCGTCTCGTGTCGCGGAGCCGGGTCCTGGGCGCCCGACTCCCTCGATGGGTGGTTCGCGCCGAGCGTCCGTCCGGATGACGGGCGCGCTCGAGCGCGGTCTGGGCACGGCGTGAGTATCCGCCCGAGGTCAAGCCCGTCCCCGGGTGCGGCGGCACGGGACCTTGCGTCGTGGTGACGACATGCCACGCGATCCGGCAGGGCACGAGCGCGGCCGCTCGCGCCGAGCGCACGAATGGATGGCCGCGCCGGCGGTGAGGCGGCCCTCCGGCTGGATTCGCCTCGTACACTGGATTCCATGCCGGCCACGATGGACAGCGCGCGGTTCGTGGGTCGCGACGCGGCATTCGTCCGGCTCGCGCCGGCGCTCGAGACGGCGGCGAGCGGTGACGCCTCGGCCGTCCTGATCGAGGGACCGGGCGGCGTCGGAGTCAGCCGGTTCGTGGCCGAGGCCACCAGGCGGGTCGGCGGCCTCAGCGAGCCGTTCCGCGCGGTTCGGGGCCGGGCGTATCGGCCGGGCACGGACGAGTCGTACGGCCCGATCGTCCGCGCCCTCCGGCCGATCCTCGACCACGCGAGCGACGACGAGCTCGTCCGACTGGTGGGGCCGGCCGTGGAGGATCTCGTCCGACTGTTTCCGGCGATCCGGGACCGCGGCGCGATCGCCGGCCTCGTCCCGGAGCGCCCGACGACGACCGCTCCGGAGCGTCGCCAGGGCCGCGTGCTGGAGGCGATCCTCGGCGTCCTGGGTCGCGTCGCCGAGGAGCGGCCCCTGCTCGTCGTCCTCGAGGACCTCCATGACGCCGACGCCGGCACCCGGGCGCTCGTCGGCTTCCTGACCCGCGTCCGCCGTCGTCAGCACGTCTGCTTCATCGGCACCTACGCGTCGGACGAGCTGACGCGGGACCATCCGTTCCGGCAGTTCGTCGCCGAGCTTGGCGGTCCGACCGGCTCGCTGACGCGTCTCGAGCTCCAGCCCTTCGGCCGATCGGAGCTCGCGGATCTAATCCACGCGATCGAGGGCGAGCGCGCGACCGCTGCCGCGCTGGTGCTCGTCGCCGACCGGTCCCGCGGCCTGCCGCTCGTCGCCGAGGAGCTGCTAGCCGCCCGGCGCGAGGTCCGCGACGTCAGCCTGACCCACTCGTTCGACGACCTCGTGATTGCGCGGCTCGCCCGTCGGGGACCGGAGTGCCGCCGCGTGCTGCGTCTGCTCGCCCTGTCCGGTCGGCCGGTCACGCGGGCGGAGCTCGTGGAGACCGCCGCGACGTTCGAGCTCACCACCGATCGCCTGCCGCCGCGCTCATCGACCGGCCCCCGCCACGGCGACGGCGACCTCGACGCCGACCTGGGCGTCGGTCTGGACGAGGCGGTCCTCCACGGGATCATCGTCGAGGACGGCGACGGCCTCGCCTTCCGCCACGAGCACATCCGCCGCGCGGCGGCCGCGGATCTCCTGCCGCGTGCCCGCCGTCGCCACCACCTGGCGCTCGCGACGGGCCTCCAGCTCCACCCCGGCGCGGCGGCCCGCCATTGGCTCGGTGCGTCGATTCCGGGGCACGCGGTTCCCGCGGCGGCCGAGGCCGCGGCGATTGCGGAGGAGGTCCATTCCCCGGGCGACGCCCTCGAATCCCTGGAGCTGGCCCTCAGCCTGGAGGACGCGTCCGAGGAACGACGCTCTGGCCGGGCCGGTGCCGGCCGGCGACGCGGCGACCTGGACGCGACCGAGCGTCCGGCGACGATGCCGCTCCAGATCCGGGCGGCCGAAGCGGCGTTCGCGGCGGGCCGCCCGGCCCGCGCGGCCGCGTTCATCGAGGCGTCCGTCAGCCGGCTGGACGAGCGGCGCGACCGGATGATGCTCGGGCTGCTGAACGAGCGGCTCGGCCGGTACCGGCGTGCGGCGGGCGACCGAGTCGGCGCCCTGGCCGCATTCGAGCGCGCGGTCGATCTCGTTCCCAAGCGCCGAACGATCGAGCGGGCAACGGTCATCGCCGCGTTGGGCCAGGCCCGGATGATCGATGGCTCCTTCGATCGCGCCGAGCGACTCGCCCGTGAGGCCATCGCGATCGCGAGCGATCTCGGCGAGGCCGGCGAGGGTGTCGTGCTTCACGCCACGACGACCCTCGGGGTGGCGCTCGGCTGGGGCGACCGGCCGGACGCCGGGATCGCCCTGCTGCGCGATGCGCTCGCGATTGCCGAGCGACGCGGCGACCTGGACGAGCTGTTCCGGATCTACGCCAACCTGACGACCGTGCTGGATCTCGTCGGCCGGCGGGGTGAGGCGGTCGACGTCGCGTACGAGGGGATCGAGGCGTCGCGACGAGCGGGGCTGGAGGCGGTGTTCGGCAACTTCCTTCGGGCCAACGCCTCGGACTCGCTGTTCCTGCTCGGCCGGTGGACCGAATCGAGCGGCATGAGCGCCACGGCTCTCGAATGGAGCCCGCCCGGCGCCTTTGCCCGCCCGATCGACACGCTCGCGACCGTCGAGATCGAGCGGAATGCCGGTGAGGCGGCCGGCCGCAGCCTCGGCCAGCTGCTCGTCGGTCTCGAGACGGTGAGCGACGCGCAGCATGCCGTGCCGATCTACCGGGCCGCTGCGTCCCTCGCCCTGTGGCAGGGTGACCACGCGGACGCCGGCCGAGCGGCGGCGCGCGGCTGGGCGCTCGTCAAGGACACGGGCGACTGGAGCCTCATCGCGAAGATGGCGGCGACCGTCGCGGAGGTCGATGCGGCCGGTGCCGCGGACGCGAGCTTCCGACGCGACCTCGGGGCGATCGCCGCGATCCGGTCGCGGTCCCGCCAGGTCGTCGCCGCGGCGCGCTCGGCGGTGGAGCGGTCCGGTGTGGGGCGGGACGCGGGGTCGCGCCGCGAGGCGGACGCCTGGCTCGCCCAGGCCGCGGCCCATTGCGACCGCGTCGAGGGCGTCGACACCGCCGAGACCTGGCAGCGCGTCGCCGACGGCTGGATGGCGCTCGCGAATCCGTACGAGCGGGCGAAGGCACGCTGGCATCAGGCCGAGGCGATCCTCGGGTCCGGCGAGGGACGGTCCGCCCGGGCGAAGGCACGGCCGGTCCTCGAGCAGGCGGCCGAGATCGCGATCGGGCTGGCCGCGCGGCCGCTGCTGCGGCAGATCCAGGAGCTGGCCGGCCGGGCGATGATCCGGCTGCCGGACGAGGTCGGAGCGCTGCTCGGGACGGGCGAGGACCGGCTCGCGGCGGGCGCAGGCGCCGGCGCCCACGCAGGTGCGACGACCGGCGCGGCCGCGCTCGTCGCGGTGGGTCCGGGCCGCGATGCGGCCGCC
>JBHORC010000010.1:0-24797 GCA_042408445.1 Chloroflexota bacterium
GCGCGGCGCGCCGCGCCCCGGTCGGCCGCCGGTCGAGGCCGCGCGGGCGGGCGAACGCGTCGGCCTCGCGCACCATGTCGCCGCCCGCAACGATGCCATCGCTACCCGCACGGGAAGCGCGGGCGACAGCGCCCGAAACCCGACCGATCCGTGCGGGCGGAGCCGCATCTCCGCGCTCGAAGGCTCCGGGACCCGCCGCCAAATCGGCTCCCTCCCTCTGACCGTAACGATGGCGTCGCTACCGGCGCCGTGAGGCGAACCGAGCGAGCCGAACGGGCCGGGCGAGCCGAGGGAGCCCGGCGAGCCGGGCGACCCGACACGAGGCGCGGGCGCCGCTGTCGCCGCCGACCGACCCGACGAGCCTGAACGTTTGCCCGAGCCGCCACACTCATTGAAGGTGATCGCGCCACACGGCGCGGCTCACTGAGGGAGCGGCGTGGACGAGCTCGTCCGGCGGGCACGGGGCGGAGACGGCGAGGCGTTCGGGATGCTGGTCCAGCTGACCAGCGATCGGATGTACGCCATCGCCACCCGGATCCTGCGGGACCTGGACCTGGCGGAGGACGCCCTGCAGGGCGCCTTCATCGCGGCCTGGAAGAGCCTGCCCACGCTGCGCGACCCGGCCCGCTTCGAGGCCTGGCTGCGGCGACTCCTCGTCCACGCCTGCTACGCCGAGGCCAGGCGTCGCCGGTCGTGGACCACGAACATCCGCGTCCTGCCGGTCGACGGGCCGGCCGGTCCGGACGGCCTCCTGTCGATCGTGGACCGGGATGCGCTCGATCGGGCGTTCGGTCGGCTCACGGTCGAGCAGCGGGCGGTCTTCGTTCTGCATCACCACCTCGGGCTGCCCCTGACCGAGATCGCCGAGACCCTCGGCATCCCGGCCGGCACGGCCCGGTCTCGACTGCATTACGCGACGAAGGTCCTGCGAGCGGCCATCGAGGCCGACGCGGCACCCGTCGCTCCCCAGGGACGGATGGCATGACGACGAACCGCGACTCCGATCGGATCGTTCGAGCCTGGCTCGACCTGATGCCGGATGAGGCCCCGACGCGCGTCGTCGCCACCGTCCTCGAAGAGATCCATCGACTTCCCGCGCTCGGGCGTCGGCGGTCACGGAGGATTCCGGTGACTCGAATTCATGCGGCTGCCGCTGCCGCCGCCGCCGTGGCGGTGGTGGTGGGTGCGCTGATGCTCTTCAATCCCGCGCCATCCGGCCCCGCGCAGGTGCCCTCGCACGCGCCCTCGGACGCCGCGTCGCGAGCGCCCTCGCCCGCGACATCGGCGACGTCCGTCCAGGAGACGGTGCCGCCGGAGCTTCGCTCCGTCTGGCAGGGGAGCCCGAGGGACGTCCCGGGACTTCCCTTGAGCCTGGCTCCGTCGCTCCAGTTCACGAGGAACGCCGTCGTCCTCGGCGGCCCCGACCTTCCGGCGAAGGCGCTTCGATCGTCGGTCCAGGTCACCGGCGCCGGCGAGATCAGCCTCACGACCGAACCCGACGCGGTTGGCTGCCCGCAGGGCTCCACCGGCACGTACCGGTACGAGGTCACCGGCACGAGCCGGATCCTGTCGCTCTCGGGCACGGACTCCTGCGAGGCGCGCTCGACGATGCTGACCGGCACGTGGCTCGCGACGCAGCCCTGTCCGGATGGCGGCAGCTGCTTCGGCGACCTCGTCGCGGGCACCTGGCGATCTCAGGCGCTCGACGTCCTGCATGGCAACGACGACCTGCCGGCCTCCGGGCTTCAGTACGGTGCCCTGACCTATTCGGTGCCCGACGGATGGTCGAACCCGATCGACAACGTCGGGCGGTTCGAGCTGACCCTCTCGACGGAGATGGCGAAGCTGCCCGACAACCGGAAGCTCGGCCTCTACGTGTTTCCGAGGATCGAGCCGGCGTCACAGGCCGACGGGTGTCCGTACGCTGCTGCCAGCCCCGCCGTCGAGCAGTCCGCGGACGCGATCGCGAGCTGGGTTGCGGAGCGTCCGAGCGTCGTCGCGGGCCCTGCCCAATCCATCACGGTCGATGGGCATCACGCCGTGTGGCTCGATCTCCGCCTCCAGACGAAGTGGCGGCGCGGCTGCGAGTTTCTCGGCGGCGCGCCGTACGCCCCACTCTTCCTCGCGCAACGCGGCGACTTCGGCCTGTTCGGCGCGGGGAACCTCGAGGCGGACCGCCTGGTGCTCGTGGACGTCGCCCCGAACCGGGTCGTCCTGATCGTGATCCAGTCGTTCGATCTGACGCGATCGGATGCCTTCTTCGCCGCGGCGATGAACGTCATCGGCACGTTCCGGTTCCACTGACGGCGGCCGCTCGTGGGGGCGGTGCGTACGGCTCGGTCGATCAGGCGCCTCGGACGCTCGCGAGACGCCGGCGTGCCTTGATCCGCGAGCGACGTGAACGATTGGCGTCCGCTCGACGCCAATCAGCCTGAGCACGATGCGCTCGGGGCCACGTGATCGGAGGGATCGGCATGCGGACACTTCACGCGACCGGGTGGGTTCGTGCGGCCGCGCCGCTTGGCCGAGCCCGAGCGCGCGGCCGAGCACGGGTCGGCCGGTGGCTCGCGGTCGGCGCCGTCGCGGCGATCGTCGTCGCCTGTTCGGCCACCCCGACCGCAGGGACCGCGGCCTCGCCAGTCGGCCAGCCATCGACTGCCCCGTCGGTCACCACGTCGAAGGCACCATCGAGTGCGCCGGCGTCGGTCAGGCCATCCCGCCCGTCACCCACCGTCGCCGCCGACACGATCAACATGGTCGTCATCGGGGACTCGATCCCCTTCGGGCGGCATTTCTGCCCTGGCTGCAAGGCGTTCGTGAACCAGTACGGCGAAGCGCTGACGGCGAAGCTCGGCCACCCCGTCTATGTCATCAACCGATCCCGAGACGACTCGGCCGGCATGCAGCAGATCGAGGATCAGGTCACCACGGAGGCCTCGCTCCGCGACCAGATCTCCAAGGCGGGGATCGTGATCGTCTCCGTCGGCTACAACAACGCGCTGCCGGACGCATCGACCGGGGTCGGGTGCGGCGGGGACATGGGCGGGACGGTCGAGTCCTACGTCGCCTGGGCGCTCAGCACCACCGCCACGTGCCTGAAGGCCGGAATCGCGACCTACGCCGCGCAGTACGACCGGATCTTCTCCGCGATCACGGATCTCCGCCACGGAGCGCCCACGATCTACATCGCGATCAATGTCCACGACGGCAATCTCGGTGGACCCGATTTCGTGAACGCCAACCTCCCGAGTGCCACCAGGGCCAGGATCGATCGCTGGATCATCGACGCCTATGACCGCTGGAACGCGATGCTCTGCGCGAAGGCGAAGGTGCACCAGTTCACGTGCGTTGACGTGTATCACGCGTTCAACGGCCCGAAGGGCGACCAGTCCTCCCGCACGAACACCGTGGACGGGGCCCATCCGTCCCAGGCGGGAAACGACGTGATCGCGCGCCTCCTCGACAAGGTCGACACGACCGCGATCGCGCCGTAGGCGGGCGCACGGGCGGAGGCCGGATGACGGCCGCCGCGCTCGCCCCCGATCCGGTTCAGCCCGATCCGACCGGCACACGCCCGCGCTGGCCCGTACGCGACCCGGACCGGCCCGCGACCCGGACCGGCCCGCGCCCCGGACGGCTCGCTCATTTGACAGCGACGGCGGCACAAGGTGAGCCCGGACCGGCTGCCAGCCCCGGTTCTAGCTCACACGGCACCATCCGAGTCGAATGAGCCAATTCGGGGTCCGAGCGTCGCCAAGTGCCGTTCTGGCTGTCGTTTGATCCTCGGGCCCGGGCCGGGCTGGGCCGGGGCCGCGCGCGCGGCGCGCCGACAGCGCGACTGGGCCGCCTCAGCCGGGCTCCTCCGCCGCCGGACCTTGCCCCGGGACCCGGTTTTCGATAGCATTCGAAAAACCCCCGGAGGACCGCGACCATGGCGAAGTATGTCTTTGTGACCGGAGGCGTGACCTCCTCTCTGGGCAAGGGCATCACCGCCGCCAGCGTCGGCCGGCTGCTCAAGGCGCGCGGCCTCCGCGTCAGCATCCTGAAGCTCGACCCGTACATCAACGTGGACCCCGGGACGATGTCGCCGTATCAGCACGGCGAGGTGTTCGTCACCGACGACGGCGCCGAGACGGATCTGGACCTGGGCCACTACGAGCGGTTCATCGACGAGAACCTGACCCAGCTCAGCAACGTCACGACCGGCCGCATCTACCAGGCGGTCATCGCCAAGGAGCGCCGCGGCGACTACCTCGGTGGCACCGTCCAGGTGATCCCGCACATCACGAACGAGATCAAGGAGCGGATCGGGCGCGTCGCGCGCGACGGCGACCCGGACGTCGTGATCGTCGAGGTCGGCGGGACCGTCGGCGACATCGAGAGCCTGCCGTTCCTCGAGGCGATCCGCCAGATGCGCAAGGACGTCGGCCGGGCGAACGTCCTGTACATCCACGTGACGCTGCTGCCGGCGCTCGCCGCGACCGGCGAGCTGAAGACGAAGCCGACCCAGCATTCCGTGAAGGAGCTGCGCGGGATCGGCATCCAGCCGGACATCATCGTGCTCCGCAGCGATCACCCCGTGAGCGACGAGATCCGCGAGAAGATCGCCCTCTTCACGGACGTCGCCACCGAAGCCGTGATCCCGGCCGAGACCGCCGAGACGATCTACGAGGTCCCGCTCCTGTTCGAGGAGGCGGGCCTCGGCAGGCTCCTCGTCCGCGAGCTCGGCCTCGGCGACGCGGACGCCGAGCCGGATCTCGCCGGCTGGCGAGCCCTCGTCGCCCGGATCAAGGCACCGAAGCCCGCGCTCGAGATCGCGCTGGTCGGCAAGTACATCGAGCTGCCGGACGCGTACCTCAGCGTCACCGAGGCGCTTCGCCACGCCGCATGGGCCCATGGCGTCGACGCGAAGGTCCGCTGGGTCGACAGCGAGGCCCTGACGAAGGAGAACCTCCACGAGCGGCTCGACGGCGCCGCCGGGATCCTCGTCCCGGGTGGCTTCGGCCATCGCGGCATCGAGGGCAAGGTCCTCGCCGCCCACTTCGCCCGCGACCACAAGGTCCCATACCTCGGGCTCTGTCTCGGTCTGCAGTGCGCCGTGATCGAGTTCGCCCGCGAGGTCATGGAGACGAAGGACGTCAACTCGACCGAGTTCGACATGTTCACGGAGAACCCCGTCATCGACTTCATGCCCGATCAGCGGGACATGGAGGACAAGGGCGGGACGATGCGGCTCGGCCTGTACCCGGCGCGGCTCACCCCCGGCTCGAAGGCCGCGAAGGTCTACGGCCAGGAGGTCATCTACGAGCGGCACCGCCACCGCTTCGAGGTGAACAACCGGTACCGCCAGACGCTCGAGAACGCCGGCCTCGAGCTGAGCGGCCAGTCGCCGGACGGCCGCCTCGTCGAGATCGTCGAGCTGAAGGACCACCCGTGGTTCGTGGCGAGCCAGTTCCATCCCGAGTTCAAGAGCCGCCCGGAGCGACCGCATCCGCTGTTCGATGGGTTCGTGGCGGCGGCCATCGCGGTGGGTGAGGGGCGTGAGCCCCAGCTCGAACCGCGGGTCGTGGCCATCGGGCCCGGCCATCCGGTCGAGCGTGCAGGCGAGACGTCGCGGCGCGACGTGACCGTCTCCAGCTGACCGGCCGAGCCGCCGCACCGGCCCCAACGGGCGCCCGCGTCGCCGCGATGGACCGACGCGGCTGGCAGACGGACGTCGCGCTCGCCCTGGCGCTCTCGGCCCTGTCGCTCCTTGTCGTCCAGTCCGGGGCCCAGGACATCGGCTCCGTGGAGCCCGTCAGCGTCGCGTTCCTCCTGCTCCAGACGCTGCCCCTCGCGTTCCGGCGGTTCGCGCCGTGGCCGGTCTTCGTCGTCTGCGCTGCCGCGACCGTCATCCACGCCGGGCTGGCAACGGACTCACTGAACTCGAGTCTCGGCAGCCTCTTTGCGCTCTACTTCCTCGCCGACCGCTCGGAGCGCTCGCGATCGGTGATCGGCGCAGCGGCGCTCGGCGTCGCGCTCGGCGCGATCATCGCGAGCAAGGCGCCGTTGCCGCTCGCGCTCGGCTCGCTGCTCCAGGCGGAGCTGGCCGTCCTCGTCAGCTGGCTGCTCGGGACGTGGGCACGCGAGCGCCGTGACTACACCGGCACGGTCGAGGAGCGCGCTGCGCGAGCCGAGCGGGACCGCGAGGCCCAGGCCGAGCGCGCGGTCGCCACCGAGCGGTCGCGGATCGCACGCGAGCTGCACGACGTCGTGAGCCACCAGGTGAGCGTGATCGTCATCCAGGCCGGCGCCGCCAAGCGTGCGCTCGGACGACGGCCGGACGACGTCGCGTCGGCCCTCGACGCGATCGTCACGGCCGGCCGGAATGCCCTGACGGACATGCGCCGGATGCTCGGGATCCTCGGCGCAGCGGGCGCTGGATCGGACGCGACCGGCCTCGAGCCGCTGCCCGGGCTGGATCAGCTCGGCGCCCTCGCCGAGCGGGTCACCGCCGCCGGCATCCGCGTCGAGCTGTCGATCGTCGGTGAGCGACGACCGCTCGATCCGGGGATCGAGCTCGCGGCCTACCGGATCATCCAGGAGGCGCTGACGAACGTGATGAAGCACGCGTCCGGCGGCGACGCGCGGGTTGCGGTCGACTACGCGACGGACGCGATCCGGATCGAGGTCGAGAATCGGCGGACGAGCCGTTCGCAGGATCTCCCCGGCCCGACGGGGGAGGGGCACGGTCTCATCGGGATGCGCGAGCGGGCGGCGATGCTCGGTGGCTCGCTGGAGGCCGTCCCGACCGCCACGGGATTCCGGGTGACCGCGCTCCTGCCGATCCAGTCGGCCCCCGTGCCCGTCACGATCGGGGTCGCGGCGGGATGACGATCCGGGTCGTTCTCGTCGACGACCAGCCGATCGTCCGCTCCGGCTTCCGGATGATCCTGCGCGACGAGGAGGACGTCGACGTCGTCGGCGAGGCCGGCAACGGCGCCCAGGCATTGGAGCTCGTCGCGCGGGTCGATCCGGACGTCGTCGTGATGGACATCCGGATGCCCGTTATGGACGGCGTCGAGGCGACCCGCCGGCTCAGCGCGGACTCCGCCGTCCACGCCCGAGTCCTGATCCTCACGACGTTCGATGCGGATGACCATGTCGTCGACGCGATCCGGGCCGGCGCGAGCGGCTTCCTGCTCAAGGACGCGACCCCCGAGGCGTTCGTCGAGGCGGTCCGGACGATCGCCGCCGGTGAGGCGTTCCTCGCGCCGTCGGTCACGCGGCGGCTGCTCGACCGGTTCCGCGACCGGCTGCCGGGGGCGCCGGATGCTCGCGCCGGCGGGCTCGACGCGTTGACGGACCGCGAGCGCGAGGTGCTGACGCTCATCGCCCATGGGTTGTCGAACCGCGAGATCGCCGAACGCCTGAGCCTCGCCGAGCCGACCGTGAAGACGCACGTGTCGCATGTCCTGCTCAAGCTCGACCTGCGCGACCGGGCGCAGGCGGTGGTGCTCGCGTATGACGTCGGGCTCGTTCGTCCCGGCGAGGGCGGCCACTAGCGAGGCGTCGCGAGGGGCGCTCGACCGGCCGGCCACCGGGTCCGGCAATGGACATTCGACGATGTCGCGGACGGCCACACCCGATCCGAGCGGATGAGTCGGGTCGCGCCCAACGTGTCGGGGCGGTCGACACTCGCGGCGGATGATCGCGGACCCGTTCGCGACGACAGTGATGCCCACGAGGCCGGCCACGAGGTCGGCAACCACCAGAGGCATCACATGACCATCTCGGCGATCGAGACCGCCGGTCTCACGAAGCAGTACCCGGGGGTGCGGGCGCTCAGCGACCTGTCCCTGGACGTTCCTGCCGGATCCATCTACGGCTTCCTCGGCCCGAACGGTTCGGGCAAGTCGACCACCCTGAAGCTGCTCGCCGGCCTGATCCAGCCGACGTCCGGCACCGCGGCCGTGTTCGGCGTCCCGCTGTCGGCCGGCGCCGACTACCGACGCGAGGTCGGCTACCTCGCCCAGGACCCGCGCTTCTACGACTGGATGAGCGGTCGCGAGACCCTCGAGTTCGTCGCCGCCCTCGGCAGCTCGTCGTCGAAGCGCGACCGAACGGCGATCGACCACATTCTCGGCCGGGTCGGCCTCCTCGACGCGGCGGAGCGGGCGACGAAGACCTACTCCGGCGGCATGCGGCAGCGGCTGGGCATCGCCCAGGCGCTCGTCACGAACCCGCGCGTCATCCTCCTCGACGAGCCCGTCAGCGCGCTCGACCCGATCGGGCGCCACGAGGTCCTCGACCTGATGGCCGAGCTTCGCGGCGACGTCACCGTCTTCTACTCCACCCACATCCTCGATGACGTCCAGCGCGTCAGCGACCACGTCGCGATCCTCGACGGCGGCCGGCTCGTCCGGGCGTCCGCCACCGCGGAGCTCCTCGCCAGCTTCACGACCGACCGTCTGCGGGTCGCCCTGGGACGGGCGACCGATGAGACGGCCCTCGACCTCGCCGCCATTCCCGAGGTCCTCTCCGTCGAGCCCGACGGCCGCGACGGCGAGGCCCGCCGCTACCTCGTCCGGATCCAGCCGGATTCGGCCGAAGCCGTTCAGCGCGCGGTGATGCGCCTGGCCGCGGACCGCGACTTCACCGTCATCGAGAACGCCGTCTCCCGGCTCGACCTCGAGGACGTCTTCCTTCGCCTCGTCAATCCCCAGGAGCGTGCAGCATGACCGCGTCCGTCCATCCTTCGGCCGCCACCCTGGCCGTTCGCCGCAGCCCGATGCACGGGCTCGGCACCCTCGTCCGCAAGGACATCACCGAGTGGGTCCGCGGCCGGCGCGCCTGGGTCGTCGCGAGCGTCGTCAGCCTCGTGATGGGCCTCACCGCGGCCAACGCGTGGATCACGACCCGGCTGATCGAGTCGTTCCCGGCCGAAGCGGTCGGCACGACGGCCCCGGCCTCCCTGGCGCCGCTCGACAACCTGATGGCCGGCGTCGTCAGCCAGATCTTCATCCTCGCCGCGATCTTCGCCGTCGCGAGCCTTTTGGTTCGGGAGCGCGAAACCGGGACGCTGGCGTGGATCGCCTCCAAGCCGGTGAGCCGGCACACGATCCTTGCCTCGAAGTGGATCTCCTCGTCACTCGTCCTCGCGGTTTCGGCGGTCGTCGTCCCGATCGTCGTCACGTTCGCCGTCGTCACCGTCCTGTACGGGGCTCCGGATCCCGCGACCGTCGGAATCGTGACCGCCGGTGGCGTCGCGGCCGTCGTGTTCTTCGCGGCGTTCGGCCTCGCGGTGAGCACCGTCCTCCCGGGCCAGGTCCCGGTCGTCGCCGCAGGCTTCGCCGTGTTCGTGCTCGGGCCGGTCGTCTCCGGCATCTCCGAGCCGCTCGGGGCGTGGCTGCCGATGTCGATCCTGAGCTGGTCGGTCGGCGCCGCTGGTGGCGCATCGGTCGGGTGGATCACCCCGATCGCGTGGGCCGTCGGGACCATCGGGCTGCTGTGGCTCGGGATGCGGCGCCTGCGCACGATCGAGCTGTAGGCCTCGCCATCGGCTCGACTCGGCGGCACACTGGTCGCGATGGCGTCACCCACCTTCCGCGGCCGAGCCTGCTCGGACCTCCTCGTCTTCGAGGAGGTCCGACGTCGTCTCGGGCTGACGACGCGCCTGGCGGTCGGCCGGCGCGAGGTCTCGATCGCCGAGATCGTGGGCTCCGTCGACCGGGCGGATGACTTCGACGGCTGCTTCCGCCCGCGGACCGCCGCGCTCCGGAAGCAGATCCAGGAGCGCGCGGCCAACCCGGACGTCCTCGATCAGCCGATCAGCCTCATCCAGGTCGACCACGCCTACTTCGTCGAGGACGGCCACAAGCGACTGTCCCTGGCGGTTGCCGCGGGCCGCAGCGAGGTCGACGCTGATGTCGATCGCTACGAGACCGATCTCCATCTGGCGCCGGGCACGACGATGGACCAGGTTCGGGCGACCCAGCGCGAGCGGCGGTTCCGGGAGACGACGGGACTGCGAACGGCGATGCCGAGCCATCGGTTCGCCCTGTCCGATCCCGCCGGGTATCTGGAGCTCGAGGAATCGGTCAAGGCCCACACCCTGGACCTGTCGCACGCCGAAGGTCGTCTCGTGTCGCGCGAGGAGGGCGCGCGCCACTGGTTTGACACGGTGTTCCTCCCGATCGTTGATATCGCCGAGACGACGCCCGGGTTGCAGCGGCTCGCCTCGATGACCGCGAGCGACCGCTTCCTCCTGTTCCGCCGGGGGATCTACGGGCCGATGGCGCACGGCTGGCAGATCCCGCCGGCAGCGATCGAGCGCGGCCGCGCCAACCTCGAGGAGCAGGACCGCGGCCGCGGGATCCACCTGCCAATTCGCCGGCGAGCGACTCCGCGACCAGTGGACCTGTTGCCGGAGGAGCGCCACGAGGTCGCTGGTCCGCGTCCGGACGCAGCCGCGGGCCTGCCGTCCATCACGGACCTCGACACCGTCTGACCGTCGCCCGCAAGGTTCGCCCCGGCGTTGCGATGGTCGCTCCGCCTCGTGGCCGTAGAATCAGGGTTCGCAGCCGCGATCCCTCAGGAGCCGCCTCCCATGAAGATCTTCCTCGACACCGCCGATATCGAAGAAATCCGCGTCGTCGCCCGCTGGGGCGTCCTCGACGGTGTGACCACGAATCCGACGCTGTTCGCGAAGACCTCCGGCAAGTCCTACGAGGACGTCCTCAAGGAGATCTGCACGATCACCAGCGGCCCGGTCTCGGCCGAGGTCGTCGCCGAGGATGTCGAGGGGATGCTCAAGGAGGGCCGCGCCTTCGCAAAGCTCGCCCCGAACATCGTCGTCAAGGTCCCAATGAGCGAAGAGGGCCTCGAGGCGATCTCGACGTTCGCCAACGAGGGCATCAAGACGAACTGCACGCTGATCTTCACCGCGAACCAGGGCCTTCTCGCGGCCAAGGCGGGGGCATCGCTGCTGTCGCCGTTCGTCGGCCGGCTCGACGACATCAACCAGGACGGGATGACGGTCATCCGCGAGCTGTCCGAGATCGTCGCGATCCACGAGCTGGACACGGAGGTCCTCGCGGCCTCGATCCGGAACCCGCTCCAGATGACCCAGTGCGCGCTGGCCGGCGCGCACGTGGCGACCCTGCCGTTCAAGGTGCTCCAGCAGATGGTCCACCACCCGCTCACGGACAAGGGCATCACCCAGTTCCGCGCCGACTGGGACAAGGCGCGCAAGGCGCTCGAGTCGCAGAACGGGCAGGCGAAAACCGAGGTCAAGGAGACCGCGGCCACCAAGCCCGGCAACTGATCGCGTCGCTGACGCGGCGCGTCGGCGTTGGCGGAGGCAATCTCGCGCCACGTCGTCTGGGCGATCGAGGACGGCGAGGGTCGGGACGAAGCGGAGATCCTCGTCGAGGCTGACCGGTTCACCGCTCGCGGGCGGGCGACGAACACCGACCCGGAGCCGTACGAGCTGACGTACGAGGTCCGGACGGTTCCGCCGTTCGTCACAGAGGCCCTCGTCGTGGAGCTGCTGCTGCCGTCCGCGCGACGGCGCCTCGAGCTTCGGCGCTCGGCCGGGGGAGCCTGGACGGCAACGCTCGATGGCGAGCCGCTCGTCCTGCCGAATCTCTCCGATGCGCTCGACTGCGACCTCGGTCGGTGTCCCACGACGAATTCGATGCCGGTCCTTCGCGAAGGCCTGCTCGAACGTGACGAGCCCGCCGAGTTCGTGATGGCGCTGGTCTCCGTCCCTGAGCTGGTGGTCCACCGGTCGCGTCAGCGATATGTGCCGCTCGGGACGGCCAGCGACGGTCGGCGGACGATCCGCTTCGAGTCGATGGACTCGGACTTCCGCTCGGTTCTGACGTTCGACCGGGACGGCCTGGTCGTCGACTACCCGCAGCTTGCGCGCCGGCTCGACCCCCGCTAGACGATCGGGATCTCCCGGCCGGCGCGGAGGACGCGGCGGACCGTGAGCGTGCCGTCGAGCTCGACGAGGTCCGCGAGTTGACCGGGCGCAAGCCGGCCACGATCCGTCACGCCGAGCATCTCCAGCGGGTTCCGCGAGGCCGCGGCGACCGCCGCCGGCAGCGACGCGCCCTGCCCGACGACATTCCGGACCGCCGTATCGAGCGCAATCACGGACCCGGCGAGCGTGCCGGAACCATCCGTCAGCGTCGCCCGGCTGCCCTGGACCTGGATCTCGAGGCCACCGAGCGTCACCTTCCCGTCGCCGGTTCCCGCCAGGGACAGGGCGTCGCTGACCAGGAGGAGCCGGTCCACGGGTTTCGTTCGCCAGATGATCGGCCACAGCGCGGGCGACACGTGCTGGCCGTCGGCGATCAGCTCGACGAACACGTCATCGCGGATGAGCGCGGCGACCGCGACCCCGGGCGAGCGATGCTCGACGCCGGTCATCGCGTTGAACAGGTGGGTCGTCGTCGTCCCGCCGGCGTCGTAGCCGGCCATCGCGCCGGCGAGATCCGCCGCGGAGTGCCCGATCGAGATCCGCACCCCGAGGGCGTGGAGGCGATGGATCAGCTCGAGACCGCCGGGGATCTCCGGAGCGATCGTCGTGACCCGGAGACCCTCGACGAGCGGCTCGATCTCGGACCACGGGACGTCGGCGGGCGTCTGGAGCAGGCTCGGGTTGTGGGCACCCTTCCGGGCCGGCGCGATGAACGGCCCTTCGAGGTTGAACCCCAGCGGGTCGGCGCCGTCGGCGGGGGCGCCGCCGACCCAGCCGCGGACGCGATCGGCGAACGCCCGAAGCTCGTCGAGGGGCGTCGTCCAGGCCGTCGGCAGGAACGACGTCACGCCGTGCCGCGCGAGCGCCCGGGCCATCCCATCGAGGTCGTCCGTCGAGCCCATCGCCGAGTGGCCGCCCCAGCCATGGACGTGGACGTCGACGAAGCCCGGGGCGATGTACGGCAGGTCGGCGACGGACGCCTCGTCCGTCTCGGGGTCGAGGTCCACCGCCCGGATCGTCTCGTCGTCGACGACGACGCGACCGACGACGACGCGGTCCTCGAGGACCAGGCGACCGCGGAGCTCGAAGTGACTCGTCATTCGTGACCGTCCTGGTGATGTGCTGCCTGTTCGACGTCGAACGAGACGTCGAGCGCGTACCGGTCCGCCGGGTAGCGCGACTCCGTGGATTCGATCCGCCGCCCGTCACCATCGACGATGACCCGACGTTCCACGAGGAGCGGATCGCCGCGGCGGATCCCGAGCAGGCGCGCGTCCTCGGCCGTGGCCGCCGCGGCGCCGACCGTGCCGGTTCCCCGCCGCAGCTCGACACCACCCGCGAGGATCGCCGCGTGCAGCGAGCCGTGCTCCAGGTCCGCGGCCAGGACGACGCTCGCGCACGCCTCGACGAGGACGGCCGTCTCCAGCGCGACGGGATGGTCGTCGGCGAGCCGGATCCGGCGCACCGCGACGACCAGCGCGCCGGCGGCCAGCCCGAGGGCGGCTGCCTCGGTCCGTGTCGCGGGGCGGAGGGTCCGCTCGAGCAGCCGCGACGACGGGACGCGGCCGCGGCGGGCCATCTCGCTGCTGAACGTCATGAGCCGGTCCGTCCGGCGGTGTGCGCCGGGCGCCGCCACGAAGGAGCCACGCCCGGGGTGCCGGGCCACGAGGCCCTCCTCGGCGAGCCGCTGCATCGCGTTCCGGGCGGTCATCCGGCTCACCCCGAACTCGGCGACGAGCTCCGCGTCGGACGGCAGACGATCGCCGGGCTGGAGGGCGGTGATCCGCTCGCGGAGCACCTGCTCGATCCGGCGATGGTGGGGAACGTAGGGCGCCTCGATCATCGAAGGGCTCGACTGGCGACGACGTCCTCGTCCTCGACCTCGCCCGCGCCTGCGCGCGTGCCGTCGCCCCGGGCCTCGGCGGCTTCCGCCCCGTGGACGGCAGCACCGATCGAGCCCGCCCACGTGCCCAGCTCGGCGAGGACGATCTCGACCTCGGTCACGGACGTGGTCCGGACGCGCCGCCGGATCTCCTCGCGTGCGCTGTCCAGCAACAGGTCGCCGGCGGGCGCGATGCCGCCGCCGATCACGACCCGGTCCGGGGAGATGACGGTGATCATGTTGCCGATCCCGATCCCGAGGTAGCGTCCCACCCGGCGGAGCCCCTCGAGCGCGGCCGCGTCGCCGTTCCGTGCCCGCTCGACGGCCTCCTCCGCGGTCGGCGCCCCGCACGCCTCGGCGAGCCGATCGGCCCGGCAGAACGCCTCGAGACAGCCGTGATTGCCGCAGTTGCAGTCCGGCCCGTCCGGATCGATCGTCTGGTGGCCGATCTCGCCGGCGGTTCCGTCGTGGCCCTGGTGGACCTTGCCGTCGACGGCGATGACGCCGCCCACGCCGGTCCCCAGCGTCAGCCCCACGAGGGAGCTCGCTCCGCGACCGGCCCCGAGCCGGAGCTCGGCGAGGCCGAACGCCCGCGCGTCGTTGATCAGCGCGACCGGAACGCCGAGCGCCGTCTCCAGCGGTGCGACGACCCGGTAGCCGTCCCAGGGCCCGCGGATGTTGACGAGGAACCGCGTGACGCCGGCCTTCGGGTCGTACAGCCCGGGGATCCCGACACCGGCGGTGATGACGTCCGGCCACCTTGCGATCGCGGCCGCACCGACCTCGCCGAGCTGCGGCACGATCGCGTCCGGACCGCCGCTCCTCGTGGCGACGCTGCCCCGGTCCAGGACGCGCCAGTCGGTGCCGTCATGCTCGACGACCGTCCACTTGAGGTTCGTCCCGCCGAGATCGAGCCCGAGGTGGCGGCTTGCGGCCGCCTGACCCGGTGTCGGTCCGGCCTGGTTCGCCATGGCTCAGGCGTCGCCGCTGACCCGCGTGTACGCCGCCGCGACCGCAACGATGATCGCGCCGAAGAGCACCTGTCGAACGGCCTCGGGCATCTCGAGGACCGTCAGCAGCGTCGTCACGACGGTCAGGATCAGCGCGCCCACGATCGTTCCGGCGTAGCCACCGCGGCCGCCGAGGATGGAGGTGCCGCCGATCACGGCCGCCGCGACCGACGGCAGGACGGACTGCTCGACGAGGCTCACGGTCGCCGAGTTGATCTGGCCGGAGACGAGCATCCCGGCGATCGCGGCGAGGATCCCGGACAGGACGTACAGCGCGACGTGGACCTGCCAGACCCGTGCTCCTGCGAGGCGCGCGGCGATCGGGTTGTCGCCGACCGCGAACAGGAGGCGGCCGTAGCCGCTCCGCCGCAACCCGACGATGATGATCGCGGCCACCGGGACGAAGACGATGATGCTGTTCGGGATGAAGCCGAACGAGATCCCGGAGCCGATCGACCGGATCGCGTCGGGGATGTGGACACCCTGCTGGACCATCGCGAGCTGATAGACCGACATCAGCCCGAGCACGACCAGGCTCATCCCGAGGGTCATGATCAGCGGGTGGACCTTGAACACGCCGATGCCGACGCCGTTCACGAGCCCGGCGATCACGCAGGCCACCATCGCGACGGCGATCGCGACGGCCGGACCCTGGCTGAAGGAGAGCGTCGCGACGAGATATGCGGCCATCGACGCGATCGCGCCAACGGACAGGTCGATCCCGCCGGTCAGCATCGCGAGCGTCTGGCACGCGCCGAGGATCGCGAGCGGAATCGCGTTGCGGAGCGTCGTCGCGAGCCAGTTCCCGTTCACGGTTCCGGGCTTCGCGACCTCGAGAGCCACGACGAGCGCCGCCAGGAGGATGATCAGCGGGATGAGGGGCTGATCCCGGACGACGCGCCGCCAGCCGCGCGAGCCCGCGAGGGACGGGTTGCGCGGCGCGCCGGCGGTTCCGGTGGCGCCGGCCGCGCCCGCGGCGCCGGTCACACCCGCACCTTGCGCATCGCGACCAGGCTGCCGAACATCACGACTCCGATCAGGATCGCGCCCTGGATCGCGGTCGACCAGTTCGGATCCACGCCCGCGAAGAACAGGTCCGTGCGGACCAGGGCGAGGACGATGACGGCGATGATCGGGCCGAGGACGCCGCCGCGGCCACCCGCGAGGCTGACGCCGCCGAGCACGATCGCGGCCACGCTCTGGAGCGTGTACGAGCCCGGCACCGGAGCCCCGACCCCGCCCGTCGCGGTCAGCGCGAGACCGCCGAGCGCCGAGAAGAAGCCAGTGAGGGTGTAGGCGATGATCTTCGTCCGGCCCACGCTGACGCCGCTCCGGAATGCGGCCAATGGGTGGCTGCCGATCGCGTAGAGCGACAAGCCGAGGGACGAGCGCCGGAGCGGCAGCCAGACGAGCCCCACGATCACCGCGAGCACGACCACCGACTTCGGGAGCAACGGGTCGCCGACGGCGCCGGTGATGATCGACATGATCCAGGGCGCCGCGCCGCCGCCGGGCGTGTTCAGGATCAGCAGGGCGGTTCCGGCCCAGACGAACGACATCGCAAGCGTCACGACGATGTCCGGCACCTTCGTGACGACCACGAGCCCGCCGTTGATCGCTCCGACCACGACGCCGAGGACGAGCACGCCGATGACGACACCCACGCCGAAGAGGTCGCTCTGGTCCTTCATGAGGACCGCGGACGTGACGCTCGCCAGCGCCATCACGGAGCCAACGGACAGGTCGATTCCGCCCGAGATCACGACGATCGCCTGGGCGACGGCCGCGAACGCGATCGGCAGGATCGAGATGGCGAGGCCCTGGATCCCGGCGGGGCCGTAGTTGGGTTGCAGGAACTTCGTGATCGCGAAGAACGCGACCAGGAGCCCCACGAGGGCAAGGGTCCAGCCGTTCCGCCGGACGAGGGCGAGGACGGTCGCGGCGCCGCGGTCCGAGCGGATCGATCCTGCCGCGGCGGTCATGCCGTCCCTCCGGGTGCGCTGTCGGCGGTCACGGTCTCGTCCGCTGCGGGCCCAGACATCGCCGGGGGCGTCGCGGCCGGCGCCGGCGCCTCGGTTGCGCCGACCGCCACTGTCTCTCCGGCCTTCTCCTCGGGCATCACCGCGTCCGGCTTCAGGTCGTACGCCGCGCGGAGGAGCGTCGGCTCGTCCGCCTCCGCGACCGGAATCTCGGCGACGACGGTGCCCCGGAAGATCACGATCGCCCGGTCGCAGGCGAGCTGGATCTCCTTGAGCTCCGAGGTGTAGAGGAGCACGGCCGCGCCGGCCGCCGCCAGCTCCCGGAGCAGCTGGTAGATCTGCTGCTTCGTGCCGATGTCGATGCCGCGGGTCGGGTCGAAGCAGAGCATCGTCCGGACGCCGCCCGCGACCCAGCGGGCGATCGTCACCTTCTGCTGGTTCCCGCCGGACAGCCGCCGGACCTCGGATGCCGCGCGGGTGTCGATCTGGAGCGTCCCGATCGCCGAATCGACCTTCCGTCGTTCGCTCGCGACGTCGATCGGGCCCCACGACCGGAACGGCGTGGTGAACGGCAGGGCGATGTTCTCGCGGACCGAGCGCTGCATGAGGAGCGCCTCGGCGCGGTTCGCCGGGACGTAGACGAGGCCGGCCCGGATCGCGTCCGCGGGATGACGGAACGACGCCGGCGTGCCATCGACGAGGAGCTCGCCGCTCGACGGCCGTTCGGCGCCGGAGAGGATGTCGAAGAGCTCGTCCTGCCCCTGGCCCTCGAGGGCGACGAGGCCGAGGACCTCGCCGGGGTAGAGGTCGAAGGAGACGTCCGCCAGCTTCGTCCCCGAGGCGAGGCTTCGCGCGGTGACGCGGGGCGTGGCATCCGGCGACCGCGTCGACGTCGCGACGATGTCCGCGGTGCGTGCCGGCAGCTCGCTCGCGATGTCGCCGAGCATCAGGGCGACGATCCGGTTCTCGGAGCCGGCGGTCACGTCCACGACGCCCACCGTCTCGCCTTCGCGCAGGACGGTGGCCCGGTCGCAGACCGCGGCGATCTCGATCATCCGGTGCGAGATGAAGATGACCGAGCGGGTCGTGCCGCGTTGGCGGCCGACGACCTCGAGGACGCGCTCGGTGAGGTTCGCCGGCAGCGCGGCGGTCATCTCGTCGAGCATGAGGACGTCCGGTTCGATCGCGAGCGCCCGCGCGAGGTCGATGATCCGCAGCGAGGCGAGGGGCACGTCGCGGGCGAGGTCGCGCAGGTCGAGGTCCGGCAGGCCGAGCTCCGCGAGCCAGTGGCGCGTCGCGTCGATGGGCGACTGGGTAAGCCGGAGGTTCGACCGGATGTCGAGGTCCGGGATCAGGGCCGGCTCCTGGTAGACCGAGACGATCCCGCCGCGCCTGGCCTCGGTCGGGGACCGGGCGAGGAACGGCTTGCCGTGGACGAGGATCGTGCCCGCGTCCGGTCGGACGCCGCCGGTCAGGATCTTGACGAGGGTGCTCTTGCCGGCGCCGTTGGCGCCCATGAGGGCATGGACCTCGCCGGGCCGGACCGCCAGCGACGCCGAGCGCAGGGCGACGACCGCGCCGTAGTACTTCGCGACACCGGTCGCGTCGAGCAGGAGATCAGCGTTCGCGTCCGTCAACGGGAAGGCGTCCTGTCGGGATGATGGGGTGGAAGCGGGGGTGCCGGCGAGGCCGGCACCCCCAGGGTCAGTCGCGTCGAGGTCGGGGGCTATGCGCCGCCCGGCCCCTTGCACGCGATCAGCTCGGGCTTGGTGTACGTGGTCCAGTCCTGGATCGTGAGGCCCAGCGGCCACGTCGGCGGCAGGGTCGCATCGGCAGCTGCCGTCAGCTTGGCCTTGCCCGCGTCGTCCTCGTTGCTCCACAGCTCCGGGGTGACGTGGACGGTCGAGCTGGCCGGCTTTTGGCCGTTCAGGATCTGGAGAGCGAGCGTCACGCCGGCTCCGCCGATCGAGGCGGGGTTCGTGACGGCGGCGCCCTTGAGGCCGGGCTCCTTCAGAAGCTGGGTGACGAAGCCCGCGTTGTCCGCGCCGACGATCGGCACGTACGGGTGGTTCGCGGCCTTGAGCGCGTCGACGATGTTCGAGTCGACGCCCGACGTCCAGATGCCGTCGAACTTCGTGCCCGCGCTCATGATGTCGTTGATCTGCTGGGTTGCCGTGACCGGATCCCACTTCGTGACCGCGGTGCTCGCGATCGTGATGCCCGGGTTCTCCTTGAGCGCGCGCTGGAAGCCCTTGTCGCGGTCCGTGTCGGCCGGATGGCCGGCGATGCCGCGCATGTAGACGACCGCGCCCTTGCCGTTCATCGCCTTGAACAGCCACGAGGCGCCGAGGTAGGCGTACTGCTCCTGGTCGTTCGAGAGGTTGTAGGCGCCCGGCGCGGTGACCGAGGCGTCGACCGCGATGACGGTGATGCCGGCCGCGATGGCCTCGGCGATCGCCGGGTTCAGGGCGTCAGGCCCCGACGGGTTGATGATGATCGCGTTCACGCCCTGGGCGATCAGCGTCCGGATGTCGGCGAGCTGGCCCGGTGCGTCGGTGTCGCGATGGATGATCGTGACCTTCGACACGTCGCCGGCCTTGACGGCCTGCGCCTTCGCGGAGCAGAGCATCGCCTCGCGCCAGCCGTTGCCGACGCCGCCGGCGTTCGAGAACCCGATCGTGTACGTCTTGCCGGAACCGGTGCCGGTCCCGGTCGAGCCGCCCGCGGCGGGCGACGCCGTCGAGCTACAGGCGCCCGCGACGACCGCGAACGCAGCGACGGCCACCAGGCCGCGCGCCAATCCAAGTCGCTTCATGAACAGAAACTCCTCCTCTTGCCTCGACCCGAACACGCTTCTTCGGCGTCGGGCCTGTGCATCATCGCTTGTGCTCGTGGGTATCGTCGCCCCGTCATCCACCTCCTTGTTGGCCGATGGCACGGGCGACGCGTCGCGCGTGCTCTCGATAGGCATCGTCGAAGAGCGCCCGCGAGCGCTCGGTCCCGACGACCGAGGCGCGCGTCAGGACCGGCGGCAATGCCCCGCGCTCGGCGAGGAGCTGGGCCGTCCGGACCTTGATGGAGTTGACGATCGCGACCGCCGTGATCGTCGAGCCGGGGCCGACGGGCGTGTCAACACCCTCGATGTCGACCATCGCGTCCGCTTCGGGCGTGCAGAGGTCGATCACGAGATCCGCCTCGTCGAGGAGGCGGCCGCCGACCGCGGGATCGATCGTCGCGGACATCGACTCCCGAACCGCCGTGACGGCGATGACGCGAAGACCGCGGGCGCGGGAGGCGCGGGCGATCTCCACCGGAACCGCGGTGGTCCCGCCGGCCGAGAACACGATCATCACGTCGTGTGGACCGAACCGGAAGTTCGACAGGATCACCTCGGCGAGGCCGGGCGTCCGCTCGATGAACATCGCCTGGCGCTGGCCGTTCGCGCCGACGACCTGGGTGTGGAAGGTCATCGACAGCTCGACGATCGGGTTGAAGCCCGGGTAGGAGCCGTAGCGGGGGAACATCTCCTCCACCGGGATCCGGGAATGCCCGGTCCCGAAAAGATGGACGAGGCCGTCGGCGGCGATCGCATCGGCGCACCACTGGCTCGCGGTCTCGATCGCGTCCGCCTGCGTCGCGGCCAGCTCCTCGAGGAGCGCGGAGGCGGCCGAGAGCCAGGCGAGCGCCGGGGACGCGGCCGCAGGCCTCACCGGGGTGCCGTCGCCGCTGCGCCGCCGATGGCGAGCAGGCTCTCGTCCGTCTGCACGGGCTCCCAGCGACCGCTCGTCATCGAGCGATACGCCGCGTCGAGGATCGCGTTGACGATGTAGCCGTCGCGGAACGTCTCGGTCGGCGCGCGGCCGTCGCGGAACGCCTCCACGACGTCGCGCATCATCGCGTCGTGACCGTGGACGTGGGTCTCGTCGGGGGTCGGGAAGACCCAGCCGGTATCCGCATCGACCTTCTCGCCGAGATAGCCGGCGGGCCGCTCGATGAAGGCCTTGAGCGGCGTCGAGGTCATGTCCTGGATGATCCGGCCGCCCTCGCCGTAGACCTCGAAGCGGCCCTCGAGCCCGCCCTTCGACGACCACGAGACGTCCATCGTCGCCGCCCGTCCGTCGGCGAAGCGGATGATCATGATCGCGTTGTCCTCGCCGGTCGTCCGCTCGCCGTGGACGAGGGTGGCGCCCCACGCGATCACGTCGGTCGCGATTGCATCCTTGCCGAAGACGGACCGCGCCGCCTCCGCGCCGTGCGACGCCATGTCGAGGAGCGCGCCGCCGCCGGCCAGCTCGGCGTCCCAGAAGTGCGCGGCGTGCGGGCCGCTGTGACCCTCCCGGGCACGGAACGTGACCGGCCTCCCGATCGCGCCGGATTCGACCATCTCCCGCATCCGGATCATCTCGGTGCCGAAGACGACGTTCTCGAGATACGCGTTGAAGACGCCGGCATCGCGGACGAGCCGGATCATCTCCGCCGCCTCCTCCGCGTTCCGCCCGAGCGGCTTGGTGCAGGCGACGCCCTTGCCGTGGTGGGCCGCGCTCCGGACCGCCTCGACGTGGAGGTGGTTCGGCAGGGAGACGATGACGAGGTCGACCTCCGGATCGGCGCAGACGGCATCGATGGAATCGAGCGCGCGCGAGCCGTGGCGGGCCGCGAAGGCCTCGCGCCGCTCCGTCCCGGCGCCCCAGTTCGCGACCACCCGCGTGTTCGGGATGTAGCGCAGGCCGTCGGTGTGGAACTCGCCGATGAAGCCGGAGCCGAGCATGCCGATCCCGACCGGTTGAACGTCCGCCATGTCAGTAGCTGCCCTCGCTGCCCGCCGCGCCGACGGGCGAGGGCGTCGCCGCGCCCGGGGGCGTGCCGCCGTCGCCGCCGGCCTTGCGTGCCCGGAAGTCGTCGATGATCGTCTTCGTCGCCGTCGCGCCGATTCGGGTCACGCCGAGGTTCATCACCTCGATCAGGGCGTCGAGCGTCCGGACCCCGCCGGCGGCCTTGACCTGGATGTGGGGCGACACCGTCCGCCGCATCAGCCGCAGGTCGTCGTGGGTCGCGCCGCCCGGCGCGAACCCGGTAGAGGTCTTGACGAACTCGGCGCCGGCAGCCTCGGTCACGGAGGAGCCGCGGATCTTCTCGTCGTCGGTCAGATAGGCGTTCTCGAGGATCACCTTGATGATCGCGCCGCCCGCGTGGCCGACGTTGACGACCGCGGCAATGTCCGCCTGGACGTCGGCGTCCCGACCGGACTTCAGCGCGCCGATGTCGATCACCATGTCGAGCTCGACCGCGCCGTCATCGAGCGCCCGCTGCGCCTCGTGGACCTTCGTCGCGGTCGTCGAGCTGCCGTGGGGAAAGCCGATCACGGTGCCGACCTTGACGTCCGTCCCGCGGAGGATCGCCGCGGCGCGGACGACGTCGACCGGCCGGACGCAGACCGACGCGACGTCGTACTCCGCGGCGAGCCGGCACCCTGCCTCGACGAAGGCGTCGTCGAGCTCCGGCCGGAGCAGCGAGTGGTCGATCGTCTTCGCGATGTCCCGCTCGGTCAGCGTGTCAACAGAGAACATCAATCCTCCGACTTCCAAGTCGCCGGCGGCGATCCGTGCGGATCGTGGGCGACCGTCGACGCCGTCACTTCACAAAGGGCCGGAGGACGTCTCGGGCGAGGAGGAACCCCCGCTTCACGAGGTCGTCGGTCTTCTCGAAGTCACGGTCCTCGTGCTCGATGATCACGTCGCCGTCGTAGCCCGTCCGCCACAGGGCGCCGAACAGCGCATCCCACTCGACGTCGCCCAGGCCGGGCAGGCGCGGCACCTGCCAGCCGATGCCGAGCGCGAAGACCCCGCGCTCGTACAGCGCGTCGCGGTCGATCCAGAGGTCCTTTGCCTGGACGTGGAGGATGTGCGGCCCGAACTCGCGGATGAAGCGCGGGATGTCGATCATCTGGAGGACGAGGTGGCTCGGGTCGAAGTTCAGCCCGATCGTCCCGCCCCACTCGCCGAGGATCCGCCGCCAGATCCGCGGCGTCGTCGCGAGGTTGTGACCGCCCGGCCATTCGTCGTTGCTGAAGAGCATCGGGCAGTTCTCGATCGTGATCTTCCGACCGTGGTCGTCGGCGAACTTCACGATGTCCGGCCAGATCCGGAGCGCGTCCTCCCAGTTCTGGTCCTGGTTCTTCGAGGCATCCGCGCCCATGAACGTGTTGACGAGGGGAACGTCCATCTTCTCGGCCGCGGTGATCACGTTCCGGAGGTGGCCGATGACCATGTCGCGATGGGCGCGGTCGGGGTGGAGCGGGTTCGGGTAGTAGCCGAGCCCGGAGATGACGAGGCCCCTGCCCCGGATCCCGGCGGCGAGGTCGGCGCCCTCCTGGGCAGACAGGTTGGCCACGTCGATGTGGGAGGTCCCGGCATAGCGCCGGGCGTCGCCGCCGGAGGCGGGCCAGCAGGCGATCTCGATCGATTCGAAGCCGTTGGCGACGGTCCAGTCGACGACGTCCGAGAGCGGCGTCTCCGGGAAGGGTGCAGTCAGCAGCCCGAGTCTCATGCGGAGGCCTCCGAGAGGGTGGAGGAATGGACGGCGCCGGCGGGGGAGAGACCGGCGCCGCCCGGAATGGTTCGATCCACATCGACCCAGCGCTGCTCCTGCGCGCTGAGCGCGATCGCGTCGTTGACGAGCATCTCGTCGTGCCCGGCGGCGAAGGTGGCGTAAGGCGGGTTGTCGTTCGGGCGGCCGGCCAGGACGTCGGCGTAGATCGCCCGGAACAGGGCGCCGAACGTGTCGCCGAAGCCCTCGACATGGCCGCCGGGCAGGGCTGCGGCCGCGCGACCCGCGTCGCCCATGAGCGCCGGGTTTCGTAGCAGGATCTCGTTCGGCCGGTCGCGATGCCCGAGCCAGAGGTGGTCCGGCGTCTCCGAGTCCCACGCGGCTGCCGCCTCAGAGCCGTCGATCTCCCACTGGAGCGAGTTCTTGCGGCCGGGGCTGATCTGGGAGACGGCGACCGAGCCGCGAGCGCCGTTCGCGAATCGGAGGAGGATCGTGGCGACATCCTCGGTGCCCATCGACCGTGCGACGGTCTCGGCGGACCGCTCGGATGAGAACGTCTCGACCGGCCCGGTGGGCTCTCGGCGCGTCCCGACGAACGTCGCGAAATCGGCCATCACGGACACGACCGACTGGCCCGTCACGAATGCCATCAGGTCCAGCCAGTGCGAGCCGATGTCTCCGACCGCCCGCAGCGCCCCGCCCTTGTCCGGCTCGAGCCGCCAGTTCCAGTCCGTGTCGTGGAGCAGCCAGTCCTGGAAGTAGTGGCCGGTCACGAATCGGACGTCGCCGAGCTCACCGGCCGCGACGGCCTGGCGCATGTGCTGGTGAAGCGGGTAGAAGCGGATGTTGAAGTTGACCGCGTTGACGAGGCCGCTCCTCGCCGCCGCGTCGACGAGGCCGGCGGACTCGGCCGCGGTCATCGCGAGCGGCTTCTCGCACACGACGTGCTTGCCGGCGGCGAGGATCGCCGTCGCCTGCGGCACGTGGAGGTGGTTGGGCGAGGTGACGTGGACGACGTCGACGGCGGGATCGGCCAGGATCTCGTCCAGCGAGCCGTAGCCGTGCGGCACGTTCAGTGCCGCCGCTCGTGCCGTGCCGCGCTCCGGCGTGCTGCCCAGGACGCCGCGCACGTTGACGCCGATCCGGCGGAGCTGCTCGACGTGGACGGTCCCGATGAACCCCGTGCCGATGACGGCGGCACCGATGTCGGCGAGAGTCGGCATCCGGCTCCTGGTGACGGGCCGGAACGCCACTCGCGCGGCGGTCGCGGCAGGTTGTCTAGACGATCTAGAGCGCTGCCGGATGGTACGCAGCGCCCGGGCGTGCGGTCAACAGGGCTCCGCGCCGGCGGCCGCGCTCCCCCACGCGGCGCGGCGGGGGCGCGAGCCGGCGCGAGCGCGGGCGCGAGCCGG
>JBHORC010000011.1:0-123584 GCA_042408445.1 Chloroflexota bacterium
GGTCGCGGCGGCCGCGGGCGCGGTTGCGGCGGGCGCGGGAGCTGCGGTCGAGCGCGCCGGCGCCGGTCGAGCGTCGACGGTGGCCGATCGGATGTCGAGCGGCTGGGCGATCAGGTCGGCGGGATACGAGGTCAGCTTCGCGCTCGGGCTTGTCGGCGGCAGGCCGTGGGTTTCGAGGACGGTCCCGTCCCCGGTCGCGACGATCTCCCGCCAGCCGATCCGCTCGGTGTAGGAACGGTCCTCGAAGGTGAGCGTGGCGGCGTGGTCGAGCGCCGGCGCGAGCGGCGCGACGAAGCCGCACTCGAGGCGGAGCGTGGACAGCCCGCCCGCTCCCGGCGGGAACGACACGGCGCTCGAGGTCGAGTCGAGGCCGAGCGGTGTCCCGCCGCGGGTCAGCCGAAGGGACTCGGCGAGCTTCGTGCAGGCCGGGCCCGCCCACGCGCTGCCCTCGGCATCGCTGACCGTCCCGTCCAGGTCCTCGTCCATCGCCTGGCGCTCCTGGAACGCCGGGATCTCGGCCATGTCGATGACGACCTCGAGCCGGACCGCGTCGCGGCCGACGATCAGTCCCGCGTAGTGGTTGATCGTGAAGTTGCCGAGGGGATGGGCCGAGACGACCGCCGGAATCACGACGGACGCTGCGACCGCGAGGATCGCCGCCCACCGCCGCGACGCGGAGCGGCGCGCGCCCGGGCGGCGCCAGGCCGGGCGGGAAGAGCGCAGAGCTTTCTGGTCGTGTCCGAGACGTCCCATGTCGCCGAGGGTACGTCGCGCTCGGGCTCGTGGATGATCCGGCCGAACGGCAAGGGTCCGTGATGAGGGGCGCAACGTACACTCCGCCGGTGACTCGCCCAGGCACACCGGACCCCGCTGGCCGGTTCATCACGTTCGAGGGCCCCGAGGGCGCCGGGAAGACCACGCAGGCGGCCCGCCTCGAGGCATTCCTCGCCGATCGCGGCCTCCCGGTGCTCTCGACCCGCGAGCCCGGTGGCACCGTCCTCGGGGAGCGGATCCGCGACCTGCTGCTTGCGCCGTCCTCCACCCCGATCGACCCTCTCGCCGACGCGCTGCTCTTCAACGCCGCGCGGCGCCAGCTGGTCGCCGACGTGATCGAGCCCGCCCTCCTCGCCGGAACATCCGTGATCTGCGCGCGGTTCGCCGATTCGACCCGTGCCTACCAGGGCTATGGCGGCGGCCTCCCGCTCGGTGAGCTCGACCGGCTCGAGGTCGTCGCGACGGGCGGCCTCCGGCCCGACCGCACGATCCTGCTCGATCTGCCGGTGGAGATCGGCCTCGCGAGGAAAGCGCCGGACGACCGGACCCGCTTCGAAACGACCTTCGATCTCGCATTCCACCAGCGCGTCCGGAACGGCTTCCTCGCCATGGCCGTCGCCGAACCCGGGCGCTTCGTCGTCATCGATGCCCGCGCCGACGAGGACGAGGTCGCGCGGCGGGTGGTGCGCGCGGTCGAACCCTTGTTCGAGAAACGGCGCCTCTCCGGTGAACCGAAACGAACCGGGATGCGCATCCCTCGATGAACGAGCCTCGGACCGCCCCTCGCGGACGCTCGGCGTCGCCGGCAGACGACGCTGACAGGCAGGTCCTCGCGCTCGTCGCGTCCGGGCAGCTCGATGCCCTGCAGGAGCTCTACGACCGTTACCGAACCATGGCCTACTCGATCGCTCTCCGGATCACCGCCGATGCCTCGCTTGCCGAGGATGTCGTTCAGGACGCCTTTCTCGGCGCCTGGCGCAACGCGTCCCGCTACGTGGAGACTCGGGGCAGCGTGAAGACCTGGCTCCTCTCGATCGTCCATCACCGCGCCGTGGACGCGGTGCGCCGTCGCCGTCCCACGACCGAGCTGCCCGAGCGCGAGGACGTGCCGCCGCCCGCGCTCATGCTGCCGGACATCTGGCAGGACGTTGCCGCCGGTCTGGACCGCGAGGCGATCGCCGCGGCGCTCGCGACACTGTCGGACGTCCAGCGCGAGGCGATCGAGCTCGCCTACTGGGGCGGTCTCACGCAGCAGGAGATCGCGGAGCGGACCGCGACGCCGCTCGGAACGGTGAAGAGCCGCGTCCGGCTCGGCCTCCTGGCGCTCCGTCGCGCGCTCGAGGGGCACGTCGACACGGCCGAGGGGTTGGCCGGGGAGGTCAGCTCATGACCGACGAGCGACGGCCGCACGCGGCGGCGATCGCCTGCGACGAGGCTCGCGACCTCGCTCCGCTGTTCGTTCTCGGCGCGCTCGAGCGGACCGACGAGGCCGCCGTACGCGCGCACCTCGAGACCTGTGGCGAGCCGCACCCGGAGTTCGAGGAGCTCGGGAGCGTCGTACCGGCGCTGCTCGAGCTCACGCCGGACGAGCTGGTCGAGCCGCCGGCAGCGCTCCGCGATCGGATCATGGCCGCCGCAGCCGCCGACCTCGCGAGTCGTGGGAACGCGACAGCCGAGCCGGCGCCGGTCGCAGAGCGGACCGTGCCTGCGCTCGTCGCCGAGCCGACGGCACCCGCAGGAGAGCTCGCTGCGCGAACCCCGGCAGGGGAGCGCACGATCGCCTTCCCGAATGCGTCGGAGCGGACGGCGCGCGCCGAACGCCGACGGACGGGTGCGACGAGCCGCCTCGACTGGGTCATCCGGATCGCGGCGGTCCTCGCGATCGTCGCGGTCGGAGCGTGGGGGCTGAACCTCCAGGGGCAGCTCGATCGTGCGCGCTCCTTCGATCAGGCCGTCGCCGCGGTCGTCCAGGCCGGGGGGCAGCCCGGAGCGCGGACGCTCGCCCTGAACCCTGCCCCCGGCCACCAGGGGAGCGGAATCGCCGCCGTCGCCGCGGACGGCTCGGTCGTGCTCGCGATGCGCGAGCTGCCGGCCACGACCGGGACGCAGGTCTACACGGCGTGGGTCATCGTCGGTGAGCAGCCGACGGCGGTCGGAGACTTCTCAGTGGATCCGAGCGGAATCCGCTCGTTCACGACGAAGCCCTTCGCGACGCCCGCCGGCGCGACGATCGCGCTCACCCTCGAGCCGAACCCGGGCAACACCGCGCCGAAGGGCCCGGTCGTGAGTGCCGGTGTCGCTGCGGCACCCGTCGGCGCCAGCATTCCGGGGCCGCTCGGAGCCTGAGGCGCGGCGGCGCCGGTCCCGGCGCTCGGGCCGGCACGCCCGGACGGACTACGCCCCCGTCGCCTCCGCGATGCCGGCGTGGCCCGCGGCGCGAGCCCCATCGAGCGCGGCCTTGGCGGCGGCCACGACGCTCTCGGCGTCCGCGCCGTCAGTCGGGAAGCGGGCCAGCCCGACGGTGACGGCGATCGAGTGGCCAGCCGCCGCCGGCAGATCGGCAACCCCGTCGAGGACCCGGCGGGCAACCGTTGCGCCGGCGGCTCCGGGTGCGACGACGAGGAATTCGTCGGCACCGAACCGGGCGACCGTGTCGACGAGCCGGACGGACCCTGCCAGGACGGCGGCCACGGACCGCAGCGCGTCGTCGCCGGCGTCCCGGCCGGCGGTCCGGTTCAGCGCGCCGAAGTCGTCGATGTCGAAGAGGGCGACCGAGACCTCGCTGCCCTGGCGAGCGGCCCGGGTCAGCTCGAGCTCGAGGACGCGGGTGACCGTTCGGGCGTTCGCGAGACCCGTCAGGGAGTCCGTGTTGGCGAGGCGTTCGAACCACTCGGAACGCTCGGCGGCCGTGGCCGACAGCCGCGCCCGGTCGACCGCGAGCGCCGCGAGATCCGCGAGGAGCCGGAGGAGCGAGACGTCGGCTCCGTCCGCCTGGTCGGTGGAGCCGAAGGTGACCGCGATGGCTCCGAGCGGCTCCTCGACACCGTCGCGTGCCACGATCAGCGGCAGGGCGATCGTCGGACCGTCGCGCCGCTCCGTGCGCTCCCGGCCCGCAGTGGTGAGCGGATGGGCGGGGTCCGACGCCGCGGACATCGCCTGCGACTGGCCGGCCTCGTCCAGGCCGATCGTCAGCGCAAGCTCCGGCTCCGGTCGATCGGGATCCTGGAGGCTCACGAGCGCGCTCGACGCACCCAGCGTCGCGACGGCTCCGGCCAGGAGCGTCCCGAGACCCTGGTCCAGGTCGGGTCCCCGGACGACGGCGGCCACGCCGGCGGCGAGCGCTTCGAGCGGGCTGGGTCGGTCGGCCGGGTCTGGCACGCTGGTCTCCTGACGGCTCGAACGAGCGCCCGGAAGGTCGCGCTCGGCGGCGAGATCGTACACCGCGGCCTGACCGGCAAGAGGTCGCCGGCGGTGTGGACGGCGGTCCGGGAGCGGTGCGCGGCCGCGCCGCGGAACCGCTCCGGCGCCACTGACCGGCGCTATGCTCCCGGCGTGAAGCTCGTGGTCGCGATCGTCCATCACGAGGATGCAGGCGCGCTCGTCGATGCCCTGCTGGACCGAGACTATCGCGCGACGCGGCTGGCCAGCTCGGGCGGGTTCCTGAAGCAGTCGAACACGACCGTGATCCTGGGCGTCGATGACGAGCACGTCGACACGGTCCTCGACGTTGTGCGCGAGACGTGCCACGCCCGGACGCAGGTCGTGAACCCGATGCCGCCGATCATGGAGCCGGGCGAGTTCTTCATGCCGTATCCCCTCGAGGTCGAGGTGGGCGGCGCCACGGTGTTCGTCCTCCCCGTCGAGCGGTTCGAGCGGATCTGACGGCCGTGGCGGTCGCGCCGCGCGCCGCGAGCCTGCCGTGCAGCTCGTGACCTGGCCGCAGGCGCTCGCCGCGATCGAGGCCGGGGCGCCGGACGTCGTCGCCGCGTGGCGGGGCATCGAGGCGGACGAAGCCCTGGCCGTGCGCCGCGAGGTGCGCCGGCGGGCCGGCGTCGGGTCGACGGCCCGGGTGGTCGACCAGCTCGATGCGCTTGCTGACGCCCTCCTCGCCGTCGTCGAACGTCTCCCGAGCGATGCCTTCGGACAGCCGGGCGGCGAGGCCGACTGGACCGTGGCGGAGGCGATCGGACACGTCGCGGTGGCTCGCGCGGGCCTGGTCCTTTCGGCCTCGCTCGCGGCCGCCGGGCGGTTCCCCATCGACGCCCCTGCGGTCGTCCCGGGCATTCCCGGGCCGGCGGGCCTCGACCGCGAGACGCTGATCCGGAAGCTCGAGCAGAGCCGTCGCGTCATCGCCCGCGTCGCCCCCTCGATCGAGGGTTACGAGGCCGACCCGTGCCCGCTCGAGCATCCGCTCGTCGGGCGCCTTCGCTGCGGCGAGTGGCTGCTCTTCGCCGGTGTCCACGACGTGATGCACCTCGAGCAGCTCCACCGGATCGGGGCCGCGATGTCGCGGACGGCGTCGCGCGGCTGAGCCCGGCCCGCGCCCCGGCCCTCGCTCGGCGCCGCGTTCGGGCGGTGGTCGCCGCCGCCTCGGCAGCCGGAGGGCTCCGCTAGAATCGAGGTCACCACCGCCAGGAGGCCGCCGTGCTCGACCAGACCGCCAGCCCGCCCGCCAACCGGCGCGTGTTCCGTTCGAAGGTCGACGACCTCCGCCCGACGTATGGCTTCGAGGACGTCTCCCTCGCCCCGGGCACGGACACGATGGAGCCGGCCGACGTGGAGCTCGGCCAGTGCTTCTGCGGGATCGACCTCTCCATCCCGATCATCGCGTCGGCGATGGATGCCGTCGTCGACCCGTCGTTCGCCGGCGCGATCGCCTCCCTCGGCGGGCTCGCGATCCTGAACCTCGAGGGCGTCCAGACCCGCTACGACGACCCGACGGCGATCCTCCAGCGGATCGCCGAGGCACCGGACGACGAGGTCCACGACGTCCTCGCCACGGCCTATGCCGAGCCGATCCGCGAGGAGCTGATCGCGCGCAGGATCGAGGAGATCCACGACGCCGGGTCTCGTGCGGCCGTGGCGGCGACACCGGCGGCCGCTCGTCGATTCGGGCCGTTCAGCGCCGAGCACGGCGCGGACCTCTTCCTCGTCCAGTCGCAGGTCAGCAGCGCGCGGCACCTCGCGACCGGCTACGACCCACTGTCGCTGGCCGAGTTCACCCGCTTCATGCCGATCCCGGTCGCCGTCGGGAACACGACGAACAGCGCGGCCGCGTTCGCGTTGATGGAGCAGGGCGTCGCCGCGGTCTTCGTCGGAGTCGGGCCAGGTGCGGCCTGCACGACCCGCGAGGTCCTCGGGATCGGCGTGCCACAGGTGACGGCGATCAGCGATGTCGCCGCGGCTCGCGATTCGTATTTCGCGGAGACCGGCCGATACGTCCCGGTCGTCGCCGATGGCGGGATGCGCCGGGGCGGCGAGCTGGCGAAGGCGATCGCGGCGGGCGCCGACGCGCTGATGATCGGATCGCCGCTCGCCCGGGCGCAGGAAGCGCCCGGGCGCGGCACGAACTGGGGCATGGCGGCGCCGTCGCCGACGCTGCCGCGCGGCACACGGATCAAGGTCGGGACGATCGGCTCGCTCGAGCGGATCCTGCTCGGTCCGGCCCACTCGACGGACGGGTCGGAGAATCTCGTCGGCGCCCTGCGGCAGTCCATGGCGGCGCTCGGCGCCCGAACGATCCGCGACCTCCAGCGGGTCGAGATGATCTACGCGCCGTCGGTCGCCACGGAGGGCAAGTCCTGGCAGCGCGGCCGCTGACGGACTGAGCGGATCGCGGATCCGTCGCCCGCTGGTCGGCTGGGTCGCGGCGCCGTGGATGACGAGCTCGTCGGGCACGGGCGTGTGGCGCGGCTCGAGATCGCGGGGCGGCAGAGCGGCGTCGCGCGCCGCGTCGCCGTCGGCTACGTCGAGCGCGTCGACGGGTCGCTGATCGTCGCTGCGCGCGAGCCGGGTGCCGGCTGGGCGCGGAACCTCGAGGCGGCCGGGGTCGCGGTCGTCACGATCGGCGATCGCTCGATGACGGTCGACGCGGAGGTGCTCGAGGTCGGGGATCCGCGTCGTTCCGCCGGCGTGCGCGACCTGATCCTCCGCTACGGAACACCGTCCGAGGCGCTCGGCCGCGGCGCCGTGTTCCGACTCGTTCCGCGCGCCTGACCCTGCCGGGGATCCCGAGCGGCCAGTGGGCGCCATGGCCCGGTCGTACGTCATCCGTCGCACGACCATTCGTTACGTTCGGACGATGGCCGGACCCGCAGCCGGGCAGCAGCATGTGGTCACGGCACCTGCCGAACCGGCCGCAAGGGATGGACCGATGGACCCGCTCGGGACCCTGATCGTGTCACTGGGAACGCTGATCGTTCTCGACCTCGCCGCGCTCCAGCTCGGCGGATCGCGACGACCGCGGAACCGGACCCGGCCCGCTCGCTCGCGCTGAACCCGGCGCCGCTCCGGCGGCGACGCACAACTGAATCCGTCGACGGTCGGGAGTCTCCTCCCTCCTCCCCTTCCGCCCGTCGCCAGGCTCCGAATGAAGCGACGCCGTCTCCTCCCGGCGTCGCTTCTTCGCGTCCGGGCGAGGTTTCGAGGCGCTCGGCGCCGCCTCGTCCGTCTACGTCATTCGGCGTAGGCCGGGCCGCGTCACTTGTCGGTGGCACCGCTCCGAGCGAGCGGCGAACCTAGGCCTCGCCAACAACTGAAGAACAACCGAAGAACAATCGAAGAGCGTTGCAGCAGCCAGGCGACCGGACCGTCGAATCTCGACGGGTCCGGTCGTTCGGTGTCCGACGTGTCTCGCGCTGCACGTCGCCGCGCCGTGGGCCCGGCGGCGTGCGCAACGACAGGCGCCGGCGCGCTGCTCCCGGCTCCGCCCTACTCCGCGACGAGCGCCCGCGCCGGCTCGACGAGCTCGGGCTGCACCCCGCTCGCCGCGAATCGCCGGAGGAACTCGGGCCAGCGCGGATTCGCCGCTGATGCATCGGCAAGCATCGCCCTGCCCGCCTCGAGCTCGCCGGCGGCCGCCAGCCCGATCGCCTGCCAGACCATCACCTGGGCGTCACCCGGCGCGAGTCGCAGTGCGTCGTCTCCGGCTCGCCGCGCCGCCTCGGCGTCGCCGACCCGGTTCGCCTCTTCCGCCCGGTCCAGCGCCTCGAACCCGAGCTGGAGGCGGACCAGTCGCTCGAGCTCATCGAGCGGCGCCGGGTGGTCATCGACCCGGACGTCGAACTGACGCGTCCAACCTGGCTCTGCCGGCGTTCCGGACACGATGAGAACCGCGGATTGTCGGCCCCGGATGTCGCCGCCTTCGCGCTCCGCCGCCCGGAGTGCTGCGAGGAGGCGATCGACGAACGAGACCGCCGGCGTCCGCCACGCCGCGAGCATCGCCGGCCAGACCGTCGCCCGCTCCATCATGTTCGCCTGGATCGAGACGCCATCGGCGGTCACGTGCCCGGCTGCCGCCACGCAGCGCTCACCGGTGTGGCTCGCCGCGCGTCCCGCGTTGTCGACCACGCCGACCTGGCGGACCTCGCGGCCGGGATCGGCGGCCAGCAGGCGGGCGAGGGCGTCGGCCGGTTCGGCGCCGCTTCGAAGCAGCCCGAGACCGTTTGGCCCGTGGGCGACCTCCGTGAACGACTGCGTGACGACCGCGCCGACGCCGGATTCGAGCCACGGGCAGCCGGCGCCCACGAACGGCCAGCACGTCTGGATCGCGATACCGAAGCGTCCCGAGTCGGGATCGCGGGCAACGATCGAATAGGTCATCTCGCCTCCGTGTCGCGCGCGTGCAAGGGCCGCACCGGAGCGTCGAACCGCGGTGCGATGTCCTGCCCGCTGTACGTCATCGGTCGTAACGCGACCATGGCGCACGCCCATGCCGCTGTAACCCGACCGCTCCTAGTGTGAACTCAACACGACCGGCCAAGCGGTCGCAACGCTCGGAGATCGGAGTCGCGCTCATGGACAGCCCGCAGGTCATGCATCAGGCAGGCGACCGAGGCCGTCGTGGGTGTCTCGTCGCGGGGTGTCCCTGCAAGGACGCTCGGATCGTCTCGCCGCGGCGGGCCGCCTTCTTCGCAGCGTGGGCTCGCGACCATGGCGAGACGGCCAACCGCGCGGTGCCGCCGGAGGCGGACTGGCGGATCCCGACCTTCTTCTCCTCGGCCGCCTGACTGATCTCAGACGACTGACAGACATTCCTCGGACGATCGCCAAGCGTCCGAACAACTGAAGAACAATCGAAGAACAACTGAAGAACAATCGAAGACGCCACTCCAGGAACGGCCGATCCACCAGCGGGTCGGCCGTTTCGATTCGGAGCACGGGGTGGGGTACGCCGGCGCTGTCCGGCCGTGCCCGCCCCGCGACCCGCGCCGCCTGGGTCGCGTGGCGATCCACCCCTCGGATCTCCCGCCCGACGGGCGACGTTCGGGTCTCGCGCGGATCCAGAACCGGTTCCATTCCGACGTTCGGCGTTGTTGCGAACCCATTCGTCGCTTGCCGGCCCAAATTCGAGGCGAGCTGGCCGACAGTTGGAACGCCGCAGGAACCAGTGCGGACAGGCGGAGAGCCAGCCATCGTCATCCGTCGCAGGGGCGAGTCGCCGTTCGGCGATTGGGCGGAGCAGAGGTGCCGACCTAGGTTGGTCGAAACGACCAGCACCTGCTCGGAGACGACCAGACATGTATCGCGGATCCCGCCTCGGCGCCTCGTTCCTTCTCGTCCTGACCGGCCTCGCGTCCTCGGCGATCGCGCTCTTCGTCCTGCCGCCCGCCGTGGCCGGGCGGCCCGCCCAGTGGCTCGTCCCCGTCGCGATCCTCGCCGCGATCCTGCATTTCGCGGCCCTCGTCGGCCTCGCCCGCGGCCGCGACTGGGGCCGCAACCTCGCGGTGTTCGTGGCGGAGTTCGGTGGCGGCGTGGCCGTCCTCGGCGTCGTCGCGCTTGCGGTCGGCGCGACGCCGTTCGGCCCCGACACGGCAACTGGTCTCGGGCTGCTCGTCTGGGCTGCCGGCGTGTATGCGGTGCTCGGCGTCACGGCCGGCCGCGTCCCGGTCGTCGCGCGCCTCACCCCGATCGAGCGCCGCCGCGTGATCCTCGGGCCGAGCTTCGGGGGCGTCGCCCGCTGAGGCTCGGGCGACGGAGCTGCGGGAGGGGAGTCGCCCCGGCGGCAAAGGCCGTCGAGGCCCCGCGGCGCCGCCCCGCGTTTCCGACGGCGCCCGGCCGCCGACCAGGCACCTGTCGCCGAGACCACGCGACTTCCGCAGACAGTCGCCCGGGGACTGCTGGAGCGAGTCCGGAGGCCCAAACCCCGTTTCGATGACCCTCCGAGCCGTCGATGGGCACTCACCATGCGGGATCCGAGCGTGAACGGAAGCGTTCCGGGCCACGAACCTCTCGGAACAGCGTGAGTTGCTGTGCCAACGGTCCGCCGGTGACTGTCTCAGCGACTGGCGGCAGCGACTGGGCTCCCGCCGCCCCGATCCTCGTCCCGTCGCCACCTCGACCTACACTCGGTGGCGTGACCGACGAACCGAGCCTGTTCGATTCCGCGGGCGGCATGCCCTTCTTCGAGCGTCTCGTTGGGCGCTTCTACGACGGGGTCGAGGAGGACGAGATCCTTCGGCCGCTCTATCCGGAAGCCGATCTCGCTGGCGCCCGCCACAGGCTGACGCTGTTCCTCGCGCAGTACTGGGGCGGCCCGCGCGCCTATGACGAGGAGCGCGGCCACCCGCGCCTCCGGATGCGCCACGCTCCGTTCCCGATCGGAGGAGCGCAACGAGACGCGTGGCTTGCCCGGATGCGCTCCGCGATCGACGAGACCGCGCCGACGCCGCACGTCGCCGAGCGCCTCCTCGCCTACGTGAACATGGCTGCCGAGGCGATGCGAAACCGCGACTGAACAACGGTGCCGACCGCGACGCTGGGCTCAGCGGCTAGACTGACGACGGGCGGAGGGGCCCAGGACGCGCAGCCGCGGAGGGCGGATTGGCCGAGGCGGATCAGGAGCCATCGACGAGGTCCGTGGTCGCGCACGCCGACCCAGCCACGCACCCCCAAGCCGAACATGGGTCGCGCGCGAGTTCCCGCGGCGCGACCGCGGCGCCGGACGGGGCCGAGACCGGCCCGATCCACGACGCAAACGGCACGAATGGCCGCCCACCGGCGACCGACCGCGGCAAGACCGTCCACGGCGAGCCCGCGAACGCCGGCCACCGGGTCCTCGCTCCCGACGACGCGGAGGTCGAGGCCTATCTCGAGACCGCGCTCAAGGCGCCTCCGCCCGACCGGTCCGCGATCGACCACCCGGACGGCCCCGAACCGGATTCGGTCGTCGTCCTCGACTTCGGAAGCCAGTTCGCGCAGCTCATCGCCCGGCGGATCCGCGAGCTGAACGTCTACTCCGAGCTGATCCCGCACGACACGCCGTGGGCCGAGATCGAGCGCCGAAAGCCGAAGGCGATCATCCTCTCGGGCGGTCCGAACTCGGTCTACGACACCGACGCGCCGAAGCCCGATTCGGGTGTCTGGTCCGGTCGCATCCCGGTGCTCGGCATCTGCTACGGCGCGCAGCTGATGGCCCACGAGCTCGGTGGCGACGTGCTCCCGACGACCAAACGGGAGTACGGACCGGCGACGGTCACGATCACCGACGCGGATGGCCTGTTCACGGGCCTGGATCGCGATCAGCCGGTCTGGATGAGCCACGGCGACTCGATCACCCGGCTGCCCGACGGCTTCCGCCCGACGGCCCAGACCGGCTCGTCGCCGTTCGCCGGGCTCGCCGCGCCGGAGCGGAACCTCTACGGGATCCAGTTCCATCCCGAGGTCGTCCACACGCCGGCGGGCAAGGACGTGCTGCGCAACTTCGTCCTCGGGATCGCCGGCGCCGCACCGACCTGGACGCCGGCCAACTTCATCGAGCAGACGGTCGCCGAGATCCGCGAGCGGGTCGACGCCCACGCCGCCGCGACCGGCTCCGACGGCCTCGTGATCTGCGCCCTGTCCGGCGGCGTCGACTCGGCGGTCGCGGCCGCGCTTGTCCATCGCGCGGTCGGCGACCGCCTGACCTGCATCTACGTCGACCACGGGCTCATGCGGAAGAAGGAGTCCGACCTCCTCCGCCAGACCTTCGCCGACCACCTCGGGATGCGCCTCGTCATGGTCGATGCCCGGACGCGGTTCCTCGATCGGCTGGCCGGCGTCGAGGACCCCGAGCAGAAGCGGAAGATCATCGGCGACGAGTTCATCCGCGTCTTCGAGGAGGAGTCGCAGAAGCTCGGCCGGATCGACTTCCTGACCCAGGGAACGCTGTATCCCGACGTGATCGAGAGCGCGACCTCCGAGACGAAGACCGCGCAGAAGATCAAGACCCACCACAACGTCGGCGGGCTGCCGGCCGACCTCCGGTTCCAGCTCATCGAGCCGCTCCGGTACCTCTTCAAGGACGAGGTCCGGGCGGTCGGCCTGGAGCTCGGGCTGCCCGAGGCGATCGTCCTCCGCCAGCCGTTTCCGGGCCCCGGCCTGGCGATCCGGATCATCGGCGAGGTCACGTCCGAGCGGCTCGACACGCTGCGCGAGGCCGACTGGGTCGTCATCGACGAGATCAAGGCGGCCGGCCTGTACCGGACCCTCTGGCAGAGCTTCGCGATCCTGACGCCGGTCCGGTCGGTCGGTGTCATGGGTGACGGCCGAACCTACGCGAACGTCGTCGCGATCCGGGCGGTGACGTCCGAGGACGGGATGACCGCCGACTGGGCAAAGCTGCCGTACGACGTGCTCGGCCGGATCTCGAGCCGGATCGTCAATGAGGTGCCGGGCGTCAACCGCGTCGTCTACGACATCTCGTCGAAGCCGCCGGCGACGATCGAGTGGGAGTGAGCGGGCTCGCGACCCCGCGCGTTCCGAGCGCGAGGGACGCATCGGACCCTCCCCGGGCATAGGCCGATCGGGGGGTTCGCAGCCCGATTCGACCCGCTAGAGTGGCGCCATGCTCGATGACGCAACCGGGGCGGCCGCGCCCGAGGCACGCTGCATGTGGTGCTCCGCCGTCCTGCCCGATGCCCACGCGGAGACGTGTCCGTCCTGCGGCGCGACGCTCGTCGGCGAAGCCGATGCCGCGCTGCCCGGCCTGACGGCCATCGACGCGGACGCGATCCTGCGGAACACGCGGGCCGCGGCGAAGCCCAAGCGCTCGGGGCGCCTGCTCGGCTGGATCAGCGGCGAGTACGACGGCGACGACAGCGGCGCCACGGCCCCGCCCGGCTCCCTCGCTCCGCCGCCGGAGGCCGTCCGCCGCGAGATGCTGCGGCTCGAGCTCCAGGCACAGGTCGCCAACGCCCAGGCCGAGGTCGAGGCGCTTGCGGCCGATGCGGCCATCGAGGCCGCCGCCTCCGGCCGACCGCCGGTTCACGTTGCGCCGGAGATCGTCGACGTCCCGACCGACGCCGGCACCCCCGCCGCCGCGACCGGTGGCGACGACGCGACGCCGGGGTCGACCTCCGTCTGACACGCGGCGTTGATCGCGGGCTTTCCGCTCCGGAAGCCAATCGACTCCGTCGCCGTTCGCTGATCCTCGGGCCGTCTACCCTGTCCGGGTGCTCGATCGACTGCCCCCTCCCGGCCCCTCGTTCCTCCGCGAGCACGCGGTCGAATCGAACGGTCGAACCTTCCGGGCCGGAATGTCCCGCCCGACGACCACCGATGACGGCTGGTGGCTGGCGGTGATGTGGGTCGCGGACGACGAGGCCGTCGTTCCCTTCGTCGATCTCGCGCCGGCCGCCGGACCGCGACCCGAGCCGCCACTGGCGATCCTCGGCCCGTCGTTGTCAGGGGCGCTGAGCGGGATGATCCTCGAGGACGCGGGACGACTCTCGATCCGGCTCGCGACGATCGTCCCTGCTCCGGACCCGACGCGACCGTGGCGCGTGCCCGCGGCGATCCGTGTTGCGTTCCGCTGGGAGCCGATGCGCGCGGCCGCGATGCGCCCGAACGAGCTCGCGGAGACGGTCCTCGCCGCCTTCCGACGGTCCGTCGAGGGTCTCGGCCGAACCTAGGCTAGACTCCGCAGCAGAGGTGGACGTCTCCCTGGATCCCGTCACTCCAGCCGTCCCGCAACGATCCTCGATGTCGACGCGCGCCGCGACGCTCGCCGCGCTCCTCACGGTGGTCGGCCGGCCCGCATGGTGGCTGCTCGCGCTCGCCGGTTTCCTGGCGCGCGGCGGGATCATCCTGTTCCTCCTCGCGATCGTGACCCTGCCGTCACCACTCGCCCTCTCGAACGTCGTCGCCCCGCTCCTGCTGCCGTTCGTGTTCGGCGGCGTGACGCCGGTCGTCGTCCTGCTCGTGGTGAGCGTCGTGCTCAGCGTCGTGGCCTGGATCGTCGTCGGCGGCTGGATCGGGGCGGCAACCGAGGTGGTGCTGATCCGTGATGCGCGCCGTGCGGCCGTCGAGGAGGGTCTGGAGGTCCGCCGCGAGCGGCCGACGAGCCGCTGGGTGGTCGCCCGCGTCACCATGGCCCATCTGCTGGCCCACGTGCCGCTCGTGATCGCGACCGCGTCTGGATCGATCGCGATCGTGAATGTCGCCTATGTCGAGCTCGTCAACCCGTTCGAGGTCGTGACGCCGCTCCCACTTCGGATCATCGGCGGCGCGATCGGCCCGATCGTGGTGATCGTCGTCGCGTGGCTGTTCGGCGAGATCATCGGCGGACTCGCGGCGCGCCGGATCGTGCTCGACGGCGCGTCGGTGATCCGGTCGATCGGCGGCGCGTACGTCGACCTGGTCCTGCGGCCGATGTCGTCGATCCTGCCGGCCACCCTGACCTCGCTCGTGTTCCTTGCCGAGCTGCTCGGCATGCTCGCGGCGGTGATGCTCGCCTGGACCGCGGCGCGCGGCCGGATCATGGCGCTGCCGATCGACCCCGTCCCGGCCGCCCTCGCGATCGGTTCGTTCGCCGCGGCGTGGGCGGTGGCGCTCGCCGTCGCCGGCCTGATCGACGGCTGGCGAAGCGTCGCGATGACCTTCGAAGCCGAACGCTCCGCGATCGCCCGTGATCGCTCGGTCGCCGACGATCCGGGCAGCATCGGCGGCCCGGTGACGCTCACACCGGTCGCCGTCGCGGTCGCCGGCGGCGATGCGGCCGGGACATTCGGGGCATCCCCGAACGGCCGACCGGGGGATTGGTCTTCGGGCAGTGGGAGTGGCAGCCTGTAGGACCCGGCGCGGATCCACGACCGGGTCGCCACATCGAGGTCCTGCATTGGCGACGAAGACGGTCGTCTGCCCGGAGTGCGGTTCGGCCGCTCCACTGGGCCGATTCTCCTGTACGGAATGCGGCGCGCTTCTCGCGTCGCTGGGCGGCGCGCCCGCACGCGGGACCGCGCCGTCGCGTCGTCCGGATGCCGTCGCGACGATGCCGAGCTCGCGCGTCGCGGTCGCTTCGCCCGCTGCCCCGATCGCCGCCGCGACGGTCCAGGCGTTCGAAGGGCCCGTTCCGCTCCCCGCCGCCACCACCGGCCCGGCCGCCGTCGCCCCGATTCCGACGGCGCCCGAACGACCGAAGCGCAGCAAGGCTGCGACGGAGCCTCGCCGGCGAGCGCGACCGGGCGACGCGGCGCAGGCCGTGCCGACCGATGCCGCCGTCGCGGATGGCTCGCTCGGGTTGTTCGCCGATCCTCCCGCCGACGCCGTGACGACGTCGACGGCTGCGGCGGCAACGGCCACGGTCGCGGTACCGGCCCCGGCGCCCGAAACTGCAGCTCCGGCGAGGGCACACGTGACGGTCGCTCCGCCGCCGACGCCCGCGGCCGCCCCGGATCCCGACGCGACGACAACGCAGGCCCAACCACCTGCGGCGCCGTCGTGGCCGACCCGCACCTGGCCGCAGGTCGATCCCGCCGTCGCCGCCCCGCAGGAGCCGCGACGGCCACCGGCAGGCGCCTACCTCGCCCCGTCCGCAGTCCTGGGAGCGGTCGACCGGGCGAGTCGTGCCTCGGCGGCCGCGGACGTTGCCGAGACCGCCCGACCGCAGGCAACGACGGGCGACCGCGAAGCTCCCACCAGCCACGTGTCCCTCGTCGACTCGATCGATGCGCTCGGGATCACGGCGGATATGCCCCGCCGTCTGATCGCGATCGGTGCCGGGGTCGCGGCGCTCGGGTTCGTGCTCCCGTGGGTGAACGGACTGAGCGGTTTCATCGCGGACTACACATCGCGCTGGGGGATGGCCGGACCCGGCCACTGGATCGTCGTCGCGGTCCTCGCGGCCGTCGTCCTGCTCGCGAACACCGGCGGGATTGCCGAGCGGCTCCCGGTCGCCGTCCCGGCCGTTGCCCTGGCGGCGCTGCTCGTCGGCCTTGTCTGGCCGTACCTCTTCGGCGGCGGGAGCGGCGCGGTCGGCGTCTGGACCGTGCTCGCCGGCTCGATCGTGCTCGCCGCCGGAGGTGCGCTCGGCACGCGCCGTCACGAAGGCACCGAACCGGCCGTCTAGCGGCCAGATCCTCCGCCCATTCCGGCGCGTTCCACTCTTGCCGGAGCCCGCTGCGCGGCCGGGATCGTGCTCCGGACCCCCCTGTTACACTGCGCCGGATGCCGGCCCGCCGTTTCGGCGGGGGTGCGGTCCGCCGACGTCGTAGCGCTCATGACCTAGCGGAGGCAGGCAGCCAGGCGCATGGATCAGATCTTGAACGGGATCGGGACGGCCCTCGCAGGCTTCTTCGGCAGCCCGATCGTCCAGCTCGCGATCCAGGCGATCGCCGTCTACCTGATCATCCTCTGGCTCGCCGGCGCCTACTGGGCGTTCCGCGACATGCAGCAGCGGACCGAGAACCCGATCCTGCCGTACGTCGCGGCGAGCTTCATCATCCTGTTCACCCCGATCTTCTTTCCGCTCGCGATCTTCGTGTACAAGATCATTCGGCCCCACGAGAAGATCGGCGAGGTCTACGAGCGGAACCTGGCGGAGGAGGCGCTCCTCGCCGAGGTCGAGTCGATCAAGAGCTGTCCGACCTGCGCCCGGCGGGTGAACGAGGAATGGATCATCTGCCCGACCTGCCGGACCCGCCTGAACCGCGTCTGCCCGAACTGCGGCCGGCTCGTCGGGCTGGACTGGTCGCTGTGCGCCTGGTGCGGCAAGGACTTCGAACGCGCCGCGACCGCGCTCGCGGCCTCGTCCGGTGGCCGGCCGACCCCGATCACGCCGCTGCCCGCGCCCGAGGATGCGGGCCGGCTCGCGCGCGGTGACGTCGGTCTGGGCGAGCCCGAGCGGAGAACCGGCACGGAACGGGCGCTCAGTCGTGGCCGATCGTCGTCGCCGCGTGCCAGCAGCCCGCGGTCCGCGCCCGACGTCCTGCCCGAGGGCTGACGGCCGCCGCATGACGGCGCGCCGATGACGAGCGAACCGCCGAGGGAGAACACGGAGGACCCGGAAGCGTCGGCTGGCCCTCCGGGCTCGCCGCCCGGGATCCCGGTCGACGCTGAACCCGACCGCGAGGTCGACCGGTCCCCGGACGATGTCGCGGCCGCGGCCGGCGCTCCGCCCCGGCCGGGCCTGTCGACCTTCACGATCGAGGGCCGCGCGGCGCCCGCCCTGTTCGTCGTCGGGTGGCTGGCCTCGATCCTCGGTCTCGGGATCCTGGCCGTCGGGTTCGCCGGGTCTCGCGGGCTTGCGTCGACGGTGCTTATTCTGGTTGGTCTCGTCATCCTGTCGATCGGGCTCACGGCTGCTGCCGGGTCGCAAGCGATTGAGCGGCGCGCGGCTGCGGCCCCATATTCGGGCCCATCCCCGATCCTTCTGTTTGCCGCGTCGGTCACTGTCAGCTCGGTTGGTGCCTCACTCGTCGCGCTGGGTGCGCGAGCAGTTGGCATCGACCCCCAAGGCCTGGTTCCGTCAATCGCGGTCCTGATTGTGATTCAGCTCACATATCTCGCCCTCACACGACTGCTCGTCGTCGGACCAGGTGCCATGTCCTGGACGGAAATCGGTTTCCGCCCGATGGGCCGCCCCGCCTTCGGTGAACTAGCGAGTGGGATGACCTATGCGATCCCGGTCGTCGCCGTCACCGGCGTCATCGCGTCGGTCGCCATGCTGATCCTTCGGGTGACGCCGGAGTCGCCGTTGCCTGCGACGGGCACCAACTCCGGCCTCCTCCTCAATTTGCTCGCCGGTGCGGTCTTTGTGCCGATCGGCGAGGAGACGATGTTTCGTGGCGTCGCGACGAGTGCCTGGCAACGGACGTACGGCACGCGGCGCGCGATCATCCAGGGTGGTCTTTTCTTCGCGTTCGTCCACGTCCTACAAGTAGGCGGCAACACGGTTGCAGAGGCGAGTGCGCTGGCGGTGGTGGCGTTCGTAACGCGTATTCCCGTCGGCCTCGCACTCGGCTGGTTGTTCTTGTCGCATCGGTCGATTTGGACCTCCATCGGTCTGCATTCGGCGTTCAACGCGATTCTTCTGGTCCTCGGCGAGATATCTCTGCGAGCGGGCTCGCCGGGCAGCTGACCCGGCGACTCCGTGACGCTTCCCGACGAACGTCCGGCCCGCGTTCGCATGGCATCGGCGGTGCAGTCGGCGTTGACCGCCCGATGAGGGCCGCCGTCTATCGTCCGTTGCGTTCCCGGGTCCGGATGGCGGAAGGAATCGGCGGGCTTTCGTCATTCGGGCTCGGGGACTCCTGTCTACACGAGGCTCTGGTCCGGGCGGGCCGGGCCAACGGGAGGGTTCCGGATGGCCGACGAGCAGGTCAGGAGCGTTGCCGGCGCGACCGGACGGGCGATCCGCGAGCTTCCCGCCGCCGAGCGGCCGCGCGAACGGCTCGCGCTCCGCGGAGCCGGCGGCCTCTCCTCCGCGGAGCTGATCGCCCTCCTCTGGGGGTCCGGCTCGCGCGGCCGGTCCGCCGTGGATCTCGCGACGGACGCGCTGAGCGCCCATGACGGCCTGACTGGGCTGGCCCGGGCGACCGACGCGGAGCTCGAGGCGGTCCCGGGGATCGGCGCGGCAAAGGCGGCCCAGCTCATCGCGGCGTTCGAGCTCGGCCGCCGGCTCCTCGCCGACTGGCCGACCGGCCGATGGACGATCCGCTCGCCGCGTGACGTGGCGGATCGGCTGATCCTCCAGATGGGCCGACTCGAGCGGGAAGAGCTCCGGGTCGTCCTGCTGAACACGAAGAACGTCGTGCTGCGGGTCGCGACCGTCTACCAGGGCAACGTGTCGTCGTCTCTCGTCCGGGTCGGCGAGCTGTTCCGCGACGCCGTCCGCCTCAACGCGACCAGCCTGATCCTCGTCCACAACCACCCGTCGGGCGACCCGACCCCGTCACCGGATGATCTCCATCTCACGGCGGAGGCGCTCGCGGCCGGCCGCCTGCTCGACATCGACGTCCTCGACCATCTTGTCGTGGGCCACGACGCGTGGCTCTCGCTCCGCGACCGCGGCGTCTCCTTCGACCGGCCCGCGCCTCGGGTGGCTTCGTGATGCCCGCGTCCGAGCAGGCTCGGGGCGTCGCCCGACCGCCCGGGTATACTGCTCGCGCTTCCCCGCCGACATCCCGAGCGCGCGATCCGCGACCGTCCGCCGTCACGGAGCCGCAGCGTTCGCCCCCGGACCCGAACCGCGAAGGACCGCCCCGCCGTCATGCTCGACCGCTTCCTCGGCCTCTTCTCCCGGGACATCGGGATCGACCTCGGGACCGCGAACACGCTGGTCCACGTCCGGGACCGCGGGATCGTGATGAGCGAGCCGTCGGTCGTCGCGATCGATGCGAAGACGAAGCAGGTCCTCGCCGTCGGCGCGGAGGCGAAGCGGATGGTCGGCCGGACCCCGGCGAGCATCATCGCCGTCCGCCCGCTCCGCGACGGCGTCATCAGCGACTTCGACGTGACCGAGCAGATGATCAAGTACTTCGTCGAGCGGGTGCACAACCGCGTCGGGATGATCGCCCGACCCCGGATGCTGCTCGGGATCCCGTCCGGCGTGACCGAGGTCGAGAAGCGCGCCGTCCGTGATGCCGCCCTGAACTCCGGCGCCCGCTGGGCGCGCCTCATCGAGGAGCCGATGGCGGCCGCGATCGGTGCCGGTCTGCCGGTGAGTGAGCCGTCCGGCAGCCTCGTCGTCGACATCGGCGGCGGGACGACGGAGGTCGCCGTCATCTCGCTGGGCGGGATCGTCGTCTCGCGCTCGATCCGGATCGGCGGCGACGAGATGGACCAGGACATCGTCACGTTCGCCAGGCGCGAGTACAACCTGTTCCTCGGCGAGCGGACCGCGGAGGACATCAAGATCGCGATCGGCTCGGCCTACCCCGGCGACTGGGACAGCCAGCGCGTGTCGCTCCGAGGCCGGGACCTGCTGACCGGTCTGCCGCGCTCCGTCGAGGTGGGTGCCGACCAGATCCGCGAGGCGATCGAGCCGTCCGTCGTCCAGATCGTCGACACGATCAAGGACACGATCGAGGAGACGCCGCCGGAGCTCGTCGCCGACATCATGGATCAGGGGATCGTCATCGCCGGCGGCGGAGCGCTCCTCGCCGGCCTGGACCGCCGCGTCGCCGACGCCACCCAGATGCCGGTCCACGTCGCGGACGACCCGCTGACGTGCGTCGTGCGCGGCACCGGCGTCGTGCTCCAGGAGCTCGACAAGATGGATCGCGTTCTCGTCGCGGACACCTACGCCCGGCCGCCGCGCTAGACGGCCCGACCGGGACCCCGGCTCCCCGTGACCACGATGCTCGCCACCCGATCGGCCCGACGCCGTGCCGTCGCGTTCACCGCGCTCCTCTCGGCGAGCCTGATCCTGATGGCGATCTCGTCGAGCCCGCTGATCACCGAGTTCCAGAACGCGATGGCCTTCGCGATGCGCCCCGTCCAGGGCGCGCTCCACGACGTGACCGACACGGTCGCGAGCGCCGTCGGCGCGATCTCGGAGATCGACCGGCTGCACACGGACAACGACACGCTCCGTCGCGAGAACGACCAGCTCACCGCGGAGAACGCCCGGGCCCAGGCGCTCGAGCGCGAGAACGAGCAGCTCTCCGCCCTGCTCCAGCTCCGCAGCAGCTTCGCCTACAAGACCGCGGCCGCCGTCGTGATCGCCCGCGAATCGAGCGAGGTCCGGCGGTCCGTCACGCTCTCGAAGGGCTCCGACGCAGGGATCGAGAAGGGCGACGTCGTCATCGCCGAGGGCGGCGCGCTGGTCGGCAGGGTCGCCGATGTCGGCCTGAACTTCTCGATCGTCACCCTGATCAGCGATCGCACCTCGACCGTCATCGGCCAGACCGAGACGAACGGGGCAAAGGGCGACGTCGTGGGCCAGCTCGGCGGCGCGCTGATCATGCAGAACATCGACTCGACCGAGACGGTCCAGCCGGGCGAGCAGGTGCTGACGGCCGGGATCGAGCTGCCGGGCGGGATCCGCTCGCCGTTCCCCAAGGGGCTCCTGATCGGCCAGGTCAGCGACGTCCGGCATGAGCCCAGCTCGGTCGTCCAGACTGCCTACCTGCAGTCCACGATCGACCTGGAGAAGGTCGGCTACGTGCTCGTCGTCCTCGACTATGTCGGCGGTCTGCCGGGACCCGACGACACACCGATCGACTGCAACGCCGGGGGGGCGCTGCCGGGTGGCGAGCAGCCGTGCATCGAGCCAAGTCCGGCCGTCCGGCCGAGCGCGTCGCCTCTGCTACCGTAGCGACGTGAAGGGCATCGTCCTCGCCGGCGGCACGGCGACCCGCCTGTTCCCGCTGACGATCGTCACGAACAAGCACCTTCTCCCGATCTACGACCGGCCGATGATCTACTACCCGATCGAGACGCTGGCCGGCATGGGGATCCGCGAGGTCCTCGTCATCGTCGGCGGGAAGAGCGTCGGCGACGTCGTCGAGCTGCTTGCCGACGGGTCGCATTTCGGGCTCGATCTGACGTATCGCTACCAGCGCGGCGCGCTCGGGATCGCCCATGCCATCGGGCTGGCCCGGGACTTCGTCGATGACGACGCGTTCTGCTGCGTCCTCGGTGACAACATCCTGCGCGGCCCGGCCCTGGAGCCGGTCGCCCGCGAGTTCGAGGCGGGGCCGTGGGGAGCGGGGACGCTCCTGTACCGCGTCCCGGATCCGGAGCGGTTCGGGGTGGCGGAGCTCGACCCGGCGGGCAACGTCGTCGGCTTCGAGGAGAAGCCGGCCCAGCCGAAGAGCGACCTGATCCCGATCGGCGTCTATTTCCTCCGCCCGGACGCGTTCGGCGTCATCGACAAGCTGGCGCCGTCGGGCCGCGGCGAGTTCGAGATCACCGACGTCCTCAACCACTACATCCCCGACGGCCGGCTCTTCAGCCGCGTCTACGACGGCCACTGGGCGGACGCCGGCACCGTGCCGTCGCTGATCCGCGCGGCCGAGCTCGCCCGGGACGACGACGAGGCCGGCCGGCTGGCCCGACCCGTCGAGCGGCCGGTCGGCTGAGGATGGCGGACCCGACCTCCGGCGCCGGCACGAGCGTCCCCGCGATCCGGCCGGACGCCCGGCTGCTCGTGACGGGTGGCGCCGGGTTCATCGGCAGCGCCTACGTCCGCGACGTGCTGGCCCGCCGCGACGGGACCCGGGTCATCGTCCTGGACAAGCTGACGTACGCCGGCAACGTCACGAATCTCGGGGCCGTCGAGGCGGATCCGGAGCAGGCAGCGCGCTACCGGTTCGTCCAGGGCGACATCGCCGACCCGGCGATCGTCGGGTCGCTCGTCGCCGAGGTCGACGCCGTCGTCAACTTCGCCGCCGAGTCGCACGTCGATCGAAGCATCCTCGACCCGGAGGCGTTCCTCCGCACGGGGGTGATCGGCGTCCACGTCCTCCTCGAGGCCGTCCGGACGACGTCCGCCGAGCGGGTCGCCGCGGGCCGCCCGCCGATCCGCTACCTCCAGGTCTCCACGGACGAGGTCTACGGCGCCGTCCTCGAGGGTCGATCGAGGGAGGGCGACCCGCTCGCGCCACGGTCGCCGTACTCGGCGGCCAAGGCCGCCGGCGAGCTGCTCGTCCACAGCTACGTCGTGACCCACGGCGTCGATGCCGTCGTGACCCGCGGCTCGAACACGTACGGGCCGTTCCACCATCCGGAGAAGCTGATCCCGCTCTTCGTCACGAACGCGATCGACGACCTGCCGCTGCCGATGTACGGCGACGGGCTCCAGGAGCGCGACTGGCTCTACGTGTCGGATCACGCCGGCGCGATCGACCACGTCCTGCGGCACGGCGTGTCCGGTGAGACGTACAACGTGCCCGGGTCGGCGGAGATGACGAACCGCGACGTGATCCGGGCACTGCTCGATCGGCTGGGCAAGCCGTGGTCGCTGGTCCGGAGCGTTCCGGACCGGCCGGGCCACGATCGGCGCTATGCGCTGGACGGCTCGAAGCTCGCAGCGCTCGGCTGGCGGAACCGGATGTCGTTCGACGACGGCCTCGCGGCGACCGTCGACTGGTTCCGGGCGAACGAGGCGTGGTGGCGGGCGGCGAAGAGCGGCGACTGGGACGCCTACTACCAGCGCCAGTACGGCGACCGACTGGCCGCGTCCACCGAGGCCTGATCCGGGTGGAAGCCTGACGATGCGCGTCGCCGTCACCGGAGCCGGCGGCCGGCTGGGCCGCGCCCTCGTCGCCGCGCTCGAGGACGCACCGTTCACCGGCCCGCTCGGGCCGATTCCGTGGGGCCGCGACGCCTTCGATCTCGACGAGCCGGCCGGCGTCGGCGCGCTGCTGGACCGTGACCGACCGGAGGTCGTCGTCCATGCGGCGGCCTGGACCGACGTCGACGGCTGTGCCCGCGAGCCGGACCTGGCGGTGGCCCGGAACGGCGACGCGACGGGCATCCTGGCCGCGGCCGCCGCGGAGCGGGGGATCGACCTGATCGTCGTGTCGACGAACGAGGTGTTCGACGGCCGGCGTGACGATGGCCAGGGCTACGGGCCGGACGACGCCCCGAGCCCGATCAATCCCTATGGGGCGTCGAAGCTGGCCGGCGAGGACGCCGCGCGCGAGAGCTACGGACGCGGCGGATCCGCGCTCGGGATCGTCCGGACGGCGTGGCTGTTCGGACCGCCCGGCAACGACTTCCCCGCGAAGATCCTGGCCGCGGCGGCGCGGGCACGGGACGCGGGTGAGCCGCTCCGCCTCGTCGCGGACGAGGTCGGATCGCCGACCTTCACCCAGGACCTCGCCGAGGCGATCGTCGAGCTCATCGCGGAGTCCGCGATCGAGGGCACGCATCACCTCGTGAACAGCGGCGCCGCGAGCCGGGCGGAGTGGGGCCGTGAGGTGCTCCGCCAGGCGGGAGTCGACATCGCGACGCAGGACGTGCCGGCGGCGACGTGGCCGCGCGCGTCGACGCCGCCGGCATGGGCGGTCCTCGCGCCGACGCCACTGCCCGGCGGCGAGCCGTTGCGGCCCTGGCAGCGCGCGCTCGCGGACCGGATGCCGGAGCTGCTGCGAGAGGCTGCGGCGGCGGGCAGGCGCTCGTGAGTGATCTCGAGCGGACGCCGTCCACCCTGCCCGGCGTCCGGTACGGCGCGATCGCCCGGCACGGCGACAGCCGTGGCGCCTTCCGCGAGCTGTGGCGGGCATCGGCCTTCCCGGCGTTCGATCCGTCCGAGACCGGCGCGGCGCCCGGCACGACTCCGACCTTCGTCCAGGCCAACCTGTCGACGTCCGCCGCCGGCGTCCTCCGCGGGCTCCACTACCACCGGCGCCAGCTCGACTACTGGATCGTCGCCTCCGGCCGGGCGTTCGTGGCGCTCGTCGACGTCCGGCCGGTCGCGTCCGGGACCGGGCCCCGCGCCGTCGTCGAGACGCGCGAGCTTGCCGCCGACGAGTGGGTCGTCATTCCGACGGGCGTCGCCCACGGCTTCCTGGCCCTCGAGCCGCTCGAGCTCGTCTATCTCGTGACGAACGAGTACGACGGCAGCGACGAGCTCGGCTTCGCGTGGGACGACCCCGCCGTCGCCGTCCCCTGGCCGGACGTTCCGGGGACGCCCGCCGGCCGGCCGATCCTCTCCGGACGCGACCAGTCGAACCCATCGCTCCAGGAGCTGGTGGCGAGCCTCCGGGCCTGATTGCCACCGCTCCCGGCGGGGCTGGTGCGCACGTGCACAGGACCCCCGGATGACGGTCGGCTCCCCGAACCGCACCCGTCCTCACGCCTCCATACCGGGGCGGGTTCGAACCCGGCAGGACGCCTCGGGACCATCCCGCGATTGGCTTCCGGACCGCTTCGGCGGACGCTCTCCGCGAACGATTTCGAGGTCGTGGCTCGCTCACCGCCACGGCCCGTCGTCGAGGGGAGCCACCATTGCGTCGTCTGGCCGCCGCCGCCCTCCTGTCGATGCTCACCGCGGTCGGGATGACCGCACCGACGGCTGCCGCCGGGTACGTGAGTGCGGCGAAGGTCGTCATCGTCGTCGGCGCGACGGAGGGTGACACCGCCCGGTATCGCGGCTACGCCGACCAGGCCTATGCCGAGGCGATCAAGTACACCCCGAACGTCATCCGGGTCTACAGCCCGAACGCCTCGTGGGCGAAGGTGCAGGCAGCGGCGAAGGGCGCGAACGTCCTCCTCTACTACGGCCACGGGAACGGCTGGCCGAGCCCGTACACCTACGACCCGAAGTACACGACGAAGGACGGGATGGGCTTGAATGCGGCGACGAGCCCGTCGGACAGCAAGCACGTCTACTACGGCGAGCCGTACATGAGGACCCTCGCGCTCGCCCCGAACGCGATCGTCCTCCTCGGCAACCTCTGCTACGCGTCGGGCAACTCGGAGCCGCAGAATACCGGGCCGACGCTCAGCGTCGCCCGCCAGCGGATCGACAACTACGCGGCCGGTTTCCTCGCCGGCAACGCGGAGGCGGTCATCGCCGACGGCCACGGCGGGCTGGTGAGCTACGTCCGGGGCCTCTTCACGAGCGGGACGACGATCGTGGACATGTGGAAGGCCGCGCCGGACTTCCACAACCACGTGTTCACGTTCGGCTCGGTCCGGACGCCGGGCTACACGGCCTGGTCCGACCCGGACACCGTCTCGACCGGCTTCTACCGCTCCCTCGTGACGAAGCCGACCCTCACGACGACCGCGGTCACCGGCGTGATCGCGGGGACCGGCTCCGCGCAGCGCTCCGCCGTCGGCAACCTCGTCGTGACCCGTCCCGAGCCGACCCCGACACCGAGCCCGAGCCCGAGCCCCTCGCCGGTCGGCTGAACCCGCCGCTCAGCCAGGGCTTCGGGGAGCCGTCGAGGAACTCCTCCGCACCCGACGCAACTCCTCGGTACCCCACACGAACGGGACCATCGACCGGCTGACACAGGCCCCGAGCACGGGTGAACATGCCCTCGACCGGCGCGGTGCAGGGGCCGCCGCCGAGAACCGTCGCCTCGCGACGGCCACGCAGCCGAGGGGACCTCGTGTCGATCGGATTCCGCCGCCCCCGCGCCCCCCAGCCCACCGTTCGAATCGGGACGATGGCGCTCGCCGCCTCGCTGCTCGTCGGCATCTCCGGCCCCGCAGTGGCCGAAGCCCGCGCTCTGGCGCCCGCGTCCGCCGCCGCCGCCCCCGACCGCGCAGCCGCGAGCGCCTTCGCCGGGTCACCGGTCGGTGACCGGGCCGCGACGGCGCTCGTCGACGATGCCGCAGCCACCATCGAACAGGGCCTCCCCTCCCTCCAGTACGAGGAAGCGGAGGCGCACCGCCTGGACCAGATCCCCTTCGCGCCCGGTGGGCGCGTGACCGTCGGCTTCACGCCCCGTGCCGGTGACACCGCCACGGTCGGCGATCAGCCGGCCGCCCCACTGCCGGCGGGTCGACTCGACGGCGCCACGATGCGGCGCGAGGGCGTGATCGAACGTCCGACCCCCAGCGCCCAGACCCCCGTCGTCGATGTCGCCGCCGCGTCCGTCGACCTCCGGCCGGACCTCGCCGCGGCCGCCGGCCCGAGCGCGGCCGCGGGCGCTCCGACACTCGCAGCCGTCGCGCCGACGCCGCAGGCGGCGGTTGCGGCCGGCGGGTTGCGCCGCGAGGTCTTCGGGTTCCTGCCGTACTGGCAGGTCAACTCGAGCTCGCTCCGGATCGACTACGCCCGGATCTCGACGATCGCCTACTTCGGTGTCGGCGTCGATGGCTCCGGCAACCTGAAGAAGCGGACCGCCAGCGGCTCGACCTCGACCGGCTGGAGCGGCTGGACCAGCGCGCGGATGACGAGCCTCATCTCGACGGCCCACAAGAACCACACTCGTGTCGTGCTGACGGTCCAGGCGTTCGGCTGGACGACCTCGAGCATGGCCACCCAGCGCGCCCTGCTGGCATCGCCGGGTGCACGGGCGAAGCTCGCCGGTCAGATCGCCGCGGCTGTCCGGAATCGCGGCGCGGACGGCGTGAACCTCGACTTCGAGCCGCTCGCGAAGGGCTACGAGCGTCACTTCGTCGCCCTGCTCCGGTCGATCCGGACGGCGCTCAACCGGTACCACACCGGCTACCAGATCACGTTCGACACGACCGCCTCGATCGCGAACTACCCCGTCTACGCGGCCACATCGAAGGGTGCGGCGGACGCCGTCTTCATCATGGGCTACGACTTCCGATCGTCCGGCTCGGCCGCGACCGGCTCGATCGCGCCGTATCGCCGGGACGGCTACGACATCAACGACACGCTCGCCACGTATCTCCATCGCGTCTCCGCCCGGAAGCTGATCCTCGGCGTCCCGTACTACGGACGCGCCTGGTCGACGGCGACGAAATCAGCGCATTCGCGGAACACGAGCTCCACCCGCAGCGGCGCCTCGGTGTCCGTGACCTACGACACCGCCGCTTCCTACCTTGCGGCGAAGGGTCGTCACTACGACACCCAGGAGCAGGTCGCCTGGACGGTCTACAAGCGCGAGAACTGCACGTCGACCTACGGCTGCTACGTCTCGTGGCGGCAGCTGTACGTGGACGACGCGCAGGCCATCCGGGCCAAGTACGACCTGGTGAACCGGCTCGGCCTGCGCGGCGCGGGGATCTGGGCGCTCGGCTACGACGGGACGCGGCGCGAGCTGTGGAACGCGATCGCGGCGAAGTTCGGCCGATGACCGGCGGCTACACTGGCCGTCGATGACGAACTCGGCCGCGGGTAGCGACGGAGCCTCGCCCGGACCAGTCGCCGCCACGAGGCTCGGCGCCGGGACCTGGGTGATCCTGCCGACGTACAACGAGGCCGACAACCTCGCCTCGATCGCCGCCGCGATCCTCGCCGCGCTCCCGGCCGCGACCCTCCTCGTCGTCGACGACGGGTCGCCGGACGGGACCGGCGCGCTCGCCGACGGCCTTGCCGCCACGGACATCCGTGTCCGCGTCCGGCACCGACCCGCGAAGCAGGGGTTGGGCCGCGCCTACCTCGACGGGTTCGCGATCGCGCTGGCGGCGGGCGCGACGACGGTGGTCCAGATGGACGCTGACTGGTCGCACGACCCGGCCGTGCTGCCGACGCTGATCGGGCCGATCGGGGACGGCTCGGCGGATCTCGTCATCGGCTCGCGCTATACGCCGGGTGGCGGCGTCGTCGACTGGGGGATCGGCCGGCGGGTGATCTCCCGGGGCGGCAGCCTCTTCGCCCGGGTCGTGCTCGGGCTGGGCCCGAACGATCTCACCGGCGGGTTCAAGGCCTGGCGGGCCTCGTCCCTGGCCGCGATCCCGTTCGCCGGTGTCCATGCCGGCGGCTACGTGTTCCAGATCGAGATGACCTTCCGCGCCTCGCGGCGTTCTGCTCGAATCCGCGAGATCCCGATCACGTTCCGCGACCGCCGGGTGGGCCAGTCGAAGATGAGCCGGCGGATCGTCGCCGAGGCGCTGGTGGTCGTGGTCCAGCTCCGCGTCGAGGAGCTCCGGCACCGCCTGAGCGGCGCGGCACGGGCCACCGCCCGGGTCGCGCACGCCGGCGACGATGCCAGGCCGGCAGCGCCCGAACCGGTGGTTGACTCGGCCGCCGGCGACCCGGCGGCAACCGTCGCGGTCCCGCTCGGCGGGGCGGACCAGCCGTAGCAGTGCGGCAGGCGCAGGGCGCGACCGCGACCGGCGCGATCGCGCTCGGCGCGATCCAGCCGCCGGAGCCGCCGCCGGCCGGCGTCCGCGTCGTCCTCGACGCGCGGCCGCTGCAGGAGCCCGAGCGGGCGCCGGTGACCGCGGCCTATCTCGACCAGCTCCTCCGCGCGTTCAACCGCGAGCCGCTCGCCGGCGAATCGTTCGCCCTCCTGCTCCGCTCCGATCTCGACGACCCGACGGCGGCGTTCGTGGCCCTCGACGTCGTCGGTCGCCGGCTGCTGCCGCCGACCCATCTCCTCCGCTCGGCCGCGCTCACGATCGACCCGTTCGTCCTGAGCGGCGCCAGCCTGGGTGCGGCGTGGCGGGCCGAGGCGGCCGGAGCGACCGGCGCCGTGTACCACGCCGCCGGCGGGTCGATCCCGCTCGCGACCGGGCTGCCGCTCGTCGTGACGCTCCTCGATCTCGCGCCGTGGGAGCTGCCGGCCGCCTACCAGCGGACGGTCGCCGCCCGGTTCGGCCAGCGCCTCCGGTCGCGGCGGCTCCGCGATGCCTCTGCCGTGATCGTGGGCACGGAGGCCGTCGCGAGCGCCGCCCGACGGCTCCTGCACCTGCCACGTCGTCGGCTCCACGTCGTCCCGTTCGCGCCCCGGCCGGCGTTTCGTTCGGACGCGACGGCCGGTGGCGGCGGGAGGCCCGGCTCGGGGCGCGGCGTGGACGTGCGTGCCGAGCGCGATCGACTCGGCCTGCCGGAGCGCTATCTCGTCTATTCCGGCCGCTATGACGCGCGCCAGGACCTCGCGACGCTCCTCCGGGCGCTCGAGCTGCTCGCGAAGGCGGGACGACCAGCGGGCCTCGACGAGGGCGTTCCGTGGCCGCCGCGCGTGCTCCTCGTCGGTGCGTCGCCCGGCGATCGCGCGTCGCTTGCGCGGGCCGCCGCGACCGTCGAGGTGGGCGAGGCGCTCGCCTATGCGCCGCAGCTTCCCGACGATCGCCTCGCGGCGCTCGTGCGCGCGGCGCGGGCCGCGATCCTGCCCGCGGTCTCCGACGCGACCGCGTTCCCGGCGCTCGAGGCGATCGCCTGCGGGACGCCGGTGGTCGCGTCCGCGGTCGGTGCGCTCCCGACGGTGGTCGGGACGGCCGGGATCCTCGTCGAGCCGCGCGACGCCGAGCGTCTCGCGTCCGCGCTCTCAACGATCTGGGTCGACGACGCGCTGCACGCGGGCCTCGCGGCGATCGCCGGCGAACGCGCGGCGACGGACGGGCGAACGTGGGCGGACGTGGCGCTCGAGACCCGCCGCGTCTACGAGACGGCTGCGACGCAGAGCCGTCCTTCGGTGTCGGTCTAGGCCCCCGCCCGCCGCCTACGCGCCGGGACGCCCCCGGGGCGAACCTCCTGCCGGGCGTCCGCGGCGACCGAAGCAGCAGCCTCAGAAGGGCACGTGCCCGATCGGCGTCGGCGGCAGCGGGACGCGCTTGCCGGGGACGAAGGACATCTTCGACCCGTACGGCATGACCTGGACGAACGTCTGGCCGACGGTCAGCGTCACCGGCCGCCCCTTCGCGTCGAAGAACCGCGTCGCGGACGTGAGCGCGGTCTTCCTCCAGGTCCCCTTGATCGTGACCCCGTTCGTCGAGATCCAGGCCGGTCCCGAGCCGATGACCTGGCCCTCGAGGCGGTGCTTCTGGGGATGGCCGTCGTTCAGCGGGCCGAAGTGCATGAGCATGACGATCACGTTCTTCGGCGCGACCCGGCGGTTCGTCGAGGCGTCGATCTGCTTCTTCTCCGTCGTGTTCGATCGGAGGTACGAGTTCGATCCGCGGTCGTAGTCGTAGCGGATCGCGTTGGCGAGGTAGGTGACCTGGATCCGGCCACCGGCGGGACGCTGCTCGATCGGCGCATCCCGCGCGAACGTCCATGGCCAGGTGATCTTCGCGTCCTTCGCGCCGGTCGCCTTGACGAGGGCCCGGAGCGACTTGCCCGTGGTGTACAGGTTGTGCGGGGAGAACCGCGTCGAGATCCGGTGGAACGAATTCGCCCAGCGGAACTCGTCGGCATTGAAGACGAGCTGGCCCTGGCCCTTCTGGCGCAGGGTCGTCAACGCCTGCGGCGAGCCGCCGGCGTGGGCGTAGACCGCGCGAAGCTCGGCCGCCCAGGCGATGTAGTAGTAGCGCGAGCTGCGAACCGGCCCGACGTCGGTCGGGATGTTCTCCTGGAACACCATCATGTAGCGCGGGATGCCGCCCTCGGCCGGCGCCTGCCAGACGATCGAGGCGGCCGAGAAGCCGGACTGGGGACGGGCCGGCGAGAGGTCGTCGATCATCACCGCGATCGGATGCCGGAGCGCGACGTCCGGGGCGACCAGACGGCCGGTGAGCGGCGCCGGGACGAGGGTGACGCCGGGGCTCGAGCTCGGAGTCGGCGTCGGGGCCGAGGAGGGTGGCGCGCTGACCGGGGTGGAAGGGCTCGGCGCGAGGACACTCGGAGCCAGGCTCGGTTGCCGGCTGGCGGCGGCGATCTGGCTCGTCGCGCTCGGGGGCGGTGCCGACGGGCCTGCCAGGGCGGCGACGATCCCCGCGCCCAGGCCGCCGAGGATCGCGAGCGCCGCAAGCCCGCCGAGGGCGGCGCCGCGCCTGGTCGCAGTGCGGGGTCGTGGCGTCATGAGCATCCCCCGATCGAGGACCGGTGCGGGCGTGCTCGCGTGAGCGCGCGGTTCGCGCGGTCGTCAGAGCCGTGACGGGCTCGGCGCGCAGGATACGCCATGGCGCCGGCATCAGAATCGCGATCCACGGGTCTCGTGACGCCCGACGCGTCCCGATCGTTGCGCCATGGCGAGGCCGGGCAACCCGGGGTAGGCTGGCAGCCTCAGGTTCGTGGCGGTTCGCCCGGCCGTGGACGGGCGTCGGAGGGCGACATGGCCGAACGCAGGAGCCGCACGGGCGGCGGCGACACCGAGCAGCCGGGCACCGGGGACGCCGCGACGCCTTCCAAACGCGGCGCCAGCTCCGCGGCCGGAGCCGGTGGCGATGCGGCCTCGCCGAAGCCGCGAGCCCGGGCGACGAAGCCGAGCACGACCGCGACGACGGCGCCGGCTTCCAAACCGACCACGACCACGACCAGGACCACGACGACGCGGCGCACGTCCACGGGGTCCGCGACGGCGACGGGCGTCGCCCGGACCGCTTCCGCGGGCGAGGCGTCGGCCGCCCTCGCGACCACCACCGCCGAGCCGCCGCGGTCCGTGTCCGGCGAGACGATCACGCTGACCCAGGGCGGGATCGACAGCGTCATCGCCACGAACGTGGACCTTCGCCAGGGCGGGATCGGTCAGGCCCGAGCCACGGACATCGCCGTGTCCCAGGGCGGGATCGGTCTGGCTCGTGCGGATCGCGTCTCCGTCGAGATGGGCGGTCTCGGCGCCGCGCTCGCGGGCGACGTCCGCGTCACGCAGAGCGCCGCCGGTACGGTCATCGCCCGCGACGTCCGGGTCGAGCAGTCCGTCGTCCGGACGATGATCGCGAACCATGTCCACGTGGAGCGGACGACGGGCGTCCTGTTTCTCGTCGCCCGGCGCGTCGACGGCAACGTCCGGGCCCTCCTGGACTGGCGCGGAGCGCTCGCCTTCGGTGCCGCCTTCGGCATCATCACGTCCGTCTTCCGCCGCCGCCGATAGGTCCGCGACGCGCGGCGCCGCACGCCGGCGCGGTGGCGGCCGGGGCCCGAGGAAGCGGGAGCGGGACGGACCCTCGGCTATACTCGGCGTCTTCCGCCAGCCCTCGGGGCGGCGCACCCTGTTCCGCCCCGCCGCGATGCGCGGGCATCCAGATGGAGCCCCCGACCGACCTGTGATCGACCCCTCGGCGCGCGTCCATGCCACCGCGGATCTCGAGCCGGACGTCACCGTCGGGGCCGGAACGAGCATCTGGCACCGGGCGCAGGTCCGGACCGGGGCGACTCTCGGTGCGGAGTGCATCGTCGGTCGGGACGCGTTCATCGATGAGGGCGTGATCGTCGGCGACCGGGTGAAGATCCAGAACCTCGCCCTGATCTACCACGGCGTCACGATCGGCAACGGCGTCTTCATCGGCCCGGGCGCGATCCTCACCAACGACCGCTACCCGCGCGCCGTGACCTCGACGGGCGAGCTCGCCCGCGCCGCCGACTGGCAGGTGACGCCGATCCGGCTCGAGGACGGGTCGTCCGTCGGCGCCGGTGCGGTGGTCGTTGCCGGTGTCACCGTCGGGCGCTTTGCCACCGTCGGCGCCGGGGCCGTCGTCACCCGCGACGTGCCGAGCCACGCCCTCGTCGTCGGCTCGCCGGCCCGACGGATCGGCTGGGTCTGCGCCTGCGGCGCGCGGCTCGTCGACAGCAACGGCGACCCGATGGCCGCCGAGCCCGGCCGCTATGCCGCTCACCTGGAGCTGATCTGTCCGAACTGCGGCCGGACGTACGCCTACATTCCCGATGCCGAGACGCTCGAGGAGCGCTCGGGCCCTCGCCAAGGAGCTCCCGCATGATCCCGATCGCGCGCCCGGACATCGGCCAGGAAGAGATCGATGCCGTCACCGAGGTGCTCCAGAGCGGGATGATCGCCCAGGGTCGGAAGGTCAAGGAGCTCGAGGACCGCTGGGCCGAGTTCGTCGGCGTCAAGCACGCGATCGCGACCGCGAACGGGACGCTTGCCCTGATGTCGATCTTCAGCGGGATCGGCCTGGAGCCCGGCGACGAGGTGATCACCGTCAGTCACACGTTCGCGGCGACGGCGAACGCGATCCTCTCGACCGGCGCCACGCCGGTGTTCGTCGACATCGAGCCGGACACGTACGTCATCGATGCGAAGAAGATCGAGCGGGCGATCACGCCCCGGACGCGCGCGATCTGCCCGGTCCACCTCTTCGGGCTCGTCGCCGACATGGACATGATCCAGGCGATCGCCGACCGGCACGGGCTCGTCGTGGTCGAGGACGCGTGCCAGGCCCACGGGGCGACGTTCCGCGGCCGGATGGCGGGCTCGTTCGGCCACGGCGCCTTCAGCCTCTACGCGACGAAGAACATGACGACGGCCGAAGGTGGCTTCGTCACGACCAACGACGACGCGCTGGCCGACTGGCTCCGGCTGTACCGGAACCAGGGCATGCGGTCGCGGTACCAGTTCGAGATGCTCGGCTACAACTACCGGATGACCGACCTCGCGGCGGCGATCGGGCTCAGCCAGCTCGCCAAGCTGCCGGGCAACACGGCACGGCGCCAGGCGATCGCCGCCCGCTACGACGCGGCGTTTGGCGAGCTGCCGATCGGCCTGCCCGTCGCGCCGGACGGCCGCAGCCACGTGTTCCACCAGTACACAATCGACGTGGGCCGTGCGCGGGACGCGATCGTGGAGGACCTGCGCGGCGCGGGCGTCGGGGCCGACATCTACTACCCGATCCCGGTTCACCGCCAGAGCTACATCATGGAGCGCGGCCTCCACGCCGATCTCCCCGTCACGGATCGGGCCGCCGAGCGGACGCTCGCCCTGCCGATGTTCCCGGGTCTCTCCGACGCCGAGCAGGACCAGGTGATCGCGGCCGTGAGGGACGCGGTCGAGCGGCATCTCGGCGCCGGTCGTGCCGGCCGCGCCGAGGGTGCCGGGGGCGCCGGGGAGGAGCTCGCGACCCTCACCGAGGTGCCGGCCGCGGACGCCGCAGCAGGAGCCGCCGCGCGATGACCTCCGGCTGGCAGCCGGCCGGTGACCGCGAGCTCCGGGTCGGACTCGCCGGTCTCGGGTCGATGGGCCGGAACCACCTCCGCGTCCTCCACGCCCGGCCGGACGCCCGCCTCGTGGCGGTCGCCGATCCCGTCCACGCAGCCCTCTCCGCAGCGGCCGCTCAGACCGGAGCCCAGGGATTCGACGAGCCGCTGGCGATGATCGGCGAGGCCGATCTCGACGCGGTCGTGATCGCTGCCCCGACAACGGCCCACGTGCCACTGGCCCTTGCCGCGATCGATCGCGGGATCGCGGTGCTCGTCGAGAAGCCGCTCGCGGCCACAACCGACGAGGCGATGCGGATCGTCGCCGCGGCGCGCCTGTCCGGCGTCCCGGTCCAGGTCGGTCATGTCGAGCGGTTCAACCCGGCCGTCCTCGAGCTGGGCCGGCTCATCGGCGAGGGCTGGCTCTCGACGGTCTACTCGATCGCGTCGCGGCGCGCCGGCCCGTTCCCCGCCCGGATCCGCGACGTCGGCGTGACGGTGGATCTGGCGACCCACGACGTCGACATCCTGAGCTGGATCGCCGGGGAGCGACCCGTTCGCGTCTACGCCGAGACGGCCCAGCGGATCCACGCGACGAATGAGGACCTCCTCTTCGGCCTCCTCCACTTCCCGTCCGGTGCGACCGGCATGCTCGACGTCAACTGGCTCACCCCGGCCAAGCGACGCCAGCTGGTAGTCGTCGGCGAGGAGGGCATGTTCGAGCTGGACTACCTGACCCAGCGGCTCACCTTCACCCAGGCCACGGACACGACGAACCCGCGGCTGATCGGCGGGTATGCCCCGACGTTCGAGGGCGAGGTCCACGACGTGCCGGTCGCCTCGACCGAGCCGCTCGCGTCGGAGATCGACGCGTTCCTGGGCATCGTCCGCCACGGTGGGCGGCCGGTCGTCGACGCCGAGGACGGTCTCTGGGCCGTCGCCGTGGCGACCTCGATGCTGAGCGCGGCCGCCGACGGCCGGGTCATCGACCTGAGCTCGCTCTCGAGCCGGTTCGCGCCCGCATGACGATCGTCTCCCGACCATCGTCGGTCCAGAGCCTGCTCGGCGGCTCGATCGAGGTTCCCGTCCATCCCTGCACGCATCCACCCGCCGCCGAGGTGCGGCCGTGGGTGGGCGACCGCGGGACCGCCGGAACCGTCGCGGTCGTCGGGGCGGGCAAGATGGGGCTGCCGCTCGCGGGCCAGTTCGCCAGTCACGGCTGGCACGTGATCGCGGTCGACGTCCAGCAGGCCGTCGTCGACGCGATCAATGCGGGCCGCTCGCACGTCGCCGAGGAGCCGGGCCTGGCCGAGCTGGTCGCGACCGCGCACGCCGGCGGCCGGCTGCGAGCGACCACCGACGCGGCCGCGGCGGCCCGTGACGCCGACGTTGTCGTCCTGATCGTGCCGGTCATGCTCGACGACGAGCAGCAGCCGGACTATCGCTACATGGACGCGGCCGTCGGCTCGATCGCTCCGGGCGTCCACGCCGGCTCGCTCGTGATCTTCGAGACGACGTTGCCCGTCGGCGACACGCGGAACCGCTTCCTGCCGCGTCTCGTGGAGGCGTCCGGGCTCACACCGGATGTCGACCTGTACGTGGCGTTCTCGCCGGAGCGGCTCTACAGCGGTGCCGCCCTGAAGAACCTGGCGACGTATCCGAAGCTCGTCGGTGGGGTGGGACCGGCGTCCACGAACCGTGCCGCGGCGTTCTACGACGGCGTGCTCGACACGGAGATCGTGGCGATGAGCAACGCCGAGGCCGCGGAGTTCTCGAAGCTCGCCGACACGACGTATCGCGACGTGAACATCGCCCTGGCCAACGAGTTCGCCCGGTACGCCGAGCGGGTCGGCGTCGACATCCACGAGGTGATCTCGGCCGCGAACTCGCAGCCGTACTCCCACATCCACCAGCCGGGGATCGGCGTCGGTGGCCACTGCATCCCGGTCTACCCGCACTTCCTGCTGTCGCGGGCGCCGGAGCTGGAGCTCGTCGACCTGTCGCGTCGGACGAACGACGGCCAGGTCGGCCTCGCGATCAAGGCGATCCAGCAGGAGCTGGGCGGCCTCGAAGGCGTGCCCGTGCTCGTGCTCGGCCTGACGTACCGCCACGGAGTCCACGAGCTCGCCTACTCGCGGGCATTGCCGCTGATCGAGCGGCTCGTCCACGCCGGGGCGCTCGTCTCGGCGTGGGACCCGCTCCTGACGCCCGACGAGATCCGGCGAACCGGCGCGGGGCCCTGGACCTGGGCGTCGTCCGGGCCGTTCCGGGCGATCGTCACGCAGACGGCGGATCCGCGCTTCGCCGAGCTCGACGCCGCTTGGTTCCCGGAGCTGGAGCTGCTGTTCGACGGCCGGGACAGCGTCCGCGATCTCGAGCTGCCGCCCACGGTCGCGTACCGCGGGATCGGCGTTCCGCCTCGCGCGCGTTCGGCGGCCGAGGGTCCCGCCGCGACCGGTTCCGCGGCGACCGGTTCCGCGGCGACTGCGGCGACCGCCCGGACCGAGCCCCCGGCGACGCCCCGGTCGGCCACGGTCGACGGCGCGGCCTGAGCCGCGTCGCCGGCCTTCGTGCGGATCGTCAGCGTCGTCGGGACGCGGCCCCAGCTCATCAAGGCGGCCGCCCTGTCGCCCGTCCTGCGGCGCGAACACGACGAGATCTTCGTCGACACCGGCCAGCACTACGACGAGGCGATGGCGGGCGCGTTCTTCGCCGAGCTCGGGCTGGCCCGCCCGGATCACTCGCTCGGGATCGGCGGCGGGACGGCCGCCGAGCAGACCGGGCGGATGCTCCCGGCGGTCGAGGCGGTCCTGATCGACGAGCATCCGGACGCCGTCCTCGTCTACGGCGACACGAACTCGACCCTCGCCGGTGCCCTCGCGGCGGCCAAGCTGACCGTCCCTGTCGCGCACGTCGAGGCCGGGTTGCGGTCGCTCGACCGGGCGATGCCGGAGGAGATCAACCGGATCGTCGCCGACCACGTCGCCGCCTGGCTCTTCGCGCCGACGCCGACCGCCGTCGCGAACCTCGCCGCCGAAGGGCTGACGGCCGGTGTGTCGCTCGTCGGTGACCTGATGCAGGACCTGGCGGCCCGGATCGCGCGCGAGGTCCGCGATCCGGCCGCGCTCGCGGCGACCGGGCTGGGCCTGACGGCGGGCGGGTACTTGTTCGCGACGGTCCACCGGGCGGAGAACCGCGATCCGCGGGCGATGGCGGCATGGGCATCACTGCTCGGGGCTGTCGGGTCCTCGGATCGGCCGGTCGTCCTCGCGCTGCACCCGGGCACGCGGGCTGCGCTGGACGCGGCGGGGATCGCGCTTCCCGAGGCCGTGCAGGTCATCGAGCCGCAGGGCTACCGCACGACGCTCACGCTTCAGCTCCACGCCGCGGCCGTGCTCACCGATTCCGGCGGCGTCCAGCGCGAGGCAGCCTGGCTCGGCGTTCCGTGTCTCGTTCTTCGCGATCGGACCGAATGGGTCGAGGCGGTCGAGACGTCCGGCGGTCGGATGGTCGTCGTCGGGCTCGACGCCGAGCGCGCCGTGGCCGAGCTGGTGCGCCTCGCCGCGATCGAGGGCGCCGAAGCGGACACGGCGCGCCGGTCGCGCGATCTGGATCTCCGGCCGGCCGGCGCGGCCGAGGCGATCGTCGCCGCCCTCTCCCGACCCCGATGACGATCCTCGCCGACGCCGAGCCGGCGGCGGCCGAGACGGCGCCCACCGCCACCGATGCGAAGGTCGCGGACGAAACGGAGCCGGCCGCACGGGCCGCGGGCCCGGCGATCGTCCCCCAACGGCTCCTCCTCGTCCTGCCAACGACCGCTGAATTCGACTCGCGGACCTGGCGGATTGCCGGGGCCGCCGTCGCCCGCGGCCACACGGCCACGGTGCTCGCCCGGTCGGCTCCGGGGTTGCCGGACGACGAGCTGCACCCCGCCGGATACCGGATCCTCCGGGTCCCGTCGCGGACGGTGGACGGGCTGCCCGGCCGGCGACTGCGACGGCTCGCCGGCCAGCGCCCCGCGCCGACCGCACAGCCGGCCGAGGCCGCGCCGCAGTCCGGCGACCCCGCGGGTCACGCGGCCGCGCAGCCACCCCCGGCCGGCGAGCCCGCTCGCCCGGCTGGACGCCGCACGAGCACGCCCGCCCGAATCGCCCGTCTACCGGTTCGCGTCGTCCGCCGGATCGGCGCGACCTTGATGCGTCGTGCCGCCATCGTCCTCGTCATCCGTGCCCAGCGGATCGGTGCCGAGCGTGTCGCTCCAGACGCCGACGTCATCCACGGCATGGCCTACATGGGCATTCCGGTCGCGCTCGCCCTGCGCGGCCGCGCGACGGCACGCCGACCAGGCGTCGTCTACGACGCTCGTGACATCTACATCGATGCCGCCAATCTCGCCCGGTCGCCGCGCTGGATGCGCTGGCTGGTCGGCCGGGCGGAGCGGCGCTGGGCACGAGCCGCCGACCGGGTGATCACCGTGAACCAGCCGTACGCCGACGTCATGGCTCGCCGCTGGAGCCTGCCGACGCCGCTCATCGTGATGAACTGCTCGGACCCGATCGAGGCGACCGACGCGCCGGACGGCCGGTTCCAGCGAGCGCTCGGTCTGCCGCCGGAGACGCGGGTCGTCCTGTACCAGGGCGGCTTCTCGCACGACCGCGGCATCGAACAGCTGATCGCCGCGATCGACGCCGTTCCGGGCGCGACGCTCGTGCTCATGGGGTACGGCGTGCTCGAGGGCTGGCTGCGCGAGATCGAGGCCGGCCGCGCCGACGGCCGCGTTCGGGTCATGCGTGCCGTGCCCCCGGCGGAGCTCCTCGAGTGGGTCCGGGCCGCCGATGTCGTCGCGATGCCGATCCAGCCGTCGACGCTGAATCACCGGCTCACGACGCCGAACAAGCTGTTCGAGGCGCTCGCGGCCGGGGTCCCCGTCGTGGCGAGCGACCTGCCCGGGATGGCACCGATCGTCCGCTCGACCGGCGCGGGGGAGGTCGTCGATCCCACCGACCCGTCGGCGATCGCCGCAGCCGTCCGATCGATCCTCGAGCGGCCGGCCGATGAGCGGGCCGCCCTCCGCCGAACCGCCCATCGCGCGGCCGCCGAGACGTACAACTGGGATGCCCAGGTGACGAAGCTGTTCGAGGCGTATGGCCGGCTCACGGGGCGGCCGTGGTGACGAGCTCGGACCGCGCGCCGTCGCAGGGCTCGGCGGCACGCCCGCGCGCCGTCCTCCTCGTCGCCAACGAGGCGAACCCGTACTCGCGGGCGCTGCGCGTCGCGCGTTCCCTCGTCGAGCAGGGCTACGACGTCGAGATCGCCGCCGTCGCGGGCCCCGCACCGGAGACGGAGAACGACGGCGAGATCGTGATCCGCCGCTACCGACCGACCGGCGGCTGGGCGCGCCTCTCGGCGTGGGCCGATCGGGCGACGACGGCGCCGGCGGCGGAGGGCAGCGGATCGCGGCGGCCAACCGGTCGGCTCCAGCGGGCGATCCGGCGCGGCCCGGCGGCGAGCCTCGCCCTCGCGGTGAAGGTCCTCTTCTGGCCGCTCCGCGTCCGTGGCTGGGGCGCCACGCTCCGCCGCGACGTCCCACCGGCCGACCTGTACCACGCGTTCGGCATCCTGACGATCCCGATCGCCCTCGACCTCGGGCGAGCCGCACGCTCGGCCGGGCGAGCGGGCCGGACCGTCTATGACGTGATCGACGTCATCCTCGAATCGAACAACTACGACGACGTCGCCCGGCCGCTCCTGGCCTGGTACCGGTTCCGCGAGCGTCGGTGGGTGCGCCGCGCCGACGCGATCGTGACGGTCAACGAGCCGATCGCCCGCCACCTGCGGTCGGCGTGGCGAATCCCGGCGGACCCCGTCGTGCTCCTGAACTGCCAGCCGCGCTGGAACCCGCCGGCCGAGCGGCCGAACCGGATCCGCGAGGCGACCGGGATCCCATCGGAGCGGCGGATCGTGCTCTTCCTGGGCCGGCTCGGCCGGGAGCGCGGGCTGGACGAGGCCGCCGAGGCGGTCCTCGCCCTCGACGACGCCGCGCTCGTCCTGATCGGGTTCGGCGTCTGGGCCGACCGGCTCCGGCAGCGCGACACGGATCCACGGTTCGCGGGCCGTCACTTCACGCTGCCGCCCGTCCACCCCGACGAGCTCGCCTCGTGGACCGCCTCCGCCGACGTCTCGATCATCGCCGTCCCCGCGAACTCGTTGAACCAGCGGCTTTCGAGCCCGAACAAGTTCTGGGAGAGCCTCACCGCCGGAACGCCCGTGGTCGTGGGTCGGGATCTCGTCGTCATGCGCGAGATCGTCGAGGCCGAGCGCGTCGGGGCGGTCGCGGATCTCACCGAGGTGGAGGCGGGCCTCCGGGCCGTCCTCGACCAGTCGCCGGCCGACCTCGCTGCGATGCGGGAGCGGTGCCTGACGGTGACCCGGACCCGCTACAACTGGGAGACGGCCGTCCAGCCGTATCTCCGGCTGATCGAGAGCCTCGTGCCCGGGTTCCGCGGTCGCGCCGCCGCAGCGGACGTGGCCGACGCCGCGGCGGCGGCCGGCGACGAGGGTCCGCGGTGACGAACGAGCACACCGACCGCGGCGACGATCCCGCTTCGGCCGGCAGCGCTCGCTCGCTGGATTCCGGAGACGCACCGGCCGGATCGGAGGCACCGGCGGGCCCCGATCGCGCCGCTTCGATCGCCGCGCTCAACGCCCGGATCACCCGCCTCGTCGAGGCCCGCGCGGCGCTGGACGTCGCGACCCGCGAGCGTGATCGCTCCCGTGCAACGCTCGAGTCGCTCCGTCGTCGCCCGATCGTCGCCGCGGCCGATGTGGTCTCGAACCGCCTTCGACCCGTCGCGGCCGGAGCCCGCTCCGCGCGAACCCGGCTGCGCGACATTGCTGCCGGGATCCCGGTCGTCGAGCGGGTCGTCCCGCTCGCGCCGGCGACCCACCGGCTCCGCTCGACGGCGGCCAGGGAGCGGCAGCTCGTCGCGGCGTTCGCCGCGCTCCCTGCTCCCGCGTCACCGGGCGGCGCGGGTGAATCCGCGGAGGAGTCTCAGCAGATCGTCGCGATCGTCCGATCGACCGATCCGGAGCGCTCGCGGGCCACGCTCGCCTGGCTGGCGTCCGCCGGCATCGATCGTGCCGTTCTCGTCCCCGCCGACGCGACGGAGGGCGGACCACTCGCGGATTTCGCGCCCGCGGGTGGCCGCGTCCAGGTTGCCGCGACTCGCCGGGACGCGGTCGCGCTCGTCGAGGCGACCAATCATGCGGCTGGAGGCATCACGGCCCCTCACCTGCTGTTCCTGCACGACGACGTCCGGCCGATCGACGGCGCCGCCGTGGCGCGGCTGTCTGCCACCCTCGAGTCGCGGCCGGACCTCGCGTCCGTGACGGGTCTGCTGATCCTGCCCAGCCGCCGCGGCCCGGCCCGCGGGCCGACCAGCGACCCGGCCGACCTCACCGTCGGCGAGGCCGGCGTCGCGTTCGAGCCGCGGGCTGGGCGCCCGACGGGGATCCGATTGAAGCGCGGGACGCCGCCAGCGCCCGCCGCGAACGGTGGCGTCTCCAACGTTCCCGCGGTCAGCGCCGCAGCGCTCCTCGTCCGGGCCGGCGTGATCCGGAGCGAGGACCTGGATCGCGACGACGGTCATGACCTCTCCGTCGCCCTCGCGGTCGCGAACGGCGGCGGCTCGATCGGGGTGGCGAGCGACGCAGGCTTCTTCCACGACGAGGCCGCCGAGCCAGACGAGCAGACCCCGCCGCCGTGGCTCGGCCGGCTGCGGCGCGCGCTCCTCCTGGATCGCCTCGACGCCGCGGGAGCCTGGTCACCCGCGCCATTCCACCTCGGGATCACCGTCACCCGCAACGACGAGAGTGCCGGCTACGGCGACTGGTACACGGCCCACGAGCTCGGTGACGCCGTCGAGCGCCTCGGCTGGCGCGTCACCTACGTCGAGCGGCACCAGGACCACTGGTATCAACTCCCGGACGACCTCGACGCCCTCGTCGTTCTCATCGACCTGTACGACCTGTCGCGAGTCCCGGCCGGCGTGATCCGGATCGCGTGGGCGCGGAACTGGATGGACCACTGGATCGAGCGCGAGTGGTTCGACGACTACGACCTCGTCCTCGTGAGCTCGACGCCCGCCAAGGAGATGGTGGACACGCGGACCGCGGCCGTCGCCCACGTCTTCCCGATCGCGACGAACCCGGACCGCTTCCATCCGGGGCCGGCCCAGGACGAGCTCCGCACGGACGTCGCGTTCGTCGGCAGCCATTTCGGGCGCCCGCGCGGCGTCGCCGCCGGCCTGCCGGCGATCGCGGCTGCCGGCCGCTCGGTCGGCGTGTGGGGTCGCGACTGGGAGACGGTCGAGGGGATGGCGAACCTCACGCGGGGTCAGGTCGCCTACGACGGGGTGCCGGACGTCTATCGCTCCACGAGCCTCGTCGTCGATGACAACCTCGCCACGACCCTCGAGCTGGGGATGCTGAACTCGCGGGTGTTCGATGCGCTCGCGACCGGCGCGCTCATCCTGACGAACAACGCGACCGGCGCCCGCGACCTGTTCGACGACGAGTTCCCGACCTGGTCGGACGCGAGCGAGCTCGAACGGACGGCGCTCGCCCTGCTGGACGACGACGATCGACGCCGCGCGCTCGTCGAGCGCTACCAGCGGATCGTGCTGGAGCGGCACACCTACGCCCACCGCGCCGAGGAGCTTCGCTCGTTGATCGCGGACTGGGCGCGAGCCGAACGCTGGGCGATTGCGACGGGACCGCGCAACCGGGAGGCGGCGCGCACGTGGGGCGACACCTACTTCGCCCGGGCCGTCCAGCGCCAGCTCGCTCGACGCGGCCGCCCCACCACGGTCTGGGTCCACGACGAGTGGCCGGCCGGCGGTGGCGGCGCGGACGTCGTCATCCACCTGTTCGGCGCCCGCGCGCCGATCGTCGTTCCCGGCCCCGTCAACGTCCTGTGGGTGATCAGTCACCCGGAACGGATCACGCCCGCCACATGTGCCGGATACGATCGGGTGGCCGTGGCATCCGACCGCTTCGCCGCCGATCTTGCGTCCGGGACGGCCGTGCCGGTGCTCCCGCTGCATCAGGCCACGGATCCCGATCGCTTCCACCCGACCGAGGGCGGCCCCGTCCACGAGGTCCTGTTCGTCGGCAGCTCGCGCGGCCAGCGCCGGCCGGTCGTCGATGCCGCCGCCGCGAGCGGCCGCGATCTCGCGGTGTACGGCGGCGGCTGGACGGACGAGCTCATCGATCTCCGCCATCTCCGCGGCGAATGGGTCCCGAATGACGAGCTCGCGGCCTGGTACAGCTCGGCCGCGATCGTCCTGACCGACCATTACGACGACATGCGGGAACTTGGATTCATCTCGAACCGGGTCTACGACGCGCTCGCCTGCCGGACGCTCGTCGTGTCCGACGACGTGGCCGGCCTCGACGAGGAGTTCGACGGGGCAGTCGTCGCCTGTCGGACCCCGGACGAGGTCGCCGCGGCGCTGGATCGGTACCTGGCGGATCCTGCCGGCCGAACGGAGCGGGCGGAGCGTGGTCGCGCCGCGGTCGTCGCACGGCACACGTTCGGACACCGGGTCGACACGCTGATCGCGACGGTCGAACCGGTCCTCGCGGAACGGCCGGACGCACGGCGGCGACCCGCATGACGCGCCAGCAACCGACCCGGCCGGCCGCCGTCCAGGCGATCCGCACCACCCTCCGGCCGTTCGCCCGCGCGGTCCGGGCGTTCCGCGGCGTCCAGCCGCCGGCACCGGATCCGTTCCGGCGGTTCCGCGACCCGCGCGGACCGGCGATCGTCGCGATCCCGCCTCTCGTCCGCGTCCCGGCCATTGGCGGGACCGGCCGCGTGACGTTGCTCGTGCCGGGGCTCGAGATGGCCCGGATGACGGGCGGCCCGAACACCGCGCTCAACCTCGTCGCGCGGCTCGCCGAGCACGGGATCGCGTTGCGGTTCGTCGCCGCCCTGACCCGCCTCGACGACGACCCGACCGATGTCCAGGCGCACATCGAGCAGCTCTCGGGGGTCGAGCTGGCGAACGAGGTCGAGCTCGTGGAGGTCGGGACGACGGCGCCGCTCGAGGTCGCGCCGGACGACATCTTCGTCGCCACGTCCTGGCCCACCGCCCATATCGCAGAGCGGGCGCGGCGGCTGACGGGCGCGCCGGCCTTCGTGTACCTCATCCAGGACTACGAGCCCGGCTTCTACCCGTTCTCGACGTCGTACGCGATGGCGGCGGCCACGTACCGGATGCCGACCCGGGCGATCTTCAACGAGCGCCTCCTCCTCGAGCACTTCCGGACCGAACGGATCGGCCGATTCGGCGACGAGGACCCCGCCGCGACGCGGACCTGGACCTCCTTCGAGCCTGCCGTGGACCGCCAGCTGTTCCGACCCGGCCCGCATGCGGCGTCGAAGCGGCGCCTGCTGTTCTACGCCCGGCCCAGCAACCAGCGGAACTGCTTCGACCTCGGGCTGCGCGCACTCCGGATGGCCGTGGCCGAGGGGGCATTCCGGCCAGAGCAGTGGGAGATCGGGTCGATCGGGTCGACGATCCCGGAGCTGGACCTCGGCGGCGGGCGGACGCTCCGGCCGACGCCCTGGCTGTCGTACAGCGACTACGCGACGTACATCGCGGAGTCCGACGTCATGCTGTCGCTGATGCTCTCGCCGCACACGAGCTACCCGCCGCTCGAGATGGCTGCGACGGGCGGACGCGTCGTCACAAACGTGTTCTCGGTGAAGACGGCCCAGGCGATGCGCGGCATCTCGTCCTCGATCGACGCGGTCGAGCCGGAGCCCGACGCGGTCGCGGCGGCCCTCGTCCGCGCGGAGCGGGCCGCCGCCGGCGGCCAGCCGGAGTGGGACGAATCCTCTGCCCTGCCCGCGTCATGGGACGACGCGTTTCGCGACACCGTTCCGTGGCTGGCGGCCACGATCGCCGAGCTCGCGGCGGCGCGCGGGGAGTGACGGAGCCGATGGGGGACCCGACGACGCGCGGCCGCGCCACGACGAACGGCGACTGGCTCGGCCAGGAGATCGCGCTCCTCGACCAGGCGCTGGCACGGGTCGACCGCGAGCTCGCGACCGCACGACGCGAGGCCGCGGCCGCCGCACTCGCCACGCGGCGGTATCGCGGGAGGCGGGCGATCCGGATCGCGAACCGGATCCACGAGCAGGCGCGGCCGTTGGCCCACGTGCTGCCCGGTCGACGCGCCGCGGCGGGGTCCGGTCCGACGCTGCCACCGGCGCCCCGGGCCGGCACGCCGGACCCGGCCGCGTTTCGAGGAAGCTTCCTGGCGGCGCTCGACGTGCCCGGCCGGTTGCGCGTGGAGGTCAGCTCGGCGGCGGGCGGTGACACGAATGCCGCTGAGCGGGCAACACGCTGGATCGCCGAGAACGGCTGGTCGCAGCTGGCGGCTGCCGGCGGCACGGCGCGGACCGACGCCGGCCCTGCGGCGGCGCCGTCCGTCGTCCTCGTCACGGATCCCGGCGCCGATCTCCATGCCGCTCGTCGCGGGCCCGTCCTCGTCGCTGTGGTGACCGATCCAGCCGCGTGGGCCGGTTGCGACTGGCTCGACGACGTCGACATCGTGGCGACGCCAGACGAGGCGACGGCCGCGGCGGTCGGTGCGCGGCGGGCGATCGTCCCCCAGGTCATCCAGACCGGTGCGGACCTCGTCGCCACTCTCCGGCGCTGGGCGACCGGCTTGCGGGTCGGGATTGCGGTCGGGATCCCGTCGTGGAGCGTGGCCAAGGCTTGGGGTGATCTCCACTTCGCCCGGGACGTGCAGCGGCAGCTCGAACGGCGCGGAACCGCGACGCGGGTCCATCTCCTCCCGGACTGGGCGGACGCGGTCGCGGCCCGCGACGACGTCGTGATCCACGTCTTCGGGCTGAGCGTCCGCCAGCCGCTGCCCGGTCAACGGACGATTCTCTGGAACATCAGCCACCCGGAGCGGATGACGCCGGCGATGCTCGATGCCGCGGACCGGGTCTACGTCGCATCGGACCTCGCGGCGACGCGCTTCGCGACCCAGACGAGCACGCCGGTCGCACCGCTCCACCAGGCAACCGATCCGGAGCGGTTCGCGATCGAGCGGTCCGGTCCGGCCCATCACGTCCTGTTCGTGGGCAACACGCGCGGCGTCCGGCGGACCGCGGTCGAATGGCTCGTCCCGACCGAGTTCGACCTCGCGATCTACGGCGCCGGCTGGGAGAAGCAGCCGGACGCCGCCCCATACGTCCGCGGCCAGCACGTGCCCAACGACGACGTCCATCGCTGGTACGGCTCGGCCCGGATCCTGCTCAACGACCACTGGCCGGACATGCGCGAGCAGGGCTTCATCTCGAACCGCCTCTACGACGGGCTCGCCGCGGGCGCGTTCATCGTCACGGACGACGTGCCCGGGCTCCGGGAGGAGTTCGACGACGGTCTCGTCGCGGTCGCCAGCGGCGGGGAGCTGCGCTGGGCGATCCACGACGCCCTCGCCGACGAGCCGCGGCGTCGAGCCACCGCCGAGCGCGGGCGCCGGGCCGTGCTCGACCGGCACACCTTCGGCCACCGGGTCGAGACGATCCTCGCCGATCTCCGCGGCGACACCGGCCGCGGGATCGAGGCGAGCCGGGTCGCCGACGCGGGCGCTCGGGATGGCCTCGGGGTCGCGGCGGGATGACGGGGACCGGCGCGGCGACGCCCTGCCGCGTCTGCGGCTCGACCGAGACTCGCGAGCCGTTCCAGATCCGGGAGATGATGTTCGGGTCGGCCGAGGCGTACCCCTACGGGCTCTGTCCGGCCTGCGGCAGCCTGGTCATCGAGGCGATCCCCGACGATCTGGGCCGGCACTACCCGCGCGACTACTACGCCTTTCGCCCGATCGCCGCCGTCGAGGACGTCGGCCTCCGCAAGCGCTGGGCCACCGGGATCCTCGTCGACCGCGGCGTCTTCCGAAAGCGGCACCGCCGGTCGGTCGCGCGGCTGGCCAAGGCCCTCGTGGCGCCCGATCTCACACCGGTCCAGCAGCTCGCCAGGGCGGCCCGCCTCGGCTCGCGGGATGACGCGATTCTCGACGTCGGCTCCGGAGCGCACCCCGACCGGCTCGTCGTCCTCCGGAACCTGGGCTTCCGGCGGCTGCTCGCGATCGACCCGTACGTCGACAGGTCCGGCAGCCACGTCGGCGTCCCGGTCCGGAAGGCCTCGATCGAGGACGTCGAGGGTCGCTACCGGCTGATCACGTTCCATCACTCGCTCGAGCACGTCCCGAACCCCCTCGCGACCCTGCGGCGTGCGCGGTGGCTGATCGAGTCGGACGGACGGCTCCAGATCCGGACGCCGGTCATGGGCACCGGCCTGTGGCGTCGCTACGGGACGGACTGGGTGGAGATCGACGCGCCGCGCCATCTCGCGGTCTTCTCCGTGGAGGGAATGCGTCGCCTGGCCACCGCCGCGGGCTTCGCCATCGAGCGGATCGGCTGGGAGTCCGCCGAGTGGGAGTTCGTCGCGAGCGAGCAGTACCGGCTCGGCATCCCGCTCCACGGACCCGGGTCACAGGTCGACGATCCGGCGATCGGCCGGTTCGATGCGGCGACGATCGACGAGTTCCGGGCGGAGGCGCGCCGGCTGAACGCGGAGAGCGACGGCGGCCGGGCCTCGTTCTGGCTGCGGCCGATCCACGTCGAGCCCCGCACGGAAGCCGACCCGGCGTCTCCGGCGGTGACGGCCGGCTGAGGCGTCACCGCCCCGGCTCGGGCGTCTCGCGGCCGCGCCGCGACCTTCGGTCCGCTTCGCGCAGCCTGATCAGCGCGTCGGGAAGACGGCCCCGCCCGCTGCGGCCCGGCGCTCCTGTGAGTGCTCCTGGTGGAGCGCGACGACGTCCTCCGGATCGCCCTCGAGGACGACGTGGCCCTTCTCCAGGAGGATCGCCCGGTTGCAGAACTCGGTGACCCAGTGCATGTCGTGGGTCACGAGAACGATCGCCTTCGCCTGCTTGACGAGCTCCAGCACGCGCGCCTTGGACTTCTCGCGGAACACCTGATCGCCGGTCGCGAGCACCTCGTCGAGGAGGAGCACGTCCGGGTCGACCGTCGTCGCGATCGAGAAGCCGAGACGAGCCTTCATGCCCGAGGAATACGTCTTGAGTGGCGCCTCGATGAACGGCCCGAGGTCGGCGAACTCCACGATCTCGGGCGTCTTGCGAACCATCTCGCCGTGGGGGATGCCCATGAAGGCGCCGGCGAGCCGGACGTTCTCGAGGCCGGTCAGCTCGGGATCGAAGCCGGCGCCGAGGGTGAGCAGGCTCGAGATGTGGCCGCGGACGTCGACCACACCCTCCGACGGCGTGATGATCCCGGCGAGAACCTGGAGGAGCGTGCTCTTGCCCGCGCCGTTCGGCCCGATGACCGCCAGCGACTCGCCGTTCACGAGCCGGAAGTTCACGTTCTGAAGCGCCCAGAACGTCTGCGGGCCGCGATGCTGGAGGAGGTTCGTGAACGAACGACGCAGCGTGGTCTTCCGGGTGAAGCGCAGGTTGTACCGGACGCCGAGGTCGCGGACCTCGATCGCGGCCGGTCCCGTGCGGTCGACCGGCGACCGCTCGACCTCGCTCCATGCTGCCGTCATCAGAGGACCTTGGCGAAGCTCGGCTCGAGCCGCTTGAAGACCCAGATCGCGCCGGCGAGCAGGACGATCGAGACGCCGGCGAGCCGCGCCAGCTCGAACCAGTCCGGCGCCGCCTCGTTGTAGATCGCGTTCCGGTAGGCGGTGAAGAGCGTCGCGAACGGGTTCAGGAGGAGCAGGTCCGCGACGATCGGGTGGTTCTTGCTGATCCCCTTCAGCTGGTCGATCGCGTACAGCCCCGGGGACAGGTAGAACCACAGCCGGATGATGTGGCGCATGACGTTCGAGATGTCGCGGTAGAAGACGTTCAGCGCGGCCAGCACGATCGCGAGCGGCAGCGTGAAGAGGAACTGGACGAGCGCGATGACCGGGATGGTCAGAAGCCAGATGCTGAGGCGGTCGGAGTAGAACAGCAGAAGGAGACCCATGAGCGGGATCAGCCCGAACGCGAAGTTCGCGACCCCCGACGTTGCCGCCGCGAGCGGCATGACGATCTTCGGGAAATGGATCTGCTTGATCAGCTGGCCGGCGCTCATCACGGAGACCGTCCCGTCCTGGATGGCCGATGCAAACCACTTCCACGGCAGGATGGCCGCGAAGATGAAGAGCGGGTAGTCCGGCTGGTTCCGGGCAAAGATGACCGACACGAGGACGACGTAGACGAGCATCTGGAGGAGCGGGTCCAGGACCCACCAGACGTTCCCGAAGATCGTGTCCGCGCCGCTCTTCTTGAGGCCCGCCTGGACGAGGTACACGATCAATCGTCGTCGTGAGACGATGTCCGCGAACCCTTGGCGGATGAGCCCGATCGGCCCCGGTCGCTCGGCCGAGGAACGGAACGAGGCGGGCGCCTCCGAGGTCAATTGCATGGGCTGCCTACGGTAGCACGCTGACCTCGCCGAGCCCGGTGCCCGAGGGTGGCAGCAGGCTCCGGACCGGCGCCCCGCCTCACCAACACGCGTGTCCACGGAGGAACGGTGACCACCGATCAACACGTCGCGATCGTCGGCCTCGGCTATGTCGGGCTGCCGCTGGCGATCTCCTTCGTCGAGGCCGGCCTCACCGTCGTCGGCATCGACGCGCATCAACCGCGGGTCGCCGAGCTCGTCGCCGGCCGCTCACCGATCGACGACATCCCGGACGAGCGTCTGCAGGCGGCCCTGCTGAGCGGCCTCACGGTCGTCGCGCCAGCGGACGCCGACATCGCGGCGGCCGACGTGGTCTTCGTCTGCGTTCCCACCCCGATCACGACCTCGAAGGATCCGGATCTCACGCCGGTGCTGAGCGCGGCGGCGCTCATCCGCGAACATCTCCGGGCGGGCCAGCTGATCGTCCTCCAGTCGACGACGTTCCCCGGCACGACGACGGGGCCGTTCCGCGAGGAGCTGGAACGATCGGGCCTCGTCGCGGGCACGGACTTCGACCTTGCCTTCGCGCCCGAGCGGGTGAACCCCGGCGACCCGGCGTCGGCATCGAAGGATGTGCCGCGGCTCGTCGGCGCGACGACGCCGGCCGCGACGGAGCGCGCCGCGACGCTGCTGCGGACGATCAACCACGACGTCCGGCCGCTCACCTCGCCGGACGCGGCGGAGCTCGCGAAGCTCCTCGAGAACGTCTTCCGGAACGTGAACATCGCCCTCGTCAACCAGCTCGCCCTCCTCTGCGAGCGGATGGGCATCGACGTCTGGGAGGTGATCGACGCGGCCGCCACGAAGCCCTTCGGCTTCATGCGGTTCACGCCGGGGCCGGGGGTCGGCGGTCACTGCATCCCGGTCGACCCGTACTACCTCGCCTGGCGCGCCCGCGAGTTCGACTTCGTGGACCGGTTCGTCGAGCTGGCCGGCGACATCAACTTCGCGATGCCGCGGCATGTGGTCGATCTCGTTGCGGAGGCGCTCAACGAGCGGGGCGTGGCCCTGCGCGGGTCGCGGGTCGGCGTCCTCGGCGTCGCGTTCAAGCCGAACGTCCGCGACGCGCGAAACTCGCCGGCGGCGGACGTCATCGCGGGGCTCGCGGCGCGGGGCGCGATCGTGACCTACCACGATCCGCACGTGCCGCAGTTCCGCGCGAAGGACGGGTCCGTGCTGGAGTCGCGGCCGCTCGACTCGCTCCTCGTGTCGTCCGACGTGATCGTGGTCGTGACGGCCCATCGGGCCGTGGACCTGGATCGGGTCTATCGCGAGGCCGATCTCGTCGTCGACACGGTGAACAGCTCGGCCGGCCGGTCCGTTCGGCCTCGACAGGTGCTCCGCCTGGGCGCGGGCTGGAGCGGAACCTGAGCGGGATCCGCGAGGAGGCGAGGGGCGAGGCAACGGCTCGGCCGACTCGTCCGGTCGCCATGATCGTCCACTCCTACTACGACGAGGACCCGCGCGTCCGGCGCGAGGCGGAGGCGCTCGTCGCGGCCGGCCGCGACGTCGACGTCCTGGCCCTCCGCCGTCCGGAGGATCCGGTCGACAACCGCGTCGCCGGCGTCCGGGTCCATCGCCTGAACGTCCAGCGCCACCAGGGGTCGGGGATCGCGGTCTACCTGCGTGAATACCTCTCGTTCCTCGTCCGATCCGGCTGGGCGCTCGTGCGGGTCCATCGCCGGCGCCACTACGGGCTGGTCCAGGTTCACAGCCTGCCGGACTTCCTCGTGTTCGCGGCGCTGCCGCTGCGGCTCGTCGGCATTCCACTCGTCCTCGACCTCCACGAGGCGATGCCCGAGTTCTTCCGGATGCGATTCCCCGGCGCGTCGAACCCCGTCGCCCATCGCCTGCTCCTGCTCCAGGAGCGGCTGTCGATCGCGCTCGCGGCCGCCGTCGTGACGGTGAACCGAGCGACGGCGGACCGTCTCGTCCAGCTCGGGGTGCGGCCGGAGAAGATCACGGTCGTCGTCAACACGCCGTCGCTCGCCCGGTTCGACGCCGAGGCTGCCCTCGGCCGTCCGTTTGCAGCGGATGGCGTCGTCCGGTTCGTCTACGCCGGCGCGCTCACGCCGACGTACGAGCTGGACGTCGCGCTCGAGGCGCTCGCACGAGTCGCCTTGTCGCGGCCCGACCTCGCGTTCCATCTCGACGTCTACGGCCGCGGCGACGCCGAGCTGGACTGGCGACACCTCGCGGCGTCGCTCGGCCAGGCGGAACGGGTGACGTTCCACGGCCGGATCGCGATCGAGGATGTGCCGGCCGCGATCGCGGCAGCCGACATCGGGCTCGCACCGACGCGCCGGACGCCGTTCACGGACGTCAGCCTCTCGACGAAGGTCTTCGAGTACGCCGCGATGGGCAAGCCGGTGATCGCGACGACCTTGCCGATGGTCGAGGAGACCTTCCCGCCGGGAACCGTCTGGACGTACGAGCCCGGTGACGCGGCGTCCCTCGCGACGGCGATCGAGTCCGTGCTCGACGATCCGGCCGCCCGCGATCGGGCCGTGGCGGCAACGAGCGCAGTCGTCCGCGAGCGGAGCTGGGAGCGGGAGGCGCCGCGCTACCTCGAGCTGATCGAGCGGCTCGCGCGGCGCTGAGCGGCCGGGCGGCGCGTCGGCCGATCCGCGCCCGGACGCGGTTCGCGCGCGGATCCCTGCCTGGCGCGAGCCGTCGGCCGCCGCGCCGTGACTCGAGCTCTCATTCGACAGCCACGCCCGCGCTAGGCGACGCGGCGCGCAGCAATTGGCGCATCCGCCAGTGACGGCGTCGGTTGAGCCCGATTTCCCGGGAATCAAGGCGAACCACGGCCGCCGGCTCCACCTAAGGCGATCGAGATTGCCGTTTGAGCACGGCGCGGCGGCGCGGCCGCGAGATGCAGCGGCGTGGCGGCGAGACGCGGTGACGCGGGACTCACCGCCGGCCCCCACCCCACGTTCCGTGGCCCGGAACGCGGGTACGGTACGATACCGGCCCGTCCCGGCGGCATCGCCGCCAGCCAATCCATTTCTCTCAGGACCCGATCACCCCATGACCTTCCGAGTGCGGCCCGTGGACCGCGGCAGGGCCGAGCGCGATCCGAACCGGCGCACCCTGTACATGAACATCGGCTTCGGCATTGCCGTCGTCGCCGCAGTCCTGATCCTCGTCACGGTCGGTGCGACGACCTGGTACGGCGAGCACCTCGCGGCCGCCGCGACGATCGACGGCCAGACGATCAACAAGGACCAGTTCAACGATCGGGCGAAGGTCGAGCAGTTCCGCCTCCAGCAGCTGGCGAACCGCGTCCAGTCCGAGCTCGCGGCCGGCCGGCTCACCTCCGCCCAGGCGCAGAACCGGATCCAGTCGATCAACAGCCAGCTCGACACGTCGACGTTCATCTCGTCCGTGCTCGAGAAGCTCATCGACACCCAGATCCAGGCGAAGCTCGCGACCGCCGAGGGTGTCACGGTCACGGACGCGCAGGTGGACCAGCGGATCCTGGACGACAAGACCCGCAAGGAAGAGCGCCACGTCTGGGTGATCGCGGTCACGCCAACGGTCGACACCGGCAAGACCGACCCGACGGACGCCCAGAAGGCCGCTGCCAAGAAGACCGCTGACGACGCGGTCGCCCAGATCAAGGGCGGCAAGGCGTTCGAGGACGTCGCGAAGTCGGTTTCCACGGACGCGTCGAAGTCCAGCGGTGGCGACCTCGGCTGGATCGACGCGACAAGTTCCGAGGATCCGACCTGGCAGGCGGCAATGTTCAAGCTCGACGCGAACGTCGTCAGCGACGTGATCCTGGGCGAGGACGGGACGTACCGGATCGGTCGCGTCACGGAGATCGCGCCGGCGGAGGTCGATCAGGCCTGGGACCAGAAGCTCGCCGACGCGAAGATCAGCCAGGAGTCGTATCGGGCCGCGATCCGGTCCGAGGCGGTCCGCCAGGGGCTCGAGGACAAGATCGTCGCCGCCGACAGTGGGTCCGGCCCGCAGCGTCACGTGGAGCAGCTGTCGATCAAGGCATCGACGACCACGGGCGCGAAGGCGATCAAGGTCCGCCACATCCTCTATTCACCCAAGGACGATCCGCAGGGTGCGGCAGACGTGCCGGACACGGATCCGACCTGGACGCAGGCAAAGCTCGGCGCCCAGGCGGCGTACGACAAGCTCGTCAAGGACCCGTCGCAGTTCGACGCGATTGCCCGCGCGGAGAGCGACGAGGACTCCGCGAAGGGCGATGACGGGACCGGTGGCAAGCTGCCGTACTTCGACGAGACGAGCGAGGCCAACGGCCTGGACCCGGACTTCGCCAAGGCGATCCTCGCCGACGGCCTTCAGCCCGGCCAGATCCTGCCGCCGTTCAAGAGCGCCTTCGGCTGGCATGTCGTCCAGGTGATGTACCGCCCGCCCGACACGGACGAGATGGCGAAGCTGAAGGCCCAGGCCGCGGCCGGGACGTCCTTCACCGATCTCGCCCGCGACTTCTCCGAAGGCCCGAAGTCCGGCAAGGGCGGCGACATCGGCTGGGTCGCGAAGGGTCAGCTGGACGATCGCCTCACCGCTGCGATCTTCGCCGCGCCGGTCAACGGCCTGAGCGAGATCGTCAACCTTCCGAACGACGGCCTGTACCTGTTCAAGGTGCTCGAGGAGAAGACCGCGACGCCGGACAAGGATCAGCTGGCGACGATCAAGTCGAGCGCGTTCCAGAACTGGTACGCCGGGAAGAAGGACACCGTGAAGATCACGCGCGACCTCCTCGGCCCGAGCGCGACGACGACCACGGGCTAGGCGCGGCCAGCTCGTGCTCGACGCGCTCGTCGCCGAGGCTCGCCTCCGCTGGGGCCTGGATCTCGCCGCCGGCCTCCAGGTGCTCGCGGCCGAGACGCTCGTCGCGACGCCGCTCGAGCCGGCGGTGCCGGCCCTGATCGTTCCGGCAGCGGTGCTGCGGGTGGAGCGCGCGGAGACCGCGGCGGCAGCGGGCGGCGCGGACGGAGCCGGCGGTGGCGCTGCCCCGCACGCGGACGTCCTGCCCGGCCGCCACGGCCACGGCGCGGATCCGCTCGCGGTGCTTCGCCGCCTCTATCCGCCCGATCATCCGGTCGGACGGTTCGGCGTCGCGGAGACGCCGACGCTCGCGGACCTGACGGCCGACACGCTCGCGGCCCCGATCTACCTCGCGCCAGTGGCGCGCGACCTCGGGGTCGCGAGCCCGTGGGCGATGCCGTGGGTCTCGTGGCGGCTTCGGCTGCCGGACGGCTGCCCGTGGGATCGCGAGCAGACCCACGAGTCGCTGCGCAACCATCTCCTCGAGGAGGCGTACGAGGTCTACGACGCCCTGGCCGCCGGCCCGACGCCGGCCCTCGCCGAGGAGCTCGGCGACCTGCTGCTCCAGGTCGTCCTCCATGCCCAGCTCGCTGCGGAGGCCGGCGTGTTCGATCTCACGGACGTCCACGCAGCGATCACGTCGAAGATCGTCCGGCGCCACCCGCACGTGTTCGGCGATGCCGAGGCTCGGACCGCGAGCGACGTGAACCGCCAGTGGGAGCGGATCAAGGCGGAGGAGCGGAAGGCCGGCGCGGTCGCGCCAGACGACACCGCAGCGGATGACGCGTCCGCCGGCACGCCAAGGCCACCGAAGGGCGCGCTCGACGGGGTCAGCCGAAGCCTGCCGGCCCTCGCCGCCAGCCAGGAGATGCAGGAACGGGCGGCGAACATCGGCTATGAGTGGCCGACGATCGAGGGCGTCCTCGACAAGGTCCACGAGGAGATCGCCGAGCTGCGAGCGGCCGCGACCCCGGCCGAGCAGGCCGAGGAGTACGGCGACCTCCTGTTCGTGCTCGTGAACGTCGCTCGTTGGCAGGGCATCGAGGCCGAAGCGGCCCTCCGATCCGCGAACGACAAGTTCCGGCGGCGCTTCGCGAGCGTCGAGCGCCAGGCCCGCGAGCGCGACGTCGCGCTGAAGGACCTCTCGTTCGACGAGCTCGACGGCTTGTGGGACGCTGCCAAGGCCGAGGAACGTCACGGCGGGCACGATCCTGCCGGCACCGCCCAGAAGGAGACCGCCCGATGAGCATCGTCAAGGCGCCCCAGACCCGAGCCGACGGTCGCGTCGCGACGCAGCTCCGCCCGGTCAGCTTCGAGCTCGGGGTCCAGAAGTGGGCCGAGGGGTCGTGCGTGGTCCGGTTCGGCGACACGCAGGTCCTCTGCGCGGCGACGATCGCGGATCGCGTGCCGCCGCACCTCCGCGGCAAGGGCACCGGCTGGGTCACGGCCGAGTACTCGATGCTGCCGCGCGCGACCGCGGAGCGGACGGATCGCGAGTCCGTCAAGGGCAAGCTCGGTGGGCGGACGCACGAGATTCAGCGCCTGATCGGCCGGTCGCTTCGCGATGCCGTCGACCTGACGCGGCTTGGCGAGCGGACGATCACGGTCGACTGCGACGTCCTCCAAGCGGATGGCGGCACGCGAACCGCCTCGATCACCGGCGGCTATGTCGCGCTCGCGGCGGCGATGATCACGTACGGGATGGATCGCCACCTCGCGGCGCGGGTCGCGGCGATCAGCGTCGGGATCGTGGACGGCGAGCCATTGCTGGACCTCGACTACAGCGAGGATTCGCGAGCGGACGTGGACTTCAACGTCGTCGGCACGGACGCCGGCACGTTCGTCGAGGTGCAGGGGACGGCCGAGGGCCGGCCATTCGACCGGGCGGCGATGGACCGCCTGCTCGACCTTGCGTCGTCTGGGCTCGAGCAGCTCTTCGCGGCGCAGGCGGGGATCCTGGCCACCGTCAAGCGGTGACGGGTCCGGCCGGGAACCGGTGTCACGCGGCGACGTGTCCGCTCCCCACGGCGCCGGCGCCCCGCCTGGATCTCGAGGTGTTCCACCCATCGGTTCCTGCGCCCGATTTCCGACGATCCCCACGCCGGCCGTTCCACTCGTCGCGTTCGAGGCGCCCAATCCGACGCCTGGAACGCGGGGAGGCCCAACCATGGCCGTTGGCGGCGGGAATCCGATCGATGGAACACCCGTCGTTCCAGGCACGCGCCACCAAGGCCGCGACGACACAATGAGCGACGCGCACCCGCGGCTCCTCGTCGCGACCCACTCGGCACACAAGCTCGCCGAGCTGCGGGAGCTCCTCCGGCTCGATCGCGGCGAGCTCATCGGCCTCGACGAGCTGGGCATCGCCGACGAGCCAGAGGAGACGGGCGAGACGTTCGAGACGAACGCCAAGATCAAGGCCCGGTTCGGCGCGCGACGTTCGGGGCTTCCGACGCTCGCGGACGACTCCGGGATCGAGGTCGAGGCGCTGGGTGGCGCGCCCGGCGTCCGGACCCGCCGCTTTGCCGGCCCGAACGCTACGGACCAGGACAACAACGTGAAGCTCCTCGCCATGCTCCACGACGTGCCGACCGAGCGGCGCGGCGCCCGCTACGTCTGCGTTCTCGCGCTCGCCCTCCCGCGACCGGGCGCAGGCGATCGCGACGCGATCCCCTTTCGCGTCGTCCGCGGCACGAACCGCGGCCGGATCGCGACCGAACCGCGAGGCACCGGCGGCTTCGGATATGACCCGATCTTCGAGCCCGAAGGGGAGCCGCCGGGTGAGCGCACGTTCGGGCAGTGGTCGCCGCAGGAGAAGCACGCCGTCTCCCACCGTGGACGGGCTGCCCGCCGGATGGCACCCATCCTTCGCGAGCTCGGGTTCTGAGTCGGACCGCCCGAATGCCCACGGTCCGGTCGATCTGCGTGTTCTGCGGCGCGAGCGCCGGCGACGATCCGCGCTACGCAGCGGCGGCGGCGACGGTCGGCCGGCGACTCGCCGAGAGCGGGATCCAGCTCGTGTACGGCGGCGGCCGCCTCGGGCTGATGGGCGTCGTCGCGGACGCGGCGCTCGCGGCGGGCGGCCGCGTCGTCGGCGTCATCCCGCGCGGCCTCGTCGACCGCGAGCTGGCGCACCCGCGCGTCACCGAGCTCCGGATCGTCGAGACGCTTCACGAGCGGAAAGCCGAGATGGCCGAGCTGGCGGATGCGTTCATCGCGCTCCCGGGTGGCCTCGGCACGCTCGAGGAACTGACCGAGGTCCTGTCCTGGGCCCAGCTCGACCTCCATGCGAAGCCGATCGGGCTGCTCGATGTCGCCAACTACTACGCGTCCTTCGAGGCGTTCCTCGACCACGCGGTGGGGCAGGGGTTCCTTGCCGAGCGGCACCGGCGCCTGCTGCTGCGCGACGAGGATGTCGACCGGCTGCTCGAGCGGTTCCGGGCGTGGGAGCCGCCGGCCGGTCGCTTCGCGCCTCCGGCGCCGGCGTCCGGCGAGATCAGCGAAGGGGCCGGTCCACCGCCGAACGGCGGGAGGAGTTAGGGCGCCGAGCTCGACGAATCGCCGGAGCCGCCCTCGGGCGAGGCGCCCGCCGCGCCGCCACCCGTGCCGGCACTCCCCGACGGTGCCGGCCGCGACCCGACCGGCCATGTCGGATCGGCGCCGGGTGGCCCGAAGACCACCTTCGTCAGCTGCGCGATCCTCGCCGTCACGGGCAGGAACGTCGACCCGTACTTCGGCGACGACGCGGCCTTGATCTGGGGCGAGGTGAGCACGACCTTCACCGTCGAGGCGCCGCCGATCTGCTCGGCCAGCGCGGCGAGCTGGGGCAGCCGCTCGGCGGGCAGGTCCGTGTGGACGGTCGTGCCGACGGCCGCGAGCAACGACGGGAGGCGGAACAGGATCCCCGCGTTCGCCACGCCGTTGCGCAGCGCGACGAGCACTTCCTGCTGCCGTGCCGCTCGCGTCAGGTCGCTCTCCCCGACGGCCTTCCGGATCCGGGCGTAGGCGAGGGCGTCGCTGCCGTCGAAGTGGTGCCGTCCCGGCTGGACGGACCAGCCCCGTCGGCCGTCGAGCCGCGGATAGTTCGGGTCCGCGAGCGGCTTCTTCACATCGATGTCCACGCCACCGACCGCGTCGACCATCGTGACGAACCCGGCGAGGTCGACGGTTGCGTAGGCGTGGATCGGGATCCCGAAGAGGGCGCCGACCGCTCGTTCGAGCGTCGCGATGCCGCCGCCGGGAAAGTCGGCCGGATGGCGGTCGGCGTAGCCCATCAGCGAGTTGATCTTCGGCGCGAACGTGTTGCCGTTGCCGAGCGGGACGCCAGCGAGGTCCCGCGGGATCGAGACCATCGAGACGGTCCGGCCCACCGGATCGAGCGAGACGACGATCAGCGAATCCGTCAGTGCCTCGGTCCGTCCCGGTGCGGAGTCGACACCGATCAACAGGACGTTGAGCCGCTCGGTGTCGGAGGGGAGCGGCGCGGCCGAAACCGAACGGACGGACGATCCCGAGAAGATCCGGGCGAAGGTCCGCTGCGCCGCGGTGCCCGCGTTCCAGGCGAGGACGTGCGGGACGACGGTGAAGGCGAGCAGCACCGCGAGCCCCACCGCGCCGAGCGGACCCGGTCGCCCCGGATAGCGGCGATCGAGGAATGCCTGGAGCAGTGCGAGCAGCCGCCAGACGAGGATCGCGACGTTCAGGACCAGGAGGAGGCTGAGGATCTGCGGCGAGATCGCCCGGGCGAGGAGCATCGCGGGCGAGTCCGCGTGCGCGATCAGCCACGTGATGAGCAGGACGATCGCGGTCGGGCCGGCGAAGACGACTGCCGGTCGGACGCGGACGTTGGCGACCTGGCCGAGGCCGGGGAGGATGGACGAGAGGGTCGCAGCGATCAGGCGCCGGAGGTCGGAGGGGCGGCTGTCCGGTCGAACCTCACGTGCCTGGCTGCGCTCGGCGCGTGGCCGGAATCGCGGTTCGCGGGCGGTCGGCTCCCAGGTCGCGCGGTCGGACATCTGTCACCGAGTGTAGCTGCGACGACGGGGACGTGTGCCGTCGCGGAGCGGGTCGGACGAACTGGACGTGGCGACGCCGGGCGATCGATCAGCCTGCCAGTGATCGCCCGGCGTCAAACCCTGTGACGAGCGGTGCCGGCGCTGTGTTCCGCTGGCGGGCCGTCAGCTTGACCGGAGCCGACTCGGCCAGTCGCTGGGCCTACTTGCTCGCCTCGTACTCGGCGCCCAGGAGCTGCGAGACCGCCCGTGCCTCCGCCCACCCGGCCGAGCCCATCTCCGCCTCGTCCTGGCGGCGGAGCGCCGCACGCCACGCGATCAGGAGCTCCTCGGGCGTCGCGGTCCGGATCGCGTCGTCGTACCGGGCGCTGGTCGACCGCGCCCGCGCATCCTCGGCATCCCCGCGAGCCGATGCCGCGCGCTCGGCATCGAGCCAGTCGCGGGCGAGGTCCTCGATAGCGGGGGAGTCATCAGTCATCGCTCGCATGGTACGGCTCGGTGCGTCGTGAGACGGGCGTTCCCCGGCGGGGGACGCGTCGCGGCCTCCGACACTGCCGCCCGCTGCTCGACGTGGGAAGTCCATGCCGGCGATCCGTCGCGCCGTTGTAGTGTCGCGGGGCGCCGTCCTGGGCGTAGGGTCATGCCGTGGCTGGTCGTGTGTCGGATGCACCGGGGTTCATGTCGGATTCGTCCGGCGGTTTCGGGCAGCCCCTGCTGGTCCTGAACCCGAGCCATGACCTGGACTTCCGACGCCATGCCCACGACCTGATGGCGCTCGAAGGCTTCAGCTCGCCCGAATCCCTGCAACGCGCGCTGCGCGACGCCTATCCCCGCGCGAGCGTCCGGCCTCGCGATCTCTCGAATGAGGCCGTGCGGACCTGGTATGTCTATCGCGAGGGCCGCTGGGTCAAGGGCCGGGACTGACTCGGGCCGGACTTGCGGGCGACGCTCCGGCGGGGCGTGCCCCACCCTTGGCGGGTGTCCGCGGGATCGGTCAGGCCTTGGCTGCTCGGCTGGTCGCCGCGGCGCGCGGCTGGCGGGTCCGCCGCCGCGATCCTCGCGTTTCCGTTGCCTTGCCGCGCTCCGAGCGGGCCATCTTCAGGAGTTCCTGCTCGCGCTCGACCAGGACGCTCTCGGGCGCCTGATCCAGCGCGATGAACTCGTTCCGCGCGTCCTGAACGGCCCGGATCAGCTCGTCCAGCTTGAGCTGGGTCGCCTTGGCGGATCGGTTCGCGCTGTTCTGGATGACGAACACCATCCAGAACGTGACGACCGTCGTCGTCGTGTTGATGAACAGCTGCCACGTGTCCGAGAAGTTGAACAGCGGCCCGGTGATCGCCCAGACGACCACCAGCAGCACGGAGCCGGCAAGCGCCGGCAGCGACCCGAGGGCGACCGTCAGGGCATCAGCAACTCGATTGAACCGCTCGCCGAACGTCCGATCCGGACGCGTCCCCCGCTGTTTCGCGCTCACCGCTGCAGTCACGTCGGTCTCCTCGAGTCAAGCCGCGACACGCACATTTGACGCGACTGCCGCTGTCGCGCCGCACGTCACACAGCGGCGCGATCCCCCGCATCGCATTCCAGACGAACGGGCGTTGCAGCGCCAGCAGTGGCCTGCCTGCCCGGCGTTGCGGGCAGGCGACAGGCGATGCCGACGAGCGGGGTCCGTGGCTCAGCGGCTCGGCGGGATCCCCAGCTCCTGCTGCGCGGACACGCGTCGCTCGGCCATCCGCTCGCCGAGATCCTCGAGCTCCTGACGGTCGAACACCTGACGAGCCTGCTTGAACATCTCGTCCTCCTCTTCCTCGATGTGGTGCTCGACGTTCTCCTTCATGACCGTCGCCTTGGCGCCCCACGTCTCGTCGGTGACGTCCAGGCCCTCGAGCTCCGCCATGACCGTGTCGACGACGTGGTGCTCCTCGTAGCCCTCGAGGACGATCGCCTTCGCCTTCGGGTGCTCCTTCAGCGCTGGGTAGAAGATCTCCTCCTCGATGATCTCGTGGATCGTCAGATCGCCCTTGATCGTGGCGAAGAGCTCCTCGCGGATCTTCACGCCGCGTTCCGTGGTCGAGTCGAGCCGGGCCAGCAGATCCTTGATCTTGTCGTGGTCGGCCTTGAGCATCGCGATGGCATCCATCGGTGGCCTCCTGAGTGGGCAGGGACGACGGCGCGGGGATGCGGCCGTCGTCGGTCGCCTGACCCTACCGAGCGGTGCCGCCGACGTCAGGACCGGATTTTCGTAACAGGCCTCCCCGATTCATGTCGTCTGGCTCGCGGCCGTTCGGCGCGCAGGGGCCAGGGCGCTCGGCGCCGCTGGCGCCGCACCGGCCGTGACCCGCGCAGCGCCCGCCGGTGCCCTCGTCAGCGGTCGCCGCCCGCGCTAGGACGCGTCGTGGAGGACCGCCAGGATGTTGCCCGCCGGATCCTTGAACCAGGCGATGTCCGGGCCGTACCCATCGCCCCGGGCGATGCCCTTCTCGTCCTGGGTCATCCCCGGATACCGCTCGAACTCGACGCCGGCCGCCGTGAGGTCATCGACCGCGGCGTCGAGATCGTCGACCGGGAAGTTCAGCACCGTGAACGTGGCCGGCTCGTGGGCTTCCTTCGGGTAGATGAAGACGCTGTGGCCGTTCGAGAACTGGATGCCCAGACCGCCCATCCGGTCGGTCGTCTCGAGGCCGAGGACATCGCGGTAGAACGTTCGGGCGGCGTCGACATCATTCGTCGAGTAGCCCGAGAACGCGGTCGCGTTGGTCAACATGAACCTGCCTCCTGGCTGGGGTGGATCGTCGCCGTGGGGTCGTCATCGTGTAGACGACGGCCGGGCGCCCGACTCATCGCCGGGGACCGCGGGACCGAGGCGAACGATCGCCCAGCCGCTGCGTCGAACCAGCCTGGTTCAGAACTCGCGGATGGGCCCGAACACGATCAGGGCGACGGCGACGATGAGGATCACGATCGCCACGATCCGGCCGATCATCTCGGCGCGTTCGGCGTCCAGCCGCCGCTCGCCGACGATCAACGGCGTCGCGCTCCGCACCGCCCGGGACGGTTCGTGCTCGTCGCCCACGACCTCCTCCATCCTGAGCCGCCGGCATCGCCCCGCACCGGCCGCGGCCGAGCGGAGCACCTCCGGTCCGGGGACGTCGACTCGGTGGGGGTCGGACGAGCGCCGTCCCGCCGCGGACCGGAGGTCGCGCTAGGGTCGGGGCGCCGGAGCGATCGGGCAACTCGGACAACCTACCTATCCGTCGGTCGACGATCCGGCGGCGCGGTTGGCCCGAGGCGCGCCGCGGCTCGATGCCGGGCACAAACGAACGACCCGGCCACCGGGCCGGGTCGTTCGGGGAAGCGGACGAGGTCAGCTGACGCCGGCCGCCTGGTAGGCGGGTCGATCCGTCCGGACCGTTGCTCGCCAGGGCGTTCCGAGCATCGGGAGCAGGTAGCGGTCGAGCCCGTAGTAGCCCGCGACCTTCCACGCGAGCATCAGCCCGATGGCCATCGCGAACAGGATCGGGTTGGTGGATGCGGAGCCGGCGAGGAGGAACGACATGTTCATCATCGCCCCGAAGAAGGCGGCAACTCCGACCAGGGCGCCGAGGAGGAGGCCGATCCCGACGGCGAGCTCACCGAACGAGATCACCCAGGCGAACCACGTCTGATGGTGTCCGTTCAGGAGGAAGGTCAGGAAGTCGCGATACCAGTCGAACGCGATCGGGCCCTTGCCCGTCTCGGGCGCCACTGCGACGGCGTTCTTCCAGTAGCCGGCAAGGGCGTTGCCGCCGTCGAGCCAGCCACCACCGGTGATCTTGTGCCAGCTCGCCTCGACCCAGCTGAAGCCGAGGAACAGGCGGATCGGAAGCCAGAACAGGCCCGCCTGCGTGTTCGAGAACAGGTACCGCGTGAACGCGGGCCCCTCGATCTGGACCTCGCTCGCGCCGGTGTCCTTGCGGCCCTGGAACATCAACACCACGACGGCGATGAACAGGACCCAGAAGCCAACGGTGGCCGCCTGGCGGAGGGTCTGGCTGACCATCTCCGGGGTGAACCACGGGTTCTCCATCCAGAACAGGATGACGGCGGCCAGGATCCCCAGGCCCGTCACGAGTCGTCGATTGCCGGACATCTTGTCTCTCCACTTCCTCTGTTGATCGGCCCGCAGGGCCGTTCTCGATGCACATCCTCTGGGCCGGGGCTGCGGCCCGGCAGGGGCCCAACGGCCTGTTCCGCCCGGGCTGTCCGGCCCTCCGCGCCGGGACCCGGGATCAGCTGCCGTCGACCGTGACGATGTCGACCGGGCAGTCGGCCTGCGCCGCGACGTCGCGGGAGACGCTCCCGGCGATCGCGAGGCCGATGCCATGCCGGCCGTGACTGCCGACGACGATTCGTGAAGCGCCCTCACCACGGGCCGCCTCCAGCAGGCACGTGGTGGGGTCGCCGTTCCAGATGAGGACGCGAGCGGCAACGCCGGCGGCCCGCGCCGTCGCGACGAGCTCCGCGCCGTCGCGCTCCCGCTGGCTGCGGGCCTGGTCGACCCGCGTCAGCCACCGCCCGCCGGGCAGCCGAAGTCGCCGGGCGTCGATCGCATGGACCACGACGAGGTCGACGCCGAGCCGTGCCGCGGTGCCGATCGCCGCCCGCTCCGCGGCAGCGCTCACGGGGCCGAAGTCCGTCCCGACGACGATCGGGCCGGCCGCGACGTCCGGGAGCGCACCGGCGGTCACGTTCACCCCACTGATGTCGGGATCCGACACAGGAAGGAGGTCGAGCCGCCGGCGAGGGCCGCCTTGCGGACCTCGTCGGATCCGCCGGTTGCGCTAGCAAGCGTCGCGGCGGCGGTTCCGGGCGGCTGGATGACGAGCGCGGTCACCATGCCGAACATCCCGTTCTGGCCTTCGGCATGGGGAAGGATGTGGCAGTGGAACGCCCACGCCCCCGGGTCCTCGCACTTGATGATCACGTCCCAGCGCTCGCCGGGGTTGACGCCCAGCGTGTCGCAGTCGAACGGGGCGGGGAGGGGGTACCCGTCCCGGGCGACGACGTGCATCGGCATCCCGTGGAGATGCCAGGGGTGCATCATCGACCCCTCGTTCATGAACCGGACGGCGATCGTGTCGCCGACGTTCGCGACGATCGGTGACGTCGCCGGAAAGCCGCGGCCGTTGATCGTGAAGCCGCCGAGCGAGTCGTTGCTGATCCAGACGATGTCCTGGCTCACGCCGTACTTCTTGTCGTAGCGGTCCGCCGGGTCCTTCGGCTGGACGATGAACGCGCCGAGCAGCCCGCGACCGACCTGGTCGGTCGCGTTGTGGTGCGAGTGGTACATGTGCGAGCCGGGCGTTCGAGCCTCGAACTCGTACGTGAACGAGTCGCCGGGCTTGATCGGGTCCTGGGTGACGAGGGGGACGCCGTCCATGCCGTTCGGCAGGCGCTGGCCGTGGAAGTGGACGCCGGTCGACTCGCTCAGGTTGTTCCTGAACGTCGCCCGAATTCGATCGCCCTCGACGACTTCGATCCGTGGTGCCGGCCAGGTGCCGTTGTAGCCGAGTGCCGCGATCGGGTCCTTGAGCGCATCGATCCGATGCTGGATCTCGTCGATCGTCATCTCGAAGACCTTCACGCCGCTCTCGATCCGGGTCGGGGCGAGGGGCTGGTTGCCGGCTCCGTCGAGCTTGCTGCCCTCGCCGTCGAGGAAGCGCTTCACGACGGCGAGCGCCGTCGCGTCGTGGTCTGTCGGCGCGCCGGACGATGACGGCTCGTGGCTGGCGTGGGCGCCGGAGGCGGCCGGCGTCGCGGCTGCCGACGGGGCAGCGGACGGGGCGCCGGCACCGCCTCCCGGCGCGGCCGGCGGATAGGTCCAGGTCGGAGCGGCGGCCGCCGGTGCACACGCGGCGACCGCCGCAGCGACCAGCCCGCCACCGGTGAGGGCGCCCGCCCGGAGGAGGGCCCGGCGGCTGAGGGTGGTCGACGGGATGGGGAGGCTTGTTGTGGCCGCCTCAGGCCGCAGCTCGGTCATGGCGGGACTCTTGCGTGAGGCGCGCTCGCGAACCTGTGCCAGAACGCCCAAGAAACTGGGCCACAGGTCACGTGCCATCCAGGCCCGAACCGGTAGGCTCCGCAGGTGCCAACCTCCGACCCGTCGGTCGAGACACCCGATGCACCGGCGCTCGCCGCCCTCGACGACGCGGCCCGGGCCATTGCCGAGCTCCGGCCGATCGACGACGTCCTGCAGCTGATCGTCGATCGCGTCCGCGTCCTCGTCGATGCGAGCTACGCGGCGCTCGGCATCGTGGGCGCCGGCGGGAAGATCGAACGCTTCATCACGGCCGGGATGGACCCGCAGACGCGGGCTGCCATCGGCGACCTGCCCGCCGGCCGCGGGCTCCTCGGACTGATCATCCGCGAGGGGCGGTCATTCCGGATCGCCTCGATCGCCGGCCACGCCGATTCGTCTGGCTTTCCGCCGAACCACCCGCCGATGACCTCGTTTCTCGGCGTGCCGGTGGTCGCGCACGGCCTGTCCGTCGGGAACCTCTACCTGACCGACAAGCGAGGGGCGACCGAGTTCTCCGGGATGGACCAGCGGATCGTGGAGACGTTCGCCATCCACGCCGGGATCGCGATCGACAACGCCCGGCTCCACGCCCAGGCGGGGCGGCTCGCGGTCGCCGACGAGCGCGACCGGATCGGCCGCGACCTCCACGACGGGATCATCCAGTCGCTCTACGCCGTTTCGCTGTCCCTCGAGGACGTCCCCGAGCTGATGGCGGAGTCGTCTCCCGACGCCGAGCGGCGGGTCGACCAGGCGATCGATTCGCTCCATCTCGCAATCCGCGACATCCGGAACTTCATCTTCGGGCTGCGACCCGAGGCGGTCGACGGCAGCGAAGTCGTGGCGGGCATCGCCGCGCTCGCCCAGGATTTCCGTGACGGCGGACTGGTCGACGTCGTCGTCACCCTCGACCCGGCCGCGGACCCGACGCTCTCGCCGGAGCACGGCGTGGAGCTCCTCACGGTCGTTCGCGAGGTCCTGAGCAACGCGGCGCGCCATTCGCGAGCGCACCGCGTGGACGTCCTGCTCGGCAACGGACCGACCGGGCCGTATCTGGAGATCGCGGACGACGGGGTGGGATTCGATCCTGCGCGGCCGCTCTCGGAGGACCATCATGGGCTGGCCAACATCCGGGTGCGGTCCGAGGCCATCGGCGCGCGCCTCGACGTCGACAGCGCGATCGGCCTTGGAACGCGCATCCGCCTGACGTTCTCACGGGACCAGCAATGACCGACACGACCCCAGGGACACCGGGCACGCCGAGCGCCGCGAAGCCGCTCCGGTTGCTCGTCGTCGACGACCACGAGGTCGTTCGGCAGGGCCTCGTCGCCCTGCTCGAGCGCCGACCGACGTTCCAGGTCGTTGCCGAGGCGGGCAGCGTCGAGGAGGCGATGGCCCAGGCGCGCCGGCACGAGCCGGACGTGGTGATCATGGACGTGCGTCTCCCCGACGGCTCCGGGATCGAGGCGTGCCGTGACATCCGGGCGGAGCTGCCCGGCACCCGCGTCGTCATCCTCACCTCGTTCCCGGACGACGAGGCGGTCTTCTCCGCGATCGTCGCGGGAGCCTCGGGGTACCTGTTGAAGCAGATCCGGGCGCGGGATCTCGTCGCCGCGCTGGAGGCCGTCGGCCGTGGCGAGTCCCTGCTGGATCCTGCCGTCACGGAGAAGGTCCTGATCCGGGTCCGCCAGATCGCCGCCGGCGAGACGAACGACGAGCTGGGCGGGCTCACGCCGCAGGAGCGGAAGATCCTGATGCTCGTCGCCGAGGGCAAGACCAACAAGGAGATCGCCGCGGAGATCTTCCTGTCCGACAAGACGGTGAAGAACTACGTCAGCTCGATCCTCGCCAAGCTCAACCTCGAGCGCCGCGCGCAGGCCGCGGCCTTCGTCGCCCAGCACCGGCTCGATCGCGGGCGGTAGGCCGGCGGCATGATGACGCCGCCCGAGCCAACCCTGCGCAATGGCCCGTCCTTCCGGGCCAAAGGTCCCTGCTCCAGCCGGCGCGCGGCGTCTACGGTCGCTCCATGGACCCCTGCACCCCGGCACCGGACGTCACGATCCGGCCGATCGTCGCCGCGGACGCTCCCGCGCTCGAGGACTTCTACCGACGGCTCGGTGACGACAGCCGACGGCTGCGCTTCTTCGCGGTGACGAGCGGCCTGACACACGCCCAGTCGGCCGCCTTCTGCTCTCCCGACCATTGCCACGAGGAGGGCTTCGTCGCGACGATCACCGGCGGCGCGGGAGGCGGGTCGGCGCGGGTCGTCGGTCATGTCTGTCTCGAGCCCGCCGGCGACGGCCGGGCGGAGGTCGCGATCGCCGTCGCGGACGACCTGCAGCGCCGCGGGATCGGCCAGCAGCTCATGGAGGCCGCGCTCGAGTGGGCGCGCGAGGCCGGGGTCGGGACGCTGATCGCGACGACCCTCGCCTCGAACGCGGGGATCCACCGCCTGATCGCATCGCTCGGGATCCCCGCCACGGTTCGTGGCGGCGGTGACACCTCGACCGTCGAGCTGGCCGTCCCGTCCCCCGCGATCGCGGCCTGACCGCGACCAGGATGCGGATCGTCGAAGCGGCAGAGGCCGTCGCGGGCATCGTCTCGGGCCAGCGGGTCTACCTGCAGTGCGCGGGGGCCACGCCGAGCGTGCTCCTCCAGGCGCTCGTCGATCGGTCCGCGGAGCTCCACGACGTCGAGGTCGTCCATCTCCACATCGAGGGTCCGGCACCGCACCTCGCGCCGGAGATGGCCGGTCACTTCCGCCATCGCGCGCTCTTCATCGGGCCGAACGCCCGGGCGGCCGTGAACGAGGGACGCGCCGACTACGTGCCGGTCTTCCTCTCCGACGTGCCCCGCCTGTTCACGTCCGGCGTGCTGCCGCTCGACGCGGTCTTCGTGAACGCGACCCCGCCCGACGCGTTCGGCTTCTGCTCGCTGGGGACCTCCGTCGAGGCGATGCACGCGGCGATCCTCGCCGCGACGACGGTGATCGTCCAGTTCAACCGGTCCATGCCGCGGACGCTCGGCGACAGCTTCATCCACGTCGACCAGATCGACCTCGCGGTGGAGGTCGACCAGCCGCCCTTCGAGCACGCGGTCGGGGCGATCGGCGAGACGGAGCGTCGGATCGGCGAGCACGTGGCCGACCTCGTCGTGGACGGGGCCACGATCCAGCTGGGGATCGGCGCGATCCCGGCTGCGACCGCGCTCTTCCTCCGGGACAAGCGCGACCTCGGCGTCCACACGGAGATGTTCACCGACAGCGTCGTCGACCTCGTCGAGGCGGGGGTCATCACCGGCGCCCGCAAGGAGCGGAACCGCGGCAAGATCGTCACCGCCTTCGTCCTCGGCAGCCGGCGCCTGTACCGCTTCATCGACGACAACCCGATGATCGAGATGCGGCCGGTCGACTTCACGAACGACACCCACGTCATCCGCTCGTTCGCCCGGATGACCGCGATCAACTCGGCGATCGAGGTCGACGTGACCGGCCAGGTCGTGGCGGACTCGATCGGCAGCCACGTCTACAGCGGCGTGGGCGGTCAGATGGACTTCATCCGCGGCGCGGCGCTGGCGGCGGAGGGCCGGGCGATCATCGCGCTCCCCTCAACGGCCCGCGCGGGGGCGACGAGCCGGATCGTGCCGACCCTCCACGAGGGCGCCGGCGTGGTGACGACCCGGGCCCACGTCCGGACCGTCGTCACCGAATGGGGCGTCGCCGAGCTGTTCGGCCGGAGCGTCCGGGAGCGGGCCAGGGCGCTCATCGCGATCGCCCATCCCGATCATCGGGACCAGCTGGAACACGCCGCGCGGGCGCTGCTCGAGCTCTGACGCGCGCGCCCGGTCTGCGGCGCGACCCTTCAGGACGACGCGCGGGCCGCGACCCTCGCGAGTGGGTCCGTCGCCGGGGCGAGGAGCGCGGCGATCTCCGCCGCCTCGGCTGGTGTCAGTTGCTCGATGATCGTGCCGGCCAGGACCGTGACGAAGTCACCGATCCGCACATCGGGGCAGAGCAGCGTCGAGGCCACCCGCCGGCGGCCTCGTGCCTCCACGACCGCACCGGCCGGCTCCATGGCGACGACGCGCCCGGGGAGCTCGATGCACATCGGTCAGCTCCGGACCCGGTCGATCGCCGCGAGGATCGCGTCCACGAACGCCGGGATCGCGTGGGCGACCCGCGGGCTCAGTGGCGCTCCCAGCCCGAACGCCCCCGCGCCGACGGCGACGATGCGGCCCCGGAGCGGGCGCCCGCGGATCATGTCGGCGAGGCCGATGACCTCGCGGAACTCGAGGGCGTGCGACGAACGCGGGCGGACGTTGTCCGGCCGGGCGATCAGGCCGCCGAGCGGGAGCTCCACGACCTCACCCCGCCGCAGCCCGGTCGCCGCGTCGACGACCACGACGCCCGCGCCGCGGCCCACCGCGAGCAGGTCGTCGATGTCGAGCTGGCCGACGATCCGGACGCGGACGTCCGGTTCGACCCGGTCGCGGAGCTGCCCCGCCGCGACGATCGGTGCGCCGTCGTCGCCGCGGTCGATCGAGCCGCAGACCAGCACCTCGACGGCGACGCCCAGGGGCGAGTGTCGCGCGGAAGACGGTCGGGACGGCGCGGTGGGGCGCAGGGTGGGCGGGATCGTCATGATGCGTCCTCCACGCGCAGGTCGAGGAAGTGGGTGGCACAGCTGATGCACGGGTCATAGCTCCGGATCAGCTGCTCGATCCGGTGCGTGGCCTCGTGACGGGGCAGGTGGAGGACCGTCGGCGCGAAGGCCGCCAGGTCGGACTCGATCGCGGCCTGGTTCTGGCTGGTCGGCGGCACGATCTGGGCGTGGGCGATGCGGCCCCGCTCATCCAGCTCATAGGCGTGGAAGATCAGGCCGCGCGGCGCCTCCGTTGCCCAGGCGGCTTCCCCGCCGTGCCGCTCCCAGGCCACAGCGGCGTCGCCGGCCGGCTCGTATGCGTCGACGATCGCAAGCGCTTCGGCCGTGGCGTCAACCGTTTCGACGGCCCGGGCGACGATGCTCCGATAGGGGTTCACGGCGATCTCGGCGGCGAGCCCCGTGCGGTCGAGGGCCGCGGCCGCGATCGGATGGAGCTGGTCCCGGGCGAGCGTGATCCGCGACATCGGCCCCAGCAGGTAGGCGCGACCCGCGGCGTCGCGGGCCTGGAGCGCGTGCGACCACGGCACCTGCTCCTCGTGGAACGCCGATCGCCAGGCGGTCGACGGCAGGTCCAGTCCGTCGGTCGAGACGATCCGGCCCTCGTTCATCGGGTACTCGAGCGGGTGGCGGAGGGCGACGAGCGGGCCCTCCCGGACGAACGCCGGCGTGTCGAGCGCGGCGACGAGCTCCACGGTCTGGATCGCGACCTCGAGGGCGCGTTCCAGCGAGCCCCGGAGGGCGCGGACCTCCTCCCGCCGGAACGAGCGGGAGAACCCGCCGACCCGCACGGAGACGGGATGGATGGCCCGACCGCCGACCATCGCCACGATCTCGTTGCCGGCCTTCTTCAGCGCGAGTCCGGCTTCGACCGCCGCCCGGTGGTCGTGCGCCATCTCGAGCGCGCTCGCGTAGCCCAGGAAGTCGGGAAGGTGCAGGAGGTAGATGTGGAGGGCGTGGCTCTCGATCCACTCGCCGCAGTACAGCAGCCGCCGCAGGGCGCGGACCGACGGGTCGATCTCGACGGCGAGGGCGTGCTCGAAGGCGTGGACCGCCGTCATCTGGTACGCGACCGGGCAGATGCCACAGATGCGGGCGACGATGTCGATGACCTCGTCCGGCGTCCGCCCCAGGACGAGCCGCTCGAAGTAGCGCGGCGCCTCGAAGATCGCGAGGTGTGCCTCCTCCACGCGACCGTTCTTCACCCGGACCTTCAGGGAGCCCTCGCCCTCGACCCGCGTCAGGCCGGCGATGTCGACCTCGAGGTCGCCGCTCGACTCGGTGATCGTGTCGGTGTCATGCATCGGGGCCTCCCGGCGGCGTGCCCGCGGGCTGAGCGTCTGCAGGCTGGTTTGCGGTGACGGGTGGGCCGCCGCGAGCGTCGATCACGGCCCGGAACGGCGTCGACCAGGCGGTGAAGCCGGCGAACAGGCTCGCGACCTCCGGGTCCGTCCGGCCGTCCGAGAGCCACTCCGCGAGCGACTCCGCATTCGCTCCTTCGCGCGGCCCGAAGCAGCCGTAGCAGCCGCGGCCGTAGGCGGGGCAGATCGCCCCGCAGCCCGTCCTCGTCACCGGGCCGAGGCAGGCGACGCCGCGGCTGACGGCGACGCACACGACGCCGCGGCGCTTGCACTCGATGCACACCGCCTCGTCGGGGAGCTGCGGGCGGCGGCCGGTGACGAGCGCGACGAGAAACTCGCGAAGCTGGGCAGGCGAGATCGGGCAGCCCCGCAGCTCGCCGTCAACCGCCACGTAGTCGGACACCGGCCGCGCCTCGGCGAGCGACTCGACGAACGCGGGCTCGGGATAGACCGCCGCCCGGGTCTCGTCGTGATCGAACCAGTTCCGGATCGCCTGGATGCCGCCGGCCGTCGCGCACGCCCCGATCGTCACGAGGCGATGCGAGACGGCCCGCAGTCGGGCGATCTCCTCGACCTGCTCGGGGGTGCTGATCGAGCCCTCCACGAACAGGACGTCGAAGGGGCCGGCCGATCGCCGCGACGTCGCCTCGGCGAACTCCACGAGATCGACGCGGTCGGCGATCGTCAGGAGCTCGTCCTCGAGATCGAGCAGCGTCAGCTGACAGCCGTCACAGGACGCGAGCTTCACCACACCGATCCGTGGACGGCGGGCGATGCCGTCGCGCGGACGGCCGGGTGCAGCCGATACGGGCAGCGGCGTTCCGGTCGTCACAACCCCTCCCGGACGAGCGCCGTCCCGAGCTCGGCGACCGAGAAGACCGGGCCGTCGCGGCAGACGAAGAACGGACCGAGCTGGCAATGTCCGCACGTCCCGACGCCGCAGGCCATGTTCCGCTCGAGCGTCAGCCAGGTCGAAGCTGGGGCAACGCCGCGGCGCTCGAGGGCGGCCGCGGTCGCCTGCATCATCCGGTCCGGTCCGCAGACGAACGCCGTCGTCCTCGAGCCGTCCCACGTCGCCTGGTCGAACAGCTGCGTCACGATCCCCACCCGGCCGAGCCAATCGGGCCCGGCGCGATCGACGATCTCGGCAACCTCGAGGTCCACACGACCGGCGAGCGCGGCCATCTCGGCAACAAAGAGTCGGTCGCGTGGCGTCCGCGCGCCGAGGTACAGCCGGACCGCGCCGTACATCGGCCGCGCGGCGAGGATCGCGTCGATCACGGGTCGCAGCGGCGCAAGCCCGATCCCGCCCGCGACGATCACGACATCGCGGCCGAACGCCGACGCGACCGGCCATGGCCGCCCGAACGGGCCGCGCAGCGCGACCTGGCTGCCTCGATCCAGCTCGGTCAGCACCTGCGTCGCGGGGCCGGCGGCGCGGATCGTCAGCTCCAGGCCCGTCGGCAGGACGCGCGAGATCGAGATCGGTGGGACGGCGAAGCCGGTCCGCTCGACCATCACGAACTGGCCCGGCCAGGCCGTCCGGACCGTCGCGTCCGCAACGTCGAGGCGCAACGTGACCGTGTCGGCCGTTTCGCGGGTGACCGCCTCGACGGTCGCGAGCGCGTGGTGAGCCGGCTCGACCGTCGTGAGCGCGGCCGGAGCCCGGCCCGCGGGCGGTGACGGCGGCCAGGGAATGGGGCCGGTCGGTGCGCCGACCGGCGCGATCGCCGCCAGCTCCTCGCGGACGTCGATCCCGACCGGACACCACGCGACGCACCGGCCACAGCCGACGCAGCCGCTCGTCCCGAACTGGTCCTCCCACGTCGAGAACTTGTGGGTGAGCCACTGGCGGTAGCGGTCCTGGACCTTCGGCCGGAAGTTGGCGTCGCCCGCGACGCGTCCGAAGCCGAGGCTGAAGCAGCTGTCCCAGCGTCGCTCGGTCGTCGCGTCGAGACCATCGAGATCGGAGGTCGTGCCGACGCTCGTGCAGAAGCAGGTCGGGCAGACGAGCGTGCAGTTCGCGCACGCGAGGCACCGTTCCGCGATCTCCGCCCAGCGGGGATGGTCCAGTGCGGCGCGGAGGCGGGCGGGGAGCCCGTCGACCGCTACCGGATCCCCGATCGCGGCCCGGACCGCGGCGACCTGCCGCTCCGCGGCCTGGACCTGCTCCGCGGCTGCGTCGGCCAGCTCGAGCCGCTCGATGATGGCCGCGCCCGCCGGCGAGCCGGCCCGCAACGTGAACCCGTCGTCGAGCTCGGACAGCACGATGTCGGCCCCGGCCTGGACCTCCGGTCCGGTGCCCATCGAGGTGCAGAAGCAGGTGCTCGTCGCGGTCGCGCACTCGACGGCGACGATCAGCGCGGCGTCGGCCCGTGCCGCGTGGTCCGCGTCGCCGACCGGTCCCGCCCGCATGGCCCGCTGCTGGATCCGGAGGGCCGCGAGCTCGCAGGCGCGGACGCCAAGGAAGGCGAGCTTCGGCGGCGACTCGTTGGCCGGCACGATCGTCATCACCCGCCCGTCCCGCATCGATCGGGTCAGCGGGATCACCGCCGGATGGGTGTAGCGCTTCCAGGCGGACAGGGCCACCCCGTAGTCGAAGGTCCGCTCGCCATGGCCGGGCTCGATCCGGTATCGCCCCGGCGCCGCCTCGCTCGTCCAGCCGACGGGCAGCTCCTCGGGTCCGTCGAGCTCCTCGTAGACGATGGCCTCGTCGACGACGGTCGGACCGATCACCCGGCGCCCGTCGGCAGAGAGGGCGGTCAGGAGCCGCTGGAGCTCGGGTCGTGGCAGGAACCGGGTGGTCACCGAGGCGCCGACATCGTCGACGACATTCGTGTCGGCGATCACCACGGCTCCACCGCCGCCCGGTACACGTCGAGCAGCTGCATCCTCGTCGCCGACAGGCGGCGCGCGACGACGGCCAGGAGGCGCCGGTACACGACGGCAGCGAGCTCGTCGTCGATCTCGAGGGCGGCCAGCAGGCCGAACGATTCGAACTGCACCGCCACGGATGGGGCCACGGCCATGCACGTCGAGGTCGACACCGAGCCGGGGAGCACGGCGGACCATCCGAACACCTCGCCGGGCTCGAGCGTCATGAGCGTCCGCTCACCGACGCCGCCGACCGCGAGGCGGAGGGCCAGCCGGCCCGCGACGAGGATGCCCATGGCCGGGCACGGTCGTCCCTCCTCCAGGACGACCGTTCCGGCGGGAATGTCAACCAGCCTGCCGATGACCGCGAGCCGGGCACGGGCCGTCACCGGAAGGGTGGCGCCGAACCAGGTGTCGCCGAGCACCGTCGACAGGGTCGAGGTCTGCATGCGGCCATCCTGTGACCGGGTGATCCGGCTCACGAGGGTCCACCGGCCCGCGACGACGGGCCATTCAGCCCATCCGCCGGCGACGCTTTGAACCGACGATCGGTCCATGAAGACGACTGTTCGGTACCCGGGGACGGCTGCGATCCTCGACGGCTCGGAGGCGATCGCGTCGGTCGAGACCCGGATCAGCGAGATCGCCTGCGCCTACCCGATCACGCCCTCGACGACGATGGCAGCGATCTTCCAGGCTGCGGTCGCAGACGGCCGGCCGAACCTCTGGGGAACGCCGCTCCGCTTCGTCGAGCTCGAGTCGGAGCACTCCTCCGCGTCGTCCGCCGAGGGCGCCGCGCTCGCGGGCGCGCGCGTCACCAACTTCACCGCGGGCCAGGGCCTCGTCCTGATGAAGGAGGTCCTGTTCGTCATCTCCGGCAAGCGACTCCCGGTCGTGTTCCACGTCGGCGCGCGCGCGCTGACGAGCCAGGCGCTGAACATCCACGCCGGGCACGACGACGTGATGGCCGTCGCCGACGCGGGCTGGGGGATCCTGTTCGCCCGGAACGCCCAGGAGGCCGCCGATCTCACCGCGATCGCGCGACGGGTCGCCGAGGTCTCGGAGGTCCCGTTCTTCGTCGTGCAGGACGGCTTCCTGACGACCCACACGATGGAGTCGATGCGCCTCCCCGAGGACGAGCTGCTCCACGAGTTCGTCGGGGATCCCCGCCAGCGGATCCGGGCCTGGTTCGACCCGGCCACGCCGCTGATGACGGGCGTCGTCCAGAACCAGGACAGCTACATGAAGGGCCGGATCGGCCAGCGCACGTTCTACGAGCGGCTGCCCGGAGCGCTCGCGAGCGCGTTCGCGGATTGGGAAACGCTGACCGGCCGTCACTACGCGCCGATCGAGACCTACCGGACCGAGGACGCGTGCGAGGTGATCGTCGCGATGGGCACGATCGCCGACACCGCCACCGCCGTCGTCGATCATCTCCGCGGCCTTGGGCGAGCCGTCGGTTCCGTCGCGGTCACGAGCTACCGACCGTTCCCGGCCGAGGAGCTCTGGGCAGCGCTCCGCGGCGCGCGCTCCGTCGCGGTCATCGAGCGGACCGACGAGCCGGCAGCGGCCGACAACCCGTTGACCCGTGAGGTCAAGGCCGCGCTCTTCGACCACGCCGCAGACGGTGCCATGATCCCGCGCGTCCGGTCCGTCTCGGCCGGACTGGGCTCGCGTGACGTGACGCCCGGTGATCTCCTCGCCGTGTTCGACTGGCTCGCCGATCCAGCAACCCCCGCCGCCGCCCGCTATGCGACGCTCGGCGTCCGGCACCCGACGGCGCTCGCGGCGAAGCCTTTGGACCTTCGGCCGGCCGGCGCCTACAGCGTCCGTGGCCACTCGATCGGTGGCTTCGGCTCCGTCACCACGAACAAGCTCGTCGCCGCGGTCGTCGGCGGCCTGTTCGGGCTGCAGGTCCAGGCGTACCCCCGCTACGGCTCCGAGAAGAAGGGCCTGCCGACCTCCTACTACCTGACCGTCGCCACGGAGCGGGTCCGGCTCCACGGTGAGATCGAGACCGTGGACTTCGTCTCGCTCCACGACGTCGCGGCCTTCCGCCAGGGCGATCCGCTCCACGGCCTCGTCGACGGCGGGATCGTCTTCGTCTCGTCGCCGGAGCGGGACGCCGATGCGATCTGGCGGTCGATCCCGCCCGACGCCCGGAAGGAGATGCTCCGTCGCCGAATCCGCCTGATCGCCCTGGACACCGCGGGTCTCGCCCGCGACCGCGCACCACGGCCGGAGCTCGTCCTGCGGATGCAGGGGGTCGCGCTCGTTGGCGCGTTCCTCCGTGCGACGCCCTTCGCCGAGCAGGCGGGCTACGGCCGGGACGATCTGCTCCAGGCGCTCCGGCCCCACCTCGAGCGCTTCTTCGGGAAGCGCGGCGGGCGCGTCGTCGACGCCAATCTCGACCTGGTCGCGGCCGCGTACGACGCCGTCGTCGACGTGACCGCCGGCCTCCACTCGCCGAACCCTGCAGCCGTGACTCCGGCTGCGCTCCCGGAGGTGTCGTGATGGCTGACGTCGTGCCGGCGCGGGTGGTCGGGACGCTGATGACGCGAGAGCCGATCGTCGCGAACGTGGACATGCCGCTGATCGATGCGGTCGAGCTCATGGACTTCTACCGGGTGAGCGGCCTCCCCGTCATCGACTGGGACGGGCGGCTCGTCGGCGTGATCAGCCAGACGGATCTGCTGCACGCACGGGGGGTGGAGCGGCTGTGGGGCAGCTGGCCGGGCCTGACCGTCCGACACCTGATGACCGAGCCGGCTGTATCCGTACGGGCGGACACGACCCTGAACGACGCCGCGCAGCTGATGGAGGACCTCCGGATCCACCGCCTGGTCGTCGTGGCGTCCGATGACGAGACGCCGGTCGGCGTCCTGTCCGTGAGCGACCTCGTGCACGACATGGCGACCGGAGACCCGCTGTGAGCGAGCTCGCGACCTTCGATCTTGCCGCCCCGCCGCTCAAGACGGCCGGTGAGCCGATGGAGGCCCAGACCGGGCGCCTCGGCCCGGCGACCGGCGTCCTCGACATGCACGGCTACGTGGATGAGTTCAACGGAACGATCGTCGACGCCTATCGCCGCGGAGTTGCGGACCAGGAGCTTCCGAGCGAGATCGGCGTCGCCCGGAGCGTCATCCCGCCGGGAACCGCGGCCGCTCGCGACTTCAGCGGCCTCGCTCCGACGATCCCCGAGTTCGTCCTGGACGCCTGCGTCGGCTGCATGACCTGCGTCAGCGCGTGTCCCGATTCGGCGATCCTCGGCATCGCCCAGCCGGAGCGCGTCGTCGACGCGGCGATCGAGACCTTCGCGGCGGGGGAGCGGCGGCCCGAGGAGGCCGCGCGGACCGCGCGCGCCCACTTCGCCAGGACGACGAAGTACGCCGACGTCCCTGCCAGGCGCGGCCTCGAGCCGGCGGCTTTCGGGATCTTCGTGGACCCGGTCCATTGCAAGGGCTGCGCCGAATGCGTGGAGGTCTGCCACGCCCTCGGCTACGACGCGCTCCGGATGATTCCGAAGGAGCCGGGGAGCTCGAAGGCGGACGGGACGGTCGAGCAGTACCGGCGCGACATGCGGTTCTTCCGGAGCCTGCCACCGACCCCGCCGGAGTACCGCAACGAGCGGGCGCTTGCCGACCTCATGCTCGGCGAGCACGCGTTCGGCTACGTCGGCGGCGCCGGGTCGTGCTCCGGCTGCGGCGAGGGGACGGCGATCCGGATGATGGTCGCCGCGACGCGCCAGGTTCACGGCCCGGATTCGCTCGGCGTGGTCGCGGCGACGGGTTGCAACACCGTCTTCGGCAGCACGTACCCTTGGAACCCCTATCTCGTGCCCTGGACGAACTCGCTGTTCGAGAACGCGGCCGCCGTCGCGCTCGGGATCCGGACCCGCTGGGAGCAGGAGGGCAACGCCGACTGGCGGCTGTGGGTCATCGGCGGCGACGGGGCGATGTACGACATCGGCTTCCAGGCGCTGTCGCGGTTCGTCGCGTCCGGCACGGACGCCAAGGTCCTCGTGCTCGACACGCAGGTCTACTCCAACACCGGCGGTCAGGCATCGACGGCGTCGTTCGGCGGGCAGGTGACGAAGCTCTCCGCCTTCGGCCACGACCTCCACGGCCGGCCCGAGCCGCGGAAGGAGCTGGGACGGATCCTCGTCGCCCACGGCAACGCCTACGTTGCCCAGACCACGCCGGCCCACATCAACCACTTCTACCGCTCGATCATGGAGGCGAACGCCTTCCCCGGGCCGGCGGTCGTCATCGTCTACTCGGCGTGCATGCCGGAGCACGGGATCGCGGATGACGCCGCGACGCGGCAGGCAAAGCTCGCCGTGGACTCCCGCGCCTTCCCGCTCTTCACCTACGACCCGCGGCGCGGAGAGACGATCGCGGAGCGGCTGTCGCTCCAGGGGAACCCCGCGATCAAGGGCGACTGGTCCGCGTTGCCGGACGGCACGCCGGTCGACTTCCTGACCTTCGCCCGATCCGAGGGCCGGTTCGCTCCCCATTTCGGGGCGGATGACTCGCCGAGCCCGGAGATCCTCGCGACGAACGACGACCGGCTCGCGAACTGGCGGACGCTGCAGGAGCTCGCCGGCGTCCGCTGACGACCAACGCCCGTCCGAGGACGGCGGTTCGGCCCGCTCGGGGCCGAACCGGCTTGCGTCGACGATCAGGCCGTCCGTCCCCCCGCGATCGGTCGGCTCGGCCCTGCCCGGATCGAGGGTGGAACTCCACCATCTGAATCGACGACGCGCGGAGCGTCGATGAAAGGAGGCAGACGATGGAGTTTGCCATCAGTCTCGGGTTCGGTGGATGGGTGCTCCTGATCCTGGGGGCCGCCCTCATCGGCGGCGTCGCCCAGCTCATCGGCCAGCCACACACCGGCTTCGAATGGATCGCCCCGGCGATCGCGGCCGCGATCGGCGCGCTCGTCGCGAGCGAGTTCATCGTCGGCTGGCAGGCGTTCGAGCCGGTCTGGGACGGCCTTGCCCTGGTCCCGGCGATCGTCGGTGGCGTCGTGTTCGGCGCCGCGGCCGACATCGCGACGAGGTACCTCACGGGCGGGACGTATTCGGGCCGACCGATGTCCGCCTGACCACGTCAGCCCATGTCACCAGCCGGCCCGCCAGCACCCTGGCGGGCCGGTTGTTCCCGGCCCGCTCGAAAGGAGCTTCCATGAAGGCCGTCGTCGTCTACGAATCCCACTGGGGCAACACGGAGGCCGTGGCCCGCGCCATCGCCGAGGGCATCGGCCCCGACGCTCAGGCGCTTCCCACGGACGAGGCGACCGCCGAGGTCGTGGGCCCCGCGGACCTCATCGTCGCGGGAGCGCCGGTGATGGCGTTCGGGCTCCCGGGCGAGCGCGCCCTGACCGGCCTTGAGCGATCTGCGCATACCGCGGAGACGCCCCCGGACCTTTCGCGCATCTCCCTGCGAACGTGGCTCAACGCCCTCCCGCAGGGACATGCCGTTGCAGCGGCCTTCGAAACGAGGATGCGCTGGTCGCCGGGCGGTGCCACGGGCACGATCGAGCGGTCACTCACGGGCCATGGCCACCGGATCGTCTCCCAGGGCCACAAGTTCGTGGTCACCGGGCAGTCCGGACCGCTTCGCGATGGCGAGCTGGACCGGGCACGCCAGTGGGGCGCCGAGCTCGGCCTGGCGGCACGGACGGCTGCCTCTGCCGCGGCCGCCCGACAATGACGGGAGGAATGTTCGATGTCGAAGGCAACCATCACCCGCGTCTTCGTCGGTAGCATCGTCGCGTTCGTCGGTGCGATCGTCCTGCTCGTCGTCGCGATCCTCGCGGCGTTCGCAAGTGGCGCCGTCGTGACAACGGGGCCCGACGTCACCGGCTTCGAGCCGTCGGCTCTCGCCTGGACGACCGTCGGCTTCATGGCCGTCGGGGTCCTCGTCGCGATCGGCGCAGCGATCGCGCAGTTCGTCGCCTGGATCGGGGCCGTCATCAACACGTCCCGGCTCGAGGACAAGACGTGGTTCATCCTGCTGCTCGTCCTCGGACTGCTGAGCTTCGGCTTCATCGCCATGCTCGTGTACGTGCTCGCTGGACCCGACGGGCTGGAGGAGAACCGCCGGCTGCAGCCAGCCTGACGACGATTGTGGCCGTGCCTGACGCGGCCGCCAGACCAGCGGATCCGAACAGGGTCCGCTGGTTCGTCATCGCCCAGCTGGCTGAACCCGCGGCCCCCGGGCCTTGGTTCCGCGCCGTCGTGGGATCAGACGGTCTCGTTCGCGATCCGCAGCTGGCGCTCCGTCCAGTGGATGAGCCCGCCCAGCTGATCGCCGGACAGCCGATCGCAGGCGAACGACCAGTGGACCGAGACAACGTCGCCGAGTTCGACACCGGCCACGAACGTCGCTCCATCGCGCCATGCCTGGATCCGCTCGGGCCGGGGCGACCCGAGGACGAGCCGGCCGTCCGTCATCCCGAGCGGGACCACGTTCACGACGAGGAACTCGGCGTCCCGTTCGAGAACCCGACCCCATCGGATCCGGCAGGAGTCGATGACGTCCAGCACGTGGTCAACCGAGCCGGACCGCATCAGGCCGACCCGCGGGAAGACGTCCAGGACGTGGAACGCGTGGACGGGAACGGCGCCACGATCCGGCTTGCCGGCAAGCCACCGCCAGCCGTCCGGGCGGAGACGCGGCCGGAACCGCGTCGCCAGCGAGTCGGCGAGCGTGTCCGGTCGGACCCCGTCGAGCAGCGAATTGCCGAGCCAGTACGCCTCGACGACCCGCCGATCGAGTGGATCGGCAAGGCCGTTCGACCGGGCGATCAGCTCGAGGTACGGCCATGCACCCTCGAATCCCCGGGCGAGCTCGCCGAGCGCGCGGTCGTCGCCGCCCCCGGCGCCTTCCCCGAACAGCTCCTCGACCGCGTCCGGGCCGCAGTAGCCGAGGCGGTTCGGGCCGTAGGCGTACCGGGCGAAGAGCGCCGGCCCGGAGCAGGGGAGGCGCCCCGACGACTCAGTCGAGGCGGGCATCGCCCGTCACGCGGCTGTGGCTCGCGTCCGCCACGTGGCGCGCGGCGATCCGGGTCCAGGCGATCAGGAGCGCCGACGCCGCGACGATCAGCGCGTAGCCGACGACGACCTGGCTGCTGGGCACGGATCCCTTCGAGACGGCCGTCAGCGCGCCGGTGACCACCACGCCCAGCGCGAGCACGCTCGTCACGACCGATGCCGGAGCCCGCTGGAGCGCCGCGAACCACGTCGCGACATAGGCGGCGAGAATGGTGCCGGTGACGAGCACCCAGCTCCACTGGGCCAGTGAGAGCTGACCGAGCACGGCGAGCTTGCCGGCGAGGACGAGATAGCCGACGAGGATCACGACGCCGAGGCCCATCCGCAGCGTCGCGATCGCGTGGCTGCGGACGGACGCCAGGAGCCGGCGGACGACGATCGTCTCGATGGCCCAGAGCAGCGTCGCAACGAGGATGAGCGTCTCCCCACTGCCCCAGACGATCCCGTCCGGCGGCAGGACCAGCGCCTGGCCGACGAGCAGCAGCCCGAGCCCCGCGATCGTCGCGATGCCAAGCGTCTCACCGAGGAAGGGAACCGCCAGGAAGGCGACCCAGACGAAGAGCGTCTTCTGGATGAACGCGGCGCTCGGCGCGCTGGCCGCCGCGAGGCCGGTGAAGAAGAGGACGAACGGGACGCTCCCTCCGACGACCGCGACCGCCGCGACGGCCGGCCAATGGCGTCGCTCGATCGCCCGGATGTCGCGTCCCGCGCCGACCGCCAGCGCAAGCGTGACCAGGACGATCGCGGCAACGCCGTTCTTGAGCGTGGTGAACACGGCCGCGTCGGGCAGCTGCCGGACCGCGAAGGCGTTCAGGTAGATGGCGAGCCCACTGATGAGCGCGGCACCGACGGCGAGGGCGATGCCCCACTCGGCCCCGCGGGGGATCGCCGAAACCCACCGGCGGCGAACAGGCAACGACATCAGCGGCTCCTTCCCGCGCTCGGCGCGGCAGCGTGCGACCTCGAATCGGAACGCGAACCCGGTGCCTTCGCAGGGTCCTCACCCCTCGAAGCCATGGTCCGGTCCGAGCCGCGGCCGCCGACCGTGCTGGCCGTCATGAACCCCGGGCCAAGCGGCCCGTCACGGCAAGGCCGGTCGGCACCGTCGCTCGGCCCGTCCGAAGTCGGAGGTCAGCGCCTGGGCCGGGCGCACCGAATGTCCGCGGCGACTCTCTGCACGGCTGCCGCGGCAGCGGCTGCCTCGGTCTCGCCGAGAGAGCCCTGTCATTCGCCCGTCACCCGATCGGCTGCTGCAGCTCGGTGACGAAGTCCTCGTCCGAGTCGACGGTCCACCCGCGCGGCAGTCGCAGGTCGACCTCGGCGCCGAACTGCAGGTAGAGGACGCGCAGCAGACCGGTCCGCTCGACGCCGGCCGCCGCGAGCCAGGCGCCGAGCTTCGCCATCGCGGCGGGGAGCGACGCATACGGTCCGCGGTGGAGCAGTGTCGTGGCGCGCGTCGGAGGCAGTTCCCGGATGCCGATCCGTCCGGCCGCGCCGTCGCGGCGGCGGATCGGGACGTAGATCAGGTGCTCGGCTGGGATCGCGCCGGGCGGGCTGGATGCTCGATTCGATCGGTCGCGAACGTGCGTCTCGAGCTCGCGGAACGCCTCGCCGATGTCGTCGCTCTGGACGTCGGCGAGGTCAAGCGTCGCGACGAGCTCGCGACCGAGCCGGCGGACAACGATGTCGCCGGCGACCGGCGCCGCGAGCTCGATCTCGAGCGCCGCGAGTCGCCGCTCCACCTCGCGCCGTTCCTCGTCGAGCTCGCGGCGACGGCGGTGGAGCGCCTCGGACAGGTCGGTGTTCCCGCGAACCAGGTCGCGCATCTCGACGCGGGACAGACCGAGGTCGCGCAGGGCCAGGACCCGGCGCAGCTCGGGAAGCTGCGCGGCCGAGTAGTGGCGATAGCCAGTGATCGGGTCGACCCACGCCGGACGGAACACGCCGATTGCGTCGTAGGCACGGAGCGCCTTCGCCGAGACGCCGGCCAGCCGGGCGAAGGTGCCGACGGGGAACACCGGCCGAGGATAGCCCTTGACCTTGCCCCAGAGGGAAGGTTGACGATCCGCGCCGAGGCTCCGGCCGCACGGTCCGCGGAGACCAGATGAGGAGGAATCGATTGCGCCCGATCCGGATTGCCGCCCAGCTCCACCCGCAGCACGGCGCGTGGCGCGATCTTCGTGCCGCCGCGCTTCGCGCCGAGGAGCTCGGCTTCGACATCGTCTACACGTGGGACCACTTCTTCCCGCTCTACGGGGCGGCCGACGGGCAGCACTTCGAGTGCTGGTCGATGCTGGCGGCGGTGGCGGAGGCGACCGCTCGGGTCGAGATCGGGCCGCTCGTGACGTGCAACTCCTACCGCAACCCCGATCTCTACGCCGACATCGTCCGGACCGTCGACCACATCAGCGACGGCCGCGTGATCAACGGCGTCGGCGCCGGGTGGTTCGCCCGCGACTATCGCGAGTACCGGTTCGAGTACGGCACGGTCGGCGAGCGGCTCGGCCGTCTGGAGGCGGCCCTGCCGCGGATCCTCGACCGGCTGGACCGCCTGAACCCGCCACCGGTTCGCCGCGTCCCGCTCCTCATCGCGGGGACCGGCGTTCGCCGCACGTTGCGGCTCGTCGCCCAGTACGCCGACGCCTGGCATGCGGCGTTTCCGGGATCACCTGCCGACCTCGAGGGGCCCGTCGCGGCGCTTCGTCGTCACTGTGAGGACGCCGGGCGGGCGCCCGACGGGATCGAATGGGCGCTCGGAATCGAGCCAGATCACCTCGGCGGCGACCTGGCCCGGCATGCGGCCGCGTATCTCGACATGGGGTTCACGCAGTTCACGCTCGGCTTCAACGGCCCGGACTGGTCGGTGGATGCGGGACGGCCATGGCTGGAGTGGCGCGACCGTCTGAATGCGGATCGCCTCGGCGCTCGAGCGGCTTCCTGACGGCCGCGCCACCTCCGGTCGCGACGGTGCGAAGCAACTCCGAAGGGTTCGCCTACTTCTGGCTCGGACGCGGGACGGTCGTTCCCTGGGCGAGTTCGAGGAGACTCTCAAGGTGCCAGAGCTGACGGTCGCGACTCTTCCAGGTATGGAGCGAGCACGCCGCAGCGGATCGTCCGGCGTTCGACAGTCAGCGGTAGTAGCTGTGCCCAGACGATCGAAGGTTCGCGGCGACTCTCTGCACGGCGCCTGCGGCAGCGGCTGCCCCCGTCTCGCCCTTCACGATCGACTGCACCTGGCTGTCGATCTCGGCGGTGATCTCGGGCTCCCACAGCCAGTCGAGGGACTGGATGGCATCGTCGAAGAACGGCAGGAACTCGCGCGCGACGGGATCCACGATGCCCGCGTTCGATGCCGCGATCGGCGAGTAGCGTTGCGACGCTGCAGTCACGGCGGCGTCGATGTCCGGGCGGCTCGCGTACTCGAGGAAGGCATACACGGCCTCGCGACTTCGAGTGACCGTGGTCGGAAGCGCGAACCCGCCCCAGGCCAGGATCGGCCGCGGCCGAGCAGCCCCCTCGATCAGGGGAGGCGGCGCGACGTGGAGGTCCCACGGCCCCGAAGGCGTGCCCGCCTGGATCTGGGCAAGCATCCACGTCCCCTGGAACGTGGTCGCGGCCTTGCCTCGGAGCAGGAGCTGCTGCATCCCGGCGTAGTCGGTTGCCCCGGACCCATCGAGCAGCACCCCCGACGTTCGCAGGTTCCCGATCGTCTCGAACGCCTTCACCCATTCCGGACCGTCATACGGGAGCTCGCCCTTGACCGTTCGGATCACGAAGCTCGTCGGATCCGAGCCGGTCCGCTCGACAACCTGGGGGAGGATCCATGTCATCAGGATCTGGTTGAAGAACACGTCGCCCGAGCAATGGACGAGCGGAGCGGCGCCAAGCCGCGCCAGCGGTGCCACCATCGCTTCGAGATCCGCGATGGTCCTCGGGGCCCTCAACCCCGCCGCATCAAGCAGTGCCTGGTTCACGTACAGCCCGGTCGTATGCACCCCTCGCGTCGTCGCCAGTGGGAACGCGTGCGTCCCGCCATCCCCCGGGCCCGCGAAGCGGAACTTCTCCGGCACCCGAGCCAGGACGGCCGACAGGTTCGGATCCGCATCGAGGTCGGCGAGCAGGCCGTCGCGGACCCAGCCACCAACCTGCTGACCGTCGATCATCGTGAGGTCGACCGGCTCCCCCGAGGCGAGCAGGCCGCGCGCAAGTCGGTCCCACTCCGGACCGCCGCCGGAGAGCGGCCGGATGTCCCATGTGATACCGGGGTGCACGTTCCGAAAGCCGTCGTAGACGGCCTTCAGCGGTGGCTCGCCCAACGGGTCGCCCTCGCCGATCATCGTGATCGGCCCGCCGACGGCTTGGCTCGCGCTCGCGGCTCCGGCCGGTGGGCTTCCGGCGGGCGGGACGCTCGCTGCGATCCCGGCGCTCGCGGGTGAGCCGGAACCGACCTCCTCCTGCCGCGGCGCGCAGGCGGCGAGCACGGATCCCGCCGCGGTGGATCCCGCGAGCAGGCCGACCAGCTTGATGAAGCGCCGCCGATCGAGCGGTTGCGCCCAGTCGACGGCGCCCACGGGCTGGCGGCGGTCCATGGGCGGTCCTCTCAACGTCGATCCGCTGCGCAAGCCCTCGCTCTGGGATGCGAATCCGGCGCTCTGCCGGAGGGTATCGTCCCGAGGCATGGAGTGCGCTCAGCGCTCGTGATCCACGGACCCGACCCGCGATGAGCCGTCTCGGGGCGCGCTCGGCCGGGTCACGTCGCTCGGACATCCTCTTCGTCCTGCCGGTTCTCGCGGTCCTTGCGCTCTTCCTTGGCTACCCGCTGCTGTACGGGCTCGACCTCAGCCTCCATCGGACCATCGGGTTTGCGGTGACCGGCCCGCCAGGCCTCGACAACTACGTTCGCGCGATCGCCGGTGATGGCGTCTTCCGGCGCGGGCTTGCCAACACGCTCGTCTTCACGGCCGCAGCCGTGGTCCTGCAGATCGGCCTGGGACTGCTGCTGGCCCACCTCATCGTCGGCGTACGCCGGGGCCGGACGATCCTCCAGGTCGCGTTCGTGGCGCCGTTCGTCCTCGCCACCGTGGCGGCCGGCGCGGTGTGGAAGTTCGTCGATGCGCCGTTCTTCGGGGTGATCCCCGCTCTGGGATCGATCGTCGGGTTCGACACCACGACCGTCGCCCCGCTCGCCGATCCTCGGACCGCGCTTTGGGCGATCCTGATCGCATTCCTCTGGCGGTTCGCGGGCTTCGCGATGGTCGTCTACGCCGCGGCGATCGATGACATCCCGCGCGAGCTCTACGAGTACGCCGCGCTCGAAGGCGCGGGAGCCCGGGCGCGCCTGCGACGGATCACCTGGCCGCTCCTGTGGCCCCAGACGTTCGCGCTCGTCCTCCTGACGACGATTGCGACCCTCCGGATCTTCGACATGGTCTGGATCATGACCGAGGGCGGGCCGTCCCACGCGACCGAGACCGTCGCGACCCTCGTCTTCACGACGGCGTTTCGATCACTCGATGTCGGCGAAGCCCAGGCGATGGCCATGACGCTGATGGCGATCATCCTCGCCGTCACAGTGATCGAGTACCGGATCCTCAACCCGCGGAGCGAGGCCGCAGGCGGGTGACGTCGCTCCGATCCGTCCGCGGCGGGACCCTCGTCCTGGCCGGACTCGCCGTCCTCTGGGCGTACCCGGTCCTCTGGACCCTGTCGAACGCCCTGAAGACGACCGCCGATCTGTACCGTGGCCCGCTCGACCTGCCATGGCCGCCGGCCATCGGCAACCTTGCCGCTGCATGGGAGCGGGCGAACCTCGGGAACGCCCTCCTCAACTCGGGCTACGTCGTGACGATGACCGTCGCGGGCGTCCTCCTCCTCGCAGTGCCGGCGGCCTATTCGCTCACGAGGCTTCGGCCGCCGGGACGCGCGATCCTGACGCTGCTCGTCCTCGCTCCCCTCATCATCCCGACCGAGGTGCTCATCGTCCCGCTCTTCTCGATCTATCGGACGCTCGGCCTGATCAACAGCCTGCCCGGACTCGCCCTCGTGAACATCGTCGGGACGGTGTCGTTCGCCACGGTGATCCTCGGCGCGTTCATCCGGCGAATCCCGCAGGAGGTCATCGACGCTGCCCGTGTCGATGGCGCGAGCCAGCTCGACGTCCTGCTCCGGATCGTCGTCCCGCTGACACGACCTGCGCTTCAGACCGTGGCGGTCCTGGTCGCCGTCTTCGCCTGGAACGACTTCTCGGGCGCTCTCGTTCTGCTCCAGAAGCCGAGCGTGTTCACGGCGCCGCTGGCGCTGACCACGTTCTCGACGTTCTATGCGACCGATCAGGGCCTGACGTTCGCGGGCCTCGCGATCGTGTTCCTGCCGCCACTCCTGCTGTTCCTGGTCGTCCAGCGGCGCTTCGTTCAGGGGCTCGCGGCCTCGGTCCGCGGCTGATGGCGCCGCCGCTCATCGAGACCAAGCTCCGGCCCCCGCGAGCCGGCGGGCGTCTGGTCGCGCGCCAGCGGCTGATCGAGCAGATGCGCGGGAGCTCCGGCGCCGCGCTGACGCTCGTGTCCGCTCCGGTGGGCTTCGGCAAGTCGACGTTGATTGCGGGGGCCTTCGACGACGCGGTGGCCCGTGGAGCCGCGGGTGCCTGGCTGTCGCTGGACCCGACGGACGACGATTCGCTGACGTTCTGGACGTACGTCGTCGCGGCCCTCGATCGGGCATCGCCCGGCCTGGGGAAGCGTGTTGCGGCTCGGCTGGAGGCCGCTGAGGCGACTCAGGAGGCCGCCGGGTCGTCGATCGGCGCGGCACTCACGGTCCTTCTGAACGACCTCGCCGAGCTCCAGCACGACGTCGTTCTCGTCCTGGACGACCTCCACGTCCTGGAGGACCGGACGATCTACGAGCAGCTCGGCTTCGTCCTCGATCACCTGCCGCCTCACGCGCACGTCATCGTCGGGACCCGCTCGGACCCGCCGATCCCCGTCGCGCGCCTGCGGGCGAAGGGCGGGCTTGTCGAGATCCGCGCCGCGGACCTGCGGTTCACGGAGGTCGAGGCAGCGACGTACCTGACCGAAGCGATGGGCCTGTCCCTCGGCGAGGCGAGCGTCACGGCGCTGGAGGCGCGCACGGAGGGCTGGATCGCGGCCCTCCAGCTGGCCGCGCTCTCGTTGCGAGGCAGGGATGATGCCGTCGGCTTCATCGATCGGTTCGCGGGCGACGATCGGTACATCGTCGACTACCTCGTCGAGGAGGTGCTCGCCGTCCAATCGGACGAGGTCCGGGGATTCCTCCTCAGCACGTCCATCCTCGCGCGGATGACCGCGCCGCTCGTGGAGGCCGTGACGGGCCGGCCCGGCGGGCAGGCGGCGCTGGAAGCGCTCGACCGGGCCAACCTCTTCGTCGTCGCCCTGGACGACCAGCGACGCTGGTACCGCTACCACCAGCTCTTCGCGGAGGTGCTCCGGGCCCACCTCGTCGCGGAGCGCCCGGAGCAGGTCGCTTCGCTCCACCGGTTGGCGTCCGACTGGTTCGAGGCACACGACGATCGAGCCGAGGCGATCCATCACGCCCTCGCCGGGAAGAACCCGGAACGGGCCGCCGAGCTGATCGAGCGGTCGATCCCGGAGCTGCGCCGGATGCGGCGCGAGCCGACGTTCGTGCGATTCGCCGACGCGCTCCCCGACGACATCTTCGCGACACGGCCGGTCCTCGCCGTCGGCTACGCAGGGGCGCTCCTCTCGACCGGCCGTCCGGACCGAGTCGCCGAGCTTCTTGCCGCAGCTGAGCCCTGGCTCACGGTGGGCACCGGGCAGGGCACGCGGCCGGACGGGATGATCGTCGTCGACGAGGCGGAGCTCCGTCAGGCGCCGGCAATGCTCGAGCTGTACCGGGCAGCGCTGGCGAAGGTGGGCGGCGATCTCGCCGGCAACATGGCCCACGCTCGCCGCGTGCTCGATCTCGTCGACGCCAGTGATCACCTCGCCCGCGGCGGTGCGGAGGCCTTCCTTGGCCTCGCTCATTGGGAGCTCGGCGAGCTCGATCCTGCCGTTCGCTGGTACACGGAGGCGATGGCGAGCCTCGAACGGGCGGGTCACGTCACCGATGTGGTGGGTGGCGCCATCACCACGGCGGATCTGCTGCTGGCACAGGGCCGCCTGCGTGACGCCGAGTCCGTGTACCGGGACGGGCTCGAGCGAGGGACGCGGGCCGGGACCATCCTCCGAGGCGTGGCGGACATGCACGTTGGGCTGGCGACCACGGCCTACGAGCGGGGCGACCTGCACGCTGCGGAGGCGCAGTTGGACGCCGCCGAGCGGCTCGGCGCGGAGAACGGGTTTCCGCGCTACCCGTACCGATCGCGTCTGGCTCGCGCTCGGCTCGTCCAGGCGCAGGGGGACCTGGACCGCGCGCTCGACCTGATGAGCGAGGCGGAGCGACGGTTCGACGCCGACTTCTCGCCGGATCTCCGCCCGATCGCCGCTCAGCGCGCCCGACTCCTGATCGCGCACGGGCGGATCGCGGAGGCACGGGCATGGGCACGGACGCGCGGCCTCGTCGCGAGCGAGGAGCCGACCTACCCCCGCGAGTACGAGCTCCTGACGCTGGCACGACTCCTGACGGCCGAGGGCATGGGCTCGGAGGCGGTGGGGCTGACGCGGCGCCTCCTCGCCGTCGCCGAGGAAGCGGGACGGGGCGGCGGTGTCCTCGAGGCGCTGATCGTCGATGCGCTCGCTCGCCACGCGACGGACGACATCGATGGTGCGCTGGCGACGCTCAACCGCGCTGTCGCCTTTGCCGAGCCGGAGGGGTTCGCCCGAACGTTCCTCGACGAGGGACCGGCGATGACCTCCCTCCTCAGGGTCGCCGCAAGGCGACGAGACGCGCCGGCATTCATCCAGACGCTCCTTGCCGTCGGTGCCCAGCCAGACCGGCCTGCGCCCGCGCAGCATGGCCTGGTCGAGCCCCTGAGCCAGCGCGAGATCGAGGTCCTGCGCCTCCTTCGCAGCGACCTCGACGGCCCCGACGTCGCACGCGAGCTCGTCGTCTCGGTGAACACCCTCCGGACGCACACGAAGAACATCTACGCGAAGCTCGGCGTCACGAGCCGCCGCGCCGCCGTTCGCCGCGCCGAGGAGCTCGGCCTCCTCTAGTTGCCCGCCAGTTGCCTTGCCGGGCGTCGGCGACCGCCATGGCCCGGACGAGAAATCACCACGAAGAATCACCACACGTGGTGATGCCCGCTCACCATGCCCGCTCCGAGCCTCATCCCATCGACCCGCGTCCGCCGGCCGTGCGGACACAGCGAAAGGAGTGGGATGAGCCGAACGTCTTCCGGCCTCGGTGACACGAGCGGATACGAGATCCGCACCAAGGGGCGCCTCGACGACCGCTGGGCGGACCGGTTCGAGGCGATGGACCTCCTCGTCCAGCCCGACGGGACGACCGTCATCCGGTGCCCCGCCCTGGACCAGGCCGGCTTGCACGGCCTGCTCCGGAACCTTCGCGACCTGGGCCTCCCGTTGCTCTCGGTCAGCCCGATCGAGCCTGGCGACCCAACCAACCACGACATCCACTCAAGGAGACCACGATGACCTCGTTTCGAAAGACCGCCCTCGTCGGCGGCCTGCTCTACCTCATCACGTTTCTCGGGTCGATCGCGTCGGCGCTGCTCGTCGGACCGGCCCTCAACGACCCCAACTACATCCTTGGCGCGGGCGCCGATCGGCAGATCGGACTTGCGGGCATCTTCGAGCTCGTCAACGTCTTCGCGCTCGTTGGCTGCGGGATTGCGTTCTTCTCCGTTGTGCGGAAGGTCCATGAAGGCCTGGCCATCGGCTATCTCGCGACCCGGCTGTTCGAGGGCGCGATCATCACCATGAGCGTTGTCGGCCTCCTCTCGATCATCACGCTCCATCAGCAGGTCGTCGCGGGCGCGGACGGCAAGACGCTCGTCCCGGTTGCCGCGGCACTCGTCGCGGTCCGCAACTGGGCGATCGTCATCGGCAGCAACATGGCCCCATTCAACGCCCTGATGCTTGGCACCGCGCTCTATCGGGCACGTCTGGTTCCACGAGCGCTCCCGGCCCTGGGGCTGGTCGGCGCCCCGATCCTCATCACCTGGGTCGCAGCGAACATCCTGGGCCTGAGCGAGCCCGGCACCCCCTTCCACGTCGTCGCCGTGATGCCGTTCTTCTTCTGGGAGCTCATCCTGGGCCTCTGGCTGACGTTCAAGGGCTTCAACGAGAGCTCGCCGCTCGCGATCGCCGAGCGGGCGGCCCGGGTCGATGCCCGGACGTCGGGTTCCGCCGGCGCGGCTCTCGCGGCAAAGGCAGGTGCGGCGTGACCGCGCAGGGGACCCAGGTGCGGGCGGAGCGACCGCTGCCGCGACCCCTGATCAAGACCTTCTGGTTCGTCCACCGGGCCATCGTCCGGGTCAGCGGAGGCCAGGTCGGCTTCCGCCGACCCGAGGCAGGCAAGACGTTCGGGATGGCCCGGCTCACCACGATCGGTCGGCGCTCCGGCAAGGTCCGGGTCGCGATGATCGGCTACTACGAGGACGGCCCGAACCTCGTGACCCTCGCGATGAACGGCTGGGGCAGGACGGATCCGGCCTGGTGGCTGAACCTCCAGGCCGTCCCCGAGGCACGCATGGAGCTCGCCGACGGCGTTCGGCTGGTCGTCGCTAGAGCCGCGACCGGAGCCGAGCGGGATCGCCTCTGGGCGACGTTCGCGGACTACCCCGGCTGGGGCAGCGATCTCGACGGACTGTCAAGGCGAGTGGACCGAGAGGCGGCCGTCGTGGTCCTCGAGCCGCGAGAGGGGGCGCGGTCGTGAGCGGACAGACGTCGCTCGTGGCGGCCTCGGCCGTCCGAGTCGAGCCGGCCGCTTCCTCGCTCGGGGGTCGGCGGCTCCGGCCCCGTCACCTGTGGCTCATCCCCGGGCTCGCGATCGCCCTCATCGGGAGCCGAACGGACTCGAGCCTCGTCGCGATCGGCGCGATGGTCGTGGGTGGGATCGCTCCCCACCTCCTCGCCGTCATCGCCGGGATCGGCCAGTCGCGACCGGACCGCGGGATGCCTCCCCGAAGCCTGGCGATCTTCAACTCGATGCACGAGCCGATCCTCCCGGCGGCGGTCGTCGTGGCCCAGCTGACTGGCCTGGTCCCGACCCTCGTCTTCGTCGCGGCGACGGCGTGGTTGAGCCACATCGTCATCGGCTGGGGGATCGGAGACCGGAAACGATCCGATGGCTGAGCTGTCGGATCTCGTGGCCCGCGGCGTCCTGATGGGCGTCGCGGGTTCCGCGTGCATGGACCTCTGGAGCTTCGTCCTCCGCCGCCGCTTCGGAATCCCGACGCTCGACTACGCGCTGCTCGGCCGGTGGATCGGACACATGCCGAGCGGCGCCTTGAGGCACGACCGAATCGCCGCCGCGCCGCAGGTTCGCGGCGAGGCGCTCCTGGGTTGGACCGCCCACTACGCGATCGGCGCGACGTTCGCCGTCGTCCTCCTCGCGATCGTCGGACCAGACTGGGCCCGGCACCCAACGATCTGGCCGCCGGTCGCAATGGGCCTCGCGACGATCGTTGCGCCGTGGTTCGTCATGCAACCGGCGATGGGCGCCGGGATTGCTGGATCGCGAACGCCGAGCCCGAGCGCGACGCGACTGCGGAACCTGGGCACGCACGTCGTCTATGGCCTCGGGCTGTTCGTCGCGGCGGCCGCGCTCTCGGTCGTCCGAGGCTAGGTGGCACGGCATTGGCGCCCTGCCCGCCACCTCCGGGCGGCGTTGTAGGCTGATCCGAGCGGGGTGTGGCGTAGTTGGCAACGCACGTGCTTTGGGAGCACGAGATCGTCGGTTCGAGTCCGACCACCCCGACCAACTCCCCAAGTCATCGACAGGCTGGCTGTCCCGGGCCGGTGAATTGGATCATCGTTCGGCTCGAATCGCGGTCTCGACAATTGCAGCGGTGGCGGAGACGAGCGTGAACACCGTCACGACGCCGAAACCCTTCAAGTCCAGGTCGCGGCCCTCATCGAAGGCGAACCCCGCCTCGGCACCCATCTGCTGGACGAGATCCGACGTCAGGATCGCGCCGGGGTCCGCGGCGTCGCAGATCCGGCTCGCCAGGTTGACGGTCGAACCGAACAGGTCGTCGTTGTGGTCGACCGGTCGACCCGCCGCGATCCCGATCCGCACGCGAAGCTCGCGCGTCCCTCCGCCGGCCGTCCGGGCCTCGAAGTCGTCCTGGATGGCGAGCGAGCATCGCAGGGCATTCGCGAGCTCCTCGAACGAGGCCATGATCCCGTCGCCCGTGTGCTTGACCTCGCGGCCGTTCCATCTGAGCAGGGATCGCCGGATGATCAGGTCGTGTTCGGCGAGGAGCGTCATGTAGGTCTTCTCGCCAACCTCCTGCAGCAGCGCAGTCGATCCGGCGAGGTCTGTGAAGAGAATCGTTCGGAAGGCTCCCTGGACCTGCGTCTGGTCGACCGGATCGCTGACCCTCCCGAGGAACCGGATGACGTCGGCCTCGGACACGGCGATGATCTCGTTGGGGACCAGGCCATGGCCCTCCCGATGGACTGCCTGCACGTCCTCGGCCCGTGCGGCCCTGGCGAGACAGAACACCGCACCATGGGCGGCATCGAACCAGTAGGCCAGGAACTTCACGCGGTGCTTCGATTGGAGCGAGATGTCCGTCAGGTGCGCCTGTGCGACCTCCTCTGCCGTGATGCCGGGCAGGTCGTGACGGTCCATGTAGAGCGGCATCAGGTCGCCCCTTTCGTCATCCTCGCGGCGATTCGGCCGTCGCCGCGTCGCAGCGCGACCTCGGCGGCCCGCGATGGTATAGGCTCCAGAAGGCCGGTTCCCAGCGTCCCCGTACTTCAGGTTTCGTGGCAATCGACGACCAGCGACCCGCCGCCGTGCCCGAGGTCGATTCGTTCGACAGTGGGCCGAGCCTCCGCCTCCTCATCGAGCGTAGCCCGGACGTCTTCTATCGGGTCCGGCTGACCCCAGAGCCCGTCCTCGAGTATGTGAGCCCGGCCGCCGAGATCGTCGCGGGGTACAGCCCTGCCGAGCTCCTCGACGAGCCGATGCTGTGGCAGGAGCTCGTCCATCCCGACGATCGCGGCCTGATCCCCGATGGCGCGTCGTTCGCCGCCGCGACGGCGTCCGAGCTCGAGGCCCCCGTCGTCCTGAGGTGGCGTCACCGCGATGGATCCGTCCGCTGGACCGAGCATCGCAGCGCCCCGATCTTTGCGGAGGACGGGAAGCTGGTCGCGCTCGAGGGTGTCGCCCGGGATGTGACAGCACGGGTCACCGGCGAGGAGCGCGTCCGCGCTGCCGATGCGCGCCTGCGGGACCTCCTTTCCGGCATCGACCTGGGCGCCCTCGTCCTCGACGCATCCGGTCGGGTCGAATTCATCAATGACTTCCTCCTCGGCTTCCTGGGCCGGAGCCGCGAAGAGCTCGTGGGAGAGGACTGGATCGAGGTTGCGGTCCCCGAGGACGAGCGGTCTCCGCTTCGCGAGGTCTTTGTGGCGGCGCTCGCGTCCGGCGCGGGCGCCGGTCAGCGCGAGGACGGCATCGTCACCCGTTCAGGAGAAGAACGGCGGCTCCTCTGGACAAGCGTGATCCAGCGCGACGACGACAACCGGCCGATCGGCCTGGCCGCCATCGCCCACGACGTCACCGACGCTCGCCGGATCGCTGTCGAGCACGCCCGACTCGCAGCCGCGATCGAGCAATCCGCCGAATCCGTGATCATCACGGACCGTGCAACGCGAATCCTGTACGTCAACGGGGCCTTCGAGCGCTTGTCCCGGTATTCGAGTGCAGAGGTCCTCGGCAAGACACCCCGATTTCTCGCGAGCGGCCTCCAATCGACGTCGTACTACGAGGCGATGGGCGCTGCGTTGGCCCGGGGCATCCCGTGGACGGGCGACGTCGCCTATCGGCGCAAGGACGGCTCGAACTTCAGCGTGAGCTCGATCACGTCGCCGATCTGGGGGTCCGACGGCTCGATCACCGGGTATGTCGACGTCGCCCGCGACGTCAGCCGCGAGCGGGAGCTCGAGTCGCAGACCGAGCAGCTCGTGCGCGAGCGCGCCCTCATCACCGAGACGCTGCGCAGCCTGCCGGCGGGCGGCGCGCCCGAGCCGACGGCGGAGCTGTTCTGTCGCCAGGTCGCCAGCCTGTCCGAGATCGTCCTCGCATCAGTCCTGGGGTTCGAGTCGGACAGCGCGCTTGCGCCTCTCGCGCTCGTCGTGCCGGGTTCGCCTGACCCTGGCCTGCGGCGATTCACCCCTGAGCGAAGCCGATATCTGCAGCGGCGCGCCACGGCCGGCCCGTGGGTCTCCGAGTGGATCGACGATCCGACGCACCCGTACCGGGAGCTCCTCCGGAGCCTCGGCGTCCGCGCCTTCGCGTACGCACCTATCGAGAGCCAGGGCGCCCCGATCGGCCTCCTCGTGATCGCCTCGTCAAGTCCCGACGGCGTCGCCCGGCTGTCGGAGCAGCTCGGCGCGCTGGTCGACTTCGCCGATCTCGCCGGCGCGCTGCTCGGCCCGCAGCTCGCGGATCGGAGCGTCGCCCGACGGACGCACGCCGAGATCGAGGGCGTCATCGAAGAGCGGGCCTTCGCCCCGGTATTCCAGCCGATCATCGACCTTCGAAACGGCAAGACGATCGGATACGAGGCACTGACGAGGTTTGCCGACGGAACTCCGCCGGACCGCCGGTTCGCGGACGCAGCCATCGTCGGGCTGGAGACGAAGCTCGAGCTCGCCACCCTCGACGCCGCGATTGAGGTGGCGCGGACCGGCGTCTCCCGGAGCAGGTACCTTCACCTCAACGTCTCGGCGCAGCTCGTCCTCGGGGGGAGCCAACTCCGGACGCTTCTTCGCGACGTCCCGCACCGACTGGTCCTCGAGGTCACGGAGCATGCCGTGATCACCGACTACGCCGCATTTCGAAGTGGCATTCGCAGCCTTGGCCGTCCTGTCTGCCTCGCCGTGGACGATGCCGGCGCCGGCTTCGCGAGCCTGAGGCACATCCTCGAGCTCGACCCGGCGTTCGTGAAGCTCGACATCTCGCTGATCCAGGGCATCGATCGCGATCCAGCGAAGCGGGCGCTCGTGGCCGGGATGCGGTACTTCGCCCGGGCGACGAAGCGCCGGCTGATTGCCGAAGGCGTCGAGGCCGAGGCCGAGGCGCGCACGCTCGCCGAGCTCGATGTCCGCCTCGCCCAGGGCTACCGATTCGGCCGACCGTCCCCGATCCCCCCGCCGTCGATGAGCTAGTCCTCGACCCCGTGCCGTCAGCGGGGCGCGACATCGTGGAGCTCCGGGGCGAGTGCCCTCTCACCACCCGTCGCGTGCGAAGCCGTGAAGACGCAGGTCTCGAACCGGCCTCGATCGGTCAGATCCGTCCCTTCGGAACGGTGTGCCAGTACGTCTTGTTGAAGACGAGCTTGCCCAGGTGCCACAGCTGGTTCGGCTTCGGCGGCCGGGGTGGATGCTCGTAGTCGAACCGGAGGAGCGTCCCCTTGCCGTCGCCGATCTCGAAGAAGCAGATCACCTTCCCGAGGTAGTCGCCCCGCTTCGCGTCGATAGGCCGCCCTTCGATCGCAGCGACGATCCGCTCCGTCACGACCGGTGCCTCGAAGTGCGCCGTCGAGCCCGCCTTCGACAGCGGCAGGTCCGTCGCGTCGCCGAGGGCAAACACGTTTGATCGGCCGCCGACCTGGAGGGTCGCGCGGTCCGTCGGGAGCCAGCCGCCGGGCGCCGGTGCGAGCCCCGAGTCGATCAGAAATTGCTGGCCCTTGTGCGGCGGCACGAGGACGAGCAGGTCGTAGGGGAGCTCCTCGCCTTCGAGGCTCTGGACGACCTTCCGCTCCGCGTCGATCGTCTCGACGTTGAAGAAGGTGTGGAGCTCGATGCCCTTCTCCTCGAGGATCGGCGTCGCCATGTCCGACACGCTCTCGATCGTGAACGCACGGCCGATCGGCGAGCAGAAGTGGATCTCCGTCCGGTCCCGCAGGCCGCGAGCCCGGAGCTCGCTCTCGATGAGGAAGGACACCTCGAGCGGCGCCGGCGGGCACTTGTAGGGCAGGCCGGCGATCGCCACGACGATCCGGCCACCGGTGAACGCACCGAGCGACGCCCGCAGCTCGAGCGCGGCCTCGGCTGTGTAGAAATGCCGAGCGTCCCTGTCGAAATGCTCGATCGCCTCGGGTGCAATGCGCGATCCGGTCGCGAGGACGAGGTCGTCGTAGCGGAGTCGCTGGCCGTCGGCCAGCTGGACGGTGTGGCCCGCCTCGTCGACCCGGACGACCTCGCCGACGACGAGCGCGACGCGCGCATCGAGCAGGCCGCGCTCCGGGCGGCGGAGTCGCTCCGCGCGCTCGCCGCCCATGGCGATGTACATGAACCCCGGCTGATATTCGTGCTGGCCCGTCTGATCGACGACCGTGATCGAGACGTCGCCGGCCTTGACCTGCCGGCGCAGCTTCCTGGCGAGCAGATTGGCGGTCAGCGTCCCGCCGACGCCGCCGCCGAGGATCAGGATTCGTCGCATGGCGTCACCGGACCTTCTGGACGACGATCTCGTCGTAGCCGTCGCGGGCCTCCAGGGAGACGAGGCGGTGGCCGGCCTTCTCGATCCACTTCGGGATGTCGGTCCGCGAGCCCTTGTCCGAGGAGTAGACGGCAATCACGTCGCCCGTCGAGCCCTCCCGGATCGCCCGGATGAGCTCCATCAACGGTCCCGGGCAGTAGCTGCCGCGGGCGTCGACGGTGCGGGTGGTCTCGGTTGCGGTGGTCATGGCGAATCGCCCCTTCCTAGATGAACAGCGGGGTGGAGTTCTCGGTCAGCAGGCCGATCACGGTGGCAGCGCCCGCCGGCTCGCCCATGCCCTCGATCATGTCGTCCTTCTTCAGGCCGAACATGTCCATCGTCATCTGGCACGGGATGAACTCGACCCCCATCGCCTGGGCCGCCTCGAGGAGCTCCTTCGGGCTCGCCACGCCGTACTGGCGCGCCAGCCGCCCCATCATCCAGGGACCCATGCCCAGGAAGTTCATCTTCGAGAGCTTGCGGTGGCTGATGCCTGGCCGCTGCATGGCGGCGAGCATCCGCTGCATCCAGTTCTCGCCCGTGATCCGCCGCGAATCCTTGACGAAGACCTGGAGGCCCCAGAACGTCACGAACACGCGGGTGCGAACGCCCATCGCCGCGCTCGTCGAGGCGAGGATCATCGTTGCCCAGACCTTCTCGAGGTCGCCGCTGTAGTCGATGATCAGCAGATCTTTCGTGGCGACCGAGTCCGGGCCTGCCGGAGCCGGGTTGGTCGCCGGCGCGACGCTCGGGGTCTCCACCTCGGGCCACCCGTCGATGGCGGCGATCGCCGCGGCGAACGGGTCCGATCCGGGGCGTGTTTCGGTGGTCATGGCTGGCCTCACTTCCGACGGATGACGAATCGGTAGACCGGGCCGTCGGCGGTCTGGTCGACGAGCTCGTTGCCGGTGGCCCGACACCACGCCGTCACGTCCTTGACCGATCCCGCGTCCGTCGCGAGAAGCTCGACGATCGCGCCCGACGGCAGTGGCTTGATGGCCTGCGCGACCTTCACGATCGGCATCGGGCAGGACAGCCCTCGGGCGTCGACCGTCTGGGTGGTCTCGATGACTGGCATGGATGTGCTCCTTTCGGCGGGTGGATCAGATGAAGACGACGTGACCCTCGCCGGCGTTCAGGTAGAAGGCGGTCACGCCTTCGACCCCATCGACGAGCGGGTCCAGGTCGGCGGAGTCGAGGTGAAGCAGATCCATCGACAGGCTGCACGCCTGGATGTCCACCGAGCCGAGGCCCTTCGCCTGGCGAAGCGTCTCGGCCCACGGTGCCTGGCCGGCCGCGGCCAGGGCATCGACCGCTGCTCGACCGGCGGCTCCCGCCTCTGGGGCGAGGCCGTGATCGCGATCGATCTTCGAGGAGCGGAACGCGTCGAGCGCCCAGTACTGCAGGAAGATGTTGACGGGCTTGCCGAGCGCCGCCGCTCCGGCCGTCAGGACCGCCGCGGCCTGGAGCTTGTCATCGGTGCCGGAGAAGAGCACCAGATTCAGGGGCTCGTCCATTGATGGTCACCTCGAGCATGTCCGGACTCGGCGCCGTGCGCTCGTCCGGCCCATGAACGGAGCATCGACGCATCCCGCGGCGGCGGTCAGTGCCGAGCGGCTCGCCGGCAGGGGCCAGACGGCAGGCATCGCCTCGGTGACCCGCTGGACGAGGGGTCCCCGGTCCCTCCTCTCGCTGACGGCCCGAGGTTCCGGCGACCGCGCACGCCGACTTCGGCGCCGGCGCGGATGCGTCAGGCAACCCAGGCGATCCGCCCGGGCCGCGCCGCGCGAATCACCTGCGCCAGGAGCGCCGGGAGGAACGCGACGATGGCGACAGTCACCCAGTCCGACCAGTCCAGCGGCGTGGCGCGAAACGCGTCGACCAGCCCGGGAACGTACGGGATGACCGCCTGCACGACGACCCCAAGCACGCACGCTGCGAGCAGGAAACCGTTCCCGCTGAGGCGATGGATCGGCTGGCGAAGGCTGCGGTTCGAATAGGCCCTGACGCACTGGCTCACGACGAGGATCGTGTAGGCGAGCCAAGCGGCGTGATCAAAGCCGCCGCCGTGGGTGAGCATCACGACGAGGCTGGCGATCGCAGTGAAGGCGCCTGCGCCTGTGAGTCGAGCCAGGATCGCGTTCGTGAGGAGGGGTTCCCCGGCGTGTCGCGGGCGACGTGTCATGAGCTCGGGCTCCGGCGGCTCTCGCTCGAAGGCGATCGAAGTCACCAGGTCGATGAAGAACTCCATCCACAGGATCTGGAGGGGTATCAGGACCTGCCGCTCTGACACGAATGCCGTCGAGATCAGGATGAAGCCGAGAAACGCAACGTGCGTCGAAAGCAGGAACGTGAGTCCCTTCTGGACGTTGTCAACGATCTCGCGACCTTCGCGAAGGGCGTACATGAGCGTCGCGAACGAGTCGTCGCCAAGCGTCAAGTCGGATGCTTCGCGAGCGACCGCGGTCCCGCTTCCCATGGCCACGCCGACATCGGCGATGTGGAGGGCCGGCGCATCGTTCACGCCGTCACCGGTGACAGCGACGATTCGGCCGACCGACCGGGCGGCAGCCACGATCCGGCGCTTCTGATCAGGGGTCGAGCGGGCCACGATGCGCAAGGCCGGGAGCTCGCGGGCGAGGCGGGCCTCGTCCCAGGTCGCGACCTCGTCGCCCGTCACGACCCGGTCCACCTCGAGCCCGGCTTCCTGCGCGATGGCCGCGGCCGTCAGCGGATGGTCGCCGGTCACGACGACGACCTGGATCCCCGCCGCGCGCGCCGTCGCCATCGCGTCGGCGATCCCCGGTCGGATCGGGTCGGCGAAGCCGACCAGGGCCCGCATCTCCCATGACGCATCGTCCAGGCGACGAGCCGCGGCGAGAACCCGCTCGCCGGCTCCGGCGGAGTGCTCGATCAGGTCGGCCCAGCGCCCTCGGTCTGCGACATCGCCGCCGCATTGAAGATCGACGTACTCGAGGACGACCTCCGGCGCGCCGAGAACGAATTCCTCGCGGTGGCCGTCGCGCCGCGCGACCGTGCGAGAGAGCGGCACGAGGTCGGACGGTCCGGCCGCCTCGACCAGCGCCCGTTCATCGAGCGTCGTGGCTCCGCCAAGCTCGGCGATCGCCGATCGAATGGCGCGCGTGAAGGAACCGTGACTGATCTCCTCGCCCCGCCAGGCGTCCTCCTCGGCCCGGAGTGCTTCTCCCAGCAGGGTCAGCACCTCCTCGTCGTTCTCGATGAGCCCGCCGACTCCCCGCACCGAGGTCACGACGAGAGCGTTTCGGGTGATCGTGCCCGTCTTGTCGGTGACGATCAGGTCCACCGCGCCCAGCGTCTCCTCGGCGTTCAGCCGGCGGACGAGGACTCCCCGCTTCAGGAGCCGGTACGCGCCGAGTCCGAGGATGACCGCGAGCAGGACGGGTGGTTCCTCGGGAATTGCGGCGATGGCCGAGGAGATCCCCGCGAGGACGTTCTCGCCCAATGGATGACCACGGATGACACCGATGCTGCTGGTGAAGGCGATCAGCCCCAACGCGACCACCAGCAGGATCCGGACCAGTCGGTCCAGCTCGCGTTGCAGAGGGCTACGGCGAGGCGCCGCCGATGTGAGGCCGGCAGCGATCCGGCCGAATTCGGTGCCGGCGCCGATGGCGACCACGATGCCTTCGCCGCGCCCGCCGACCGCGCTCGTGCCCGAGAAGGCCATCGAGTGTCGGTCGATCAGCGCCGCTCCCACGGCGTCGGCATTCATCCGCGCCTCCTCCGGAACGGACTCGCCGGTCAGGACGCTCCGGTCGATCAGGAGCGCGTCGGACCGGATGATGCGAAGGTCGGCCGGAATCACGTCGCCTGCCTGGACGAGCACGACATCGCCCGGGACGAGGCCGTCGGCCGTCACGATCGCCGCTCGGCCGTCGCGCCGGACTCGTGCCGTCGGCGCCGACGCCTCGCGGAGCGCCTCGAGTGCGCGTTCACTGCGGTATTCGGTGACCACGTCGGCACCAACGATCGGCAGGAGCCCGATCAGGACCAGAAGGCCGTCGCGGACCTCGCCGACGACGATCGCGAGCAGCCCGGCTGCTGCGAGCATCAGCACGAACGGCTCCAGGAACGCCTCGGCGACCATTCGCCACAAGGGAGCAGGTTCCGCATGTTCGAGGAGATTCGGCCCGGCGGCGGCCGAACGCTTCGGGACCTCCGCCGAACGCAGGCCGGTCGCAGGGTCGACGCCAAAGCCGGCCGCGACCGCCTCGACCCCGATCGTATGGAAGACGGGGCTCAGAGGTCGATGCCCCGATGCGTCGCGATCCGCCATCCGTTCGCTACTCGGTCACGAAGGCGGGGGTGGGCACTCCGGTCGCGGGCTTGCATGACGACGACGCGACGCCGGACGCATCGCCCGCGGCGACGAAGTCCGCAACGAGCGTCGGCACGCAGCCGAGGTGGCCGACGGTGTGGCCCTGATCCGGCACGACGACCACGAGACTGTTCGGCAGATCGCGCGAGACGTCGGCCAGGTTCTCCGGCGGATCCTGCGGATCCGCACCGCCCACGATCCAGAGCACCGGCACGGTCGAGCGGACGGCGGTGGCGTCGTCGGCAGGGAGAGGGGCGTGAGGGACGTGCCGGCAGATCTCCTGCCAAGTCTCCGCACCCGAGATCTCGACGGACGCGAGGTAGCTTCCGGCGCTCGTCTCTGCGATGACCTTCGGATCGAAGCGCGCCCAGCCTTCGGAGCATCGGATCTCGGCGGACATCAAGAGGTTCTTCGACTCGCCCGCTCCCCCTGACGATGACGTCCTCGCCGCGACGCCGTCCCAGTCCCCGTTCGCAGCGAGGTGGACGCCGAGCGGCAGGCGGGCCGACGAGAAGCTGTCCAGCAGCGAGGTATGGATCGCGAGCCGGACGACCTCGTCCGTAACGTCGATCCTCGTTCCCGTTGCCGGGTCGGTCAGGATCGGGAACGGTGGCGTCGAGACGCGCTCCAGGACCGCGCGCAGTTCGGTTGCGACATCGGGGAACGCGGCACGACATGCACGATCAGCAGCGCAGCGGGCCAACAGGCGATCGAGCGCGCGTTGACTGTTCGCCGCGATCCGCTCGAGCAGGGGAACGTCCAGTGGCGTGCCACCGTCGAAGACGGCGACGCGGACGCGATCGCCGTGCTGGCGCAGGTAGTACTGGCCGAGCGTCGCCCCGTACGACGGCCCGTACAGGTCGATCCGCTCGTAGCCCAGGGCGGATCGAACGGCGTCGAGATCGTCCGCCGCGGCGAAGCTGGTGTACTGGCGCGGGTTGGCCTCGATCCTCAGGTTCGTCTTCGCCCATGTCGTCCAGGCCGTCTCGGCCGCCGCCGGGGAGAGCCTCGTGGTGTCGGGAAACTCGTCGAGCACGAGCTCGTTCGAACCACCCGTGCCCCGCTGGTCGACGAACACGATGTCGCGGGTGGCGTGCACGGCCTGGAACGTATCGGGCAGCCAGGCGAGGTCGGAGGTCGCCGCCCCACCTGGGCCGCCCGCGATCGCGAACAGGGCATCCGGCTCCGGAACGGGGGCGACCGCCGGGACGACGGCGACGCGGAGGCTGATCGTCCGGCCACCCGCGGAGTGCGGATCCTCGGGAACGGACAGCGTCCCGCAGACCGCCGGAGTCGAGGTCCCGATGACACAGCTCTCCATCCGGACGCCGCCGAGGAATCGTGACGAGAGCGGGAGCGAGGACACCGGGCCTGGCGCCTGGGACGGTGTCGACCGGCCGGCGTCCGACGGCAACGTTCCGAGGCTGCAGCCACTGAGCGCCACGACACAGGCCAGGATCGTCAGGATGACCCCGAGGGACCGGTGGCGATCGCGTCGATCGGCTCGCCGATGGCTCTCCCGACCCGACGCCAAGAGACCGTTCCCACCAACGATTCGAGCAAGCATGTCCAGGCGAGCATCCTCGCCGAGCGCGGCTCGCGTACAGAGCCGACCGGCCCGAAACGAGGGTCAGGCGTGGATCGCGTCGAGCGTGATCCGCGTCGCGTGGATCCGGACGATCACGCGATGCTCCAGCGCCCGCTGCGTCTCTGGATAGACGAACCCGTAGTAGGCCGGATGGTCCGTGTATCGGCGGGTCAGCTCGTCCAGGTGAGCGATCGCGCCCTCGGCCGCGAGCTCGGCGATGCCACGGATCTGGACGAAGCGGCTCGTGTCGTCAGGGTCGACGACGAGCAGGCTCACCCTCGGATTCCGCCGGAGATTGCGGCCCTTCTGCCTCTCGAGGGTCGTGTTGACGCGGGCAGAGTCCCCGTCGTGGTCGACCCAGACGAGGCTCGATTGCGGCTGGCCATCCGGACCGATCGTCGTCAGAACCCCGCAGATCGGGCGCTCGAGCAGGTCGAGGTGCGAAGCGGGCAGGTCGACGCGAGTGGGCACCAGCTGAGCGATCATCGCGACGTCCGATCGCTTGCGTCGACGGCGACGACATGGGTCGGCTCGATCCGACAGAGCACCGGCACCTCGGCCTCGGCGAACCGCGCCGGGACGCAGTCGCCGAAATAGCGAATCGGCCGGCGGGCGTACTTCGAGGCCAGCGCATCGAGGTGGGCTCGCGCTCCCTCCTCGGTCATCTCGATGACGCGGCCGCGAATCTCGAGGAAGCGGAGCGGCCGCCGCGGGTCGAAGCACAGAAGTGTGACCCGCGGGTCACGGGCCATATTCCGCTCCTTTGCGAACCCGCGCATCGTGTTCACCCGGACGCAGTCGCCATCGAAGTCGCACCACACGACGGATGTCTGGGGATCACCGTGGCGGCCGAGCGTCGTCAGTGCGGCGACCGGCGGACACTCCGCGAGGTCGAGGTGCGAGGCCGGCACGATTCGGCATCCCGGATCCGTCAGCAGACCGATCGTCGCCATCACGTCAGGTGGCGCTCGCCGCCAGGACGCGCAGCGACCCCGACCGGAATTCGGTCGCCTCGGGCGCGTCGGTGGCCAGGAACGCTCGGATTGCGGCGAGCGTTTCGACAGGCCGCTCGATCTGCGGGTTGTGTCCCGCTCGCTCGATGATCCGGAGGCGGGCGTCCGGGATCCCGGCCGCGAGCACCGCCTGGCTTTCGGGCGGGAAGAGGAAGTCGTCGCGCCCGGCGAGGACGAGTGTCGGCGCGTGGATCTCCACGAGCCGATCGATGACCGACCAGCCGGCGGCGGTGTGCCGGCCGCCGAAGATGAGGGCATCCGGGTTCATCCTGAGGTGCCGTCCGCCGGCCAGGAACCCGCGGGCCAGGCGGACCAGGCTGAAGTGGTGGTCGTATGCCGGCAGGAGCCGCAATGCGGTCCGGGTGAACCGGTCGGCGCTGATCCGCCCGCTGTAGAACCGTCGAGCGAGGGCTGCCGTGGCGGCGGAGGCGCCGCGCCCGCGGAGGACGCTCGCCGCATGCTCCTGCGACCAGCGTGCGTCCGCCGCGGTGTCCAGGAGCACGAGGCGCGACACCCGCTCGGGAAATGCGAGGACATATTCGAGGGCGACGTGGCCCCCGAACGAGTGCCCGAGGACGGACCACCGGTCGAATCCCAGCCGATCCCGGAGCGCATCGGCGTCCGCGGTCAGGTTCGAGAACGTCATCGACTCCACCGGCGGCCCGATCGACCGGCCGTTGCAGCGGTGGTCGTAGAACACGAGCGTGTGCTCGTCGGCAAGGGGACGGAGCGACGCGAGCGTCGTGTGGTCGAGCCCCGGGCCGCCGTGCATGAGGACGAGCGGCGGGCCGTGGCCGACGACGTCGACGAACAGGTCGACACCGCGGACGTTCACCGTCGTCATCGGGCTGCCACCGGTGGCATTCGAAGCGTCAGATTGGGGTGGCGGCCGATTGCGGCGCGAGCTCGTGCGCGATCTCGCAGGCCCATGCCTCGATCGCGGGCCAGTCGCGGAAGTCGCCGCTCGGCATCGCCTCGCGGACGCTCTTCATCCGCAGGAACGGCGCGCCTAGTCGCTCCCACACGCCGATCGGTTCGGCCTCCGCGTCGAACGCGCCGAAGAAGACCCGCTGGTCGCGAGGTCGAATGGACGCTGCGAGCTCACCGAATTCGACAGGTCGGCTCGCGTCGAGGACATCTCGTCCGTGCTTGTCGACCGTTTCCTCACCGATCGGCCCACTGCTGAACAGCCAGACGGGGTGCTGCTCGAGGGCCGGCCGATGGCGCTCGACGAACTGGCGCGCCTCCTTCAGCCAGTGACCCATGTACGCGGCGCTTCCGACGACGAAGGCGTCGTAGCCGGCGACGGTTTCGACCTCGCCGATCGGCATGACGTCGACGGCCGATCCGGCCGACCCGAGCACCTTCGCCAGGTGCTTCGCGATGCCGGCCGTCGCTCCGTGGCGAGTCGCGTACGCGACGAGCACCTTCATGACTGCCTCCTCCGATGCCGCCGGGCGGTCCGGCTGCTCCACGCAGGTATCCCGCAACGCGGCCGGCGACGCGAGTGCCGAAGCGCCCGTTTCCGAAGATCGTTCCGACGTGTGGCGACGCCGGCGATCCTGGTGGTCGGCTGCGGTTCGGACGGCCCGAGGGTTTGGTCGGTTCGGCACGGGCGCAGCGCGACGTTCCTCGCGACGATGGAGGTGGTTTGGAGGAAACGTTGATGTCAGTTCCTGCTCGGCTGTTCGCGATCGTCCTGGCCGTCGGAGCGGCGTTGGCCGGCGGCGTCACGTTCTGGCGACGCAACCCGAGGACCGGCACGCACTTCGTGAATGCGGTCGTGAACCCGTTCATCCTCCGGGAGGGCCTGGCCGGCGGGAGCGCGTCCGAGCTTGGGATGCTCGAGCATGTCGGCCGGCGCTCCGGCCTGCTTCGGCGGACTCCGGTGCACCCCGAGCCGACGCCGAACGGCTTTCGCATCCTCGTGCCCCTGGGTGGGCAATCGGAATGGGCCAGGAACGTCCTCGCGGCTGGTCGCTGTCGCCTGGTGATTCACGAGCACGCGTACGAGCTCGACGCGCCGGCGATGGTCGAGCCCCGGGAGGTTGCGGGTCTACCGACCATCGCCCGGCGCGTGATGGCGGCGCTGGGGTTCCAGTACCTCGAGCTCCGGCTGGTCGGTCCTGCGGCCTCGCCCGGAGCCTGATGGACGATCGGATGGGCAACAGGCAGCAGGCCAGGGACCGCGGCTTCGGAATCGCAATCGGACCGGGCATCGGAGGCGGCCTCGGCCTCGTCGCCGCGCTGCTGCTCGGGCTGGAGGTGCCGCTCGGGCTCGTCGCGGGCGCCGCGATCGGTGTCCTCGTCGGCGTTCTCGTCGACGGGACGACCTCCAGCCGACGCCGCCGATGAGGACGTTGGGGCCGGCGTCGCCGGCCGAGAGTGAACGCGCGACCTAGCCGAGCAGCTCCGCCACCCAGTCGCGGAGCCGCGGCAGGTGCTCGTCGAGGTGGTCCGCGCCCGATTTCCGGACCCAGCGGTCCGCAGCCTCGGTCTGCACGGCGAGGCGCGACCAGACAGACAGCATCTGCGCCCGGGCCGCGAGGCACTGGTTCCAGCACGTGAACCAGGACTGCTCGCGGAGCGCGGCGAGGAACTCGGCGTTCATCGCATCGATGTCGAGCGGTTCCTCGACATAGGTCCCGGCTTCGATCCGGAGGAGCTGGATCTCCGCCTCGGCCATCCACGACCCGAGATGCGAGACGAGGTCCTTCACGCTCCACTGGTCGTCCCGGAAGTAGCCGGGCCGCTCTCGCTGCTCCGCTGACAGCCGATCGATCAGCTCGTGGAGCTCGTCGAATCGCTTGTGCTCCTCGTCGATCGCGGCCTCGTACGGATGGTCGGTCGCGGCCGGGGAGGAGGCGTCCTGCATCCGATCATGGTGGCGCCTCCCACGGTTTCGTGCCGGGCGACCCCGTCGATTCCTTCGCCGATCCGTGACGTGGGCACACCGGCGGGACGTAGGCTGGCGCGATGAACCAGACGAACGTCGAGACGCCGCGATGACCCGACCGATCCGCGTCGGGGTCCAGCTGCCCGAGGTCGAACGCGAGGTCCGCTGGCGGGAGCTCCTCGACATGGCGCGCGCGGTCGACGACCTCGGCTTCGACGGCCTGTGGGTCGGCGAGCACCTGCTCTACCGCTGGGAGGACCGACCCGCCCGCGGGCCGTGGGAGGCCTGGACGCTGATGGCCGCACTCGCATCCGTGACGAGCCGCGTCACGATCGGGCCGCTCGTCGCGTGCACCGGCTTCCACAATCCGGCGCTGCTCGCCAAGCAGGCCGCGACCGTCGACGAGATCGCCGGCGGCCGCTTCATCCTCGGACTGGGAGCGGGCTGGAACGACACGGAGTTCCGGGCGTTCGGCTTCCCGTTCGACCAGCGCGTCGCGCGGTTCGAGGAGGCGTTCACGATCATCCGGACGCTCCTGCAGGACGGCCAGGTCGACTTCGAGGGGCGCTTCTACCAGGCGCGCGACTGCGAGCTCCTGCCTCGGCCAAGGCCCGGCGGACCGCCGCTCCTGATCGGGTCGAACGGGCCGCGGATGCTCCGCATCACGCTGCCCCACGTGGACGCGTGGAACGCGTGGTTCGCGGACACCGAGAATCGACCGGACGGCGTCGCGCCACTCGCGACGATCGTCGATGACGCAGCCGAAGCGGTCGGTCGCGACCCGGGCGAGATCCGCCGGACGGTCGCGGTCCTCGTCCAGCTGCCGGGCGGTCGCGGCCGGACGATGGGCGACACCTCGGTCGCGAGCCGGATCCAACCGCTCCAGGGTTCGCCGGAGCACATGGCGGACGAGCTCCGGGCCTACGCCGCAGCCGGCATCGACGAGATCCAGGCCGTCCTCGACCCGATCGACCGCGCGTCCATCGAGCGGTTCGCCGCGGTGCTGCCGATCCTCGACCAGGGCTGATCGTCAACCCGCCGACATCCGGCCCCCCGAGCCTTGCCGCGGGTTCGCCCGACGCCTAGGCTCTGCGGCGGAGGAAGCAGGGTGCGCGTGCCTGGGTCCCGGTCGCTCGTTCACCGCAGCCTCATCGCGGCGGTTGTCGTGTGCCTTGCGCTCGGTGCCGCTCCCGGTCCCGTTCGCGCCGCCGCCAGTCTGCCGACGCTCCTCCCGACGGCGGACGGCAGCCGTGACGCGGCGGTCCAGGTCCGCGGAACGACTCTCGCATTCGACGCGATCGACGAGGGATTGGCCGCGCCGGACACGACCACCTACCTCCAGAACCAGACGGCCGTCTCCGGCCGAGCCTTCTTCCTGCTGACCGACATGCCGGCCGACTTCACGTCGATGGCCTCGGTCGCGGTCTCGATCCGGGCGCGGACGGTCGGCGTGAGCGATGACCAGACGTCGCTGTTCGCCCAGCTGGTCGGCGCGGACGAGACGACACCGCTCTCGGGCGAGGTGCTCGTGGCCACGAACCCCGGCACCGGCGGCTGGGTGACGGTCGCCGGCGTCGCGTTCCCGAGCGTCACCGCCGGGACGAAGGCGACCTGGGATGGAGCTCGGCTTCGGCTCCGCTGGGCGTACGCGCAGGTCGGGTCGGCGGATTCGACCCAGCTGCGGCTCACCGTTGCCGAGCTGCACGGGACATTCGACACGGGCGGCGGGCCGCCGCCCGACCTGACGCCGCCGCTGCTCACGAGCGCCGCGGTCAACGGGGCGAGCCTGACCCTCGGCTATGACGAGCCCCTCGACACGGGCTCCGTGCCCGCCGTGACTGCGTACGGCGTCCTCGTCGATTCGACCCCTCGCGCGGTGAGTGCTGTCGCGATCAGCGGCTCGACGGTGACCCTGTCGCTCGCCTCGGCGATCGTCGCCGGGCAGACCGTCACCGCGTCCTACGCCGTCCCCGGGACGAACCCCGTCCAGGACGCTGCCGGCAATGACGCCGCCGCGTTCAGCGCCCGGGCGGTGACCAACGCGACATCCGGCGGCGGTGGCGGCGGGGGCGGCGGTGGGACCGCAACCCTCCCCACGCTGCTCCCGAACGGGGACGGCACGCGGACGACGACGATCCAGGTTCGCGGCGCGACGCTCGCATTCGATGCCATCAACGAGGGCCTCGCCGCGGCCGACACGTCGACCTACCTCCAGAACGCCCAGCGGACGAACGGCAGCGTCTTCGTCCAGCTCGGCGACACGCCGCCGGACTTCACGTCGATGAGCACGCTGGCGATCTCGGTCCGGGCGCGGACGACCGGCTCCGTGAACGACCAGACGCGACTGTTCGCCCAGCTGTTCGACGCCAACGAGACGACCCCGATGTCGGCCGAGCTGCTCGTCGCAACGAACCCCGGGACGTCGAGCTGGTCGACCGTCTTGAACGTCGCGTTCTCCGGACTTGCACCGGGCTCGAAGGCGGCGTGGGATGGTGCCCGACTGCGACTGCGCTGGGCGTATACGCAGGTGGGAACCGCCGATTCGACCCAGCTGCGCGTCTCGGTCGCCGAGCTCCATGGCACCTATGCCACGACACCACCACCGCCCGATCTGCAGGCACCGCTCCTCGCGAGCGCCTCGATCAACGGCGCGACGTTGACTCTCGGCTACAACGAGCCGCTCGATCCGGCGTCGACGCCGGCGCCGGGCGACTACGCGATCGCCGTCGGCGCGGATCCGCGATCCGTCACCTCCGTCTCGATCGCCGGTTCCCACGTCTCGCTCACGCTCGTGTCGCCGGTCGTGGCCGGCGACTCCGTCACGGCCTCGTACGTCGTCCCCTCCACGAGTCCCGTCCAGGACGTGGCCGGAAACGATGCGGCTGCCTTCAGCGGCCAGTCCGTGTCCAACGTCACGCCCCCGCCGGGCGGCGCCGTGAACGCATCCGGCAACGAGATCACGGACGCGGTCCGCGCCGGAGGCGTCCAGGGCGACGGCCGCCCGCCCGACTCGAGCTACGGCATCTGGGAGGCGGCGACGAATCTCGATCCGAACGGCGGATTCGAGAACGGCAGCGCCGCCGGCTGGACGGCGACCGGCGGCTCCGTCGCCGGATCGAACGAGCAGGCGCGGTTCGGAGCATTCAGCGCCAAGTCGGTCGCGTCGTCCGCCGGAGCGGCGATCGCGAAGACCGTGTCCGGACTCGCCGGGGCGACGACCTATAGCCGATCGCTCTGGATCTACCGAACCGAAACCGCATCGACGGTCACCGTCAGCGCCCTGAACAACGCCGGCACCGGGACCCTCGCGAGCACGACGGTGCCCGCCGTCCTCGGCTGGAGCCGGGCGGCGATCCGGGCGAAGACGGAAACCGGCCAGACGAGCCTGACGACGCGCGTCTCGACGAGCCTCGGCGGCGTGACGTGGTACCTCGACGGCGCGCAGCTCGAGCGGAATGTCATCGCGACGCCCTATGTCGAGACGAGCGGCGCGGCGGCGACCCGCGGCCCGTCGAAGGTCAGCATCGCGGGCACGCCCGTCGGGCCGACCCAGGGCTGGGTCGCGGTGCGGATCCGCTTCGGCTGGGATTCGACGGCGCCGTTCTCGCCGGATCCCGGGATCGTCGACATGAGCGTCTCGAACGACGACGCGCTGTTCTGCTACTGGGACGTCGCAACCCACACGTTCCACCTGGAGCGGCACCTCGGCGGCGCGGGGACGACCGCGGCCTCCGCGGCGCAGACGTTCTCCGCTGGCACGGTCCGGACCGTGATCTACGCCTGGACCGCGACGGAGCTCCGGATCAGCGTGGACGGCGGAGCGTTCGTCTCGACCGCGAACACGACGATCCCCGGACAGGCGACGCTGTACATCGGCTCCGATCAGGTCCAGGGCACGGGCACGAACCGGCAGGGCGACTCGGACTACCTGTGGGTCGCGGGCGGCAGCGGCACGCTCTCCGACGCGGACGCGGCGACGATGCACGGGTTCGGCAACACCGACCACCCACAGGTGGACTTCCCGGGCGCTGCCACCTTCGTCTGGGCGGCGAACTAGCGCTCTCGGACCGCGACCGCGCGACGTCCGGACGAACCCGCGGCCGCCGGACGAGGCGGTGATCCGCCGGCGCGAGGCGCCGCGCCCGTACTTCCGTCCGGCTTCTTGGTGTCACCCGGCGGTGTTAGTCTCCGCCCGGTTCGATGCGCCACGCCACACGTCCGGTGAGGGGGCCCGGGTCGCCGTCCGCGGCGGCCGGCTTCGGCGCGCGCCTCATGGCCGCCTCGATCGTCATCGTCCTTGTCACCGCCTGTGGCAGCTCGACCGCTCCCGCATCGCCGACACCCGCCTCGACGCCGCTGCCGCAGCCAAGTGCGGATCCGCACCTCCACGCGCCCGCCTCGGCCGACCAGGTGTTCCTCGCCCTCGGCGGTGCGAACCTCGGCCTGGTCGCGACGAGCGCGAACGCCGGCCGCGGCCTGCCGGGCGTCGTGAAGGAGATCTATGCCGACGTCGGCAGCTGGCCGCTCCGGATCACCCAATACACGGATGCGACGGCGCTGCGCAACGTGGTCCACTGGAAGGCCGGCACCGCACCGGGTCGGAACGAAGCGCCGTACACGTTCGTCGGCCTGAACGTGCTGATCCAGTACGGGCCGCTCAGCGCGACGAAGGCACCTGCGCCACCGGACAGCAGCCGCCAGGCGCTGGCTGCCAAAATCGTGGCCGTGCTCGATCCGCTGCTCTCCCCGCTCGCCCAGCATTCGGTGATCGCCATCCCGACGCAGAGTGCTGCGCCCTCGGCCGCCCCGACGAAGGCGCCGAGCAAGGCTCCCGCGAAGACGCCGAAGCCGAGCAAGCAGCCGTGACCTCCGCGCGCCGGCCCGGTCGGGCCGGCGAGGACGTGTCCGAGCTGGACAAGCGGATCATCGAGCACCTCCAGCAGGACGGTCGCCGGCCGTTCACCCAGATCGCCGCCGATCTCGGCGTGTCCGAGGCCGCGGTCCGTGCCCGGACGAACCGCCTGGTCGACCGCGGGATCCTGCAGGTTGTCGGCGTCACGGATCCGCTGAAGCTCGGCTTCCAGCAGATGGCGATGATCGGGATCCGGTGCGAGGCGGACAAGCTGATGGACGTTGCGGCGCGCTGCGCCGAGATGTCCGAGGTCGACTACGTCGTGATCACCGCGGGGACGTACGACATCCTCGTCGAGACCGTGTGCGAGGACAACGAGGGATTGCTGCGCTTCCTCGCCGACCGGCTCCGGACGATCGACGGGGTCCGCGAGACCGAAACCTTCGTCTATCTCCGGATGGTCAAGCAGTCGTACCAGTGGGGGACGCGCTAGGCCCTCGTCCGGCCGCGGGCGCGACGGTCCGGGACGCGCCGCCGCGGTGCGCACCCGCCACGGAATCCCGCTCCCGGTGGCGCCGGCGAGGCCCTCCCCGGATCGACTCGCGAAGGTCAGCGGCTACGATGCGCATCCGGGACGGCTGTCCCGCTGTGCTCGAGGTCGAATCGCCCGGTGGAGCCGGTCCAGAGCCTGATCCTGCTCGCGATCATCGCCAACCTGGCGGTGATGGCCACGATCGTCGTGCCGATGCTGCTCGGCCGGCGCGGACCGCTGCCGTCCACCACCACCCCGTTCGATGTTGGCGAGCGACGTCGCCCGACCGCAGGCCACACAGCCGATTCGGCGATCGATCTGGGCGAGTTCGACGGCGTCTCGACGGGCGCCTACGACCGGGTCGTCCGGATCGTCTCGTGGATCTTCATCCTCGCCACGTCGACAATCGTCGCCCTGACGGGGCTCTGGCGCGATACCCAGCCGGCGATCTTCGCCCTGCTCGGCGCGGCCGGCCTGTTCGTCGTCATCGTCCATGACCTGCTGCCGGCCGGCGCACTCGGCGCCGCCCGCTTCGTCCTCGAGGGGAGCGTCGCCCTCACGTTCGCGACGCTGCTCGTCGTCCTGACCGGTCGCGACGCGAGCCCGTTCTTCTTCACGTTCCCCCTGATCGTCGGCGGCGCCGCGCTCGTCGTGTCGCCGCGGATCACGTTCGCCCTGGCGGCCGCGGCGTGTCTCGCGTATCTCGTCGCGATCGCGCCACCGGGCACGGCCGGGATCGCGCCGCAGACGATCGCCGTTGTCGGGATCAACATCACGGCGCTCGTCCTGCTGGCCTACGTGGCGACCGTCATCGCCCGCGAGCAGCGCCGCGGCCGGGACGCCGCGATCCGCCTCTCGACGATCGATCCGCTGACCGCGCTCTACAACCGGACGTACTTCTTCGCGGCGGTCGATCGCGAGATCGCCCGCAGCGCCCGCTCCGGACGCGGCTTCTGCCTCCTGATGATGGATCTCGACGAGCTCAAGCAGATCAACGACCGGCACGGCCACTTCTTCGGCGACCGCGTCCTGCGCGGCGTCGGCGAGGTGATCCAGTCCGGCAGCCGCCGGATCGACACGGCCGCCCGGTACGGCGGCGACGAGTTCGTCGTCCTTCTGCCGGAGACGGACCCGAGCGGCGCCTTCGTCCTCGCCGAGAAGATCCGCCAGGAGGTCGCGGACCTGCGGGTGATCCTCGCCGGCAGCGAGATCCGGCCGTCGGTCTCCATCGGTGTCGTGAGCTTCCCCGAGGACGGCCGAACGAGCGACGAGCTGATGATCACCGCGGACCGGTCGATGTACCGCTCGAAGCGGGCCGGCAAGAACCGGGTCACGGGTGTCTCGATGCCCGGACCCGAGGACGAGGCCGGCGACGGCTCGATGGACGACGACGCCGCGGGCGAGTCCGATGAGGGGGACGGCGACGTGGGCGAGCCGGTGTTCCTCGGCAGCTCGGGGTCCACGCCGGCCGCCGCTCGAACGCATTCGAACCCGTCGGTCGTGGACGCCCAGGCCGACGCGCGGGAGGGGCAAGGTTCCGCCGGTGACGGCCGTCGCGGCCGCCCGGCGGACGGCGTCGCCCCGGGTCCGGGATCGCGAGGGAACCGCTCGCGCAAGCGTCCGGACGACTCGGTGTAGGATCGGCCGGATGGCCGATCACTCCCCGGATCCCGACGCCGCGGACCCGCGCGCCCGCCGCGCCAGCGGCCCGCGGGGCTTCGCGACCCGGGCGATCCGCGCGGCCCACCGGCTACCCGTCGTCGACCAGCGGCCCACGTCCGTCCCGATCTACCAGACGGTGACGTTCAGCGCCGCGGACGCCGAGGAGCTCGGCGCGGTGGCGAATCGCGAGGTTCCGGGCTACGCCTACGGCCGCCTCGACAACCCGACCGTCGTGGCCTTCGCGGCCGCGGTCGCCGAGCTCGAGGGCGCCGAAGCCGGCTTCGCGTTCGCGTCGGGGATGGCCGGCATCCACGCCGCACTCGGGACGCTGCTCCGGGCCGGCGACCGCGTCGTCGCGACCCAGGCCTCGTACGGCACGACGCGGGCCCAGCTCCTGAATGTGTTCGGCCGGCTGGGCGTGACCGCGGTCTTCGTCGACGTCACGGATCTCGCGGCGGTCGAGGCCGCGCTCGCCGCGGCGCCGACCCGCGTCCTCTACGCGGAGTCGATCGCGAACCCGACGATCGTGGTCGCCGACCACGTCGCCCTCGCCGACCTCGCCCATCGGTACGGCGCCTCGTACATCGTCGACAACACGTTCGCGTCGCCGTATCTCTGCCGGCCCATCGAGCTGGGCGCGGACCTCGTCTGCGAGTCGGCCACGAAGTACCTGTCCGGGCACTCGGACGTCATGGCCGGCGTGGTCGTCGGCTCCGCAGCGCTCGTCGACCGGGTGCGGGACTTCCAGGTCGACACGGGGGCGAGCCTCGATCCCCACGCCGCGTTCCTTGCGATGCGCGGCCTTTCCACGCTCGCCTTGCGGATGGAGCGCCATTCGGCGACCGCGACGACGCTGGCCGCCTGGCTGCAGGCCCAGGACGGCGTGACGCGGGTCTGGCATCCGTCGCTGCCGTCGCATCCGCAGTCCGAGGTCGCCTCGCGGCAGCTCAGCCGTGGCGGCGGCATGCTCGCGTTCGAGGTCGCCGGCGGGCGACGGGCCGGCGAGGCCGTCATCGATGCCCTCACGATCCCGGAGCGCACGGCGTCCCTGGGCAGCGTGTTCACGATCGTCGCCCATCCGCCGTCGACGACGCATCGCCAGCTCGACGATGCGGCGCTCGCGGCCGCCGGCATCACCGCGGGTCTCCTGCGCTGCTCGGTGGGGCTCGAGGATGTCGACGACCTGATCGCCGATTTCGAGCAGGCGCTCGAGGCCGCGCGAGCGGCGGCGGGACGCCCCGGCGCCGCGGCGCCGCTCGGCCTCGGCGAGCCGGCCGGCGTCTGATCGGACCGGAGGTCGCGTCATCGCCAGTCCCGTGACGACCTGGGCCGATTCGGCTCGGCCGCCGCGCCCCGACGTGTTCGAGCGGCTCGGCCGCGTCGTCCTTCGCCTGTTCACGTCGGTCGACTTCGCCGTCGTCCAGATCATCGTCCTGTCGCTGCTCGCGGTCGTCGGGATGACGATCCGGCAGCTGCCCGGGTTCGCGTTCCGGTCGGCCGGCGACTACCAGACGGCGATGGCCGACATCCACGCCCGCTACGACGGCGTGTTCGGTCGTGGCCTCGTCGACGCGATGGAGCGCCTCCAGGTCTTCCACATCTTCTCGTCGACCTGGTTCACCCTCGGGCTCGTCGTCCTCGTCGTGTCGATCATCGTCTGCACCCTGGAGCGGACGCCGAAGCTCTACCGCCAGGCGGCGGAGATCCGGGTCGTCCAGCCCGACGCGTTCTACGACCCGGCGCTGCCCGACCGCGCGGCGATGACCGGCGTCACGGCGGACGACGTCCGCGCCGCGCTGCGCCGGCAGCGGTTCCACGTCCGCGAGGCGGAGGCCGACGGGACCAGCTACCTGTACGGCGACCGGCATCGCTGGACGAAGCTGGCGACGCTGTTCACCCACCTCGGGCTGATCCTGTTCCTCGTCGCGGCGGTCGTGACGTGGCGGCTCGGCGACGAGCAGGGCCTCGTGATCGCCGAGGGTGATTCGCTGACCGTCCAGCCGGTCGGGACGCCGGACCTCCTGCTCGTCAAGAACTACGACTTCGAGGCGCCCGGCTTCCTTCAGACGGGCCAGGCGACGGACTTCACGACCGATCTGGGCGTGTTCCAGAACGGCCGCGAGATCGCCCGGAAGACGATCCGCGTGAACGACCCGCTGACGGTCGATGGCTACTCGTTCCATCAGAACGCGTTCGGCCCCGCGCCGGACCTCGTGATCACCGGCTCGGACGGCAAGCCGCTGTGGGACGGTCCGGTGCCCCTCACGGACCAGGCGTCCGGCTTCCCGTACGGCTCGATGACCGTGCCGGGCCGCGATGTCGGGCTCCAGCTCCTCCTGCAGCGGAACAGCGACGGGACGGGCGAGGTCCTCGTCGTCCCGTACGCGGTCAACGGCACGGAGGCGGACGGCTCGCCGCACTACGACAACTTCGAGCCGGTGGTCGTCTCGGCCGGCGAGGCGCGTGTGCCGCCCGGCCAGGACTTCTCCGTGGGCGTTCGGCGGTTCACGGACTACGCCCTGATCATCGCCAAGAAGGACCCGGGGCAGGGGATCGTCTGGGCGGCGTTCGGGTTCCTGATCGCCGGGATCGGGATCACGTTCTACCTGCCGCGGCGACGGATCTGGGCGAAGCTCACGCCGGCCGGTGCGCTCTCGATCGTCGCCCGGTCGGACCGCTACGTGGACGTGGAGCGCGAGTTCGGCCGGCTGCTCGACGACCTCGTCGCCCGCCGCCGAGCTGCTACTACTCCGGGCCCGGCGACCGGCTGACGTCGCCGCGCGGACGCGGTCGCATCCGCGCCCGCCGGACCTGCCACTCTGCGGGTGATGGCGACGATCGAGGCGCTCCGCGCGGCCGTGGCTCCCGAGGCGCGCTGGATCGTGCCACCCAACGGCGACGCGGGCGACGTCGCCTGGGTGCGGCTCATGCGGGCCCGCGTCCCGGCGTTCGACGCGCTCGAGGCCGGCGACCTCGCGATCGTCCCGGTGGCCGCGCTCGCGGTCGTCGCCCCGGACGACGACGCCGTGGCGGCGCTCGTCCGCTCGGCGGCCGAGACGGAGCTCGCCGGCGTGGTTCTCGTGCGGGACGCGTCGGACGCCCGGCCATCCACCGTGGACGCGTTCATTGCCGCAGCCCGGACGGCCGGATTGCCGGTCCTGGACGCCGCGGCCGGCGACGCCGTCGCCATCGAGCGGGCGGCGATCGACTTCCTCGTCCGGCACCGCGCCGAGCTCGATCGCGAGGCGACGGCGCTCGAGACGCGTCTTGCCCAGGTGGCGCTCGCCGATGGCGGTGCGCAGGAGTTCGCCGCGGCGATCGCCGGATTCCTGACGCGCGCCATCGCCATCGAGGGCGCGGACGGTGCGCCGCTCGCTGTCCATGCCCCACCCGATGCGCCAGGCGCTCCTGCCGCCGCGGCGGCCTACGCGCGGCGACCGCGCCACGCCGCCGTCCGCGTCCCGCTCGCGTTCGAGGGCGGACCGCCTGCCGTCGGGAGCCTGGCCCTGCTCGGTGACGCTCCGGCGACGGAGCTGGAGCGGGCGACGCTCGGGCGGATCGTTCGCTTCCTCGCCCTCGAGATGGCCCGGCAGGGTCGGGGCGTGGGTGGCACCGCCGGACGCCAGGAGGCGTTGCCCGGCGACGGGCCGCCGTGGGTCGTGATCGTGGCGCGCCAGGTCGAGCTGGATGGCGGCGCTGGCGACCACGCCGGCGATGGCCGGGCGGTGGCCGTCCGGCCGGAGAGAGGCGCTCCGCCGGCCGGCGATCCCGCGGTCAGGGCCCGCGAGGCGGTCCGACGCGGGATTCGGGCGATCGCCCCCGGCCGTCGGATGGCGCTCCGCGGCGACGCGCTCAGCGTCGAGCTCCGGGTCGTCGCCGCCGCGCCGGAGCGGGACGATCCGGCCGGGCTGCTCCTCGCCGAGCGCGTGGCGACGTTCCTCGGACGATCCGTGGCGGTGTCGCGGCCCTTCACGGACCCGGCAGGCCGCCCCACCGCCGAAGCGGATGCGCGGGTGACGCTTGAGGCGATCGAGACGCTCCTGACCCCGCCGCGCGTCGCCCGGGCGGATCGGCTGCCCGCATACCGGCTCCTGGGCAGCCTTCGCCACCTCCCGGACGGCGAGCGCCAGGCGCGGTTGCTCCTTGCGCCGCTGCTCGGCGGCCGGGCCGACGTCCGCCGCGAGCGGCTGGACACGCTTCGCGCCGTCCTCGATCACCCCGATGCCGCCGAGGCCGCAGCCGCCCTCGGCGTCCACCGGAACACGATCGCCTACCGCGTTCGCCGGATCGAGGAAGCGACCGGCTGGCGGCTCAACGATCCCGAGCTTCGCCTCCCACTCGCGCTCGCGCTACGACTTGTGCACGAAGAACAAGTTCGCTGAACCACAAGGCCCGATCGCGGCGACGACCGGCGCTATGCTGACGGGCAAGCGGCGTGCCAACTCCGGAACCGGTGCGCCAAGCACAACTCCGAGGAACGAACGCATCGGTGGTGATCGCGCCCGAGACGGTTGACGGAGCAGAGCGGATCGCGGAGGCGCGAGCCCGCGGGATCCGCTTCGTCCAGCTCCAGTTCACCGACATCCTCGGTGTCGTCAAGGCCGTAACGATCCCGATCCACCAGCTCGAGGGCTCCGTCCGGCACGGCACCTGGTTCGACGGCAGCTCGATCGAGGGCTTCACCCGGATCGCCGAGAGCGATCAGTACCTCGTGCCGGACATGACGACGTTCGCCGACATCCCATGGCAGTCGGCCAGCGGCCCACGTGGCACGGCGCGGGTCATCTGCGACGTCTACACCCCGTCCGGCGAGCCGTTCACCGGCGACCCGCGGCACGTCCTCCGCCGCCAGGTCGAGCGGGCGCGCCGTCTGGGCTACGTCGTGAACACCGGCCCGGAGCTCGAGTTCTTCCTGTTCCGGCGCAACCCCGACGGCGGCATCGAGCCGTTGCCGCACGACCGCGCCGGCTACTTCGACTTCTCGACGGACCTGGCCCAGGAGGTCCGCCAGGACATGGTCGACGCACTCGAGGCGTTCGGGATCCGGGTGGAGGCCGCGCATCACGAGGTCGCGCCCGGCCAGCACGAGATCGACTTCGAGTACTCCGATGCGCTCCGGACCGCGGACAACGCGATCACGTTCAAGTTCGCCCTGAAGGCGATCGCCCAGCAGCACGGCCTCCACGCGACCTTCATGCCCAAGCCGATCCACGGGATCAACGGCTCCGGGATGCACACGCACCAGAGCCTCTGGTCGATCGCGGAGGAGCGGAATGCGTTTGCCGATCCGGACAACCAGTACGGACTGTCGGACGTCGCCCGCTCGTACACCGCCGGGGTCCTGGCCCACGCCCGCGGGATGATCGCGATCCTTGCCCCGCTCGTGAACAGCTACAAGCGGCTCGTCCCGGGCTTCGAGGCGCCGACCTACCTGACGTGGGGGCGGACGAACCGCTCGGCGCTGATCCGCGTGCCGAAGGTGTCGCCGGGGAAGTCGATCGAGGGGACGCGCGTCGAGGTCCGCTGCCCGGACCCCGCCTCGAACACCTACCTGGCCTTCGCCGCGATGATCGCGGCCGGGCTCGACGGCGTGGAGCGCGGCCTGACCCTCGCCGATCCGGTCGAGGAGAGCCTCTTCGAGATGGACGCGGCCCGGATCGCCGAGCGCGGGATCCGCGAGCTGCCGGGGACGCTCGGCGAGGCGATCGACGAGCTCGCCGCCGATCCGGTGATCGGTGCCGCGCTCGGCGACCACGTCCTGACCCAGTACGTGTCGGCCAAGCGGGCCGAGTGGGACGAGTACCGCACCCAGGTCACCGGCTGGGAGCTGGACCGCTACCTGGAGGCGTTCTGACGGCCGTGATCCAGCAACGACGAATGGGATCCACAGCGAGGAAGCGAGGAGGGACATGACCGCACGGGACACCGCGATCGCCGCGATCGCCAGCCAGCGGGTCGGGGCGACCCAGGACTACATGGAGCACGCCGGGGAGGAGATCTTCGGCCAGTACGTCTTCCACGAGGTCGCCCAGCGGCAGTACCTCCCCAAGCCGATCTTCGAGGGCCTCCGCCGGACGATCGCCGGCCTCCAGCCGTTCGATGCCGTCATCGCCGACGCGGTCGCCCACGGCGTGAAGGAATGGGCGATGTCGCACGGCGCGACGCACTTCACCCACTGGTTCGTGCCGATGACCGGCTCGACCGCCGAGAAGCACGACTCGTTCCTGAACCCGACCGGCGACGGCCGGACGATCGCCGAGTTCTCCGGCAAGAACCTGATCCAGGGCGAGCCAGACGCGTCGTCGTTCCCGTCCGGCGGCATCCGCGCCACCTTCGAGGCCCGCGGCTACACCGCCTGGGACGTCACCTCGCCGATCTTCCTCCAGGTCGAGCCGAACGGCGTCACGATGACGATCCCGACGGCCTACGTCTCGTTCACCGGCGAGGCGCTGGACCACAAGATCCCGCTCCTCCGCTCGCAGGAGGCGCTCGGCAAGCAGGCGCTTCGCGTCCTCCGCTGGTTCGGCAACTCGGCCGCGTCACGCGTGTTCACGACGATCGGGCCGGAGCAGGAGTACTTCCTCGTCGACCGCCGGCTCGCGGAGCAGCGGCCGGATCTCGTCCTGACCGGACGGACGCTCTTCGGCGCCCCGTCGCCGAAGGGCCAGGAGCTGGAGGACCAGTACTTCGGCGCGATCCGCGAGCGGATCCTCGCGTTCATGATGGATCTGGATCGCGAGCTCTGGCGCCTCGGGATCCCGGCGAAGACCCGCCACAACGAGGTCGCCCCGGGCCAGTTCGAGATGGCGCCGGTCTTCGAGCCGACCTCCGTCGGGTCGGACCACAACATGCTCGTCATGGCGACGATGCGCCGCCTCGCCCCCCGGCACGGCCTGGCGCTGCTGATCCACGAGAAGCCGTTCGCCGGGATCAACGGCTCCGGGAAGCACAACAACTGGTCGATGGCGACCGACGACGGCGAGAACCTCCTCGACCCGGGGACGGACCCGCATGCCAACGCCCAGTTCCTCGCCTTCCTGATCGGCGTCATCCGGGCGGTCAACGAGCACGCCGACATCCTCCGCGCGTCAATCGCCGATGCCGGCCAGGACCACCGCCTCGGAGCGAACGAGGCGCCGCCCGCGATCATGTCGATCTTCCTCGGCTCCCAGCTCGAGGACGTCATCGGCCAGCTGGAGCAGGGCGCCGCGTCGGCGTCCAAGAAGGGCGGCGAGGTCGAGCTCGGCGTCACGTCCCTGCCGGTCCTTCCGAAGGACGCCACGGACCGCAACCGGACCTCGCCGTTCGCCTTCACCGGCAACAAGTTCGAGTTCCGGGCGGTGGGTTCATCGGCCCCGATCTACTGGCCGCAGACCGTCCTGAACACCGCCGTCGCCGATTCCCTCTCGCGGCTCGCCGATGAGCTCGAGAAGCTGGACCGGGGCGACTTCGAGGGCCTCACGGAGATCCTCTCGTCCATCGTCCGGGCGAACAAGCAGGTCCTCTTCGAGGGCAACGGCTACTCGGAGGAGTGGCACGCGGAGGCGGCCCGCCGCGGCCTGCCGAACAACCCGACGACCGTCGACGCGCTGCCGGCGCTCGCGACACCGAGGGCCCGCAAGCTCTTCGCGTCGTTCGGGGTGCTGTCCGATCGCGAGCTCGCGTCACGCGTCGACATCGCCTGGGAGCACTACGTCAAGGTCGGCAACATCGAGGCGAGCTGCGCGCTCGACATCGCCCGGACGATGATCCTGCCCGCGGCGGCCCGCTACCTCTCGATCCTCGCCGAGGCGGGTGCCTCCGGCGCGTCCCGGGGCGTGGCGACGATGTGCGACCGCGTGGGCGGGTTGGTGGACCGGCTGGTCGAGGCGATCGATGGCCTCGAGCACGCCCAGCACGCCGCCCACGAGGCGGGCACGGTCGAGGAGGAGGCCCGGGCGTTCGTGACGTCCGTGATCCCGGCCCAGAGCGAGCTTCGCGTCGTTGCGGACGAGCTCGAGGCGGTCGTCAGCGACGACCTCTGGCCGCTGCCGAAGTATCGCGAGCTGCTGTTCCTGTACTGAGGGGAGGCGGGCGCCGGCGATGAGCCGG